>OMZO01000091.1 GCA_900315525.1 uncultured Prevotella sp. | reverse complement strand
CGACGAACGGTAGAGTAGGGAGAAGTGGTTCTGCACGGCACTCACCTTGAAGCCTGCCTCGCCGAGGATTTCGTTGGCACGCTGAATCTCCTTGATGTTGTGGTTCGACACACCCACGCGCTTCACCTTTCCTGACTGCAACAGGGGAATCAGTCCTGGTGTCCAGCGCTCCACGTCCATCGGGTTGTGAATCCAGTAGATGTCAATATAGTCGCAGCCCATACGCTCGATAGAGGCATCGGCCATCTTCTCCACACTGTTGTCAAACATCTCAGCGAGCTGTGGAGTGAACTTGGTTGACACCTCCACTGTCTCACGCTTCTCGCCTGCTACGAATGTTCCGAGAATCTTCTCCGACTCCCCCATGCCATAGACGGTAGCTGTGTCCCAAAGGTTCAACCCTGCTTTCATAGCTGCCTCAAACACAGGCTTCAGGTTTTCTACGTCAGTCTTACTTCCAAATACGGCGTCTCCACCGAATGCTCCTGCGCCCCAAGCCCAGGTTCCTAATGCAATCTTACTCATATTTTCTAATTGTTTTGATTTGATGGTGCAAAGGTACGGCGATTTCGTCATTTATAGCCTAACCGATTTACTGATAAATCAACCCATTTTACGGATTTAACAGATTTTTCGCTTTTATGTCGGTAAAAATGTGTAATTTCGCCCCCAGATATGGAGAAGATATTAAGAGTTCACCGCGTCAACGAATATGCCCGATACATCGGTGCACCGGAGTTGCATCCGCTCGTCTCTGTCATTCACTACGACGAGCTGGAACATTGCCGCCATTCGCTTAACAACTACGATGTGTATGGTATGTTTATCGGTGATGAGGAACTGGAGGATCTGTCGTACGGACAGCTGCAATACGTCTTGCAACGTCATGCGCTGATGTGTGTAGCCCCAGGTCAGATTGGTGGCAAAACTGATACGGGTGAGGAAATACACACCAAAGGCTGGGCATTGCTATTTGATACCGAACTGCTGCGTAACACTGAACTTGGCCGTCGCATGTCCGACTATCATTTCTTCTCCTATACCACAAGCGAGGCCCTGCTGCTGACACCAGAACAACGGCAAAGCATCGTTACCCTGTTGGACGCGATTCGCAAGGAGCTGCTTCGCGAAGAGGACAGCCACACCCTCCGAATCGTTACCTCCCAGATAGAACAGGTGCTGGAACTCGTGGCTCGCTATTATGCGCAACAACTTTCCACGTCTGCTACTTCAACAAATTCCGACCTGCTGCCACGTTTCGAGCATCTTTTACGAAAATACTATGACGACGGCATGCAGCGACAACAGGGGCTGCCTACCGTGAAATACTGTGCCCAGCAGCTGTTCCTTTCTCCCAACTATTTCGGTGACCTGATCCGTGAACTGACGGGCGACTCTGCCACCTCCCATATCCGCCGCTTCATCATGCAACGTGCCCAGCAGCTCCTCATGAGCGGAGCCACTATCTCAGAGACTGCAGAAAGTCTTGGATTCGACTATCCACAGCACTTCACCCGCCAGTTCAAGAAGCATTTTGGCGTTACTCCATCAGATTTCATTAGGAAGTGACCAATGGAGATGATGATGTTTTACGGGTTTCCATCAAAGTTTCTTCTATTATTCTTTGGGGCTTTCCCATTTCCACGAGGCCCCATCTTCTGATAGGATTTATACTGGTCGTCAGTCAGGATCTTCTTAAGCTTCTTTTCATACTCATGACGTTTTCCCTGATGGTTGTCTGTCCCCGGCTTCTTATTGCCTGGCTTTTTCATGTCAGGCTTTTCTCCGTTTTTATCTGGGCCTTCTCCCTGTGGTGGTTCGGGCAGCAGATAGTCTTGATACTCCTTGTTCAGTGCTGCGACCTTGGTTTTCTGAGCATCGTTCAGTTTCAACTGACTGACCATCTTGGTCGTCATTTCCTCGTGGGTCATTTTCCTTGGAGCCTTACGCTCAGCATTGTTTGATTGAGCCAATGCAACTGTCAAAGACAGGAAAGCTAATACTGTCATCAGAATCGTTTTCATCCTACATCAATTTTAATAGTTTATATTCCAGTTTACTTGTCGAAGTTATCTTTCGACGCTGCAAAAGTAATGATCTTCCGTCCTACGAGAAAATCGTTTCAACGAACCACGGAATTTACATCACGAATCGGATCGAAGGCTATCTGAAATTGAAACCCCAGTTTGCTTCACAACGCCGGATCCGAGAATTTCTGATGGGAGGGCAGCAGGACTTACTGAGTGACCAAGAACCTGTCAGTCCTTGACGAAATAAAAGAGGGCTGGCAGCGTAGATGTCTGTCAGTCCTCAATGATAGGGCTAGCTAAAATCCTCAGAGCGTGATCGGGCCGTGGCCCATGCAACTCGTAGTGCCAAGGGCAGTCAGAGCTGCCGTGAGGATGCTGACGATGACCTGAATGACGGTCTTCCAAGTTTCCTTCTTCATAGTGCTTTCTTTTAAGGGTTATACATTTCCGTTCTCAAAAGAGTGCGCCCGCAGGCGCTACTCTCTCTAATCCTGGTCGAGGCCGTCGTCG
>OMZO01000003.1 GCA_900315525.1 uncultured Prevotella sp. | reverse complement strand
CCAGTTGCGCCAGATATGACCACCCTCGGTCTCGAGGTAGGTGTACTTGTGCTGCTTGCTGTCGAGATAAGCGCGCAGGTCATTGTTGTTCTTAAAGAGGAAGTCGGTCTTGCCAATGCCAATCCAGAAGAGCTTGGGATGCTTGCTGAACAGATTGTCAATCTTCTGGTTACGGTCTGCATAGATATTGGGGAAGCCGCCATTAGCCGTGTTCTGCTGCTGATCGACGGCTGCAGAGAACAGTCCCACATAGTCGAACGTATCAGGATTGTTGATGCTGATAAAGAGACTGTGGAAACCACCCATCGACAGACCGGCGATGGCACGATGTGCCTTGTCCTTCTTCACGCGATAGGTCTTCTCCATAAACTTGACGACATCGGGGAAGGCTGTCTCGAAAGAGCCCTCCATCGTCTTCGGCAGCATCATCGTCGGTACACGGAAACCCTCAGAGGTCTCACCCGGACATGCCTCCTGCGAAATATTGCCATTGGTCATCACGACGAGCATCGGCTCAGCCTTACCCTGCGCGATGAGGTTGTCGAGGATCTGGGCAGCACGACCCAGTTCACTCCAGGCGTTCTCATCACCACCGATACCATGCAACAGGTAAAGCACAGGATATTCCTTACCACTGGTTTCGTAGCCAGCGGGGGTATAGACGGTGAGGCGACGTGTCAGGCCTGCCGTAGGACTCTCGTACCACACCTTGCTCACAGTGCCGTGTGCCACCTTGTTGACCTTATAGAGATCTGTACGGGCATCACCACCTATCAGCAGCACGCTGAACAGGTTGTTGATATCGCGGATGTTATAGACGTTCAGGGGATCGATGATCTTCACCCCGTCCACGATCATGTTATAGGTATAGAGCTCAGGCTTCAGCGCCTCGGTTGTGAAACTCCACACACCCTTGTCGTTCTTCACGAGATCCACCGGATCAGCAGGTGCATCGAAAGTTGCACCATTGAATACCACCTTCTTCGAAGGCAGGAAGTCACCCGTGATCTGCACTTTCTGAGCCTCAGGAGCGATCAGATTGAAAGTCACAGTGTTGTCGGCATGAACATCAGGTGAAGCTACCTGAGGACCCTGCCCCCAGCTCAGGTTCTGCTGAGCATGTGCTGTCATGCCTATCAGGCAGAAAGCAACAAAAAACAAAATTTTCTTCATAAATCTATTATAGTTTTTAGGAATGCGACAAAGTTACGAATAATTCCGTATCATTGTACTTTTCCTTATCTTTTTTTAATAAATTAATTTCTAACTACTTACCAACCTGGATTTTGTTTCATATTCGGATTCAGCTCGAGCTCTTTCAGAGGAATCGGCAGGAGCGTGTTCTTATCCTGGAATCCATATTTGCTATTATGCCAGTTCCACTGCACATCACTGCCAGTGTAGGCAGGCACATCCTTACCCTGATTAGCCATAGCCGTCTTAGCATCCCCCCAGCGCACAAGGTCCTGATAACGTACTCCTTCATTGCAGAGTTCCAGACGCTTCTCGGTCTTGATGTCATTCAGTGTCACAGTTGTCAGCGGAGTCTCCTGTGCACGGGTACGTACCATATTTATATATTCCGTAGCCTTGGCAGCGTTGCCTGCCTGAAGATGAGCCTCGGCAGCCAACAGCAGCACCTCTGCATAACGCATCACCTTGAGGTCGATGAACTGTCCAACCTGGAAATAAGACATATCTGTTGCACAATCCTCTTTGTAAGCCTGATTCTTCCAGAAGAAGTAACCCTCACTACCATAGATGCTGGCACCTGGCTGTATCTCCACGCCAAAAGCCTTGAGCTGGTCGTTGTTCAAGAGGGTCTTGTTCTTACGATAGCCGTTCTCACCTTCCCACTCTACGAAAGAATCATAGAGCGACTGACGGGGATTGCAGAAGCCGTAGTTACCAATAGCAAGTTTCATGAGGGCCGCAGGATTATAACTGAGTGCACTGGTACGCCAGCCCTGCATGATGTACACCATGTCGAAGACGTTCCACACCTGCTCAGGGTCGTTACGCTTCTGGAGTTCGAAGAGCGACTCGCAGTTATTGTTGGCCGCAGCATGGAACTGATCGTCGTATTCACCGGCGAAGAGGGCATACTTGTTAGAGTTGATCACATGGTCGAGCATCGCAGCAGCCTCACTGTTCTTACCCTGGAAGAGATAAGCCTTACCCAACAGGGCCTGGGCAAACTCCTTCGTGACACGGATGCCTGTCTCAGCATCGTTGGCGTTGGTCTTTGAAGGCAAGGTGCCGCTGTTGATAGCCTCGTTGAGGTCTTTTTCCACAGCAGCCCAGAGCTCTGCAGGCGTGCTGTTAGGCTGCTGATACTCAGCGGGAGTCAGCAGATGATCCACCACAGGAGCGGTACCCCAGAGGGTCACGAGCTCAAAGTGTGCGAGTGCACGGAACACCTTGGCCTCGTTGATGGCGCGCTTCATCACAGGGGTTTCACCCTGAATCTTGTCAGTGAGGAGACAAGCCTTGTAGATGATGGCATAGAGACTCTTATAAAGGCTCTCGATCATAGAGTGGTTGGAGTCGAAGCCGTATTCGTTGAGTTTCTCCATCTCACCATTATCACTACGCTGCCCACCGCCGCACCATACATCGTCGGAGAGGAGGTTCTTCACGAAGAACCAGTTATAATATGCCGACTTCGTCTCCAGATAGAGAGAAGCTGTACCCGTATTTACATTCTCGTCGGTAGTATAGTAGGTGTCCATGCTACCCATATTGCCATGCTTCTCGATGTCGAGCTCGCTTTCGCAGCCGACAGTCATCAGCGACATCATCCCCAGCAATGCGATATACAATATATTCTTTTTCATAACTTTATTCTTTTTACTCTTTTACTTTTTTACCCTTATTAGAACTCGATATTGAAGCCCAGTACGACCTTCTTTGATGTAGGATAAGCACCCTTGTCAACACCCATACCAGTGGTAGAGTTGGCAGAAGCCTCAGGATCGAAACCAGGGTACTTGGTGATGGTAAAGAAGTCATCCAAAGAGCAATAGACGCGAGAGTGGCTGATGCCTACCTTGCTGAGCAGGTTCTTCGGCAGGGTGTAACCCAGTTGGACCTGCTTGAACTTGAAGTAGCTGCCATCATAGATCATGGCACTGGAGTCAACATACTTGTCCATATCGTTAGCACCTGCACGGGGTTTCGTTCCAGTGGTGTTTTCCGGTGTCCAACGGTCGTCGAACATCACTTCCTTCATCTTGTTGGAGGTAGCATAGTCGGGGCGGTTGATACAGTTGAAGATCTTGTTACCGTATGAGCCAGTACCGAAGACGGTCAGATCGAAGCCCTTGTAGGCTGCGGTGAGCGTGATACCGTAGGTGAACTTGGGGATGGCATTACCGATATCGGTGAGGTCATCATTGTTCACCTCGCCATCGTTGTTGATATCCTTGAAGAGCGGATTACCAGTAGCGGGATCAATCTTGTCGAACTCAAAGCCACGGTAGTAATAGACAGGATAGCCCTTCTCGAAATAAGTAATGGTGTAAGTATGGAAGTTGCTACCAGCCAGACGAGTCAGTGAGGGGTCAAGGTAGGTCACCTCATTCGTCAGTGTAGAGAGGTTACCACGGATGCCGTAGCTGAAGTCGCCGATATGGTCGCGCCAGCCCAGGTCGAACTCGAAGCCTTTGTTCTTCACGTTACCGGCATTGATAGGTGAGGTGCTGCCACCGATGATCAGAGAGGGCGTGGTGTTCCATACCAGCAGGTCCTTGGTCTTCTTGATGAAGTAGTCGAAGCCGAAGGTCAGGCGCCCGCCGAGCAGGATACCATCGAGACCGAAGTCCAACTGCTCTGAGGTCTCCCACTTCAGATCCTCGTTACCCAAGGATGTTGGAGCAGCACCATCGGTATAAACGATACCAGGTGCGAAAGCATAGATACCGCTCAGGGCAATGTCGGTGCTGTAGCTATAGCCGCTCAGTGCAGAGAGACTACCGTTCTGACCCCAGGATGCACGGAACTTCAGACTGTCGAACCAGCTCTTGATGGGACTGAAGAACTTCTCCTCGCTGATGGTCCAACCAGCAGATACGGCGGGGAAATAGCCCCAACGGGTCTTCTTGGAGAGTTTAGAGAGGTCGGCGGCATCCGCACGGAGTGAAGCCTGCAGCATGTAACGGCCAAGATAGTCGTAACCCAGACGTCCGAAGTATGAGTACTTGGTGTTGCTGGTCGTCTCACCGCTCACGCTCTTCGTAGCCGAAGCGTTGGCATAGTTCAGATAGTAGAACAGCGGATCGTTCTTCTTCAAGGCATGCTCGCCGTTGGCATCAAGACCGCCCGTCACAAAGTCGTAGCTGTTCTTCTGGAACGAGATACCTACCATCGCGTTCACCGTGTGAGCCTCGGCAAAGGTCTTCATGTAGTTGGCGAAGTTCTCCCACTGGTAGTAAATCGTCGTAGAAGAGGTGTTGCTCTGGCTGACGTAGTCGCGGCTCTGCACGGCGTTGCCGTAGAAAGGCAGACTGGTGTTCGATGTGCGCGAGCCATTCAGTCGATAGCCGAAACGTGAGGTGATCGTCAGGTCGGGGATCAGTGTGAAGTCGCCGTAGATAGATCCTGTCACGTTGAAACCCTCGTTCTTGCTCACACCGTTGTCGCGCATGATCAGCGGGTTATACTGCTCACCGCTATAGAACTTGCTGGTGCCATAGTAGTTGCCGTCCTCGTCCTTCATGAAGGTCTTGCCCATGGCCTGCAGTGCCTGTAGGTCGGCGGGGAGTGTAGAGCCATAGGTGGCAGGAGTCAGCGGATCCATCATCATCACTGATGTCAGCATTGAGCCGTACTCGTTATTCGAAGACACCTGTTTTACATCATATTTCTCAACCTGATTGGTCGTACCCACCTTCAGCCAGTCCTTGATCTTGTACTCACCGTTGATGGTAGCCGTATAACGCTTATAGACGTCAGCGTCACCTTTCACGATACCGTTATTCTTTAAGTAAGAGAGTGCCAGGAAATAGTTACCCCGGTCGTTACCGCCGGTGAATGAGAGATTGTGCTTCATCATGTGGCCGTGGGTGAAGGCAACGTCTGTCCATTTCGTGTCGGTCTTGCCGTCCCAGTTGGCGTTGATGAAGTCCTGTGTGAAGAGGCTACCCTCCAGCATGTACTTCTGGTACTCCTGGGCATTGAGCATCTCGGGGATCTTGGCGATTGACTCGTCTGTCCACTGGAAGTCATAGCTGATCTTGCCCTGTCCTGCCTTACCCTTCTTCGTGGTGATCAGCACCACGCCATTACCAGCCTCAGCACCATAGATAGCGGCAGAGGCAGCATCCTTCAGGATTTCCATAGAGGCAATGACACTCGGATCAAGCCCGCTGATGTCATTCAGGCGAACACCATCTACGACATAAAGGGGCTCAGAACTTACATTAGAGGAATAACCGCGCACACGTACGGTAGGTGATGAGCCAGGAGCAGCAGAGGTGGAGATCACCTGCACACCCGAGGTCTTACCCTGCAGGGCCTGCTGGGCATTAGAGATGGTACGGTTCTCGATGTCCTCAGGCTTCACCTGTGAGATAGCGCCCGTCACGGAGCTCTTCTTCTGCACGCCATAGCCGACGACCACCACTTCGTCGAGCACCTTGTTGTCGGGCTGAAGGTGCACCGTCATGCCATTCTTGGCAGCCACCGTCTGTGCCTCATAGCCGATGTAGGAGATCGTGATGGTCTGTCCAGACTTCACGTTGATCACAAAATTACCATCAAAGTCAGTGATAGTAGCATTCTTGGTGTTGCTCATGTCGGCAACCGTCGCTCCGATTACCGGTTCACCGTTCTCGTCGATCACGGTGCCCTTGATTCCCTGAGCAAAAGATGTGGCAGTCATCCAGACCAAAGCCAGCATCATAAATAATCTGATTCTTTTCATCATTGGTTTTGTTTTGAGTTAATGTTAGGTTGAAAATGCAATTTCGGCTGCAAAGGTATAGCTGAAAACCGATAACTGCTTTCGGATTCTGTTTTTCGTTTTTCCGCTGTGTTCAAAACGATTCCGGCATTTTCCGATTTGTTCAAAACCGTTCCGATTCGTTCAAAATGCCACTGAATCATAGGTAGTTTGAAGATTATTTCCTATCTTTGCAGTCAAAACAAAGCGTCAAATGGGAAATATCGCAAAATGGGGACTGTTCATCCTGGTGACAGCGTGGCTGGCAATGGGCTGCCGACGACAGGACTGTCAGGACAGCAACAGGGACAAGGACGAGGAGCACAGCCTTGTGTTGGCACAGGAACTGTCTAACAGTCGTGTGCAGTGTATCGCTGAGGATGCCTCAGGACAGTTGTGGATAGGCACCTTCCGTGGACTGAACCGCTACGACGGACATGAATACCACCAGTACTTCTGTGCCGACGACACCATGGGACTGCCCGACAACCAGATCAAGGATATCCTCTGCGATCGCAAGGGGCGGCTCTGGGTGGCAACGGTGAATGGCATCTGCCGCTATACCCGCATGGATGGCTTCGAGCGCGTCGGGGCGAAGACCACCAACCAGAACATCCAGAAACTCCTGGAGGACAGACACGGGCGTGTGTTTGCCTACAATGGTACCGAGGTGCTGCTTTACGACGACGGCCTCAAGGCCTTCCACCCCGTCATCTCCCGTCAGTTAGTCCGTCAACAGTGGATTTGGGCGAATGCCATCATCGATGCCGCCGGCGACATCTTGATCACCGAGAGCCAGCGACTGCTCATCTACGACGGCACTTCGTTTAAACAGAAACAGGAAATCCCCCTCGACAGCCACCTGAACATCTACTACTCCGAGATGCTCTCCGACGGTCTGATGATCCTTTCAGGCTATGGACAGATCATCCTCTTCGACACCAAGTCACGGCGGATGGTGCCCCTCGATCCTGCGATGGAGGCACGGCTCACGGCCCACAACAGCATCATCCAGGCTGCACGACTCCTGACTAATAACACCATCCTGCTCAGCACCTCAAAGAATGGCGTCTTCGAACTCAATCTCCTGGCCAAGGAGTTGAAAGCCCTCCCTGCGAAGTCGGGACTCGTCACACAGATCTTCCAGGACTCGCGCCAGAATGTATGGATGGGCACCTACGACAAGGGGCTCTTTGCCGACTATTACTATAAGGAGAAGTTCGGCGGCAGCGACAATTACCTGAATCGTGCCATCGACCATTCCTCAGTGCTCGCGTTAGCGATGGATCGCCAGCACAACCTCTGGATCTCCACACTCCTCAAGGGACTCTTCGTCTATCACTGCGACTCCCAGCAGGCAGAGGCCATCCCCCTCGAAGGGCTGCCTTCAGGTGAGCAGAAGAATGCCATCACACATATCTTCTGCGATCGCGACGACTATCTCTGGCTCTCCACGGGCAGCATGGCACTGAAGTGCCGCTACGACGGCTCCCGCCTGACCATCCTCCATCAGACGCCCGCAGCTGGCGTGATGGATTTCGAACAGACCGACGATGGCACGGTCTGGGCATCCACCAGCAGCAACGATATCATGGGATTCCCCAGCAGTGGCTCTCCCTTCGTAAGACAGGCCTTCAATGCCGACTTCTGCTTCATTCCCTCGCTGCTGAGACTCAGCGACGGACAGATGCTCATCTCCGCCTTCTTCCAGAAGATTCTCAAGATGAACCCCCAGACGGGGAAGTTCTCCGAACTCAATATCCCTTCGATGGCACAGTGCATCCGCCGCAGCGTCTATATCCCCACCGATATGCTGCAGGACTCCAAGGGCGACGTGTGGATAGGCACCGTGAGCAACGGTCTGCTGCGCTACGACCTGAAGACCAATGAGATGACGCGCATTGCTGGCATCTCCTGCTCTGACGTGGGCAGCATCGAGGAAGACGCACAGGGCAATATCTGGGTGGCCACGATGAAGGGACTGAACCGCTGGGACCGTAAGACGGGGCGCATCACGTCGCTCTACAAGGCCGACGGTATCGGTGGCGACGAGTTTGTCGATCGTGCCTCCTGCCTCCTGCCCAATGGCAGTCTGGTCTTCGGCAGCACCGATGGCATCACCATGTTCAATCCCGCCGATATCGACACCCTCCGCCAGATGCCCCTTAAGTTCTGCGACCTGAGGATCCACAACCGTCTTGTGCGCCCCGCTGCCGGCGGCCCTATCGAGGCCATGCTCGACAGTTGCGGGGAAGTGCGCCTGCGCCACGACGAGAACAGCTTCAGCCTCTCGTTTACCGCCCTCGACTTCGGGGAGTACGAACGCGTACATTACTATTATAAACTCGACGGCTTCGACAGCAACTGGATAGATGCAGGCAACAACCATTCTGCCAGCTACGCCAATCTGCCATCAGGCCGATACACCTTCCGCGTGAAGACCACCGATGCTGCCAGCGACGAGAAGTCGTCTGATGAGCGCACGCTGAGCATCGTGGTAGCTCCCTCACCGGCAAACGCCTGGTGGGCTTGGCTCATCTATCTCGCGCTGTCGGCACTGCTGGCTGCCTACCTCTACCGCAATGCCCGCCGCGTCGTGGCCGCCAAGCGCGCCGCCAGGAAAGCCGAGATGGAGAAGGAGCAGGAACAGCGCACCAACCAGATGAACATGAGCTTCTTCGCCAACATCGCCCACGAGTTCCGCACCCCGCTGACGATGATTGCAGGCCCCGTAGGACAACTCGCCACCAGCGAGCACCTTAACACCGAGGACAAAGGTCTGCTCAAAGTCGCACAACGCAGCATACAGCGGATGTTCCGCCTCGTGAACCAGCTCATGGACTTCAACAAGCTCGAGAACGACACCCTGCGCCTCTATGTGGAGCCCGTCGATGTCGTGAGCACCCTCAACAACATCTGCGACACCTTTGAGTTCAATGCCCGTGAGAAAGGACTCACCCTCAACCGTTTCGGCATGGACGACAAGGTGGAGAGCTGGACCGACAGCGACAAACTGGAGAAGATCATGTCGAACCTGCTGTCAAACGCACTGAAGTTCACACCCACAGGAGGCCACATCGACGTGACGCTCGACGTGGTTGACAAACAGATCAGGATCAGCGTGGCCGATACGGGAAAGGGCATCCCCGAGAACCAACTGGAAAACGTATTCAAGCGCTACTACCAGCTCGACAACCAGACCAAGGCCGTCGTGAACTGGGGCACGGGCATTGGCCTCTACTATGCCCGCAGACTGGCAGAGCTGCACCACGGCTCACTGACCGCCAGCAACCGGGAACAAGCCACGGGTGCCGTCTTCACACTGGTCCTCCCCATGGATAAGGAAGCCTACAGCGACAAGGAAAGACAACCTCTGGATGACCAAGGCCTCGCCGACTTCCGCATCGTGGACGCCGCACCGCTCCTGCAGACGACACACGCAGACAGCACCGCAGACGACGACCAGCGCCCCACCATCCTCATCGTGGACGACGACACGGAGATCATCAACTACATGCGCTTGCTCTTCTCTCAGGACTACCGCCTCATCACCTGTCTCGATGCAGAGACCGCCCTTGAGGAGATGCGCGCCGCAGAGCCCAACATCGTGCTGAGCGATGTCGCCATGCCGGGCAAGGACGGCTACGAACTCTGTCAGGAGATCAAGCAGGACATCCAGCTGAGCCATATCCCCGTGATCCTCGTGACAGCCAAAGTGACGGCCGAGAACCAGGTGGAAGGTCTCAACGTGGGTGCCGACGCCTATGTCACCAAACCCTTCGAGCCTGCCGTGCTCTCCGCCCTCATCCAGTCGCAGCTGAAGAACCGCGAACGCATACGGAAGATACTCACCAAATCGACCACCACCGACGCCGACAGCATGGACAGCGTACTCTCCAGCCAGGACAGGCACTTCATCGACGAGCTCTACAAGCTGATGGAGGAAGAACTGTCAAACTCCGAACTCGACGTCACGCGCATCACCAAGATGCTCTATATCTCGCGCACCAAGCTCTACTATAAGATCAAGGGACTGACGGGCGAGACACCCTCCAACTTCTTCCGCACCTACAAGCTCAATCGCGCTGCCGAACTGCTCAAGAGCGGTAAATATACCGTTGCAGAGGTTGCCGACAAGTGCGGGTTCAGCACCCAGAGCCACTTCTCCGTGGTCTTCAAGAAGCAGTTTGGCGTCACCCCGACGGAATATAAGGAATAAGGTGCAGCCGCCAGGCAGAGAGACCACTCTGTGCAATCGTTTAACCACCTGTCTGTGAGAATTTTGCGAAATGCGAGGTACAACATTGCGGATTTATCCCTATCTTTGCAGTCAGAGAATAAACTAAAAACGATTATGCGACGTATTTTATTAGTAACCGCCATCCTGATGGCAAACGTATTGACGATGAGTGCAGCGAAAAAATCAGTGATTAACCGGATTGAGCCCACCGACTGGTATGTGGGGATGAAGAATCCCCAGGTGCAGCTGATGGTCTATGGACAGGGCATCCGCGACGTGCAGGATGTCACCACCGACTACCCCGGTGTCACCATCGACAGCCTCGTGCGCCTCGACTCCCCCAACTACCTGCTCATCTACATGAACCTCAGCAAGGCCCAGCCCGGCACGATGCAGCTCACCTTCAAGGGCGGCACCATCAAGGGCGCCAAGGGCGTGAAGGTGCCCTATCAGCTGAAAGCCCGTGAGATGAAGGGCGAAGAGCGTATCGGCTTCACCAATGCCGACGTGCTCTATATGCTCATGCCCGACCGTTTTGCACAGGGTGCCAACCATCCCAAGCAGATCAAAGGCATGCGCCCCTACGTCGAAGACCGCTCGAAACCCAGCCTGCGCCACGGCGGCGACCTGAATGGCATCCGCGAACACCTCGACTACTTCAAGGAACTGGGCGTCACAGCCCTCTGGTTCACCCCCGTGCTGGAGAACGACTCCCCCGACTCTCCCAACGGCTACTCCACTTATCACGGCTATGCCACCACCGATTACTATAAGGTAGATCCCCGCTTCGGCACCAACGAAGACTATCGCCGCCTCTGCGACGAGGCTCATCAGAAGGGCCTGAAGATCGTGATGGACATGATCTTCAACCACAGCGGCTTCGAACACCCTTGGACACAGGACATGCCCTCGAAGGACTGGCTCAACACCCCCGAGTGGCTCACAGAGCAGAAGAGCGGTCGTGACCCGATGACAGGCTACACCGCCAACAGCGACGGCTCAGAGCCCGCAAAATCTGCCTATCTGCAGACCTCTTACAAGCTGACACCCATCGTCGATCCCTACGCCTCTAAGGTCGATATGAAAGAAACCGTCGAAGGCTGGTTCGTGCCCTCCATGCCCGACCTCAACCAGCACAACCCCCACCTGATGCGCTACCTCATCCAGAACTCCATCTGGTGGATTGAGACCGTCGGCATCAACGGCATCCGCATGGACACCTATCCCTACGCCTATGCCGACGCGATGGCCCAGTGGATGAAGGAACTCGACGAGGAATACCCCAACTTCAACACCGTGGGAGAGACCTGGGTGACAGAGCCCGCCTATACCGCCGCCTGGCAGAAAGACTCCAAGCTCTCGGCGCACAACTCCTACCTGAAGACCGTGATGGACTTCTCCTTCTTCGACAAGCTCAACCAGGCCAAGAACGAAGAGACCGACCCCTGGTGGAATGGTCTGAACCGCCTCTACGGCTCGTTCGTCTATGACTACCTCTACCCCAACCCCTCCAGCGTGATGGCCTTCATCGAGAACCACGACACCGACCGTTTCCTCGGCGAGGGGCGCGACACCCTGGCCCTGAAACAGGCCCTGGCACTGCTGCTCACGGTGAACCGCATCCCGCAGCTCTACTACGGCACCGAGGTGCTGATGAACGGCACGAAGGCCGTCACCGACGGTAACGTGCGCTGCGACTTCCCAGGCGGATTCCCTGGCGACGAGCACAACTGCTTCACCCGCGAGGGACGCACGAAGGCCGAGCAGAGCATGTTCCAGTGGACTAGCCGTCTGCTCCACTGGCGCCAGAACAACGATGTCATCATCCGCGGCACCCAGACACAGTTCATCCCCTACAAGGGCGTCTATGTCATCGCCCGTCAGTATCAGGGCAAGACGGCGCTGACCGTTCTCAACGGCACCTCACAGCCCGCCACCCTCGAAGTGGAGCGCTATGCCGAGGTCATCGGCAGCACCGCCAAGGCCAAGGACGTGCTCACAGGCCGTTACTTCGACCTCTCGAAGAACCTCGACCTCAAGCCCCGCCAGAGCCTCGTACTCGAATACTAACATCACGGCGAGATAAACCTACAGCCCCGCAGACCAAACTATCGGCCTGCGGGGCTTTTTAAGCATTTCAACACCTTATCTAGTGGTATCGTGCTTGTCATCATCTTCCTTAGGCTGTATAAATCCGATGAAAGCGTAAAACGCTACTAAGCATGGCAACGCCATTTTCTGTAAAAGCATAAGGGAGATACTTGGGGTGTTTACCTCTTCCGTTCTTTAAGATCACATTTTGTGATGTTAAAGTGCTAACGCCATCATTCTCACGGATATTTGATATCACACAATCTTTTCTCATTATCCTATCTGACGCATTAGGTCACCGAGTTGCTTGAAGACTTCTTCGAAGGTTGTGCCACATGCCGCAAGTTCCCTCTTGGCGTCCACCACTGAACCTCCCTTGTTAACATTCATGTTGTTGAGGATCTCCATGTACTTGTAGAATGTTTGCGGTATCTTCTCTCCTCCGTTGATGCCGGCGCGTGTGAGATCACGCGATTTGAGGTAGTTCTTGAACTGCTTGTAGCACTGTCGGCATCCCTCCCTTATCTTCGATATTCCAGATGTGGCGGTTGCGGGGTTAGCGAGTTCCTTGAGTCCCTGTTGATACCATTCGTTGCACTTGTAAGTCATAGCATCGCCAACCATATTTGCATTGGGCAGTGCTTTAGGTCCAGAATTGGGGTCGATGAGCACTTTGAAATTGTCGGTGCCGTAGCTCTCGGGGTGGAAATCGCCCTGCACCACCGTCTGGTCGGCTTTCTTTGCAAATCGGTTTGCGAAACTTTGCTCAGCCGCTTCGAAATCCTTGGCCGCCTCGAAGTATTTCCGATTGTAAAGTTCCTCGGTCTGCTTTTGGTTAAAATACCACACTTCTTTTGTCTTTGGATTCTCATAGTAGAAAGTGGTGTCGTGGTCGAAGGTGATTTTTTTACCTTTTCTCATCGCTTCCCTAGATGATGCTGATGCGTTCAACGTCTTGATGTCGCTGATTGCCACACCATATTCCTGAGCAATCTCGTACTTCACCTCGAACTCAGCTGAGTGACTGAGTCTCTGTGTCTCGGCAGTAAATTTCTTGCGCGTGTTATCAAGACTCGTGTCAGTGTAGTTTTCCAGTAGACTCATGGCGTTCTTGTCTTGTTGGATTTCGAGCGCCAACTCCTTCTTGAGTTTGGCATTGACAGGGCTGTCATCGAGCATCTCCACAGCAGCACGATAGTTGTCGATTTTCTCCTTGCCCAAGGCCAGTCCGTCGACCTCCGCCTGTTTCATCTTGATTTCGTCGAGGTCAAGTTTTTTGTTTTGCATCAGCTTCTTGATATTGTCGGCGTCAATCTTTGCCTGAGCCACTTTAGCCTTTTGATTACTGATAGACTGTTTCATCTGCCGTCCCCGGCTGATACTGCCATAGTATTCCTTGGCCTTGGCCTTGAGATTCTCTGGTGTCAGTCCGACTTTGGTGGCTCCTTTCTTGAGCACTCCCAGACCTAAATCTGTAACCTTCTCTGTGAGGTATTCGCGTACTACGATCTTTACTCCGCAGCAGAAGCCACCGAAAACGCTGTCGCCACCCTTGTCAACATAAGCTTTCATCTCGCGAACCACCTCCATTGAGGTGAAGACTACCTCGGAGCAACCCAAGGTGAAGAATCCTAGTGCCATGCGTGAGAAGAAGCCCATCGAGTCTTCCACTTCCTTGCCCTTGTCCATGAAAGCGTTGAAGAATAACATGAGTTCATCGCCCAGTGTGACGGGTTCTGCTGTAGCATTGGCTCCGACGAAGCTACCATCGTGGAATCCCACCCATATTCGCCGTACAGTGCGTAACTGCTCGTTGTCATAACCATAGGCGGCATCATAGGAGTCGAGCATGTTCTGGATGTATCGGTCGAGGGGTGCGAGGTTATTGAGGTATCCTTTCTTGAAGATGACCGATTGGATATACATGAGTTTATCTCCGATACTTTCGTCTTCTTTGAGTTGTCCCATGGAGTCTTCCATACCTTTGGTCTGTCGTACGGGCTGTGAGTGGAGCATCACCTCTTTTTCCAAGTTGTATTTACGCTCGTTGAAGGTGAGAGATATCTTTACTATGGACTTGATGCGCAGTGGTGCGTCGAGTGCTCCCCTAATGCACCGGAAGATGATGAGACGTGCTCCGTTGTCTGCGTCCTTCCGCGGTTCCCAGTCGATACCGAGTTTCTCTATCAATGACTGTCGGCTCTCTTCCACCGCCACGAATTTCACTTCATCCGGTACGGCGGGTATGCGGAGTACTTGGTGGCTCTCTTCGTCGTACTCAAAGAGTCGTAGCCTGCATTTGGTCTCGGCAGGCGTCATCTTTCTTGTCACGTAATTAGGCTCGTGGGAGTTCCAGGGTGAGATATCCATAGTCCGATCGTAAACGAAGCGATCGCTGAGGTGGTTCATCGGGGCATACTCTTCCTCGAAACACTTGATGTAGGTGGTGTCTATGGTTAGTCCCATTTGGAATCGGCAGATGGGGAAGTCAGTCTCCACCTTCCGGTCGTTAGCATCAGTGGCCTTGATGTGGAGCGAGTAGCATTTATAGTTTCCTGGCTCCAGCTTTTTCTTGAAGTCAGCGCAGTCCTTGTTCTCTGTCAGGACCGCAAACCACATGCCCTTTTCCTTGTCTTGTTTCAATACTGCCTTGTAGGCATCATACTCCACCGTCATTTCAATCTTAACGTCTTCGCCCATTCCAAGCACCAGGAATGGCAAATCGACCGTTTTCTCATATTCGGTGGGCAGTGTGAGATTATCTTGTCCAAAAAGTATTTCTGCACCTTCAATGAAGAAGTGCACGTGGTTGGTAAAGGATACGCCTTCAGCAGCCATACTGAAGTGTACCACGGCCTCAGCAGGAACATTGTCGATGGCCGGAGCCTGCACATCGGCGGCAATATATTCACCACTGGGTGTGGCAGGACTAACCTGCAGGTAGTCATCACCTGTAATCTGGATCATCCGCGTGAGCTTAGTGTCTGTGTAAGACTTCCCGTCGGGGGTGTGGCGTACGATGCGTGCATAGACCTTCTGTGGAGGGTCACCGGGAATGAAGGTGTTGCCGAAGTCCTTTTTGATGCGCATCTCGTATGTGCAGCGCTCTTCGTAGTCTTCCTCCTCTTCCTTCTTGTCTTTCTTCGACTTTTTGTCTGATTCTTCCTTTTCTTTTTCCTTTTGTTTCTTCTTCCATGCCGCGATACCTCCACCGAGAGCTATGGCACCGATGAGCGTTGGAATCAACCATCCACTCTCACCGGGTTCTTCCGGTGGTGTGGTGTCGATTTCCTCATGAATAGGACCGATGTCGTTTGGCTCTTCATCGTTGTTATCTGGTTTAGTGGAAGCCTCATCATCTTTACTACCCTCCTCCGATGCAGGGCCGCTTTTTGCAGCGCCGTAAACGAGATGAATTTCATCGTAATATAATTCCGTTTCTACCTTATAGTTATCACCATCCAAGTAATTGTGAACCCTGCGGGCACCAATGCGGATATAGACACCGTTCTCGTCGATAACGGGGAAGAATGACACATTATCGCATTCGTAGGGCGCATTGGTTTTGTCGAGTTGTGGCGTAATCACATTCATTGTTTTACGCTTATAGCTACTTCCTGCTATCAGATTGTATTGCTGCTGCTCATCTATGTTTTCGTATTTGGTTTCCTTAGTGAAATTGCTACCGCCTGGACTGAACGAAACAGAAATTTTGACACCAGGGCCGTTTTGGAATACACGATATGAATTGCATCTGACCTTCAACTGAGTGACTTGTGTTAATTCATCGCGCTGCATATCGTTGTTTTGATCCCGGTAGTAACCATATTTTTTCTTACTGGACTTAGAATCTGGTTGCCCTTCTGGGTTGGCAATGCTTTGCATCTGCCGATCCACTCCTGTAATCGTATAAGTAAGTGTTCCGAACCCAGTGCCGACAGTACGTCTGATTTCATCAGCGAATGCACTCACGCTCGTGAAGAGACAGACGAAGACGACAATCAGCACCTTTCCATTGCGCAAGAGCTGCGCACCGCAATTCATACAGTATTTTGCCATAATACTTTAGTTAAAACAATAGTAATCTGTTACCTGATAGTTAGCAACGGTTGTCGCAATGATGATGGTCAGCAGTCTTTTGCTCATAGCCCAGAGGCTGCTGTCTTGAAGATAGCCTTCTTCTTCCTTTCGCCTTTGCCCTGCTGCACCTCTATGGCCCGGCCTTCGTCGATCATACGGATGATGTAGCCAGCGCTGGCATACTTGTCAGTATAGTAGGTGTTATAGACACCCGTACCTATCTTCTCCAGCGTAAAGGTTCTGGAACCATTTTTCTTGAATGTCACTTGAGTTCCACCGTTAAGACTCTCGGCAAAGATCCATTCCCCACCATCGACGTCGGTGTATGGCTCACCGAGCAGTGGTTCAGCGTCGTCACCAGGCTGTATCTCGTCGTTATAATTCTCAATGATATCCCTTACCATCTTACCTCCGATGCTCTTCGATGGGTCTCTGTGGGCAAGCTGCTCACGCTGACTCTCTTTACGCTCATAGTCTTCATAGGCTTCCATAGCCTTGCTAATCAGTAGGCCGGCAACGATTACCATGCATACATACTTAATAATCTTTTTCATCTTCGCTTAATCTTTAATGTTTAACTCATTGTCTCTTCTTCCCGTAGTTACTTCACGCTATTAATCTTTAGTCGCACCTGCTACAGCCTCCAAAAACACATCAGAGAGGGCTTTCAGCTCGTCCTTATCAGGCGAGATAGCACAACCAGAAACAACCTTACCGTTCACCAATGCGGCTTCTGTGTAACTGAACATATGAGTCCCGTCTGCCTCTGTCCAGTTCATGTAACAATAGCAATGGGGGTGATAGCTGCCATCTTCATTGTTGTCAAAGTTTACCTTATATTGATTCTCGAGCGTAATACCTTCTTTTTTTAATAATACGCCCGCCAATGAATTAACATAGCTATACAACATATCACCCAACTCTTCGTCTGTCATGCCGTTAATACCCTGCATAGCATTTGGGGTAATTTTCAGTATCAGACGATGACCTTCTCCGCTGGGCTTCAAAGTCGTTTTTATCAGGCAAGCCTCGGTATTATCCTTTAAAGACTCACGGGCTACAATCTCATATCCTCTGGACATGGGAAAGGTTACGCCACCGACGGTGACCATGTCTGGGCCTTTCTCCGACTCACTCATCATCTCTTCTTTCTGACCATTGCCATCAGCATTCTCGTCACTCTTCACTTCATTCGCTACCGAAAGCTGTGACTTCTTGTCAAGCAACATCTGTTCCATCTTGGCTGACACCTGCTCTTTTACAGCGTTTAACACTGGGTTCGCATCACCACTACCATCAAATACCTTGATAGCCACGCCAGCCAACACCGTGATGATGGCTGTCAATAGAATGTTTTTAATATTTTTCATCATAGTTACTTATTCTCCAAATACACGACTAAAACGGATATAGGCACACCAATAGTTGAAGGCTGCCAGCAAATAGAATACGACTAATGCAACATAACCGGTAACAGTGCCAGTCTTATCAACCTGATCGATATAGCTATTGATGGGTAACACCGCCAAAAGGGCTATGAATGCGCAGAAGCATACTGACGTCAGCAGAAACTGGTATCGGGGGAACAGCGTACCGCCAAGGATAAAAACGGAATGTCCGAAGAAAAAGGCACCAAGTTCAAAGATCAGCAGCATCCAGTCAAAGGGCTGCGTATTCGCATGACTCATCTCGTTCATCAATACAGGCAGACCACAGATGTATTCGCCATCGATGAGACCTGTGAGCAACATACGTAAGGTATCAGCACAGACAAATGCCAGTATAAATCCCAAAGCGAGTATGACTGTGACATAGATATAGCGTATGCAGAATTTCTCTAAGGGCGTGGCCTGCAGTTCCTTGAAGGTTGTGCGTCTAGCGGGCTTCCTGGGTCCCATGATGTAGGTAGCACCATAGACGATCACGAATATAAAGGTGGCTGCGCTGTAGGTCAGAGTCACTTCGAGGATATACGTGTAAACGTTACTCATGGCCAGGTAGATGATGAAGAATAACTGCATGGCCAATAGGTAGCACAACATGATTAGGAAGTTGCGCAACATGCTTTTGCGGGCATCCTGCAAATGACTTCTCAAAGCCACCCAGAAACGATTTGAATTAAAGGAGTCTGCCATACATGAGAACTCAATTATTCTAAATAGCCTTTGTCTCTCAGCATCTGCAAAGCAGGTTTCTCCGGTAAGGTGTCAGGGTTCATGGTCATAACGATCAGGTTCCTGTCTGCATCATAGCGAGCCACGACAACACCCTGCATGCGCGTCGTACCGTCTTGTCCACCTTTATACCAGAAGTGCAGCGATTCCTCATAACAGGCAACGTTATATTTCACCGCCTCGAAAGCTTCCTGTATTTTGTCATCGGCTTTCTTAATAGCTGCGAGGTCAGCGCCAGGCTGCTCGGCTTCTTTTTGCAGTTTCTCGCGGTAAGCTGCCAAAGCTGTCCAATATTGATACTCCTTCTCAATACCCATATAGTCGAACTCATAGCTGTCGGGGTTGGGAATATTCTCTTTAGCGAACTGTTCCAACGCTTCACGATAGGGATTGGGCTCTTCCGAGTTACATGCACACAGCAGTGCAAGAACTGCGATAAAATAAATAATCTTTTTCATTAGTGTAAGTTTTTAGTGGTTATTAATTTATCCAATATCCTTATTACAGAGCGTATATTCATCTTTACACGTTTGCGAAGAAAGCTAATGCAACTGCAATGATCACCCAATACCACCATTTGAAATTCTTCCGTCGTTCTTTCTGCAACGCCATATTGGTGCGAAAGTTTTCCATCATTTTTTCTCCTAATGATTTCTTCTTTTTCACCTCTTCTTGGGGAGCAGAGGACTGGGGCGCAGCCTGCTGGCGTGTACCACAACTTTCACAAAATTTCGCTTCGTCGGGGAGTTGAGCCCCACAATTAGTACAGTACTTCATAGTTTTATCGTTTTTAGTGGATTATTTATTTCTTTTCAGTTTTTTCAGTTCTTCTCGAATCCTGATAATGCCTTCATGATTCTCTTTCACAATTTTCATGTCGGCGTTATCACCCTTGGCAAGTTCTTCCTCAAGTTGATCCTCACTACGTTGCAGAAGCGCTTCCAAGTAAGCAATGCGCTCCTCAACGGTCAGATCATCTTCAGAATTCTCAAGTACTTCTGCTTTTGGCATGACAGGGTCATCTCCCTTGGGAATGCGGGTAGCATCGTCAGTTGAAACTTCTGGCTCGACATTTAGAGGTTGATGCTGCTCGGTTTTCGGAGAGTCAGGTTTATCATCTGAGAAAAATCCTATGAAGAAGACAAGAAGGAACACTGAGCCAATGGCGATGAAAAGCACCTTGGCATATAGGAAAAGATAGCTTAGGCATCCTTGCTTCTTTTCCTTAGCCGGGGACTCTTCCTTTGCTTGGGGTTCTTCCTTAGCTCGGGGCTCTACCTCCTTCTTGGGCTTCTCCTCATGTCGCACAGCTGTTTCCTTGGGGGCTGGGGCATCCCAACTGGCAAGGACAAATTCGCCATCAGTATCAGGAGCCTTGACATTGACTTCGGTGTCAGGAACCTTGATATCACCTTCGGTATCCGGAGCCTTGACATCGCCTTCGGTATCAGGAGCCTTGGCATTACCATGTGTCTTGGCAGAATTCACCTTGGCACCGCAACTCCTACAGTACTTGGCTTCTTCGGAGAGCTCTGCTCCGCATTGCATACAGAACTTCATCGTATTTCGCTATTTTGAATAACTTACTTAACTTTCGGACAATGACAGCGGATATAATCCAGCACGAAATCAAAATCTTCTTTCGTCGTGTAAATCTGGTTCTTGGCAAAGGGCTCGTTTACCTTAATGGTGTTCCATCGGCGCTGGGCCTTGATGCTTCTCACAACCTTGAAGTCGGATGACAGTGAGGTGTGATTTGCAACTAACACACCTTGTCCCATACGTCCGATATTGCCCGTCAGGATACCTGCACCAGCCAGCGCACCGCCAATTGTACTTGCATTCTTTTTCTGGGCAGGAATCTGCTCGTGCTTGATACCGTTTTCATCCATCGTAAACATGACAATATATTTCCCTCCGTACTGCGCAGCCACTATCAGGTAGGCAATACCACTGATGACAAGGAACACGAGGATGGCAACGCCCCACCACTTCAGGTCTTCGATCATATTGGCAAAATTACCACTGAATATATCACTGATGTAGGTAACGATGAAAGCAATGGCACCTATGCCACCGAAGATCTTGCAAATGGTGAAATAGATACTGGGGTTAGTTAACATGTTCATCGGGTAGGTCCAACGATACTTTCCATCTGTACACAGACGAACTTCCTTGCCACTGTAATCCGGACTTTCCAGTTGTCCGTTAACGTTTAAATGAGTTGAGGTATCCATAAGCGTTTTGTTTTACGAATTATTCTATGATTGAGATTAATCCCATTGTATCCTTTATCCTTCCGTCGCGAAGCATCATTTCAACAATGGCGTTGATTGTTTCTGCGATTTTGGAACCGGCACCAGAGAATCCAAGTTTGCGTGCTGTTAATGAGGGGATCTTAGTCATTGGTATCGAGAACTCTTCTCGTACCACCTCATACACTGCATTCATGATTTCGCATACAGGAATCTCTGTGATAGCTCTTGGAGAAGGTGCACGGTATGACCGATAGTCCTGTGCACTGGTTTCATTGAGCCACAGACTTTTGACGCCTCCGAATGAAACGGGGTCAACATACAGGGACTCGGACGCATAAGCAATGGCTTTCTGGATATTGGGACCAGCATGCCCGAATCCGAAAAGCTTGGCAACTTTCTTGCAGAGATAACCGTCGGTCATAGGCTGTTCTGTCTTGAGCATCTGATGTATGACCTTCAAATTATACGCTGCAGTAGGATCATACGTCGTCTTATCAATCGCAGGGACCGATACTTCCGCTTCCACATACGGCAGCTGATTCTCATTTTTAGAAATATCCTCAATGAGGTCTGCATCATTTATCGTATCGGCGTTGAATGCAAATGTCGGGGGGGCATCTGTCTTTTCCTCCTCATGGATCTCTCCCTGATCTATAGACCTCAATACATCAAGGATCTGCCCCATACAACGCTCGCGGTTTTCATACCAGTCGATGGAATATACGCGCAGGACACTCCATCCCAGCATCTTCATCACATTGGGCTGGACAATCTCCCTGTCACGAGTCGTCTTTGTTTCATAATATGTCTTACCATCACATAGAATGCCCAATATATACTTATCAGGATGATCGTTTGTAGAAACTGCAATATCCACCTTGAAGCTTGATCTTCCGACACACGGTTGAGCAATATAGCCTTGTTCAGAAAGCATCTCACAGATCTGACTTACCATGATGTTGTTGTCTCCCTCATTCGAGTTTCCGGAAACCATAGGCAAACGACCTGTCTCTGCGAATTCCAGGAATCCTTTCAAACCTTCTACACCCTTGGCGTTTGAACGCTTGAGGTCTATCTGACTTGACTTCAATGTCGAGAAGACAATCATTTCATAACGGGCACGTGATACTGCAACATTTAATCGCCTTTCTCCTCCAGAATTGTTTAATGGTCCGAAATTCATGGAGACCTTACCATTCTTGTCTGCTCCATAGCCTACGGAGAACAGAATGACGTCACGTTCGTCGCCTTGCACATTCTCCAGGTTCTTTACAAAGATTGGCTCCTTTCCATTATATGCGAGATCCTTTAGTTCTGGATGACGGTCAAGTTCTGCAGTCAGGTCATCCTCTATACGGTCGCCCTGGACTTTGCTGAATGACACAACGCCAATGCTGTATTTCTGGAGTTCAGGATCTGTCAGTCTGCGTATAATCTCCTTGACGATAGCCTTTGACTCTTCAGGATTACTGCGTGTACGTCCTTTATCATATACGCCTTCAACAGGAACTAACTTAACCTTAGCCATCTGGTCATCTACAGAAGGGAATGTGAACAGACGGTTGTCGTAATACTGCGAATTGCTAAAGGCAATCAGACTCTCGTGCTTGCTACGGTAATGCCAGCTCAGATAATATTCTCTCAGGGAGAGGGTCTTACAATCATCAAGGATGCTCTCCATATCATCAATATCAGCCTCCTCTTCATCTACCTGAGTTGTCGAGAAGAAACTTGTTGGTGGCATCTGCTTACTGTCACCTACGACGATGAGTGCTTTTCCTCGGGCAATGGCTCCAACGGCTTCGCTGGTAGGCATCTGTGAAGCCTCATCGAAAATGACAAGATCGAATTTCTCTGATTTCAAATCGATATATTGTGCCACACTGATAGGACTCATGAGCATACAGGGACAAAGACGGGGCAATAATGTCGGAATATTATCAATGATACTACGTATAGAATTACCCCGTCCGCCATTAGCGATGTTACGTTTAAGGATGCTTATCTCAGATCCGTCAGCACTCGCTGCTGAAGAAGATGGTACCCGAGCTGCAAGTTTACTATACAGTTCTTTCTTGCTGAGTTCCTGGAATCTCTGCGTATCACGCTTGTATTGTTCAATCTTCTGACGGAAAACCATACCGTTGAATGTCCTTAACTGTTCATTCGAATCGATGGCAACTTCTATCAGATGATGGTAGATTCCTTTCAGGAAAGCCTGAATGGCATTAAAAGGCTTCTCGCCCCTTTCCAATAAGCCGATGACGGGTTGGAGCTGCATTTGGGTGAGTTCACGTTTCTTATCCACCCATAAGTTCCAATCTTTCATGTGCAGCATATTAGGAAGCCATTTGTCAATGTTATCCAGGATGTCGTCAGTTGTGTTTCGCAGACTTGTCTTGTTTGCCAACTGCTCTGTAATCTTTGATAGCTCATAGTGATAGTCTAAGATAGAATTGGCATCCTGCAAAAATTCCTGTCTGCGTGTAGAACCATGACGGTTCCAGTTCGTTTCATACGCTTCAAGTCTTTCCTGATGGCTGAACCCGTTGCTATAAGCAAATGATGCCAACTGGTCCTCTTGCTGTTTCTGGTCTTTGGTCAGCTGCTGGTAGTTCTCTACAGATGTCAGTAATTCATCCACCCCCGACTCGTAAATCTGACCATAGCGTTGCATGGATTTCAAGAACGATTTCTTGGCAAAGAATCTGGGGATAAACCATTTTGCCTTGACCTCTTCCCACTCACGTTTACAGCTGTTCACGTTCATTCGTATGATATCGTCGCTATACGAAGACACCAATGACTCATGCAGTTCGTCTTGCTGCTTTTGAATGACCAGCTTCTCGACGAACATCTCCAGCCAGCGAAGATCTGTGGAAGTCTTTAATGACAGGGAAGACTGATTATTGAATTTATCCAACGCTTGTCTATATCCCGTCAGGACATCCTTAAACTGTTGCAGGAGACGTTTGATCTCTTCAGTCGTGTCCAACCTGTTGTCTATAGGCTCCAGTCCATAAAGAGGATTGTTCTCCGGTGTTCCGACGATACTGAATATTGCATCCAACTGCTCAACCTGATCCTTGCATTTTCGTATATAGTCGGCAGTCATGTGGCATGTCTCTGGCAGAGTTTCCTGAATCTCGTCTTGTTCTATGGCCAGATAATCAGAGATACACTCATAAAGACTTAATCCGTTATCTCCTTTTTGATGGAGAGCTTCCATATAGCTGATCAGGCTTTTCCTTTCTGCATACAGCTCTGCAGCCATGCTGGCATATTCCTCAGGTTCCTTGATCTTCGCAATGTTAAGTACCTGTTCCATCTGCTCGAGGAAATGCTTCTTGGTAGCTTTGTTCGAATGGAGTTCCAGACAGAACGGAGCCAGTCCGATCTTTTCCAGACGGGATTGGACAACAGTAAGAGCCGCCATCTTTTCTGCTACAAAGAGAACCCTCCGGCCTTGATAGAGAGCATTGGCTATCATATTTGTGATAGTCTGTGATTTGCCTGTTCCCGGGGGACCATGCAAGATGAAAGTCCTGCACCTTCCTGATTCAACGATGGCTTCCATCTGTGAAGAATCTACATCGAGCGGGATGGCAAAGTCCATGGGAGAACTCTCCTTGTCGATGATACGTGCATCAATCTTCTCATCCGTGAATCCCTCTTTGTCATGGTTCTCAATCAATGAGGCAACAACAGCGTTTTCTGCCAATTTATCCGCATTGGAGTGAATATCGTTCCACATCACGAATTTATTGAAGGAGAACAGACCGAGCATGGACTCTTCAATGACATTCCATTTTTTCTGTTCTATAATGGCACGGCGAAAGTAGGTCAATATCATCTTGACATCAACACCGCATTCATCCTTGGGCAGCTCTTTCAGGATGTCCAGGTTGATCTTGAAATTCTGCTTTAGAAGTTCTACGAGGGTGATGTTAAGAATAATCTCCTCATCACGTTTGCGAATGACATATTTATTACTGCTCTTCCGGATAATATCGACAGGCAGAAGAAGGATGGGGGCATAGCGCGGCTGTTCGCTCTTTGCAGTCTCAAACCATCTCAACATGCCCAGAGTCAAGAACAGGCTATTTGCGCCGTTCTCCTCAAGTGACGTACGTGCTGTTCTGTAGATATATGTTAGTGAACTCTGGAGTTCTGCCTCAGTCAGATAGGAGACGATCTTATTGTCTTTAATCATTTCAGACACGATAGTCTGATATTCAGAAGCCTGATTCTGCGAGTTGTACATTCCTTCATCATTCGGTTCGATTTTCTTGCCGGGAGATGGAATGACGTTGTAATCCTCGTTATTCTGAAGATGGTCTTCCAGATGCTCTATCTCGAATGAGATAAACGGGACGACTTTCTTCCCGAGACGTGTGTTAAGCAGATTGTTACGAAGGGAGAAATCAAGCAGTTTTCGCTCCCATATCGTCTGTTTGGTAACAGGTGTATCAGGTTCTTCAAGTCGCAGGTCATAGTGGTTCAGGTTGTTGATATACTCGGTAGCGTTTTGATGTTCCACGCCTTCATTCTCAAATGTCCATGCTCCATCTATCTGTATGCGTTGTGGCATCGGACGTATGTTACCGAGGCGGCAACGGTGGATATCCACAAAATAATAGAAAAGACTTTCGTCATTAAGCTTTTGTAAAGCACTGGTTACAGCATCCTCAAATCCGACGTTTCCCGACGAAGTGAGAAATGTTGATTCAAGAACGACAATGTTATTGTTGCCATCTGCAGTCTCTTTGAGCAACAGACTGACATCGTCGCATACCATCTGTGAGCTGACGGTAGGGGTCAGCCACGCTCCTACCATGGCATGCCCTTTCAGCATGATGATGATAGGATATATGTTGCATGCCTCCAAACAGGATGCGACAAGCAGACTGGTGTCAATGCATGTACCGATCTTTTCCGTCAAGACTTTGTCTGCGAGCCTTATTCGCTGTCCGTAAGCTTCAAAGCTGGCGGGAGGAGCAGAATATACGATACCCTCGGAACGGAGCGCTTCATAAATAGCAGCGACTTGGGCGCGTACGCGATTACGGTCTTGTGTCTGGTATTCGTCTAATTGTGAAGAACCGGTCCACTTCTCCAGGAACTGGGCTGCAGCAACCTTTATTCTTGATAACAGTGGATGGTTGGGTACCACAAAGGACGCAATATTCTCTGGCATGACGTTCACGCCTGCCCACTCATCGTAGGCTAACAGTGTAATGGGGAGCTCTTCCCGAAGGATGCATCCCGCTTCCTCCTCAACGGTAACAACAAATGAGGTGTTAATGGCCTCAGTGATTTCACTAAGTTTGTTGATATCAGGCAATATGCTGATGGAATTTATCTGAATAGACTGTCCACCACGTAAAAAATCCAGTCTATGAGTGAACTCTTTTATATATTCCCCCCTGATCGTGATTTGAAGATGATGCCAGTCGGACAGTCCTATATTATCCAAAACAAACTTGTAACAAGTCTCTATGCCGTTGTTAAGCATAGAATAATTGAGCGATGGAAGGTATTCTATTGTTAGAATTGCCTTCTCGGTTTTAATGGTTTCTTGTCCGTTCATAAATAGACTGTTGGTATATATCTGCGTACAAAGATAGTGTTTTATTTTCAAAAACCCTAAAAAACTTTAAAAAATTTAGCAGCTAAACATGTTTTTTATATATTTGCACTCAAAGTATAGTTATGAATAAGCGTATATTGAAATTTTCT
Organism: uncultured Prevotella sp.; assembly: GCA_900315525.1. Classification (GTDB taxonomy): domain Bacteria; phylum Bacteroidota; class Bacteroidia; order Bacteroidales; family Bacteroidaceae; genus Prevotella. The sequence continues at coordinate 100,425 of OMZO01000003.1, read as the reverse complement.
TTAATGTTGTTGCTGACATTGTTATATGTTGGCTGTGATCCAGTGGGTATGTCTCAGATGAATTTGCTAGGCGACTTGCTTAACAGTGATGTTGGTCCTACACTTTCAGCAGAGCAGTTACTTGACTCTATCGAATCACTCAATCAGCGGAAGGAGGGTTTTTCCATTCATTTCCCTGTTACAGACGAGAATGCTTCCCCCAAAGATGGTGAAATCTATGTGAATCCCAAGACAGGTTCCAGCATACAATTCGATTTGACCCCTGCCGACAGTCTATATGGTATGGGGACTGTTATCATTGTTCAGCAGACGGATGGTGAGTTGACGTTTAGGCACAACGCTCTTGATAGTGTCGTCACACGTCATGTCCAGTCACGAGGCAAGGGCATCTATGCCCTATATTCTACTTCTCTTGACAGCGACAGCCTCCCTCGCAGAATCTGGAGTCGTGTGCTACTCTACGTCTATCCTGGTGCAGACAGTATCATGACGACACGGGGCTATGAAGATTCTAAACATTTGTTTTACGCAAGTCATTAATATCTTTTTGTTATGAGAAAATATATTCAGTTTTCCATGATTGGGTGCGTGTTGTCTATCGTGTGGGCTTGTAATTCACGGTCAACTCAAAACAGCTATCCGATGTCATTAGAGAAAAATGCCGTCTTACGCCTTAGTTCTATTCTGAACAGTAGTGAGGGGCATTCCATGTCGGGAATGGAACTGGCTCATAAAGAAGACAATAAAGAAATATTCAAGGTCGATCTTCCTGTAAACGAGACAGATGAGCGTCCGCAATATGGTAAAGTATACCGCAATGAGGAAACGGGAGGCACCATCGTATTCTACGATACCACTATCGAAGGCGACACCATCGCCCCTATTGGAACAGCTGACCTTACGACCGTTATACATGATTGGGAAACAAAGCCTGATACAACCATTAACTACTGCGTTCATGCCCGAGGCAATGGTATCTATACATTTTACAATATAATACATAAGGGATGCCACTGCAGTCGTCATGATCAACATCCTGATGGGTATCCCGAGTATGCCCCATGCTTGGTCTATATAAAACCTGGTGGAAAAGAACTGCTGATTACTTGGGGATATGAACGTTCAGAACGTGAATATAAATTAGAAAACAAGACTGCTGCCAGCCAACCTGATACCCCTTCTCAGTATGAGGTACAGATCAAGGAAGAAAAGCCGGCAAGTGCTGAGGGTGAGATGGATGCCGTGAAATCCGTATGGCTCACCAACAAACGTACGGGTAAAGTTTTCAGGGTGTGCGTCACCAATCCTATGGCTGAAGCGCAGTGGGGAAACATGAATGGTGATCAATCTGACGCCATCGACGTTCCGCTCACCCAGATTGCCGCTGCCGACAAGGCCATAATTGTCCCGGGCGATAATGTAAAAATCATTGTGGAAGGTTGTCCCGACGCTCGTAATATATGGTCGTATATCATCGATCCCTATACAGGCACAGCCAAACAGTTGCCATCCTCAGAAGGCGTTATCAGCCTTGATTCAGACAAAAAGGAAATTATCGCTGCTTCATACGGCTATGACTCTGACGGACGTTACTCCGTAAAAAAAGCCTATTCCCTTGAAGGCAAGTTCCTCCGGATAGTAGGCGATAAAGAAAGAGAATAATGACGAAGAAGGAAACTTTTAAGTGGGTTGTGCAGATTATCGCCTCTATTGCGACGGCGATTCTGACAGCGATGGGAACGGTATCATGTATCGGGTACTAAACAAAAAAAAGAGCGTTCTGGAGTTTGATTTCCAGAACGCCTAGTTTTTAGTCTCTGTGTGGTAATGTTCATTATACACGAACCTCGAATGTCTTCTTACGTGGATTAGTCTCACCACCATTGCTCTTAACGCGAATACCACCATTTACGTTCTCCAACTCTGTCATTGTCAAAGCGCGTGCGCTCATAAAATTCTGTGTCATAATCTTAAAGTTTTTATTGTTATACATATATTGTTCTGAATCACAGCGCAAAGATACGGCGGTTTTCGGGGATTCACAAACATTTCGCAGACTTTTGACTGAAGTTATGGCGACAGGGGCAGCCATCTGCGACAAAGCGGCGACAAGGCGGCTGAATCGTGTCGCTAAAGCAGTTAAATTTATGATTGAAGGCATAAAAAAAAGGACTCCTCTGAATCCCATAATTCGTTTTTTACTTTAAATGAAAGGAGGGGCGCATCTCACGAAGAGAGAGGCGTCAGGGGATAGACGACGAGATGCGCAGACCTGCGGACGAGATGTAGTCCAGATGGGTGCAATCGATGATGATGTCTTTCCCCTCTACGTTATAGAGAGGGATCATTGCCTTTTACCGCTGCTGATGTTCTTTCATATAGTCGCGGGGCGTCATGCCATAGAACTTCTTGAAGACCGTCGAGAAGGAGGCTGGATTGGCAAAGCCGCAGGCGTACATGACTTCGGTGACGTTCATGCCCTGATTAGCCAGCAGCTGGGCAGCTTTCTTCAAGCGGATGTTGCGGATGAAGTCGTGGGGGGTCTGCCCCGTGAGGTCCTTCATCTTACGGTGGACGTGGACACGGCTGATACCTACCTGATCGGCTATCATATCGACGCTCAGGTCGGAGTTGTTCAGATTCTTGTTGATGCAATCCATGATGCGGTCGAGGAGTTTCTCGTCGGGCGACTTCATGCGTATCTCGTCGAGCTGCTCCTCCAGTTCGTCGTTGCGCTCATACTTCAGCCGCAACAGACGGTGGCTGTTGATGAGATTGACGATGGTGCGGCGCAGGATGTCCATATTGAATGGCTTGACGACGTAGGCATCGGCACCCGTCTCCAAGCCTTCGAGCTTGTCTTCATCGCGGCTCTTGGCGGTGAGCAGGATGACGGGGATGACATTGGTGCTCGGGTTTGACTTGAGTTTCGAGCAGAGCGTGTTACCGTCCATCTCTGGCATCATCACGTCGCTGATGACCAAATCAGGATAGATGCGATAAGCCTCAGCCAGAGCTTCACGGCCATTGACACAGGCATGGATCTCGTAGTCACGACCCAGTTCGCTCTCGAGATAGTTGCGTATCTCGTCATCATCCTCAGCAATAACGAGCCGCTGGCGACGATTTGATGCCGTACTGTCGTCAACGAGCTCAGCGGGTATAGGCTCCTCTTCTCCCTCCTCGACGAGCTCTGGCTGCATCGGTTCTACGATGTCTTGCTCGGAGAGCATCTCCTCGGGCTTCAGATGGGCATTGCCCAGCGGGATGGTGATGACAAACTCGCAGCCCTTGTCGAGATTATGGGCGGTGATGGTGCCATGATGGAGTTCTACCAGCGAGCGTGTCAGATCAAGGCCGATACCGGTGCCTGCTTGCTGATTGTTATAGGTGGAAGACGTCTGGTAGAACCGTTCGAATATCTTGTCGAGCTGGTTCTCGGGAATCTGTTCGCCATTATCAGCAATGGCGATGGTGGCACTCTGGGCGTCGTGAGTGAGGCGGATGCCTATCTCACCACCCGCAGGTGTGTACTTGAAGGCATTGGAGAGCACATTCATCACCACCTTGTCGAAGTTGGAACGATCGATCCACACTGGCAGGGCATCAGCATCGTGATCGAAACTCAGTTTGATGCGCTTCGCCTTGGTCTGTGACTCGAAGAGGGTATAGATATCCTTGACGAAGGCTACCAGATCGGTCTCGCGCATGCGCATCTGCATCTGTCCCTTGTCGATCTTCCGGAGGTCCATCATCTGATTGATGAGACTCAAGATGCGCTCCGCATTACGACGGATGGTCTCATAGACACTCTTGCGCTGCGGATCGTCCTCGTGCTTGATGAGAGAGAGCAGCGGGGTAAGGATGAGCGTCATAGGCGTGCGGATATCGTGGCTGATGTTCATGAAGAAACGGAGACGGGCTTCACTCATCTCCTCGGCATGAATATGGGCCTGGAGGCGCAGGCGGTTCTGCTCACGGTGACGACGGTAGAGCAGATACTGCCAGATGAAGAGGCCGATGACCAGCGCATAGAAGAAATAGGCCCAAGCAGAACGGTACCAAGGCGCATGGACCACGACGGTGAACTCGCGCACGGGTGTCTCCTCCTCATTGTGCTCGGCCTTCACACGGAAACGGTAGGTGCCTTGCGGAAGATGAGAGAAGGTGAGGACATTGGCGCCTGGCTGCAGGCGGACAAAGGGCTCGCCATTGATGCTATAGAGATAGGTGATATGTTCGGGATTCTCGTAGGTCAGCGTGGAGAAACGGATGGCAAAGGAGTTGTCGTGATAACTCAATTCGAAATGGTTGCTGGCCATGACGGTCGTATCGGTAACAACATAGTCGCCAGAACGGCTCTGCTTGACGACCTGCTGGCCATTGATGGTGAAGGACGTCAGCTGTACGCTGGCATCCCACTTACTGGAAATGATGTTCTCGGGCGTGAACCAGGTGACACCGCCAGTACCACCAAAGAGGATCAGACCGTCGCTATTGACACTCGAGGCGCCATCACTGAACTCATTGCTCTGCAGACCGTCGTCGACGAAGAAATTGCGGAACCGTCCCTTTTCGGGATCGAGACAGCTCAGGCCGTGGTTGGTGGCTATCCACAACTTGCCTGCTGCATCTTCTTCGATAGAACCCACACCGTTGTCGGGCAGACCTTCGTCACGGGTATAGTGATGGAGCTCCTTTCCATGAAGGTCATAACAATAGAGACCCTCGTTGGTACCTGTCCAGAGCTTACCGCCGTACTCGCGTGCTATGCGCACGGGCGTACCATAATTTAAACAATTAACACCAAAGACCTTCGTCCAGCTGTCGGTCGCGATATCCAGACAGCATAGGCCCATGGAGGTGGCGGCATAGACACGCTTTCCGTCGGGCGAAACCGACACCTGCGACACATAGTCGTTGGTGATGCAGTTACGTTTGCGGTCGGTATCTGCCCCCTCGCCCATCACGTAGTTCTTCAGGATATTCCCCTGGGCATCAGCCAGGATCAGACCGTGGCGCAGCGTGGCCAGCCACAGACGTCCCTGAGGGTCGCAGGCGATGTCCATCACAATCAGATGATCATCGATAGGCGTGACGACGGCATGGAACTTCAAGGTGACAGGGTCGAGCCATCCAAAGCCATCTCCATAGGAACCTATCCAGATATGGCCATCGGCCCCTTCGGCCAGCGACATAATGGTGGAGGGAACATCGCCATAGATATGCTTCGCCGACATGCTTTGGGGAGAGAGACAATGCAGGCCGCCCTTGTCGGTGCCTATCCAGCCATTGCCATGCCGATCGATCAGGGTGCTGACAACACAGGCATCACCGATGATGTTGCGCACGCCCAACTTGTAGCCCATATAGCTGAAACCATTGGAAGTGACAGGCTGTTTGTAGATACCCTTCTGAAGTAAGCCGAACCAGAGATTACCGCTGCCATCCTCAATGATGGAATAGACCTTACTCCTGGCCAGATCGACCTCCATGCTATAGAAAGGGTTGTCGGAGAGTCGCTTGTCAGCGGGATTATAGAGGGCAATACCCTGACCGTCGTAGCCAATGACGATATGGCCTTTGCGATTGCAATAGAGGGCAGAGACACCATGTCCGTTGGTGCCTTCAATATGTTCGGAGCGGTCGCCATCGAGCAGGAAAACACCGGCATTGGAGGTACCTACATAGATATGTCCTGTCTGATCCTCGACGATTCTGCTGGGCAAGAGTCCAGGCTGGTCTGTCAGATAGCGCTTCACCTTCTTGCCGTCATAGCAGAGAAGGTCTTTATCATTGACAATCATCCAGAGGTTGCCTTTTTTGTCCTCTATCATGCTATTGACGGTATGCAGGTCTGCCAAGGCACCACCTATCTGACTGGCATGTGTCTTGTCCGTGAACTTCATCACGCCCAGACCTGAGGTGCCCGCCAAGACATCACCGTTGGCGCGTTCCAGAAAACAAGTGGCATAGCACTGTCCCTTGTTGCCATTGAGGTCGGTCATCGAGACGGTATTAAACTGACCACCATCCCAAGTCTGCAGCGCGCCATACATGCCAAAGTAGAACAGACCGTGACGGTCTTGTATCATCGTATTGACATAGTTGCTCGCGAGCGTCTGCGATCCTTCATTCTCACGTCTGAACACCTGAAACTGATAGCCGTCATAGCGGTTGATACCGTCTCGAGTGGTAATCCAAAGGTATCCCTCGCGGTCCTGATAAACCTGAGTCACAAAACTACTGGACAATTGTCTGTCGGGGTTGAAAAATTTTCCCAACTGGGCAGCACAAGTCAGTGCGAAACAGCAGTTAATAATAGTCAGTATTGTTTTAAGCCACATCGTCGTCGTTAGAAATTTGTTGCAAAGATAGTCTATTTTTTTATTCCCAACAAATAAATGAGACATTTTTTAAAACCAATGATACAAATGAAAACATATTTAAGGCTCCGAATTCGTATCTTTGCAAGCAAAAACGCGAACACTATGACGAAAAAACTATTATCAACAAAGATGCTGCTCGGTCTGCTGGGAGCAGTCCTGACCTTAAGCGCTTCGGCTGCAGAAACGTTTGTATCCTTCTCACCACAGGACGGTTTCTGGCAACTGAACGCCCCGACTATCTTCTATGCCAACACAGAGCATAGCTGTGTAAGACTGGCCGCCGACAACCTGATGCGCGATTTCGAAAGCGTGACGGGACAGAAGCCTGCACTCCGTGAGGCAGAGCCTACCATCCTGATAGGTACTGTGGGGGCTAACCGCCAGATAGACCAGTGGGTGAAAGAGGGCAAGCTCAGCAATCTGAAAGGCAAGACCGAGAAGTATATCATCAAGACTATCGGAAACCAACTTGTGATTGCCGGTAGTGATAAGCGCGGTACGGTCTATGGCATCTATGAACTGTCGCGCCAGATAGGTGTGTCACCATGGTACTATTGGGCTGACGTTCCCGTGGAAAAACATGAAACCATCTATATCCAGGCAGGCGAATATACAGACGGGGAACCGGCTGTGCGCTATCGAGGCCTATTCCTCAACGACGAGGCGCCCTGTCTGACCTCCTGGGTGAAGAACACCTTCGGCACCAACTATGGTGACCATCGTTTCTATGAAAAGGTCTTTGAGCTGATCCTACGCCTGAAGGGCAATTACCTTTGGCCTGCCATGTGGGGATGGGCATTCTATGCCGATGATCCCGAGAACCTGAAAACCGCAGACGCTATGGGCATCATGATGGGAACTTCGCACCACGAGCCGATGGCCAGGAATCATCAGGAGTATGCACGTGACCGCAAGGGATGGGGCGCCTGGAACTACGCCACCAACAAGCAAAATCTCGACCGCTTCTTCCGTGAGGGCATCCAGCGCATGAACGGCACCGACGACATCGTCACCATCGGTATGCGCGGCGACGGCGACGAGGCCATGGGCGACAAGACAGACACCAAACTGATGGAGAACATTATCAGCAACCAACGCCGCATCATCAAAGAGGTGACAGGGCGCCCTGCCAAGGAGACACCCCAGATATGGGCACTCTATAAAGAGGTACAAGACTACTATGACGCAGGACTGCGAGTGCCCGACGATGTGACGATTCTGCTGTGTGACGACAACTGGGGCAATGTCAGACGCATCCCTACAGCCAAGGAACAGCAGCGCAAGGGTGGTTGGGGTCTGTACTACCATGTCGACTACGTGGGTGCACCCCGCAATACGAAATGGATCAATGTCACTCCGACCCAGAACATGTGGGAGCAGCTGCAACTGGCCTGGAACGGCGGTATCCAGAAACTATGGATTCTCAACGTGGGCGACCTCAAACCGATGGAGTATCCCATACAGCTCTTCATGGATATGGCTTGGAACCCCACGAAATACCACGTAGCCCCATCTGCTGACAAGGCAGACCTGTTGGACCACACGCGTGACTTCTGTGCCGAGAACTTCGGCCAAGACCAAGCCCAAGAGGCTGCACAGATTCTGAATCTCGTGAGCAAGTACAATGGTCGCATCACATCAGAGATGCTGGATGCCACGACATATACCACCGATGAGTTTGCACAGGTGGTCGGCGAATATCAGGCTCTTGAGGCACGTGCCCTCCGCCAGTTCATCACACTGAAACCCGAATACCGTGACGCCTATCGGCAGATTATCCTCTTCCCCGTGCAGGCCATGGGTAATATCTACGAGATGTACTGGGCTCAGGCTATGAACCACCAGTTGGCTGCCAAAGGCGATCCCGAGGCCAATTGCTGGGCAGAGCGCTGTCGCCAGGCTTTCAAGCGCGACTCGCTCCTCTGCCTGCAATACAACAAGGAGATGGCTGGTGGTAAATGGGACGGTATGATGACACAGAAGCACATCAGCTATACGGAATGGAACGATGCCTTCCCTGCCGATGTATGTCCGAGTCTCATCGAGGTGCCACAACCCGCACAAGGACCGACGTTCTGTGCCTCCAACGGCTATATCAGCATAGAGGCAGAACACACCTGGGCGCGCCAAGACGGCAACAAGGCACAGTGGACCGTCATCCCTTACATGGGACGCACACTGAGCGGCATTGCCCTTATGCCCTACACGACGGGCACCGACGACGCCACCCTGACCTACCGTTTCAAAAGCACCAATAGCAAGACGGCTAAGGTACACATCATCACGAAATCCACACTCGACTTCCTCGATAAAGGCGGACTGGAGTATGAAGTAGCCATCGACGGCGGAACCCCTGTCAGCGTCAACTTCAATCACAATCTGAACGAGAAGCCGCGGAACATCTATACAATCTACTATCCCACCATTGCCCGCCGCGTCGTGGAGAAGATCGTAGAACTGCCTGTCGGAGACGGTCAGACACACACCTTGACGATTCATCCTAAAGACCCAGGCATCGTCTTCGAGAAGATTGTCATCGACCTTGGCGGTTATCAGCCACAGTATCTTTTCGGCCGTGAGTCACCCAAGACCTATCAGACTGAGGAATAGACATAAACAAAAAAATAATCAGATTTCTTTTGTCGCATTTTGAAATTATTGTTGTATCTTTGCAACCGAATGCAACCAACAACAATCATGAACAATAAAATGAGACATCTACTGAACTACGTGCTGGCAGGCATATTGTGCTTGTCAGCACCGCATGTTTTTGCAGCTAAGGTCTTAGGCCTGAAAGTCATTGACAAGAACTACCTGATGCTGCATGTACGCGACGGTGAGGTACACTACCGCGACAGCGGTACAGGTCCCAGTGCTTATCTGGGCCATTCGTTCTCACCTGGTGATGACACGCTGATCGTCTTCGGCGAACGCCTCAAGGCAGAGCAGGCCCAGCAGGCTGCCCTCTGGGCTGTCAGTTCTGCTGACGACAAAGCATTCAGCACCGCAGCACCGAAGGCCATCTGGCGCAAGTCGAAGCCAATGAACACCGACAACACACTGAGCAGCGAACTCGACCACTGGCTCTTCCTCCAGCTGCCACAGGACATGAAGCAGGGTTGCACCTATACTGTCAGTCTGCCCAAGGGCATTGGACTGGATCAGGAGTCTGCCAGCATCCGCTTCGACGTGTGGAATACCCAGTCGGAGGCACTCCACGTGAACATCATCGGCTATTCCCCCGCAGAACAGACCCATGCCGCAGATCTCTACCAGTGGCTCGGTGATGGTGGACAGCGAGACTACAACAGCTGGGAGGGCAAGAAGGTATATCTATACAATGTAAAGACCAAGAAAAAGCAAAGTGCAGGCGTCGTGAAGTTCTGGAAACATGCTGCCGACGCTGAACAAGAGGCTGGCAAGAAGCCCCTGATTGGTACCGACGTGTGGAACATCGACTTCCGCTGTACACAACCTGGCCGCTACCGTCTCGTTGTAGAGGACGTAGGTTGCAGCATGGACTTCGACATCGCATCGAACATCTACCACCAGCCCTACCGCTTCTCAGTACGCGGCTATTATTACATGCGCCTCGGTGAACCGAAAGACCCGGAGCACGTATGGCCTGTACCCCGTCAGCCACAATTCATCCCAGAAACCGACCCCAAGGGACTGACTGTCTATAAGACCGACCTCACACCATGGGATCAGGAATGGCGCGACTTGCATACCGATGTTTGGGACGAGCCTCACTTCAAGCCCGTCATGGCTTCCATCTTCTGGCGGCATCGCCTGCCCGGCAACCCCGTCAACACGGAGGTCAAGGGTGGACACTCCGACGCTATGGACTGGGACCGTCATCTGGCCCATGTCAGCAATATCTATGACATGCTCTTGCCCTATATCCTCTCTGGTGGACGACTGGCAGATGATGACCTCGGTATCCGTGAAAATGGCAACGGCATCCCCGACATCATCGACGAAGCCCGTAACGAGGCTGACTTCTTCCTCTCTATCCGCGACGGTGAGGCCTACTCGCAAGGTGTTACGAACCCCAGTGCCGACTGGAGTGTGATGTTCCAGGCAGGCTGTACTACGATGGCAGCCTGGGCTAATGCTGCCAACTGTGCCATGTTGGCCGAAGCCTTCCGTATCAGCAAGCACGATTCGCTTTGTCAGTATTACACCGATGAAGCCATCAAAGCTTTCCGTTTCGCCTCAAAGCAGGAAAAACAGCAACTCGACGACATGCAGGACATCGGCAGTATGCAGATGCGAGGTCGTGACTTCCGTCAGATGGCTGCTGCCTACCTCTATAACCTGACTGGCGACACCGCCTGGGAAGACATCTTCGCCGAGGAGAGCATGATCAAGAATGCCCAATCACCTATCTTCAGCAGAGGCAGACAAGGTTTCTTCGGTATCGGCGTGACCAATCAGTTTGATGCTGGTGAGATACCTTTCAACCAGACCTGGGCTGCCGCAGCCTATCTCACCTCACCTCAGCCCCGCCACCATGCTGACCTCTACCAGAACCTGAAAGGCAGCATCAACGCTCAGGCCGAAGCCTACAACATCTGCCACATGGCTCAGCGTCCCTCACGCCGCAGCGCTAACGACAGCCGTTGGCAGGTATCTCAGAACCTGCAACTCGTGATGCTCGCCCACTATATTGCTGACACCAAGGCGCGCAAGAAGGAACTGGAACACGTGATGTACACGGAGGCAAGCTGGGCACTGGGCCGCAATCCCGGCAATATCGTAGAAATGACAGGACTGGGTGAACGTCATATTACTGACTGTTACTCCACAGGTCGCAATGACGGTGAACCTGAAACCCATCCGGGACAGACGCCCTTCAATGGTACAGAGACTTGGTCGCCAGGCCATAATGGCGGCGATGCCCGCATTCTGACAGACCGCATGTATCCTTCATGGAACGATGGCGGTTGGCCTCGTCAGGAGTCGTATTTCAATCAACGTTATTTCTGGGTGAACGGAGAATTCACCCCACGAGAGACGATGCGCGGCAAGATGGCCCTGCTGGGCTATCTCTATGCTATCAGATAGTCACGACGAGCATGGTCATATCATTCTTCTGCTGTGCGCCGGCTGTATAGCTGCGCACAGCTTTTATCATGTGCCCAGCAAAGCCCTCTGGTGCCGGGTCAAGTTTAAAGGCCTGAAGTGCCGCACCCCGCAAGGCTTTCTCTCCAAACGGCTTTCCTGTGGCATTTTCCGCCGATGTCATACCATCTGTGAAAAGGAAAAACAACTGACCACGGGTGAGAGTCATCTCCTGAGCGGTATAGAGCGTGTCTGCTTGTTCTCCCACCATCTTGCCCGTCTCGCATGGAACCTGACTCACCTCCGTATCCATCAGTAACGGGATATTCAGACCTGCATTACAGTAAACCAATTGTCCTGTCTGCAGGTTTAGTTCACCCACAAAGAGTTTCAGTCGTCGGTCCTCATACTGACTCATGGCAGTATTGATAGCCGCCATCATCTTCTCAGGTGACATTCCCAAAGCCGCCAATGAACGGAACTGGGCACCAGCCATTGCCATCGTAACGGCATTCTGCACACCATCACCTACCGCGTTGCCGATGCAGAAGAAAAGACGATCATCATGTATCTGAGTCTCACAGAGGTCACTGCCAGTCATCTGTCCAGGCTCCAACTGTGAGAACACGGTCTGAAGCTTGTGCTGAGCCTGTTCTTCAGGCATGATAGAACGACGAATAGCCGTAGCAATACGTTGCTCAGTCTCTCCACGTTCCTTAACGGAGGTGGCCTCCTCCAACTGCTCATAGGCCGTCTTCAGATTCTCATGGGAGCGTTTCAGTCTGTAACCAGCCCTGCTTCGCATAAAGCCAACATACAAGAAGGCCAGGAACAACAGTGCAACAAAGCCAAACATCAGATAATAGCGCTGTTGTGAGGCCTTAGCTTCGCTTTCGCCCAGTTCTTCAACCTTCTTCACGACCACCGCCTGCTCTTCAGCATCAAGACGATCTGCCAAGCCAAAGGCTATCGGCAACGAGTCGCAGATGACACGGCTGACAGCCAGCGCAGAATCTCTGCGGCCTGCCAAGAGGTTGGCCTGGTATTTCGGTAACACCAGATTCTTGATATTGTCGATAGTATAACCTCCACCTTGCTGATTCCCAAGATGGGCATCGAGACTCCGATAGTTGTCAGCAGCCTCATCCCATCGCTGGGCAGCCACCAGGTAGTCATTAGCCAGAATACGTCCCTCAGCAGTCTTGCTGAACTGCGTGGTAAGGAAAGCCTCATAAGCCTTGTTGGCATCTTCCGGCTTTTCAAGGCCCTCATAGGCCTGTGCCTGGTAGATATGGAAACGTGCCAGCTGTTTGTCAAGGTAATCCTTTCCAGCCTCCGGACGCTGTTCATATTCACTGAGCAGCTCACCGAAATGTCCTGTCCATTTCAAGGCCTCCTGATAATGTTTCGTCGTATTACATGCTACTGACATATTGATAAGTCCTGCAATCGCATCCTTATAAGAGGCATCATCACGATTCTTCTGGATATTATCCAGATGTTTCTGATAGGCTCGATCGAAACCGTCTAATGTTGCCTCGCCTGTCTTTCCGATACCCGCCTGAGAACAACCGATATAGATCAACAGGTTCACATAGTCACTGGTCGTGTCACACTGCACAGCCTCCAGTTTTTCAGCCACAGGAACAGCCATCTTAAGTGCGCCCTCATAGTCACCTCGCACGACAAGTAAGTTTGCCAACCTACTTGCAGTCTTGGCATACGTGTCATAGTCCTTGGTGTCGGCGGCCGCCCGCAGGGAGGTCTTCCAGTAGAATTCGGCCATCCGCAGCTTTTTCTGACGGTCGCAGGCATAGCCGCGCCAATAATAAGCTTTTGCTTGCGAGAGTTGGCCAATGCTTTCCAAGCTATCCGCTTGTCTGACAAGTCCACTATAGTCTCGTGACTTATAGGCACGTTCCATCAGTTCATCACCATCTCCGCTCTGATTCTGCTTGCCACACGCAATGGCGATTATCATCGTTACTACGACAATGGTCCAAAGTCCAGCTTTTCTCATATCAATAGTTGTTCTGTTAATAAATATGCCGCAAAGATAACAAAAAAAGAATATCAAACCAAACTTTTTTGAATATTTCCTACAATTGATACAATTCCCAAATTATACGTAACATATCAGAAAGACATTTTCGGGGCAATTGCGTACCTTTGCAGCGAAAATTTTTTCCCAAAACCTGAATTTGCAATGAAAACTTTAATTACAACCATCCTGATGAGTGCATTTGCCTTGACGGCAAGTGCCCAAAAACCTGACCAGAATTTCTATATCTTCCTTTGTTTCGGACAGTCGAACATGGAAGGTGCCGCAAGACCAGAGGCACAGGACATCGCCAGTCCTGGACCGCGATTCCTGCTGATGCCTGCCGTCGACGACCCACAGCGGGGTCGCAAAATGGGTGAATGGTGCGAGGCTTCTGCCCCACTCTGCCGCCCCAATACGGGACTGACCCCCGCAGACTGGTTCGGACGCACCATGATCAAGACCTTGCCTGATTCGATTCGTGTCGGCGTGATTCACGTTGCCATCGGCGGCATCCATATCCAAGGTTTCCTGCCCGACTCCATCAAAAACTATGTCAAGCGCGCTCCTGGCTGGATGATCCCCATGCTGAAAGCCTACAATGACAATCCTTATGAAAGGTTGGTGACACTGGCTAAGAAAGCACAGAAAGACGGTGTCATCAAAGGTGTGCTGTTGCACCAGGGCGAATCAAACACGGGCGATCCCAAATGGGCCTCGATGGTACAACAGGTATATGACAACCTCCTCGGCGACCTACAGTTGAAGCCCGAAGAGGTGCCTCTGCTTGCAGGTGAGGTAGTGCAGGCCGACGGCCAAGGACAATGCATCGCCATGAACAAGCAAATCGACGAACTCCCCAAGACACTACATACCGCTCAGGTCATCTCTTCTACGGGTTGTAGTAATGGTCCTGATCGTCTGCACTTCGATGCCCCAGGCTATCGTGAACTTGGGACCCGTTATGGCGAACGTATGCTGGAACTGTTGGGCTATCAGGTAAAGAAGCCATTCGACGTTCCAGAGGATGCCTTCATCGCAGAAACGACGATTCCTGGCAATGAATTCCCGAAAATCGATCAAGAAGGCCGTGCCTATTTCCGTCTTAACGCACCGACAGCTAATAGCGCCATTGTGGACATCTGTGGCAAGAAATACAATATGCGTCGCGACGAACAAGGTATATGGTGTGCCGTCACTGATCCGCTGGTACCAGGATTCCACTATTATTTCATGAACATCGGTGGCGTGAACTTCATCGATCCTGCCACAGAGACCTTCTTCGGCTGCAACCGTCAGGCTGGAGGTATTGAGATACCTGAGGGAACGGAGGGCGACTACTACCGTCCGCAGCAGGGTGTCGCACAAGGACAAGTGCGCTCACTCTACTATTACGCCGAATCAACCCAGGAGTGGCGTCACGCCATGGTCTACACCCCCGCTGAGTACGAACTGAAACAGAATGCCAAGAAGCGCTACCCTGTGCTCTATCTGCAGCATGGTATGGGTGAAGACGAGACAGGATGGAGTCGTCAGGGCCACATGCAGCACATTATGGACAACGCCATTGCCTCTGGTGAAGCCGTGCCGATGATTGTCGTGATGGAAAGCGGCGACATCAAGGCTCCGTTCAAGGGTGGGGATAACCGTCAGGGCTTCAGCGAGTACGGCAACTCATTCTACAAAGTAATGACACAAGACTTAATATCAACTATAGACCGTAAGTTCCGCACACTGACAGACCGCGACCATCGCGCGATGGCAGGTCTGTCGTGGGGCGGACACCAGACCTTCGACCTCGTACTGCAACACATGGACCTCTTCTCATATATGGGCACTTTCAGTGGCGCCATCTTCGGTCTCGACCCGAAGACAGCTTACAATGGCGTGTTCACCGATGCCGACAAGTTCAACAAGCAGATTCACTATCTCTTCATGATGAGCGGCACGGAAGGCATGGACAAGATATTCGGCACCGAGAAACTCGTCAAGAGCCTCAACGACATGGGTATCAATGCCCACTATTACGAATCGACAGGCACCGACCACGAATGGCTTACCTGGCGCAGAGGTCTCCGCGAGTTTATCCGTCAGCTGTTCAGGAAGTAGGCAGCTTTAGGCAATTTTAAACATTCCCATGAGAGCTATCAAACAGAGAAATTGCATCTTAATCCTCTTGACATTTATGTCAATGTTAGGATATGCGCGCACAAGTGGTATCCTGTATCCAGGCAGCCTGATGTCGAGCAGCGATGTCACTTGTCTCTGTCAAGATCAGTACGGCTATATCTGGATAGGCACCACCTATGGGCTGAACCGATTCGACGGCTATCGTTTCTATAGCTACCGACACAATAGCAGCGATACCGGGTCGCTGCCGCAGAACGATGTATGCTCTCTGTTCTGCGACAGCGAAGGCCACTTATGGGTCGGCACGGGGAATGCCATCTCTAAGTATGATTTCACCCGAAACCGCTTCGTCCAGATACCTTTCCCCGGCAATATCCATCCACGCGTCAACAGCATTATGGAATCAAAGCGAGGCGACATTCTCATCGGCACTGCCGGCACTGGTGTCTTCGTTGTCAGAAAGGGATCTGACAAGATCGTGGCGGAAAGCAGGCTGATGCAGTTGGTAAAGGACAATTTCCTTAGCCGTCTCTTCGAGGACAGCGACGGATATCTGTGGTGTAAGGGAAGATTTGATGACTTCTATAGAATCGACTATCAGAACGGGCAGGCTACTAAGGCCAAAAAGTTCTCACTTTCCTTGGGGCCACTGCAACAATTCCTAACCGATAGCAGCAACAGGCTCCTGGCCGTTTTTCCAAAGCGAATCATGCGTTTCGAGAAGACAGATGAGATTTGGAAAGACGCTGGTCTCTCTACGGAAAGCATAGTAGGCGAGGTGGACATGTCGTCAGCCATGCTCAGCAAGCAAGGTTGTCTCTACATAGGCACCACCGGGAATGGTGTTTATACATTCCCCAAGGGTCAGTCAGCGCCGCAGTCAATAGACTTCTCCGACAAATTCTTCCAGCTTTCCGAGTCATCGACGACCGCTTTGATGGAGGACCGTTCCGGAAACGTGTGGACAGGCTGTTTCAGAAAAGGTGTGGTACTGCTTAACCATCAGCAGAATGCATTCCGCAGCTGGACTTTCTCACCACTGAACGGCTCATTAAGCAATGCCCAGATATCCTCGATGGCGATAGACGACAACGGACGTATCTGGTGTACAGTATGGAACAAGGGGCTCTATCGCTTCAACGGCAAAGGCGAGGTTTTTGCCGCCGCGTCGGCACCCCGGGGGGCCAGCCTCATCTGTCAGGGCAAAGACGGCACATTCTGGCTCGGGGCTGAGAAAGGGCTCTATAGATACGACCCTCTATCGGGAAGCGCACAATTGGTCTGGGCTTCTTCAGAGTGGGTCAACGCAATAGCCGAGACCGACAGATGGTTGTTCATTTCAGAATTCGGTAAAGGATTTGTAAGATATGACAAGACCACCGGCGAAGCCCGGCAATATGACACACACACCAACGGAAACAAGGGCCGGCTATGCAACAACTGGGTAAACGGCATGATCATCGACAGCCGGGGCGACTTGTGGATACCGACGGCACGGGGACTCTCCTGCTTGAATCTGAACAACGATAGTTTCAACAGCTATGGATGGGAGGCGCTGCTCGACACGATTGCCAGCGTTACGGTCTGTGAGAATGCCAAGGGCAACATCATCATTGGGACACTGGCCGGCATATACATCTACGACCGCCAGCAGCGCAAGGTCTTCCCCCACCCGTATGCCAAGGCGCTCTGCGACACAAGAATCTGCAGCATAGTATGCGATAAGGATGACAACCTCTGGATCAGCACCCCGATAGGCCTCTGGCAATACGATGCCAGCGAAAAGGAGCTGATAGCCTACAATACAGGGAACGGCCAGGCAACCACCGAGTATGCCAACGCCCTTTCTCTGCATGGCAAGGACGGACTGATCGGATTTGGCATCAACGACGGGGTTACGCTGTTCTATCCGCGCGACATCAAGAACAGCCTCAAGGAGATTGGGAAGGTGTACGTTACAGACATCAACGTCAACGGGCACTGGGCATCTCCCCAGAGCGAGCGCATCACAATCCCATACGAGGAGAACTCCTTCACCATCAGCTTCTCCCTGCTCGACTACAAGGGCGCGGAGAACGTCTCTTATGAGTACCGTCTGAACGGAAGCGACTGGCAACCAAACATCAATGAGAACAATACCTTCACGTTCAATCGCGTGCGGCCAGGCACGTACAACTTAGAGGTAAGGGCAAAATATGGAGGCCATTACTCAGCCGAAAATGCAGCGGTGACGATTGTCGTCCAGTCGCCTTGGTACATCAGCCCGCTAGCCTATTGCTGCTATGCACTCTTTGTGGCAGCCCTAATTGTTGCAGCCATCAGATATTATACCTATATGAAACGGATGGAGCTAGACGACGAGAAGATGAAGTTCCTTATGAACGCCACCCACGACATCCGTTCCCCGCTCACACTGATCCTGGGTCCGTTGGCAAAGCTCAAGGATACGGTCAACGACGAAAAAAGCAAATCCTACCTCGACACCATTGACCGTAATGCACAGCGCCTGGTGCTGCTGGTCAACCAGATCCTCGACGAACGGAAAGTTGACAAGAAGCAGATGCAGCTCCATTGCAGGGAGACTGAGATGGTGGGCTTCGTCAGCAGCATCTGTAAACTTTATCAGTATAGCGCCACCCAGCGCGGCATCACCTTCACACTGGAGCACGACAAGGACTACCTGATGGCATGGATAGATAGGACGAATTTCGACAAGGTCATCTCCAACCTACTCTCCAATGCCTTCAAGTACACCTTCGACGGTGGGGAGGTTATCGTGTCTGTCAGAGAACATGATAACCGCATGGAAATCGAGGTAACCGACAACGGTATCGGCATCAAGGACGAGGACATGAACCATCTCTTCGACCGTTTCTATCAAGGTAGGAACGATGCTGCCATCGGCATGCAGGGCACTGGTATCGGCCTTAACCTGAGCCGCTCGATAGTGGAGCTTCACGGAGGAAAGATCAAGGCCCACCACCGCACAGACGGGCAAAGCGGCACTTCGTTTACCGTCGCCATCCCGCTAGGCAACAAGCACCTGAAACCAGAACAGATCCTTACAGACAGTCCGGCACGGCATGTACTGTCGGAAAACAACGACAGGCATACTTACAGCGATACAAACATCCTGATTGTAGATGACGATACAGAGATAGCCGACTACATCATCGGGGAACTGGGAAGCCGCTACCATTTCTCCCATTGTCCCAATGGCAAGGAGGCCATGAAGGAACTGCTCTCCCGGCCATACGACATTGTCATCAGCGATGTGATGATGCCGGAGATGGACGGTATCTCCCTACTCAAGCAGATCAAGGGCAACCCCAACACCAGCGACCTGCCCGTAATACTGCTCACCTCAAAGTCGGAAATCAGCGACAAACTCGAAGGTCTGAAGAAGGGTGCCGATGCCTATATCGCCAAGCCCTTCAACATGGAAGAGCTGCATATCCAAATCGACAACCTCATTGACAACGTACGCCGACTCCGCGGCAAGTTCAGCGGTGCATCCTCGCAGAACGAACGGATAGAAAACATTAAGGTGAAGAGCAACAACGATGTGCTGATGGAGCGCATCATGAAGTCAGTCAATGCCAGACTGTCGGACCCGGAGTTCAATGTTGACCAGCTCGCCGCTGACGTAGGACTTAGCCGAGCCCAGCTACATCGGAAGATGAAGGAAATGACAGGCATCCCGACAGGTAAATTCCTGCGCAACCTGCGCATGGAACAGGCAGCCCGACTCATCAAGGAAGGAAAAGTGAATGTCAGTCAGGTCGCCTACAGCGTCGGATTCAGCGATCAGACCCACTTCTCCACTGTTTTCAAGAACTACTTCGGCATGTCACCTTCCGACTATGCTGACAATCAGGCCCAGTAGCCTCGCACTTTATCATTTGTAACATGCATTTTGCGACGTATTGCAAAGTGCATGTTTGAGTCATACTGCAACAAAATCCAATTCCTATGCAACGATTTTCAGCATATACATACCTTGTTTTTATATATCTTTGCAGCCAGAAAATATTTTTCAATTCACATTATCCAATTTAAACAACTGACAATGAGAAAAAGATTATTTCTGCTACTACCCATGCTCTTGCTGAGTGTAGTTGGTGCGCTTGCACAGAACGTGCTGCGCGGCATTGTGATTTCAGCGGCAGACGAGGAACCTGTCATCGGTGCCTCAATCGTTGAGAAAGGTACGACCAACGGAACCGTCACCAACCTGGACGGCCGTTTCCAGATCTCTGTCAAGCAGAATGCCACCATCGTGGTATCCTACATCGGCTATGTCACCAAGGAGATTACCCCGACAGGCAACGGCGAGATCAAAGTCGTATTGAGTGAAGACAACAACGTGCTCGACGATGTCGTGGTCGTTGGTTACGGAACCATGCGTAAGAGTGACGTGACGGGAGCTGTCTCAAGGGCCAACATCCAGGCTTTCGAGAAGAGTCCGAACACCAACCTGCTGCAGTCGCTGCAGGGTACAGTCCCCGGACTTAACGTCGGACAGTCCAGTTCTGCAGGCGGCAATCCCGAACTCTCTATTCGTGGTGCCAACACCATTTCTGGTAATACAAGCGTGCTCGTGATTCTTGATGGTATCATCTATACAGGTAGCCTCTCCAGTATCAACCCTGCTGATATCGAAAGCGTTGATGTGCTGAAGGATGCTTCCGCCACAGCCGTCTATGGTGCCCAGGCTGCCAATGGTGTGCTGCTCATCACATCCAAGAAGGGTGCCAAGGGAAGAGCCAAGGTGAACTTCTCAAGCAGCTACAGCTTCCAGACACCTACTCACAAGATGCACACGATGAACCGCAATGAGATGCTCAACTTCGACAACGAGTGTCTGTGGCAGTTCTCTAAAACAAAGGAGTCTGGCTACACACAGCAGGATCCAGCCTTCAAGCTCGCTGACCGTATGCCAGATGCCTGGATGACCGACGATCAGGGTAATATCATCCCCGGCGACTACGACTGGTGGAACGACTTTACCCGCAATGGATACATTTGGGAGAACAAGCTGAACGTTTCTGGCGGCAGCGATGCCATGTCATACTTAATTTCATTAGGCAACACCCAGCAGCAGAACTATCTGCTCAACGATGACTACAGCCGTAACTCTATCCGCGTCAACCTTGACATCCAGCCAGTGAAGTGGCTGAAGGCAGGTATCCAGGCTTTCGGTTCATTTGAGAACCGCGACGGACAGGAGACCTACCTCCCCTTCCTCATCGAGTGCAGCCCCTTGACACGCCCCTATGACGAGAATGGCAACATGAACCATTACCCTGCTCACGATGCACGTGAGAACCCGTATCATGGTTCACTGGTGGACGACTACGACCGCACTAACCAGTTCTTCGCCAATATCTATGGTGAAGTGCAGTTGCCGCTAAAGGGACTTACCTACCGCATCAACTTTGGTAACAACTATCGCATCGGCGAGCACCACTATTCCAGCGAGTTTGCCGAAAACAGCAATGGTCAGGCTTACAAGCACCACTCTACTTATTATGACTGGACGCTTGACAACATCGTGAACTATAATAACGACTTTGGCAAGCACACCGTCGGCGCCACGCTCGTCTATGGCGCCTCGCGCCGTAAGTACGGCTATACGGCTGCCGATGCCAAACTCTTCCCGCGCATGACGCTCGGCTACAATTCACTGGAACTTGCTTCCACCCAGAACACCAGCTCAGACGCCTGGCTGGAGACACTGCTCTACCAGATGGCTCGTGTCAACTACTCCTACGACACCCGCTACATGGTGACTGCCACCGTACGTCGTGATGGCTTCTCTGGCTTCTCTTCTAACAACAAGTCGGCTGTGTTCCCCTCTGTTGCACTTGGCTGGGTGATCTCAAACGAGAAGTGGTTCAAAGTACCTCAACTGGACTACCTGAAGCTTCGCGCTGGCTGGGGTATGAGCGGTAACCAGACCTCACGCTACTCTTCACTGGCAAAGGTTAATTCTTCCATCGGCTATATCTTCGGCGATGGTGTCTCAGGAGCCATGCGCCAAGAGCTTGCCTCTTTGGCCAACAACGACCTGAAGTGGGAGAAGACCTCTGGCTTCAACTTTGGTCTTGACTTCGCTCTGTTCAACAACCGCATCACTGGTAACATCGAGTACTATACCACCAAGACAAAGGATCTGCTCTACGCAGTTCAGATTCCTTCTATCACAGGTTTCACCTCTATCATGTCCAATGTCGGCGAAATCCAAAACAATGGTTTTGAAATCACCATCAACACGCGTAACATCCAGACCAAGGACTTCGAGTGGACCTCTATGTTCAACCTCTCTACGAATAGCAATAAGATCAACAAGCTGTCAGGTCTCGATACAAACGGCGATGGCCAGGAAGATGACCTCACTTCCTCTTCACTGTTCATCGGCGAGTCGCTCTCCGCTATCTACGACTATACCATCGACGGTATCTGGCAGGTGGGTGACAATATCCCCGAAGGTTATCATCCAGGAAACTACCGCATCGTGGATATCAACAACGACGGCAAGATCGATGAGAACGACCGCAGCATCATCGGTAAGGCAGATCCTTCTGTCCGCATGGGCTTGCTGAACAGTTTCAAGTACAAGGGCTTCACCCTGAGTTTCTTCCTCAATGCCGTTCTTGGTGGCAGCAAGAGCTTCCAGGGTAAGAACTCCTTCGCCGAGCTAGTCAATGATAACACCCTGCGCCACAATCGACTGACAGAGCAGGTTGATAACTTCTGGACACCCTCCAATACCAGTGGTATCTATGCCCTCTACAATGCTAACCCGGCCATTAATCCTTTCCGTTACGAGAACCGCTCATTCCTCCGCCTGCAGGACATCACCCTCTCTTACGACCTGCCCCGCCAGTGGATGCAGGCAATCCGTATTGACGGCATCAACATTTATGTGAGTGGTAAAAACCTGCTGACCTTCTCTGGTTGGCACGGATGGGATCCTGAGCCCAACATTACCTATCAGGACATTAACGGTCAGAACCGAATGACCGGTAGCGGCTATGCCGACCGACCTGTCATGAAGAGTGTGACATTTGGTATCAATATCAATCTTTAATTGCCATTACACATGAAAAAAATAATTTTATTCACCATTTTGTCAGCGCTGATGCTGACCGGGTGTAACGAAGACAAGTTCCTGGAGGAGAAAGCCCTCGACTTTAATTCGGCATCCAACTCATACAATACGAAAGCTGACTTCGACGCTTCAGTCACTGAGCTCTACTATCTGACGCGTGAGGAGTTCTATACGACCTACGACCGTACGACCGACCTTTCGAAGGTCGCTGATATGTGGATTACTGCAGACCCCTTGCAGTCGAACGTGACAGCCGATTTCTCTCCATCGGGCGCCCTAGCCAAGTTCTACTGGGATGAGAACTATAAGCTTATCGCCCAGGCCAACACCATCATCAGCCGCCTGCCTTCTGCTACGGCCCTGACTGACGACCAGAAGAAAGAATTCGAGGCTAAGGGCCGTTTCTTCCGGGCCTTAGGCTATCGCACGCTGGTTCTGCTCTATGGCGACGTGCCCCTTCAGACGGAGGAGGTGACTGCACCTAAGACCGACTACACACGCGAGTCGAAGGACAAGGTGTGGGCACAGGTCATAGAGGATCTGGAGTTTGCCGCAGCCAACCTGCCCGAGATTAACACAGTGAAAGACGGTGAAATCAGCAAGCCTGCTGCCAATATGCTGCTTTCAGAGGTCTATCTGGCTACAGGTGCCAATGACAAGGCTGCCAATGCCGCCTCGGCTGTCATCAGCAATCCTAACCTTGCCCTCATGACCGAGCGTTTCGGCTCACAGGCCAAGGAGGATGGCGACGTGTTCTACGACCTGTTCCGTCCGAACAACCAGAACCGCACCTCAGGCAATACCGAAGGTGTATGGGTCATCCAGTTCGAGACTAACGTTGACGGTGGTGGTAACAACACCAGCCACTTCTTCTGGAATCCCGGCAGTTTCTGGGGTGAGCGTTTCTTCGCCCCGCAGGTGGATAAGTTCCAGCTCATCGCACCCGACGGCACGAAGGTCCAACTCTTCGACTGGCCTATCGGCGACATGACCGGTGGCCGTGGCATCGGTACCCACTATGCCGTCGACCACCTGTACAATGGCATCTGGGCCGACGACTTCGACGATATGCGTAATTCTGAGTACAACTGGCCCCGTCGCTTCAAGATTCACCGCCAGAACGTGCTGCAGGATCGTCCTGAGCTGGCTGCTGCCATGCCCGACGGCTACTTCGATCTCGAACATACTAAGTTGCCTGAGGGCTGGTCTATGGAGACTGGCTTCGGCGGCGGCGTGAATGCCACCACGCAGCTCCCCAACCGCTTCATGTGCGGCTACTCCACCAAGATGACCACGCCATTCCACCATCCCGATGCCCAGTATCAGAATAAGTCAACCTACCAACTGGCCGGTACGGGTGGCAAGACATACACCGATCAGTATTTCTTCCGTCTGGCCGAGGCTTACCTGCTACGCGCCGAGGCAAACGTGAAACTGGGTAAGAATGCAGAGGCTGCTGCCGATATCAACGTGCTTCGCCATCGTGCAAAGGCAAAGGAGGTCACTGCCGATCAGATGGATCTTGATTTCATCCTTGATGAGCGTCTCCGTGAACTTGTATGTGAGGAGAAGCGTCGTCTTACACTGGCCCGTACTGGCAAACTGGCTGAGCGCATCAAGAAGTACAATCCCTACTTCAGTGCTGCCCACAGTGCCGACGGCAAGGACTACGATGCCCATTTTGACCTGTTCCCCATCCCTCTGTCGGCTATTCAGGCCAACAAAGATGGCAAGCTGGAGCAGAATCCTGGCTATTGATTGATTCCCACAAGTCAAGTTAGTTAGTAATGAACGTAGATAGTAAGTTATCGAGGATATGGTGCGTAGCGATTACGCGCCATATTCTTGTTTTGTGCGCCGTGTTCTCCGTGCTGCCAGCATGGAGCGACCCGTCCCGGGTTTCCGGCAGCAGGGCCCAGGCTCAATCCGTCCCCGGCCAGCTCCGCATCCTCGACCGCCCAGGCGGTTTCCCGCTTTTCACCGGCACTGAGGTCGCCACGATATGTGTCGCCCACGACGAACCCATAGTGGTCCATAAGGCAGCCCGGCTACTTTGCAACGACATCTGCCGCGTCACGGGCATCCAGCCCCGGCTCCTCATGCCACAACCCGCTGTGCAAGATACACTTTCCCCCTCCCCCGCCATCGTCGTCGGCACCCTGGGCCACAGTCCACTCATCGACGAGGCTGTCGCCTGCCACCGTCTCGATGTCACAGCCATTAGGGGCGGATGGGAGCAGTTCCTCATCAAGAAGGCTGCCGACCGACTCTACATCGTGGGCAGCGACCGTCGGGGCACAGCCTATGGGGTGCTGTCACTCTCCGAGGCCTTAGGGGTCTCGCCCTGGTACTGGTGGGCCGATGTACCCGTCGCCCGGCGGAAGACGGCCTACGTAGAGGCTGACTTTACCTCTCGCCAGCCCTCTGTGAAGTACCGTGGAATCTTCATTAATGATGAGGACTGGGGCCTGAAGCCTTGGGCCGCTACCAACTATGAGCGCCAGCTCGGCGACATCGGCCCCAAGACGTATGCCCGTGTCTGTGAACTCCTGCTCCGTCTAAAGGCCAACATGCTCGCCCCCGCTATGCACCCATGTACCGGCGCTTTCTATGCCCACCCCGACAACAAACTCGTGGCCGACTCCTTCGGCATCATCATCACCACTTCACATTGCGAGCCGCTACTACTGAACAATGCTGCCAAGAGTGAGTGGAACTCCGAGACAGACGGTGAGTGGAACTATGAAACCAACGGTGAGGCCATCTGCCGCAAGTGGGACAGCCGGCTCTCCGAGGCTGCCCGGTTCGAAAATATCTACACCGTGGCCATGCGGGGACTACACGACACAGGCCTGCAAGGCAACATCCCAAGAACCCGGCGCGTGTCGCTCCTCGAAGAAGTCGTCGCCTCACAGCGCCGCCTTCTAGAAAAGCATACCGGCAGGCCGGCGGCAGACATTCCCCAGATCTTCGTGCCTTACAAGGAGACAATGGACATCTATGAAGACGGTCTCCAGGTGCCCGACGATGTCACACTCGTCTGGGTGGACGACAACTACGGCTACATGAAACGTGTAGCCTCGCCACAGGAACAGCAACGCAGCGGACACTCCGGGGTCTATTATCACCTCTCCTATCTCGGTGCGCCCCACGATTACCTGTGGCTCAACACCACCCCGCCCGCTCTCATGTACGAGGAACTGAAGAAGGCCTACGAAACCGGGGCAGACCGCTACTGGCTGCTCAACGTGGGCGACATCAAGCCGATGGAACTGGGCATACAGACCTTTATGGACATGGCCTGGAACTTCGAGGCTTTCGACCATGATCGTGCCAACACTCACCAGGCCCATTTCCTGGCCGGCATCTTCGGCGCAAGACTGGAGCCCGACTTCCAACGGATGCTCGACACTTACTATCGTCTTGCCTGGAGCCGTAAGCCCGAATTCATGGGATACGAATACCAGTGGGACGACCGCCAGCACAGCGGACTGCGCGACACCGAGTTCTCCTTCGCCACCGGCGAGGCCCAGCAGCGGCTGTCCGACTATCGTGAGATTGCCGAGACGGTGATGCACCTCGCCCCCACGTCAGCGCGCGATGCCTACTTCCAGCTGATGGAGTACCCCATCTGTGCGGCCTACCAGATGAACCGCAAGTTCCTGATGGCACAGCTCAACCACGAGCTGGCCGCGCAACTCGATGCAGAGGGCGCCAACTGGGCCGCACGCCAGTCGGCACTGGCCTACGACAGCATCCAGACCCTCAACAACCGCTACAACTGCCAGTGCGACGGCAAGTGGCATGCAATGATGATGCTCCCCACAGGCTGGTGCTCTCTCTATCAGACAATGCCGCCTGTCACCCTCAATCCCTACGAGGGCGAGGGCGTCCCCGCCATCCTCTCATCCCCCCGCCGCACCCTGCTTCCCCACATCCTCGACCTGACAACCCCAACAGAAATGTCCGACGGCATCCGCATCATTCACGGCATCGGACGAGACTGGAAGGTCATACAGCTACTATCACCTACCGACAATGTATTCGATGTAGCCTCCTCGCAGAGTCCACATGTCAGCTACACCTTCAGCACAGCCGGCTGCGACAGTGTTTGCGTACTGTTGTCTGTGGTCCCCACCTGGCCGCTCTTCAAGGGGCGAGGCAACAAACTTGGCATAGCCATCGACGGCGGCAAGCCCCAGCTGGCAGACAATCTCTTCACTGAATACTCCCGACACTGGAAAGACCAGGTAATGCGCAACGAGACCACTCTCAGGCTACGCCTTCCGCTTGAGGCTGGAAAGACGAATCATACCGTCACACTCTTTACCGGCGACCCGGGGGTCATGATACAGCGCATAGCCATCGAGTGAGGATGTAACATACGGCAAAATATATGTTACATATAGGCATGCACAACTCGAAAATTATTCGTAACTTTGCAGCCGGATAAAATTGTCATTAACATAAAAACCAGACATTAAAATGAAGAAAACCATCTTTACGCTGGCATTACTTGCCATCAGCAGTACTTGCACGTGGGCACAGTGGGGACAGCCCGCCGACCCAAATGCCGCATTAGGTATGAAAGATACCTATAAGGACTACTTCACCATTGGAGTAGCCGTCAACAAGTACAACATTCAAATCCCTGAGCAGGTTGCCCTTATCAAGAAGGAGTTCAACAGCATCACTGCTGAAAACGACATGAAGGTAGGCGAGATGCACCCTGCAGAAGGCGTATGGAACTTCGGCGCTGCCGATAGCATCGCAGACTTCTGCCGCCAGAACGGCATCAAGCTCCGTGGACATAACCTCTGCTGGCATGCACAGTTTGCCGACTGGATGTTCAAGGACAAGAAAGGCAAGCCTGTGAAGAAAGAAGTGTTCTACCAGCGTCTGCGCGACCATATCCATACAGTAGTAACCCGTTACAAGGACATCATCTATGCCTGGGACGTGGTGAACGAGGCCATTGCCGATGATAACATGATGTTCGGTCCTAATGCCAGCCCCTATCGCCAGAGCACTGCTTTCAAGCTTTGTGGCGACGAGTTCATCGCCAAGGCTTTCGAGTTTGCCCGTGAGGCTGATCCTGATGTACAGTTGTTCTACAACGATTACAGTACCGTGGATCCCGGCAAGCGCGAACGTATCTATAATATGGTGAAGAAGATGAAAGACGCTGGTGTGCCCATCGATGGTATCGGTATGCAGGGACACTATAATATCTATTTCCCCGACGAGGAGCAGCTCGACAAAGCCATCAGCCGTTTCTCTGAGCTCGTGAAGCATATCCACATCACTGAACTCGACCTGCGTACCAACACCGAAAGTGGTGGTCAGTTGATGTTCGCCCGCGGTGAGGCCAAACCTCAGGCGCCCTATATCGCAACCCTGCAGGAAGACCAGTACAACCGTATCTTCAAGATCTTCCGCAAGCATAAGGACGTGATTGACAACGTGACTTTCTGGAACCTCGGCGACAAGGACTCATGGCTCGGTGTGAATAACCATCCGCTGCCTTTCGACGTAAACTATAAGCCGAAGCGCTCTTATTTTGTCATCAAGAACTTCGATGCAGCCATGGATAACATCACACCGAAGGAAGACTTCCGCCCGAACGTGCTGAACCAGCCTGGACAGGAATACCCGATGGTGAATTCCGAAGGCTATGCACGTTTCCGCGTGGTGGCTCCCGATGCCAAGTCAGTGATTGTCAGCCTCGGCCTTGGTGGACGTGGCGGCACCGTACTGCGCAAAGACAAGAACGGCGTATGGGTCGGCACAACTGAAGGTCCGATGGATCCTGGTTTCCACTACTATCACCTCACCATCGACGGTGGCGTGGTGAACGATCCCGGCACAGGCAATTTCTTCGGCTCCTGCCGTTGGGAAAGCGGTATTGAGATTCCCGCTCCCGATCAGGACTTCTACCAGAACCGCATGGACGTAGCCCACGGCAACCTGCAACAGGTACTCTTCCCCTCGAAGAGCACTGGTGAGGTAAAGCGCGCTTTCGTATATACCCCGCCAACATACGGCAAACTCGTGAAAGGCAAGCAGCAGCGCTTCCCAGTGCTCTACCTGCAGCACGGTTGGGGTGAGAACGAGACCAGCTGGCCAGTACAAGGTTGTGCAGGTCTGATTATGGACAATCTGATTGCCGAGGGCAAGATCCAACCGTTTATCGTCGTGATGACCTACGGCATGACCAACGACGTTAAGTTCGGTGGACTCAACAAGTTCACAGCAGAAGAATTTGAGAAGGTGCTCGTCGATGAGCTGGTACCCTATATCGATGCCAACTTCCTGACAAAGGCCGACAAGTGGAATCGTGCGATGGCAGGCTTGTCGATGGGAGGTTTCGAGACAAAGCTCATCACACTGCGTCGCCCCGAGGTGTTCGGATACTATGGTCTGCTCAGTGGTGGTCAGTACGAGCCCCAGGATATCAAGGACGCCAAGCAGGTGCGCATGATCTTCCAGAGCTGTGGCTCAAAGGAGCGCCCCGAGGCCATCATGGAATCGACAGCCAGACTGAAAGAGGCAGGCTTCAATGCCCACGGATATGTCTCAGAAGGCACCGCTCATGAGTTCCTGACATGGCGTAGAAGCCTGCGTGAGATGGCTCCTCTGCTGTTCAAATAGAACAATTTATAGCAAAAATCGTTCATTTCCAAAGGTATGAAACAAAATCGAAAGTAAATGTAACAATATAGCAAGTGTGTTTCATTTTTTCGTCGTACCTTTGCACCAGAGTTAAAAGATAAAAGTCATCAAATTGTTTTAGTTATATTAGTAGTTAGTAGTTTTTCCTACCCCGGGACGAGAAAAGCGTTTCTCTATCCCGGGGTTCTTTATGTCCTAATCCTGGTCAAGCCCATCATCCCCGCCACCGGGATTCTGCGGATCCCCACCAGTGTTGTCGCTGCCGCCACCCGCGGTCTCTGAGCCTGTCGAAGAGCCACCACCCGCGCTGCCGCCGCCAGTGTCGGTGCCACCGCTCTGTGAGTCTGAGCCCTGCGAATTCGAGCTGTTGTCCTCACCTTGCTGTGCTATTGCAGATGCCGCAACGGAGACATCATTGCCATTCAAGAAGCGCTCCTGCCCGATAGGATAGGTGGAGATGGCGGCTGCAAAGGTTGGCGTGGCATCTTGAACATTGAACTGAGCAGGACTACGCAGCCAACTCCCGTTCACACTACGTGAGGTGATGGCCGTCAGATACGTCTTCTCTGCATTTGCACCAGCATCCAATTTGTAAGCCACCCGCACCTCAACCTTCAGCGCATTGGCCGTGAACGAAGGAACGACACTGTCAATGTCGCCAATGACTGCAACGGCCAATGACTCCAGCACAGATTCTCCGCTCTTGTAAGTGAAGCGTACTGCACCGAAACCGTAGCTGCCGTCAGCCTTCGGATACATCAATGCTACAGTGCACATATCGCCGAACAACTTACAGCCCATCGCCTCTGCCACCTCTGCAAAGGTTCCGTTGGTCGTTGAGACCAATAGCAGCGTCACTTTTCCGCTGGTTGCATCGACACTTTCAATCATAGCATTGGCGAGTGGTTTTGGTAGGCTTCCACTCGAGATGATGTAACTGCCGGGTACAAGCGATGACTCTTGGAACTTACAATAACCATAGAAGCTGTTACCATACTCCATGTTAATACGAATCTGCTTCAGGTTTTCGTGCATGAACTTACGCATACACTGCATGCCTGCCGTCAGATCTTCGAACGAGTGGTCGCAGATGCACTTCATGCCTGAATAGGCGGCACCGATGGTAGCCACCAGACAGCGCTGGGTCATCTGAGCTAGAGTACGAGGGTTCTTACAACCCTCCACACGGTCTTTCGTGATTTGTTTTCCGTCAACCACACTGAACGTATGGGACTTGGTACTGCCACGACGCAACCCAAAATAAGTAGATGATTTTGCCATCTTCTTATGACCCGATTATTCTTAGACGTACCTGACAGTGAACTCACCAGTTTGATGGTTCTGGAACCTTGTCTTAACCTTGACTAAACCCTGACTTAATCTTGAGGTAGTCTTAAGGGAATTCAGAGGCTCGTCTGTCTTGCTTGGTCTCATCGGACGGTGCAAAGGTAGGACTTTTCTAGGGAAGTTGCAATTTTATTAATCTATTGTTTTATAGGCAGTTACGCCATGTTACGGAAGGTTACGGCAGGTTCCGGCAGATAACCCAAAAGTTTAACATTTGGTTACGGCAGGTAGGATGTAGAGAAAGTATAAAATTAATGGATTTACATCAGGTTTTTCTCACAATAGTTGATGTATGCTTCTGGAGGTGCAACTAATAGACCATGAATTTCTTGCTTTCCTGAAAGAAATTCGACACGGTCTTGCAAATGCTCAAAAGACTCTGAGTCACCAACAAACTTTCCGTTAATTACTGATACAGTAAAGGCATTCTTCAACGATATGGCAAGTAAACGATAATATTTCCCCAAATCGCTATACAATAAATCATCTTCCCATTCGGAAGGGGGTAAATCTTTAAGTACTCTGACCTTACCTTCCAAATTGAATAAGAATGCTTTTTTCTGGTTCATATTGTTTTCCCAACCACAATTGAAATGCAAATTAATCCATCTCAAGTAATCGCTCTCGGAAAGTTCCATAGGGATCCATTTTAGAATTTTCAGTATTCTATATGTCACATAATAGAATCGTCTGTCTTTTATTTTTTCTGACTTTACCTTCTCTATCCCCTTCTTGACTTCCTTAGGGTTTATCTTCTTGTCAAATATGAAATCGAAATGATCATCCCATTCTTCTTCGTTCACTTCATAGTCATCCAGATCCTCGTTTTTCGTCTCGTCCTCAGAATCAATTGAACGAAGTACTGGAAGTTCGGAACTTACGTTGTACCCTTTCTCTGTTCGTATTTTCTTTAGATACTCAATATAGTTATTCATAACGGCACGAACAAGTGTGATATCGGAATCTGAGATGTAATTGAATAATGCCTCAGAGATGTTATTAAGTTTTATTTCATGCGGGATGATGTATTTAGTATAGAATTCGAATTCCCAATCCCAGTCCCATGTGTTAGGGTCATCTCGAAGTTCTGCCTTAAACTGGTCAAACCTCACTTTCGTATAGTTATCAAACTGTTCTTTCATGTCTTTGGGAATTTCAACTCTATAATTGGTCAGCCGTCTAATGACTGTATCCTTTCTGCTGTTGAATATCAACCAGTATGCCACGATGCCGATAGCTACAATCGGATTTTCATCTTCTTCTTTATGTACATCACCTAAAATTCCACCTTTATTGCGGACCATTTCATGAAAACGGTAGATACCATTCTTCTGAACAAAACCGCCTTTTTGCCCATTTCTCCATCCTTCATAATAATAGCACCAGTTGTTGGTGGTAATCTTATCCAATACGCTTTGTTCCATATCTCCTCTTTTTATTGGCAAAGATACAAACTTTTTCCGAACTATCCAACAATTGCTTATTGTAAAATTGCATTTCACTTCAGTTTTGCAATAAGCCCCCACTCCCGAAAATCTTGAAATGGATTGCAGAATAGTTTTTTTTAAAAATCCCATCAGATAGATGACTATTTCCAAAAGTTTTCGGTACGATCTAATCGTTATGACTTCGATTTTTCTACTGAGTTAACTAAATCGGTCAAACGAGTTAACTCGATTTATCCATCGGGTTAACTCAATATTTTTGGCGGCTACTTTTCTTTTATTTCTTACAAAGTCGCAAAATCTTTTTGCTGTTTCGGAAATTCTTCGTATCTTTGCCCTCGAACACTGCGAAGATGGCAGCTGGGATTAACCAGCTGTAGGTTCGGATGCCTCAGCGGAGGTGGCGGTGGGACATCGTGGAAATCAAATAGAAGCGTTATGCTCATCTTGTATCTAGAAACCTGAGAAATTTCAAGCACGACAAGAGAACATGATGACTTCCATGCGTTAGCGTGGAATGTTATCCTATCTCCCGTGCAAGGTTTTCTCAGGACCGCTAGATGAAGATGTGGACATACAGTTCCACGCTTCTTACGTTAATATAGATGTCTTCTACGGGACTGGGAGGATTGAATTTGATAAGAATATGGCTATGGACTTTAAAGATTCTATTTTACAATTGGCAGAACGAGTAAAATCACTCAAAGAATCCATTCAAACGGAAGAAGCAACAAAGAATGCATTTATCATGCCATTCATTCAAATCCTCGGATATGACGTTTTTAACCCCTTGGAGGTTGTGCCTGAAATGGATTGTGATATTGTAAAAAAGAAGGGTGAGAAGATTGATTACGCGATAATGAAAGATGGCTCCCCGATTATGCTAATTGAATGCAAACACTGGAAACAAGACCTGAATCTTCATGATAACCAACTGAAGCGTTATTATGTTGCATCCAAAGCAAAGTTTGGTGTGCTGACCAATGGAATAGTTTACAGATTTTATGCTGACTTGATAAAAGAAAATATCATGGATGATGTTCCCTTCCTTGAGATCAATTTAGAGAAAATAAGGGAGGCACAAATCGAAGAAGTAAAGAAATTCTGTAAGGAGAACTTCGATCTTGACAATATTCTAAGCAGTGCCAATGAATTGAAATACATGTCGGAGGTGAAGAAGATTATACGCTCTGAATTTGACGAGCCGTCTCCCGAACTTGTTAAACTATTGACAAAGCGTGTATACGAAGGGATTGTTACTCAGAAAGTGCTGGATCAGTTTACTGATATTGTAAAACGAGCATTAAAGAGTCACATCAATGATGTTATGAGCGAGAAACTTGGAATTGCGATTAAAGCTACGGAAGCTGCTGGCGCACCCATTCAAACGGCTTCACCTGTAACAGATTCCAAAGAAGAAGAGGAACCAACGAAAATTGACGATAAGGCTTCTAAAATCAATACCACAACAGAAGAATTGGAAGGTTATTATATCGTAAAAAGCATTGTGTGTGAGGTTATCGCCTCTGAGCGAGTAACCTATCGCGATTCTCAATCCTATTTTGCCATCTTTGCAGACGATAATAATCGTAGACCTATTTGCCGATTACACTTTAACAATACAACCAACAAGCGTATTGGGTTTATCGATGAAAACAGAAACGAGCAAGTTGAATGTATCGAAAAGTTGGATGACATTTATAACTTCAAGAAGCAGCTGATAGACGCAGCAAAACGCTACATATAACTAAATGGAGTCGATAAAACGCTTATTTACGAATGACAATATAATGCTGGTTTTGGTGCTTATCAACACCGGCATTATATTTATTAGTGGCTTTATCCCAGACTATGGCGGATTACTCCTAATCATAGACTGTGTATTTACCATACTGTTCTTGATTGAAGCATTAGTGAAGATCCAGGTACAAGGTTTCATGAAATATTGGTCTGATGGATGGAATCGATTTGACTTTATTCTTGTTATGTTAGCTCTCCCATCTTGTATAAACGTTTTTGGAGACATCCTTCCTGGGACTGGTATGCTACTATCATTAAGAACGATGCGAGCATTTAAGGCTTTCCGCATGCTGAAATTTGTTCCCAATATTGATAAGCTCCTAAACGGAATTAAATTAGCATTCAAGGCATCCTACCTTGTAACATTTGGATTAATTGTCTTATTATTAGTATTTAGCATCGTTACGACTTTCATCTTCGGCAGTTTGTCACCTCAATATTTTGGCAATCCAGCACTTAGTGTATATTCTATTTTTCGTTTGTTTACTATTGAAGGTTGGTACGAGATGCCTGAAGCAATTGCACAAAACGGTGGTGTATTCATGGCTGTTTTTGCACGTATATATTTCTCTCTTCTTCTTTTTCTTGGAGGAATCATTGGCATGAGTCTTGTAAACAGTATTTTTGTTGATGCCATGGCTGCGGACAACAATGATGATGTTCTTGAAAAACTATCACATTTAGAGAGAAAACTTGATAGAATAGAAGAAACATGCATGAAGAAAGAAGAATAACATATAATAGAGCCAAAATGAAAAGTAATTAAAATGATAGAATTATGAAAAAGGTATTATCAATCGCAATCATGCTACTGACGGTAATGACTGCCAGTGCACAAGAACAGCTGATCAATGGAGTAATTGAAAAGAAACAAGTTGTTATGGTTGAGGGTGTTCCTGCAGACAAATTGTATGTCCGCGCCTTGGAAGCATTAAGTGATTGGGCTGGAGCACAAGGTAAATCCAAAATAGGGATAGACGTACAAGATAAGGATGAAGGTCTTGTAGTATACAAGGGACAACTTGAAATGGGATTCCACAAAGTGAACTTTATGGCTGGCTGGGAAGTATATGCCGATTTCACAATCAAGATTAAATGCAAGGATGGACGTGCACAAGTGTCGGCAAACGTACCAAGTCTGACATTTGACTGGAGTGCTAAACAATATCCAGCTACTGAGACCGTCCCAATCTCTGCCATTTATCCTGAATACGACTATAAATCAAAGTTGAGAATAAAGAAGGCTGCTATAAAGTTTGCTCCCCTTACACCATCTATATTTGATAAAGTCATTGCTTCACTTGCTGCCAAGCTACAACAACAGCCTGATGATGACTTTTAATAAGGCATAAGACACATAGAGCAAATCCCCAATAGTCACGGGGTCTGTCCCTATGTGAGTAGAAGTAACCCTCGCATCCAGTGACGTAAAGACACGAAAAAGCCGCCCGAGAGTCCCTCACGAAGAGGTATCTCGGGCGGCTTTTGGGGAATTTATTTTCCCGTTGCGTTTTTCTTAACACTATCGAATACGATGTCGACGATTTTTTGCTCGTTAGCACCCAGGTCTCTTACCCTGACACCGTAGCCAACACCATCAAGATACGAACTTTTTTTGAGAATGATTATTTTTATTTGGAATTTCTCATTAAAAATTAGTATTTTTGCAGCATGAAAAGAATAAGTATGATGATTACTGCCTGTGCTTGGCTAACGTTTGCCACAGCACAGTCGTATAAGGTGCCAGTATCCGAGGCGCATGAAAAGATGCAAACGGGCAAGTATGAGCCTACATGGGAATCGCTCAGGCAACATGAGACGCCCACGTGGTTCCGCGATGCGAAGTTCGGCATCTGGGCTCACTGGGGACCACAATGTGTGGAAGGCTCCGGTGACTGGATGGCCCGCGAAATGTATATGGAGGGGACGAAGGCATATGAGTATCACAAGACACACTATGGGCACCCATCGGAAGTGGGTTTCAAGGATATCCTGCCTCTCTTCAAGGCTGAGAATTGGAATCCCGAAGCATTAGTGGAGAAATACAAGCGTTGCGGGGCTCAGTATTTCTTCGTGCTCGGTAATCATCACGACAATTTCGACCTCTGGGACTCTAAATACCAACGCTGGAACTCGATGAACATCGGACCAAAGAAAGATATCCTCGATGGTTGGGCTCGGGCTGCCAAGAAAGCCGGACTACCATTGGGAATCTCATTCCACGCCGACCATGCCTGGACATGGTATGAGCCAGCACAGCGCTACGACCAGCTAGGTCCGAAGGCTGGCATCTATTACGACGGCAAACTGACAAAGGCTGACGGTAAAGGCAAGTGGTGGGAAGGCTACGACCCACAGGAGCTCTATGCCCAGAATCATGAACCGAGCGACTTCACCTGGAATAACGGACAGATACATAAACAATGGGACTGGACCAATGGAGCCACTTTGCCAACACAGGAATACGTGACCAACTTCTACGACCGGACGCTCGACGCCATTAACCGTTACCAACCCGATCTGATTTACTTCGACGTGACGGTGCTGCCTTTCTATGGCATCAGTGATGCTGGCATGAAAATCGCCACCCACCTATATAACAAAAATCCCCGTAGCGTGGTGTTTGGTAAGATACTGAGCGACGAGCAACGCGAGGCCATTACATGGGACGTGGAGCGAGGTGCGCCAAATGAAATCATCAACGAGCCGTGGCAAACATGCAACTGCATCGGTGGCTGGCACTACAATACAGAAATCTATGAAAAAGGCCAATATAAGAGTGCTGAAACCGTGGTGAAACAACTCGTGGATATCGTCTCTAAAAACGGGAACCTGCTATTAAGCATCCCTCTGAGAGCCGACGGTACTTATGACGAAAAAGAGGCTCTGATCCTGGATGATTTAGAAGCTTGGATGACCGTGAATGGCGAGAGCATCTTTGGTACCCGCCCTTGGAAAATCTTCGGTGAAGGTCCTATAGCGGAAAAAGCCATTCAACTGAATGCCCAGGGTTTCAACGACGGCCAATATAGCGGTATGAACTATCTCGATGTGCGTTTTAACCAGTCAAAGAAATACCTATATGCTACAGCCATGGGCTGGCCAGAAGACGGACGACTCACCATTAAGTCATTGGCTAAGGGTAATCTCCATCTGAAAAAAGCCATCACAAGTGTCTGGTTACTCGGCTATGGCAAGGTAAAGGCACAACAGACCGCAGAAGGACTCATCGTCAGCCTGCCCAAACCAACGAACAAGATTGCACCTGTATTGAGAATTACTAAATAACCAACTTATTATACTTATCAACTATGATTTACAATGAAATTGGAAAGACAGGCATGCGTGTGTCGAACCTCGGATTCGGGGCTTCGTCGCTCGGTGGCGTATTCCATAGCATCCGTGAGGACGATGGCATACGGGCCGTACACGTAGCCGTAGATAACGGTATCAACTTCATCGACGTGTCGCCTTATTATGGCTATCTGATGGCAGAGACTGTTTTAGGCAAGGCCCTCAAGGACATCCCACGCAACAAGTACTATCTATCGACAAAAGTAGGGCGCTACGGCAAGGACGGTGTGAACACGTGGGACTATAGTGCCAAGCGCGCCACAGAGAGCGTCTATGAGAGCATGGAACGCCTGAACGTCGATTACATCGACCTGATTAACGTACACGATATCGAATTCCAGGCAGCACTGCCCGGCGGTCTGCAGAAGATTGTCGATGAGACGCTGCCCGCCTTAGTGGAGCTCCGCGAAAAAGGTATTGTTCACCACGTAGGCATTACTGACTTACAGCCAGAAAACCTCAGGTGGGTGGTAGAACACGCAGAGAAAGGTATGGTAGAGAGTATCCTGAACTTCTGCCACTACTCACTGAACGATACCCTATTGGCCGACTATCTTGGTTTCTTTGAGATGAACGACATCGGTGTCATCAATGCCTCCCCATTCTCGATGGGGCTGCTGTCGAGAAGAGGTGCTCCCGACTGGCATCCCGCCACATGGGCTCTGCGCGAAGCCTGCAAAAAGGCTACTGCCTACTGTGAGCAGAAAGGCTATCCGATTGACAAACTGGCCATCCAGTTCTCGACGAGTCTCAACCCACGCATCGCTACGACTCTCTTCAGCAGTGCCAATCCCGACAATGTGCTGAAGAATATCCAATATGTCAACGAGCCGATGGATGAGCAATTAGTATCAGAAGTGCAACAGATCATCGGTGACCAGATGTTTGTAAGATGGAAAAACTCATAATCATCGATGCCCATAGCCACCTATGGCTCCGACAGAATACGACCTGGAATGGCAAACCGATACGAACGCTGAAGAACGGACGCTCCATCTTCCTCGGTGAGGAGGTGCAGATGATTCCACCCTTCATCATCGACGGGCGCAATACAGCAGAAATCTTTCTCTCAAACATGGACTATGCCCAAGTGCAGGCAGCTGTCGTTGTTCAGGAATTAATCGACGGCATGCAGAACGACTATCTCGAAGACGTTGGCAGACGATTTCCTAATCGTCTCATCACTTGCGGCATGTGTGACTACTTTGCCCCTAACCCTGCCGAACAAGTGAGGGCACTCATCCAACGCGGTTTCAAGGGGATAGCTATCCCTGGACACCGGCTGATACAGGACACGAGCAGCGTAGCCCTCAATTCCCCGGAGATGATGGCGATGATGAAGGCGATGGAGGCGTCAGACTGTTTCCTCTCCATCACGCTGGCAGACGGTGAACGGCAGGTGAAGGAGCTGGAGGAAGTGATTAGCGAGTGTCCGCAGCTACGTATCGCCATCGGACACTTTGGCATGGCCAATCCACCACAGACACCTTGTTGGGAGAACCCTGACTGGCAGGCTCAGATTCGGCTGGCACGCCACAAGAATGTGAGAATAGAATCAGGCGGCATCACCTGGCTCTATAACGCAGAATTCTATCCTTACCCCTCGGCTATCCGAGCCATCCGAGAGGCAGCAGCCTTGGTGGGCATGGAAAAACTGATGTGGGGCAGCGACTATCCACGCACCATCACCGCTATCACCTACCGTATGTCATACGACTTCATTGTGAAGTCAGAGGCTTTGACGGAACAGGAGAAACGCCTCTTCCTCGGTGAGAATGCCCGTCAGTTCTATGGGGTGAAAGAGTTGATGGAATTACCCTATATCAAAAACATGAGCGAATAAACAACCTAAAAAACAAAACAATGAAAGCAATACAAATCAGTGAGCCTTCCGTGATGAAGGTGATAGATATCGCAGAACCCCAAATGGGCGACAACGAGGTCTTATTAAGAATGAAATATGTAGGTTTCTGCGGCAGTGACCTCAGCACCTTCCGTGGAGGCAACCCGATGGTGAAGATGCCCGTAGTGCCGGGCCATGAGGTGGGAGCCGAGATCGTCAGGATTGGCAAGAACGTGCCCGAGGGACTGAAGCCCGGCATGACTGTCACCGTGAATCCCTATACCAACTGTGGCAAGTGTGCCTCGTGCCGTAACGGTCGTGTGAATGCTTGCCAACATAACGAGACGCTGGGCGTGCAACGGTGGGGTGCTATGTGTGAGTATGTCGTGATGCCCTGGGAGAAAGTCATCCCTGCAGGTCTGCTTACCCCACGTACCTGCGCCCTGATCGAGCCGATGAGCGTAGGTTTCCATGCCGTGAGCCGAGCTCAGGTGACGGATATCGACGTGGTACTCGTCATTGGCTGCGGCATGGTCGGCATGGGTGCTGTAGTTCGCTCCGTACAACGCGGTGCCACCGTGGTAGCCGCTGACATCGACGACGAGAAGCTGGCCTTGGCCCGCGAGATGGGTGCCAGCTATACCATCAACACCAAGACCGACGATGTGCACGCCCGTCTGCTGGAGATGACCTCCGGCTTCGGTCCCGATGTTGTCATCGAGGCCGTAGGCAGCACCATGACCTATCAGATGGCTGTCGATGAGGTAGCCTTCACGGGCCGTGTCATCTGCATCGGCTATGCGAAGACTGAGGTGTCTTTCCAGACGAAATACTTTGTGCAGAAAGAACTCGACATCCGCGGTTCACGCAATGCCCAACCCTCAGACTTCCGCGCCGTCATCCACTATCTGGAGAAAGGAACCTGTCCCGTTGACAGCCTCATCTCGCGTGTGGTAACACCCGAGGAGGCTCCCGAAGCTATGCAACAGTGGAATGACTCACCAGGCAAAGTATTCCGCATTTTAGTAGATTTCCAGTAATATGAAAAGACTTGCTATTTCATTATTTGCAGTGTTTTGTGTCATCTACGCAGAGGCACAGCAGATGGTCTCACCAAACGGAAAGATTACAGTTGCACAGAAAGGTTGTGGACTGGTCATTCACTATCAGGGGCAGCAGGTGATTGAGATTCCCACCGTTGGCTTTGAATCAGCTTCCACTCCCAACCAACTCACCTACCGCCGAACACTGAAGGAAGACTATCAGATGCTTGCTGGTAAACGTCTGCAATGTAACAATGAGGCCAACGAGTATCTGGCCTCACTCAGCGATGATATCCGCCTGATGGTCCGCCTCTATAACGATGGAGTGGCTTTCCGCTACGAACTGACTAACCTAAAGGATGCCACCTTGCCTAAGGAACAAACCACCTATCGCATTCCCGAGGGCATGAAGCGCTGGACCATGCAGTGGAATGATGCCTACGAGGAGTATTTCCCCTTGCAAACCACATACAAGGTTGCCCCCCTGCGCTCACAATATGACAACAATGCCG
Organism: uncultured Prevotella sp.; assembly: GCA_900315525.1. Taxonomy (GTDB): domain Bacteria; phylum Bacteroidota; class Bacteroidia; order Bacteroidales; family Bacteroidaceae; genus Prevotella. The sequence continues at coordinate 59,668 of OMZO01000003.1, read as the reverse complement.
AAGGTTATGCCTGTCGCTGGGGCTATCCTGCCCTGATTGAACCTGCCAAGGGCTTGTTTGCACTCATCTCCGAAGCAAACATTGAGCAACACCAGAGTGCCTCATGCCTTTGCAATGATGGTGAACTCTATCAAGTTACCCCTGCCACTAACGACCTGAAGATCTCAGGCAACTGGCATACCCCTTGGCGCACTATCATCATCGGTTCACTGGCTGACATCGTGGCATCCACGCTGATTACCGATGTCTCAGAGCCTTGTCAGTTGGCTGACACCAAGTGGATTCAGCCTGGTGTGGTGTCGTGGATCTATTGGGCTAATAATCATGGCAGCAACGATTACAACATCATCAGCAAGTATGTTGACATGGCCGCTACCCTCAAGCTACCCTATGTGCTAATTGACGCAGAATGGGACATGATGAAGGATGGTAAGACCATAGAGGATGCTGTCAGTTACGCGAAAGCCAAAGGCATCAAACCAATGATCTGGTATAATTCCTCCGTAGGTTGGATAGATGGAGCTCCAACACCTAAGTTCCGTCTGAACAAGCCAGAAGACCGCGAGAAGGAGTTCGCCTGGTGTGAGAAAATTGGCGTGGTTGGTGTGAAGATTGATTTCTTCTCAGGCGATACCGAATTGAATATGGATTATTGCATCGACCTACTCAAAAGTGCTGCGCGCCATCACTTGCTCGTCAATTTCCATGGTGCCACCGTGCCTCGTGGTTGGCAACGCACATATCCGAACCTGTTGTCAACGGAAGGTGTATTGGGGGCTGAATGGTACAACAACAGCCCCAGACTCACGAAGTTGGCAGCATCGCACAACGCCACCCTACCCTTCACACGCAACGTGATTGGACCGATGGATTATACCCCATGTGCTTTCAGCGACTCGCAGAATCCTCACATCACCACCAATGCCCATGAGCTGGCACTGACAGTACTCTTCGAAAGTGGACTACAGCATCTTGCCGACAGTCCAGAGAGTTTCCTGGCCCAACCACAAGAAGTTCAGCAGTTCCTCGGACAGTTGCCCACCGTCTGGGATGAGACACGTTTCGTCTGTGGCTATCCTGGGGAGAGCGTCGTACTGGCACGCCGCCATGGCGACATCTGGTATGTAGCAGGCATCAATGGTCTCGACAGCGCCCAAACACTCCACTTCGACCTCAGTTTTATCGCAGCAAAACAGGTTCAGATCTTTGCAGACAACACTGCTAAACCATGGGATATCAGAACAGTAAAGAAAATCCCTTCCAAACAAGATTGTCAGCCTCGGGGCGGCTTTTTATACATTATCAAATAGCATATGAAACAACAACAATCTCTGATAACGAAGGACGGTGTGAGTTTCCTCTTGCCGTTTATCCTCGTCACTTTCTGCTTCGCCCTTTGGGGATTCGCTAACGATATCACAAACCCGATGGTGAAAGCCTTTTCGAAGATCTTCCGCATGAGCGTCACCGACGGTACATTGGTACAGGTGGCCTTTTACGGTGGTTACTTCTGCATGGCCTTCCCTGCTGCCATCTTCATCCGCAAGCATAGTTACAAGGCTGGTGTGATGATGGGCCTCGGTCTCTATGCCACAGGAGCCCTACTCTTCTTCCCAGCGAAAGCCGTGGGCATCTACGGTTGCTTCCTTATTGCCTATTTCATCATGACCTGCGGACTGTCGTTCCTCGAAACCTCATGCAACCCCTACATCCTGACGATGGGACCAGAGGAGACGGCTACTCGGAGATTAAACATGGCGCAGTGCTTCAACCCCTGCGGTTCGATTATTGGCATGTTTGTGGCGATGAACTTCATCCAGGCCAAACTCAATCCCATGAGCAGCGACGAACGTGCTCTGCTGAGTGATGCAGAGTTCGAAGTCCTAAAAGATGCCGACCTGAGCATACTCATCTCTCCCTACCTTATCATCGGACTGGTGATTGTGGCCATGCTCATCATCATCCGGATGGTGAAGATGCCTAAGATTGGCGATGCCAACCACGACGTGCATATCTTCGTCACCCTCCGTCGCATCTTCTCTCTGAAGTATTACACAGAGGGTGTGATTGCCCAGTTCTTCTATGTCGGTGCACAGATCATGTGTTGGACCTTTATTATACAATATGGTACGCGCGTATTCATGGCTGAGGGCTTGGACGAGCAGAGTGCAGAAGTGCTGTCGCAACAGTTCAACATCTACGCAATGATTTTCTTTATTTGTTCACGCTTCATCGCTACCTTCCTGATGAAATATGTCAAGCCCGCCATGCTTTTAGCTATTTTTGGTGTACTGGCCATGACTTTCACGGCAGGTGTCATCGCCTTCCAGGATCGCACGGGTCTTTACTGTCTGGTCTGTGTCAGTGGCTGTATGTCACTCATGTTCCCAACCATCTATGGCATTGCACTCAACGGCTTGGGCGACGACGCAAAGTTCGGTGCAGCCGGCCTTATCATGGCCATCCTCGGTGGTTCTGTACTGCCCCCGCTGCAGGCGATGATCATCGACCAGGGCACGGTCTTCGGTGATTTCCCCGCCACCAACGCCTCATTCGTACTCCCCTTCATCTGCTTCCTCATCGTTGCCGTCTATGGCTACCGCACCCATGTCAGCCGCGGCATGTAACCCTGCAACAATAATAATTTTCTATCAACTAACATATGAAAAAGACTATCTTATTACAACTACTCCTCGGATGGGCTGCCATAGCTGCGGCCCAGACCTCAACCATCTGTCATGATGATGGAACCGTCACCTTCAAGTACAAAAACGATCAGGCAAAAGAGGTTCTGGTCGATGTACAGTTCGCCGGACGCAATGCTATGCAGCGCGATGCCAATGGTGTCTGGACAGCAACACTTGGTCCCGCAGCACCCGACATGTACCCGTATTGCTTCATCGTGGACGGGACAAGCGTCATGGATCCTGAAAATCCACAGTACTTCCCCAATGAGGGTTTCAAGAACTCATTGCTGGAAATCCCTTCCTCTAAAGGTTCACTGGCTCACGACATCAAAGACGTGCCCCATGGGAACATCGATTATATCCACTACTACTCGAAGAGTCTTGGTGCCACCAACCAAGCTGTGGTATATCTGCCACCGAAGTATAAGGAGAATCCAGACAAGAAATACCCTGTTTTCTATCTCATCAGCGGTACGACTGATACCGAGGAAGTGTACTATAAGGTTGGGCGTGTAAACTATATCCTCGACAATTTATTGGCAGAGGGGAAAGCTGAGGAAATGATCGTAGTGCTACCCTACGGCAACCCCTACAAGCTGCTACCCACTCAGCCAGACTTCTCGAAGATACCTGTAACAGGATTCGGCAAGGATGTGTTCAGCCTTGATCTGACAACCGACCTGATGCCGTATATTGAAAGTCACTACCGCACTATTAACGATGCAGACCATAGGGCGATAGGTGGTTTCTCACGAGGCGGCAATCAGGCATTGGCAAACGGATTGCTGAACCTCGACAAGTTTGCATATTTGTGCAGCTACAGCTCGTTCACTTCAACCGATTTACCGAAGGTCTATGATAATGCCGCTGAGACGAACAGCAAGATACGCCTGCTCTGGCTCGGTGTAGGTACAGACGACTTCCTCTACGGCAACGCCCGCGATTATATGGAATTCCTCGATAAGCACGGCATCCGAAGTGTGAAAGTATATACCCACGACAAGTTCGGTCATACGTGGATGAATGCAAAGTATTTCTTGAGTGAGACCCTGCCACTGCTCTTCAAGCCCACAGCAGCAGAGACCGCCATGAAAAACGCAAAGCCTGTGAAAGCCGCTACCGGCAAGGAGCCACAGTTTACCCCAGGCGTCATGGCACGTCTTTTCCCCAAGCCCATCATTTCACCCGAATATAAATACGATAGCGTCATCTTCCGCATGAAGGCACCAGATGCCAAGGAAGTGAAGCTGGCTGGTGAGATTTTCAACAAGCCCATCACCATGGAGCGTGACAGCGACGGTATCTGGACGGCAGAGGTGGACGAACATATCTACGAAGCCTTTACCTACTACTTCATCGTAGATGGCACCCCTGTGGCTGATCCTCAAAACATGTACTTGGCTCCCTCGAAAGGGTTCAAGCCAAGTATCTGCAACAATCCTGCTACCGCCTTCAACTACATGAACATGGCAGAGATAGAACATGGTGTGGTGAGTTATGACTTGAACAAGAACCGTGCTTGCTACCGTCCAGCTAACGGAAAACCGCAGTTTGTCATCCAACTGATTCCTGGCAAGGATGACACCGCCGAGAGCTGGTTCAAGATAGGCGGTGCCGACGTGATGGCTGATCAGTTTATCAGTAGCAAGAAACTCCAGCCGTTCTGCATGACAACAGACAAATCCAACTGCTGCGAAGGCAAGAAGTGCGAAAAAAAGATATACACCCTGCGTGCCGATGACTATACGACATGGCCTGAGCGCAGACATGCCCTCGAGTCGCTGCTCGACTCACTGATGCTGAAGGCAGCAGTAAAGGGAGAAATAGAAATGAACCTGCCACTCTTCCAAACGAAATACACGGCCGACCCTGCCCCGCTGGTGGTGGGTGACACCTTGTTCCTCTACACCTCGCACGATGCCTCACCAGAGGATATCCCCGACTTGAACGAGCGTAGTTCTGCAGGATTCTTCATGTATGACTGGCTGCTCTGGAGTACCACCGACATGGCCAACTGGACTGAGCACGGTGCCGTGGCCTCATTGAAAGACATTCCCTGGCGCTCGCGTGAAAACGGCGCCTGGGCCATCCAAACCGTAGAGCGCAATGGGAAATACTATCTCTATGCCCCTCTCCACGGTCATGGCATCGCTGTTCTGGAAGCAGATTCACCCTATGGTCCATTCAAGGATCCTCTCGGCAAACCATTGGTTTGGGACCAGAGCAATTGGTATGACATCGACCCTTCTGTCTATACAGACACCGACGGACAAGCCTACCTCTATTGGGGCAACCCCCACACCTTCTATGCAAAACTGAACGACGACATGATCTCGCTGAAGGGCGAAGTGACCAAGTTGCCACACATCAAGCATTATCAGGAGGGGCCATGGTTCTATAAACGCAACGAACACTATTATCTAGGCTATGCCTCCACCTGCTGCCCTGAGGCTTTGGGCTATGCCATGAGTGACTCGCCGACTGGCCCTTGGGAATGGAAGAACTACATCATGCGCCCCACCCTGCGAGACAGAGGCAACCATCCCGGCATATGCAACTATAAGGGTCATAGCTATGTGTTCGGTCAGAACTATGATCTGATGCACCTCGACACATTCATCCACCACGAGCGTCGCAGCGTTTCCGGTCAGGAAATCACCTATCATGCCGACGGCACCATTGAGGAGATACCCTACTGGCTGGATCAACAGCCATTGAAACAGCTGCAGTGGCTGAACCCCTACCAGCGTGTGGAGGCAGAGACAATGGCATGGGGCTATGGACTGAAGAGTGCCAAGATGGGCATTAAAAACACTGGTGTCGTTGCCGACATGCCTACTTCGACAGGCAAGCGCAACATGTACATCTTCGACATCGACAACGATGAATATATCAAGCTGCGTGGCGTCGATTTCGGCAAGGGCGCCAAGGAATTCGCCCTAACCGCAGCCGCCAACGGCAAATGCAGCGTAACAGTCCGTCTCGACAGCAAAGAAGGCCCCATTGTAGGAAAGGTACAAGTCACAACTACCGGTTCGACCGAGAAATACAAACGCTTCAAGACTGCGGTAAAAGATGCTACCGGCATACATGATCTCTTCCTCTGTTTTGATGATGTCAGTGGAGAAGTTCATCTCGATTGGTGGCAATTCAAATGAATTTTCTAGCATTTTTCTTACCGATGTTACATTTGACAAAGTATCTGAGACATGGGATAATTCCTATGTCTCATTTTTTTTATACCTTTGCACCCAGAAAACAACAATTCTGACTGTATATGCATCATCGACTATTCGTAAAAAGACATTACCTAACTTTATTATCAACTGTATTATTCATTATCTGTGCCGGCCAGTATGTGTCGGCACAGACTTTTCCTTATCAGAATCCAGATTTGAATGCCCATGAACGAGCTGTCGATCTCTGCAGCCGTCTGACTCTTGAGGAGAAGGCGATGCTGATGCTCGATGAGAGTCCCGCGATTCCCCGCTTGGGCATCAAGAAGTTCTTCTGGTGGAGTGAAGCCCTGCATGGAGCAGCCAACATGGGCAACGTCACAAACTTCCCGGAGCCTGTAGGCATGGCCTCATCCTTCAACCCTGACTTATTATATAAGGTGTTCGATGCCGCCAGTACGGAGATGCGAGCACAATATAACCATCGTTTGTATGACTTGGGAGGTGAGGATATGAAGATGCGCAGTCTGTCGGTATGGACGCCTAATGTCAACATCTTCCGTGATCCTCGTTGGGGACGTGGACAGGAGACTTACGGTGAAGATCCCTACCTGACAAGTGTAATGGGCACGCAGGTGGTGCGTGGACTGCAGGGGCCTGAGGATGCCAAGTATCGCAAACTCTGGGCCTGTGCCAAGCACTATGCCGTACATAGTGGCCCTGAATACACCCGCCATACCGCCAACCTCACAGATGTTCCCGTACGCGACTTCTGGGAAACCTACATGCCAGCCTTCAAGACGTTGGTACAAGATGCTAAGGTCAGAGAGGTGATGTGTGCCTATCAACGACTCGACGATGACCCCTGCTGCGGTAGTAACCGTCTGCTCCAGCAGATTCTTCGCGACGAATGGGGTTTCAAGTATCTCGTTGTGAGTGACTGTGGTGCTGTCAGTGACTTTTATACATCGCATAAGAGTTCATCCTCTCCAGTCACCGCTTCGGCAAAGGCTACGTTGGCCGGTACCGATGTGGAGTGCGGTTACGGCTATGCCTACAAGAGCATTCCGGAAGCTGTGCGGCGAGGACTGATTACCGAGGCTGAGGTTGACAAACACGTCATCCGTCTGCTTGAAGGCCGTTTCGACCTCGGTGAGATGGATGATCCCAAGTTAGTGGAGTGGTCGAAGATACCTTATAGCGCGATGTCATCGAAAGCATCTGCTAACATCGCCCTTGAGATGGCTCGCCAGAGCATCGTGCTGCTGCAGAACAAAGGTGGCATTCTGCCCCTGAGACGCAATGCAGAAAAGATTGCTGTCATCGGTCCCAATGCCAACAACGTACCTATGATGTGGGGTAACTACAATGGCACACCCAACCACACCGTCACCATCCTTGACGGCATACGTGCCAAACAGAAGAAAGTGGTCTATTTCCCGGGCTGCGACCTGACCTACGACAAGGTGATGGACAGCCGTATGGCCACAGAATGTACCTTCGGTGGCAAGAAAGGCTTGAAAGGAACCTTCTGGACCAACACAGAAATGGAGGGAAAACCCTTCACCACAGAATACTACACAAAACCCGTGAGCGTGACGACTGCTGGCATGCATGTATTCGCCCCCAACCTGCCCATCGATGATTTCTCTGCCAAATATGAGACAACCTTCACACCGAAAGAAGCAGGGGAATATGTGGTGAATGTGGAGGGCACAGGACACTTTGAGCTCTACGTCAATGGTGAGAAGAAATTCGTTCACCATATCTGGCGCGCCACACCTACCCGTACTGTGTTGAAAGCGGAAAAGGGTCAGCAGTTCCAGATAGAAGTCCGCTTTAAGACTGTAAAGACTTGGGGTGCCTCGATGAAGATCGATGTAGCCCGCGAGCTTCCTATCGACTATCAGGAGACTATCGCCCAGTTGAAGGACATCAACAAGGTCATCTTCGTAGGTGGTATCGCACCGAGCCTGGAAGGTGAGGAGATGCCTGTTAACATAGAAGGTTTCAAGGGTGGCGACCGTACCGACATTGAGTTGCCTAAAGTACAGCGAGATTTCCTCAAAGCTTTGAAGGCTGCTGGCAAACAGGTGATTTACGTGAACTGCTCCGGTTCGGCTATCGCTCTGGAGCCAGAAACCGAGAGTTGTGATGCCATTGTACAGGCTTGGTATCCGGGACAGGAAGGTGGCACTGCCGTGGCTGACGTACTCTTCGGCAACTATAATCCCAGTGGTAAACTTTCCGTCACATTCTACAAAAACAGTGCCCAACTGCCCGACTACGAAGACTATTCTATGAAGGGACGCACTTATCGCTACTTCGACGATCCACTCTTCGCTTTCGGCTACGGACAAAGCTATACGACCTTTGAGATAGGCGATGCCACTATTGTCGCTGCCAATAAACAGGCAAAAGACGATACGGCTTACAACCTACAGGTGAGTATTCCCGTTACGAACACTGGCCATTGCGACGGAACAGAGATTGTACAGCTCTATATCCGCAACACAGCAGATACCGAGGGACCGTTGAAAACACTCCGAGGCTTCCAGCGTGTCGAAGTGAAGGCCGGACAGACTGGCACAGCAACGATTTGTCTCACGAAGAAGAGTTTTGAATGCTTTGATCCAGAGACCAACACCATGCGTACCAAGCCTGGTACCTACCAGATACTCTACGGCAATAGTTCGCAGACTAAGGATTTGAAGACAATTGAGGTTGAGTTCTAAATGGGGAGCTCCAGAATGATGCGGCAGCCCTCGATATAGGATGTGTCGATTATCAAATCGCCACCCAGGTTCTTGGCATGGCGCTTAGTCAATGGCAGTCCGAGGCCAAGACCTTCTGACAGATTGTTCACCTTCGTAAACGGTACAAACATCTGATTCATATAGGCTTTGTCTATACCTGGTCCTTTGTCTTCGACAACGAACCTTAGCATCTTTCCTATTTTTGCCACACGCAGGATGATGTGTTTACCATCAGAATATTTCGCTGCATTATAGAGCAGCTCGCGCAAGGTACGGACAAGATATAGCTTGTTCGTATGCAAGGAGAACTGGTCAGAAATAGAGGTAGCAAAGGCTATACTGGAATCAGGGAACTGGGCATAGACATTGGAGATACAATCCCTGGCCATCTTGTTCACTAATATATGTTCCTCCTTCAGACTCTTCATCTCCTCAGAAAGTCCGACATCTGAACTGTCGAGCAACATCTGCACCATGCGATGCAGCAATTTCACATTACGGTTCATCAAACCTGTCAGTTGCTTCACCTCCTCGGGTGGCATCTCATCACCACAGTCGCACAATACCTGCGAAAAGCCCATGACAATGTTAAGCGGTGTACGTATCTGATGGGATATATCCTGCACGAATGCCGTCTTTTGATGAATAGCCTTCTCAACGAGCTTCCTGGCGTGAGCCAATTCATCATTACGCCTAGCTGTCTCCTCATTCACCTGCTGAATCTCGCTTATATGTTGGTTTAGCGATGACTGCATCCTTGCAAAGCTGTTCTGTAACCGACTTACCACATTCCCTTTCTTCGAATAGGCTATCTGCTGACTATAGTCACCTTCGGCCATACGCTGTGTCTGGACAAGCAAGTTTCTCACCGGCCTAATGGCAAAACCCACAATCTGACGGGTAAAGAAGAGTATCAATAACAGTCCGAGCAGAATAAGAACTATAATGAGGCCTGCCAGTCGATAATACTTACCTATATTCACTTTTGACTCGGCATAAGCCTTCTCCTCATCCACCGTTTCAGCAAGCCTCTTGGATGATAAATCCGTAGCAATCACACCGAGTAACTTACCATTATCATCGTATATCGGTTTGCAGTAGGAGGTGATGTGTTCGCCTGCAGAAAGAGTTCCTTCATTATAGTCATCGTAAGGCCCTACCCAACAGGCCCGTCCCATCTTTTTGGGTGTGCTATACCATATCTTCTCATAATAGTCATACGAGCCTTCTCTGACTGTGACCACAGAGTCACCCTTTCTCACGGAATAAGCAGAGAAATAACGTCCGGCCTGTGGAAGCACATCTGGTTCAAGGGTAATGGAACATCCATCGACATTAGCATTCAACATGACAACTCTACGGGTCAACTCCAACAATAAGTCAGGTTGCATGCACTCCTTGATAAGCCAGTCAGAAGAATTTGTGGCCGTTTCCACCGTACTCATGAAAGAGGCTTTGCGTAATTCCATCGTCTTCAGCGTACTGGCTGCACGCTCATCTGTCTCCTTTTTAAGATTATACAGTGATTGGACAAAAAGGAGACCCACACAGATCACAAACACAGGAATAGCCATCAGCACGATGCCCAGACTGAGCTTCGTCGCGATGGAACGCCGGATTTTATTGGTTAGTTTTCCCATTTTCTTTCCTGCTTATTGTTTGGATCCCTGTTGCGATATATTGAGTAGTTCGTCGAGCAACCTGATGATCTCTGTTCCCTGCTGCTGAATCTCGTTGGCAGCCTTCTCAGTCGTCTGTCTGTCAGGACTGCCCCCATTACTACAGAGCGTCCCCACACTGGCAGAAATAGCATTTACTGGATAAGTCATCTTATCTGTCATATGGTGGAGGAAGGTGGTCTTCACCTTATCAGCTTCTTTTGCCTCTTCATAGGCTTCTCCCAACACCATACCTTTTTCACGTAGTGACTCCGTCAACCGTTTGAGTTCGTCGATGTTAACAGACAAAGCCCGCTGCATCTCCTGGAAGTGATCCTGCAGCAGTCCTACTTCGTCGTCATGATCACTATCAGGCACCACCTCGTCATAGTGTCCATCTGCTATCCTATGGGCAGATTTCTCCAAGGCACGCAGCGGCACCAATTTGCGATGCACAATATAATGTACCGAAAAATAGAGTAGTCCAATACCCACCAAGGCGATAACCAACACAAAATATAGTAATTGGTTGTAGATACCAAAAATATCATTTTCCGGATATACCAGAGCTATGCTCCATCCCAACTCCTCGTTGGCACGTCCAGGCACAACCGCTCTTCTAAAGGGCTTATAAAACACATAATTTAGCCTGCCATTCAAATGCACTGCCCTGTAGCCTGACTTTCCCGCCAACATATCCCGCGCCGTTTCTCTTAGTGCAGGTTCCGTCTCCTGCTGAGCTATCTTACCTATAGACTCATGGTAAAGCCTGGAAATGTCAGGATGCACGATATAGGATCCATCGCGCTCCACCACAGCGGCATAGGAATTGGGCGAGGGTTTACCCTCTTCTATAATTCGCGTCAGTCTGGTCAACGACACGTCAACCCCCATTACACCGACAATTTTCTCTTTATCGTAGATAGGCAAGCTAAAGGTAACAATAGCATCATCATCGGCACTGGCATCCCCCATAGGGTTAATCCAGATTGGATGTCGCAACTTCACACAATTATAATACCACGACTGTTGTGGATAGGGCAGATTGCCGAATGTAGAAGGCTGGATGATAGGTGAATCGGAAACCTTAAGCCCACTGGAGTCCACCCGGTGAACATAGATTTGAAAATATTCCCCATGCGCCTTAAAATAATAGGGTTCAAAAGAAATGGCACACCCCACGATGTGTGGATTAGTTTCCACAACTGTCCGGCAATAGGTCTCCATTCGCTCCGACTCTTTCAGATGGAAAAGCATGTCCCAATAGATATTGCCTGCCGACTGCTCAACACTTAAAAGAATATTATCTATCTGCTGAACCGTACCATCAAGTGTCTGTTCAGCTTTCCGAAGTGCTTCCTCCTTTACGGTTTTACGGGCAAAATGCAGCATGATGAAGAGTGCTGCCGAGAGCAGAACCGCTATCGCCAGTACAGCCATAAGGCTGATCCTAACGGATAAGGACTTCGGTATAATATTGATAGTTTTAAGCATTCCGGCTACAAAGATACAACAAATTCTGCAAATCTGTGTATGATTTTCAGAAAATATGCTTTTGTTACCTTTATTTGCGGAAATTCCATTTCGAATTATCACTAGCGAAATCGTATACAGCCAGCGTTGGTGTGGAGTCACCAGCCGAATAGAGACAGTAGCGCAGATTCAGTCCTTGCTGACCAGGAACGGCATAGGGCATGATGCGGTAAGTACCGTCGGTAAGCTGTTCGATACGCCACAACTGGGACTGGTCATTCTGGAAAGTCTGCGTAGTCACTTCACAGGCAGCAGTAGCAGTCAAGGCTCGATCTGTGCCAGCAATCAGGATCTTATAGAGCGGTCCGGCAAGCGTACAGCCAGCCTCAGGAACGGGTATCACTGTCCAATGTTGATGAGGACGAAACATATAGTCGCCACACCGCACTGCGATGTCACCCTTAGGCCAAGTAGCCTCCACCTGGTCGAGTGTCTGGGCGGGGATAGATTCCAACGGCTTGGTGAGATCCATATCCCAGAAACGCTCACGCTGCTGTGCCATCCGCACGAAATCTACAGCCAATTCAAGGCTATAGCCACGACGTTCAGAAAGGATGGCATAGTCACCCTGCCGAATCTGCTCTCCGGCTACAGGCCAGCCATTGTGCCAAAGCAACGGACGGATGCCGAGCACGGAACGTCCACTCATATCCAGATCTGCCTCCCAATGAAACGACATGAGTTCAACACCATCGTCAAGAACGGTACGTCCAAAATGCCCAGGGCCCGTCTTGCGGTCACCTGCGGCGATGACCATACGACCACCGCCGTGGAACATGTCACGCCCCACATTATCGAGATAAGGACCTTCCACACTACGAGAGCGTCCCACAACAATGTTATAGGTAGAGTTTACACCGTCACAACAGGTACCATGGGTACCAAGTAGGTAGTACCAACCATCACGCCAGATAAGATCGGTGGCCTCACAGTCGATAGCTATATCTCGTTCTACGTTGCCTTTCATGCGCTCACCCGTAGCAGGATCGAGCTCTATGAGCCGGATAGTACCGAAATAAGTACCATAGCTAACCCAAAGCCGGCCTGTGGTGGGATCAAGCAGCAGTGAGGGATCGATAGCGTCCTGATCTTCCATGCCATCTGATGCACAGACCTCCACTGGCGTACTCCATTTGAAGTCTGGCGACAGTGGATTGAGCGTCTTGTTCCACATGGTCAGGATCCTTCCATTATGTCCACCACCGAGACCACCTCCCGTAGCTCCATAGATGCAGAGATAACGATTGCCAATTTTTAAGACATCAGGTGCCGCTCCTCCACCTGGGCGGACACTGGCGGCACGGTCTCCAAGTTTCAGACTACGAGCTATATCACGCCAATGCCAACCGTCATCAGAGACAAGTCCTCCGCCTCCGGTACCAAATGTGTAATACTTACCATCACACGCCGCAATGGTTGAAGGGTCATGGATATAGGGCTCTCCTAATTGAGCATTTACAGTTTGTGTACTGAACCAAAGGGTTGCAGAGAGGATATATAGTATTTTCGATTTCATGATTATTGCAGTTTGATAGTATAATTTGTTACAGGAATTCCGTTTTCATCAAGGAAACGTACACAGAAGTCACTAAGGCCTGGGCCGTTGATAACAGCTCCACGCAAGATGTTGCGCCCTTTCTTCAGGGTAAGCCGGGGCGACATACCATCGTCGCGCACCATACGGCGGTCACCTTCCAGCAAGAGCGCCGGTTCACCGTTAAGCCACCACTTCGAGGCACCATTGGAACCTACAGCAAGGCGCACGCCAGCCATTTCCTCTGGACAATCAATAATCGTGACCATCCAGAAGAGGGAACCATAGGTCTGCTGTCCCCATTTCTCTGCAAAGCGAAATAGCTTGACATTATAGTTCTCACTGTCAAGGGCATGCCAGGCGAGCGTCTGAGAGGTTGTTTTGCCATCGGGCTGTTCGGCAGAGACCTTCACCTTTTGTCCGTCGCGAGGCAATAGAGTCTGCTGTCCCTTAAACCAAGTCTTGGCAAAAGCATCCTCGAGCCAGGTGTTGGTGAAAATTACATTAGAACGGATATCCTGACGGATAGGTTCCAGGAGCATCCAACGGCGGATGTAGCCATCAGCATCTGGCTGCGCCGTCGGTGTGGTGACAGCCGAGAAATAATGGGGGCGATTCTTGAACTGCACCCAATCGATGCAGACACCCTCGTCGCCAGCTGTTACAACCAAATCACTAATTCCCTTCGGTACATAGTCAAGCGCAGCCGTGAGTGTGATCCACTGACCTGACATATCTCGACGGAATGGACCCATTTCAGAGACTACTGTCATGGGGATGCGAGCAATGATCCTGCCCTTCTCACTCTTCTCGCGCAAGCAGAACTCAGTATTGGCATTAGCCTTTGCACAAACAACGACATAAGCATCATTGAGTTTACTGAAATCCACTTGGTCGTAGCGCACCCAGCTCTGTCGGCCTGGCAATATCGTCTCCCAACCACGGAAACGGTTCATCGTATCGAGGTATTCTATAGAGGCATCCGGACTGAGGGCACTATAACGATCTGGGAGGATGCGTGACGTAGCCTCTGTGACACCCACTCCGCGTAACGTCGGCTTGACCTCACGAATAGTACCGTCAGCATTAAAATAAAGCTTATCGATACAGACAGAACGACGTTTGTCACGTGCCGGCGAATAGTCATTATGGTGATAGAAGAGATACCATTGCCCCTGATATTGGGTGATGGAATGGTGGTTAGTCCAGCAACGATTGGCATGCTCGGCCATGATGATACCTTTGAAATCCCAAGGGCCAAGTGGCGACTTCGACATGGCATAGGCCAGCGTCTCAGTTCCACCTTCATGCCTCACCCATGGGAAAGTGAGATAGTACCACCCGCCTTGCTTGAAAGCATAGGGACCTTCCTTGAAACCGTCGGGCAGTCCTTCCATCACCTGACCACCTACTTTCATCGGCGGCATTTCAGGCATGCCCTCTCGTTTGGGGAACTTTACCTCCTGTAACTCGCCATCGAGCTCCTTCATGTTCGGTTTGAGCCTTGCGCCCCTGATACCCATGCCGCTCCAATAGATATAGGAAGTACCATCATGGTCTACAAGCACACAGGGATCGATGCCAGAAACACCTTTGATGGGTTCTGCCTCCGGCGTAAAGGGACCTTCGGGACGATCAGCAGTCGCTACTCCTATCGCAAAGCCCCTCGCCTCACCTTTGGGGGCATTTGGGAAATAGAAGTAATACTTGCCATCTTTTTCCACACAATCCGGTGCCCACATGGAATAGGCCTCCGGATTACCCCAAGGCACACGTTCCTGAGAAAGGATGACACCATGGTCGGTCCAGTCGGTAAGATTCTCAGAGGAGAACACATGGTAGTCAGCCATGCAGAACCACTCCTTGAGTCGTTCGTTTCCATCCGGAGCATCGATATCGTGGGATGGGTAGATATACACCTTATTATTAAATACGCGTGCGGTAGGGTCTGCCGAGAACTGGTCGCGGATGACGGGGTTCTGTGCCGCAAGCACGAGCGGCACGCCCAAAAGAATCGTGGTTAGGGTCTGTTTCATTTTTTGTTAGTTAGAAATACGCTGCAAAGATAGTAAGAAAATCGGCAAAAGCCTACCGCAAATGTAACATAACTGCTTATAAAAGCAACATTTTTTGCCATATGTTACTTTTTGTAAACTATGTGTTACATATAAGAAAGCCTACGCAATAAAAATATAATACCTTTGCACCGTCGAAATATTAATTCGAGGTGAAAAGAACCTAAAAATACATTTTTTTATAATTCAATTATCTAACTTATTATCAACTATGTGGAATTTTAAATCACTACAAAAGCCGCTAGTGTTTCTGTTCCTGCTCTGTTTGTTCCCCTTGGGAGCTATGGCTCAGAGTATCATCAAAGGAACGGTAAACGACGAGAATGGTGAACCAGTTATCGGTGCAACGGTGAAAGTAAAGGAGACCCAGAAGGGTACCATTACTGACTTCGACGGTAACTACAGCATTGAGGCTGCCTCCAATGCTACTCTCGTTTTCTCCTACGTAGGTTATGTAACCCAAGAGGTTAAAGTAGGAGGAAAAAGTACTCTCAACATCACCATGAAGGAAGACAACACCACGCTGAACGACGTGGTCGTTATCGGTTATGGTACGATGAAGAAAAAGTTGGTGACTGGTGCAACGGTTCAGGTAAAGGGTGATGATATCGCCAAGCTGAACACCACCAACGCCCTCGAAGCCATGCAGTCAAGCACGCCTGGTGTACAGATTACCAGTGCATCTTCACAGCCTGGTAAGGGATACAAGGTTTATATCCGTGGTATCGGTACCACTGGTGACGCTGCACCTCTTTATGTGATTGACGGTGTAGCTGGTGGCAACCTTGACGGCATCAACCCTAACGATATTGAGAGCATCGACATCTTGAAGGATGCTGCATCGGCAGCCATCTATGGAGCCCGTGCTGCTAACGGTGTGATCCTTGTGACCACTAAGCAGGGTAAGGCTGGTAAGATTGAGATCAGCTACAATGGTGCTATGGGTTGGTCAAATGCCTACAAGCGTCCACAGCTGCTCAATGCTCAGCAATATATGATGATCATGGACGAGTACAGCTTCAACACTTCTGGAGCTAAGATGGACTGGGTCTCCGGTAATGACAAAGACGGTAAATACATCACCCGTTATATCCCTGCTGACATTTACAAGAAAGTACAGGGTGGCTGGGAAGGCACAGACTGGTGGGATGCTTTCATCAACAAGAATGCTTTGCAGCAGAACCATTCTGTTACTCTGACTGGCGGTACTGAGTTGTCTAAATTCTCCATGTCTTACACTTATACCGGTAATGAAGGTATCATGGGTGCAGATCAGGCTTCTTACTACAAGCGTCACACCATCCGCCTCAACAGCGACCATGTGCTTCTGAAAGCTAAGGACTTCGATGCTATTACCATCGGTGAGAACATCTCTATTGGTTATACCAGGAACCACGACTTGGCAGAGGATGGCATGTACTGGAGCTATATCCACGACCTACTTCAGACTTCTCCGCTCGTGCCACAGTATTCTGACAAAGGCGACAATTATAATTGGAATAATTATAGTACAGGTTGGAATGCTCAGGTATTCAAGAACCCATGGGAAGCTCTCAGCAAGGGTGGTTTCAACTCTATGGCAGAGAGCCGTGGTCTCAGCATAAGCACTACTGCTTTCATGACTGTTCAGCCTATTAAGGGTCTGAGATGGCGTTCTCAGTTTAACTACAACTGGTATTCTGGTGCATATCGCGGCTATTCCGAGCCACGTTCTCCAGCTAACGGTTCGTCTATCGTTGACTCATACAGCGGTAATCAGAGTCAGAACATGAGTTCTAACTGGTCTATTGAGAACACTATCACTTATGATCTTCCTATTATCTCTGGTCACAAGATTAGTGTGATGGCAGGTCAGACTTTCCAGAGTTCTGCTTGGGGTGAAGACCTCGCTGCCTCTAACTCTGCTAAGTATGGACAGCAACTCGCAACACTGAAGGGCTTCGATTCTGCTTATATGTCAAACTTCAAACTTGAGAGTGTTACCGCTGCTACAATATCTGGCAAGCCAACTGACGAGAGCTATCTCGCTTCTTGGTTCGGTCGTGCAAACTGGGACTGGAACGAGACTTATATGGCTACCGTAACAGTACGTTATGATGGTTCAAGCGTCTTCAATAAGGGTCACCGTTGGGGTGTGTTCCCGTCTGTATCTGCAGGTTGGGTGATGACTAACGAGAAATTCTTGGAGAGCACCAAGAGCTGGATGGATTTCTTCAAGCTCCGTGCATCTTGGGGTCAGAACGGTAACTGCTCTATCCCTGCCTACCAGTATCTTGCTACTGTTGCTCAGTCAGGTGATGCAGGCGACAATGGCTATAAGTTCGGTTCTGATATGACGACCTCTACCAGTGGTACTCCGCAAACTGGCGCTTACGCAAACATCCTGCCTAACTACGAATTGACTTGGGAAACCTCTGAACAACTTGATTTTGGTTTCGATGCTCGCTTCCTCGACAGCCGTCTGGGTGTAACCTTCGACTGGTATAAGAAGACAACAAAGGACTGGCTCATCGGAGGTCCTCACATTGCTATCTACGGTACTAGCCCTGCTTACATCAATGGTGGTGACGTCCAGAATACAGGTATTGAGCTCGCTCTCTCTTGGAACGACCAGATTGGCAAGGACTTCCGTTACAATGCCAGCGTAAACTTTGCTACCAATAAGAACAAGGTAACCCGTATCGCTAACGATAACCACTATATTAATGGTCCGAGCGGTGTTCTCTCACAGGGTACAGAGTATGTCTATCGTGCTGAGGAAGGCAAGCCTATCGGTTATTTCTATGGTATGTCATACAGCGGTATCTGGCAGAATCAGGAACAGATTGATGAGGCACGTGCAGCCGGTAAGGCCGTTCTTAACACTGCACAACCTGGTGATTGCATCTGGGATGACTGGAATGGTGATGGCGTGATTACCTACGCAGAAGGTGAAAACAGCGACCGTCATGAGATTGGTAATCCTAATCCGGATGTGACCCTTGGTATTAACCTCGGCTGTTCATGGAAAGGTTTCGACTTCGCTGTCAACGGTGCCGGTGCATTCGGTCAGCAGATCATGCGTTCCTATCGTTCATTCGGTGACAATCCTTACCAGAACTACGATACTACAATCCTGAATCGTTGGCATGGTGAGGGCACTTCAAACGACCAGCCACGTATTGATGCTACAGGTTCTAATAATACAATCTGGGTATCTACCCGCTATATGGAAGATGCAGACTACTTCAAGATCAAGACCGTAACGCTTGGTTACGACTTCAAGCATCTTTGGAAGTCTTGCCCACTGCAGCAGCTCCGTCTCTATGTTCAGGCTCAGAACCTCATCACCTTCACCGGCTACACTGGTCTCGATCCTGAGATAGGTAATTCTGCTGGTGGTAATAGCTGGGCATCTGGTATTGACCTTGGTCTTTACCCAACCGCTCGTACTTATCTGGTTGGTGCAAGTATTAAATTCTAATTCGATTTATAAATTATGAAGAAATATATATTATCAGTGTTGACTGTTTTATCAATAGCAACCTTGTTTACGTCTTGTGACGACATGCTGGACACCGATCCACGTAAGACCGAGATGACTAAGAGTACCTTCCCTGGTAAATCTGGAGACGTTGAGGCTGAGCTTGCAGGTATTTACAGTCTTATGAATGTGATGGGTGGCGGTGATTCCGATACCACATTCCCCATGTATTGGTGGGAGATTATGTCTGACAACTGCTACGGAAGTGGTGGCCTGCAGGACAATAAAGTAAAGGCTATGCATCATCTCGTGGAGATGAATGTAAATCAGTGGGAAAGCCCATTTGTTACCATGTATGGTGGTATTAAGCGTTGCAATGACCTGATTGAAACCATCGACAACTTTACTTGGCTTGAAAGTGAAAAGGCTCTGCGTGCTCAGCTTTTGGGCGAAGGATTCTTCATGCGCGGTCTCTATAATCTTTGGCTTACTCAGCTCTATGGTGATATACCTCTTATCACCAAATCTGACGTTACTCCAGAGATGGAGGAGCAGGTGAGTGCAGAGGATGTCATCTATCCTCAGATTATTGCTGATTTCGTTTCTGCAAAGAACCTCATGGGTACAACCAGAGGAAGAGGTGATGGCCATGCTAACAAGTTCGTTGCAGAGGCATTCCTCGCACGTGCTTACATGTTCTGGGCAGGCTTCTATAAGAAAGTAGGCGAGCTTGCTGGTGGCTCAGCTCCTACTATTGCCCTCAATGACCGCAATGGTGAGGCTATCAAGCAGGAGGGTTGCGATGTGACTTCTGTTTCACAGGCTGACGTTATCAAGGGGCTTGAGGACATCGTTTCAAATGGCGGTTACAAGCTTTGTAAGGATTTCCGTTCACTCTGGCAGTACTCTAATAGTATGGTATGGGATGAAGCTCACGACAATGAGGATGGTACAGGCAATAAAGAAGGTACTCATGGTTATGCCTTTATTGCTGACATGCCACGTGACCTGTGCTTCGATATGCCTGGCATGGGTAACGGCAATACTGAGGAGCTCTTCCAGATTCAGTATATGAATGCTTCTAAGTGGGCTATTCCTAGTAACTTCTATTCTACCTCTCGTATGTATTGCAACTATGTATCAGTATTTTGGGGTCTGCGTTGTAATGGTACGAATGGTGATGTTGCTCATACATATCCATTCAATCAGGGTTGGGGTCAGGGTACTCCATCATGCAACCTCTGGGACGACTGGTCATATGCAGAGACGCAAGGTAATTACAGCGACATCCGTAAGCTCGGCTCTTTGATCGACTGTGAAAATGAGCTCGATGATTATTCTTTTGAGAAGGATGACTGTGAGGAATCTGGCTATGCTGTGAAGAAGTATAATGCTGTCACTGTTGAAGCTAGTGGTACCTCTCTCGCTCCTTGGTGGGACTTCGCTCCTGGTTTTGAGAAGAGTTCACTGGAGAACAGTATGCAGGGTGACAACTTCGAGGATTACTACTTGATGCGTTATGCCGACGTTCTTCTGATGCTCACTGAGCTCACGGGTAATGCAATTTACATGAATGAGGTTCAGACTCGTGCAGGTGTACCTACGACACCATACTCTTTGAAGGCTGTTCAGGATGAGCGCCGTTGGGAGTTTGCTTTCGAGGGACTTCGTTTCAACGATTTGCGTCGTTGGTCTGGCAAGGGCGCTGGCGAGGGTTCATTAGCAGCTAAAGCGCTCCAGGCACAGGATGGAAAGATGATTGTTGTACGTGGCAATAAGGGTAGTAAAGTCGCAATGCACCACATGACTAGTTCTTGGGCTAAGCGTTATGCCGCTACTGATGGTTTCTTGGCTAAGCCTCAGAATCAGATTAATCTGAGTGTGGGTAAGATCAAGCAGAATGACGGTTGGAATGCTGCTGATCCAGAAACACAATATGTTACACTTTATTAATGTTTTAATTAGTAATCAATATGAAAAAAATATTTTTGGTTTTTGCCGCAGTATGTACGCTCTTTGCTTGCGATCCTACTCATGAGGATATCAAGAATGACGGTCACATCACTGTTGACGAACTTAAGGCGATGTCTAGTGTCACTGTTGACAAGGCAGCCAGCGGAAAGAATGGTAACGTCATTACCTGTAAGACCTCTGCTCCTGTCAATGCAAAGTGGACGATCGATGGTAAGGATTTCCTTAGTAACTATGCGAAGAAGAAGATGAAACTTGGTAACTATGCCATTAAGTTGACAGCTCTTTGTCCTGATGGTACCGAACTCTCTGCTGATTATCAAGTTTCTTGCGAGGAAACCACAGAAAAACTCGAGCAGATTTTCATCTATGGTAAGGATCCGGCAACTCAGCCAGCATTCGTTCTCCCTTCTGGTGATGCAGGAGCAGGACGTTTTAGCGATACTGAAGGTAAGTACATGCCATATCTTTCTGATGAAGTTTACTTTGGCCTCAAGACTCTTATCTTTGAGATTACAGACGTTCAACCGGGCCCGTTCATCTGGGGTGATGGTGTTAGTGATGTAGGTGTTACTGTACGCATTATGACAGGTTGGTGGGATCCTGTATTTGCAGACAACGTTCCCATCGAGCCAAAAAATGGTCTGTGGGAACTTCCAATCACGCAGGATATGGCAGACTGGTGTGCTCATAGCAATAAAGCTGATGCAGAGGGAAGATCTAGGAGCAGAGACTTGACTCTTCTGATGACTCGTGGCTCTGTAACAATCAAGTCTATTTACTATGAGGAATAATCATTCCTTATTAGTTGACAATAATAGGCTGACTCATTTAATTGAGTCAGCCTTTCTCTATGTAAACTTGCTGGTGTTCGTCTTATTTACCATTTATACATTATATATTAACCAGGAGGTATTCTATACAGCACACGACCGTTCCGAATTCATCTCCGGAACACCTTTCTTCCACACACTCATGCAAAAGCCATTCGGCCTGATGCAGTATGTAGGCGCCTGGCTGACACAGCTTTTCTATTATCCTGCCTTGGGCTCTGCCGTACTCGTGGCTATCTGGATACTGATTTTCTTAGTGGGAGTCAAAGCATTCCAGTTACAGGGAAGAGTCTCCGCGCTAATGCTCTTGCCTGTTGCTTGTCTGCTCACATCGGTGGTAGATTTGGGCTATTGGATCTATATATACACCATCAGAGGCTATTGGTTCTCACAGTCGGTAGGTTATCTCGTCATGCTGCTGCTCCTGTGGGCGGCACGCTGCACCCCGCGCAAATGGAATCTTGCTTGGTATGTGCTGGCCTTTGCCATCTATCCGGTACTCGGATGGTTCGCCATGCTTTTCTTACTTTGTCTAATGGTATATGAAAAACCTACCTGGCGCGAGTTATTGGGCATTATCCTACTTATCTTTACCGCCAGCATCTGGCATACTCAACTATATTCGAATTTGAAATTCGATGATGTCATGCTGGCAGGCTTGCCTCGCTTCGCAACTCCACTCGACAATTGCGAGCATCTCACAATCCCGTTCTTGGTGCTTGGTGCCGTCTCTGTACTCATTCCGCTATGTGCCCGTTTTCTCAATAAGTCATTCATTCCAGTGATAAGTGCTGTAGCAGGCATCATCTTTACTTTGTCATTCATGTTCCATGATAAAAACTATATCGACGAGATGTGCATGGTGCGTCATGCTTCGGACGACAATTGGAAAGAGGTGCTTCATCTGATAGAAGAAAATAAAGAGCCAACTACCACGATGGTATTTCTCAAGAACATAGCCTTGATGAATGAAGGCGGATTACTAGATCGTTCGTTTAAGACGGGTAACATCAGCTATCCTATCAATAACCCCGATTCTATACACGTTTCCCTATTGTCCATCGCATCGCCTTTGGTATATTATAATTACGGCATGATTAATGAAGCCATTCGTCTGAATTTCGAAATGGGCATACAGACAGGCTTCTCGCCTTTCTATCTGAAAATGTTATCCCGCTGTGCACAGGCTACAGGAGACAAGGAACTATTGGAACGTTATACCACCCTGTTACATCATCATCCGTTTTACGGCAATTGGCAGCCAGCTCCGGTAGCACAAAAAGTCAATGAACTTAAAAATGCCTACCCCGATGAACTCTCAGGCGTTGAGAATACCGATAGCTATATAATAAACAGTATCAGTCTTTGGTATGGAGTTGACAATAAAGTGGCTTCAGAACAGGCGTTATTCTATTCTATGTTACGTTGCGACTCACACCAATTCTGGCCGTCGCTCCGCAAGTATTTGAAAATGCACGATGGCGAGGACTTCCCTATGCATGCACAGGAGGCTTATATTCTTTTCATGGATAAAGCTCCCGAAGAAAAACGCATGATGATACCTGTGGAGGAGACTATTTTCTATCGCTACAAAAAGTTCTCAGAAGCGATGGCAAAACTGGTAAAGCCAGGAAAGACCATTGGACAGGTAGCAGAACAAATGAGTGGAGAATGGGGAGACACTTATTGGTATTACTACTTCTTCGGAAGGCAATATTCTAATATCGTTGACAGGAAAGATCATGAAGTGCAATCATAACAAGACAATGAAAAGATATATCCATCCATATTTAATGCTTGTAGCTGTGGCTTGCCTGATTCTGACATCGTGTGCAGGTCACCCCGATGTGCCTTCTTCATCCAAAGAGGCTAAGAGCCTTCCGGCCATCTTCCCCGACTATTGCAATGTCACGGTGCCTTACAACATCGCGCCACTCAATTTTATGCTTCCTGCAGAAGAGTTCAATGCCTGTGTGGCACGTATCAGCACACCTGATGGCCAACAAGAGACATACGGAGATGGGTTAAAAGTACAGATACCCGAATCAGAGTGGCATGACATGCTCAATACTGCGAAGGGCAAGAGCATCAAGGTGGAAGTCTGGGGACAGAAGAAAGACGATGAATGGCTGTCGTTCACGCCCTTTAATATCTATGTAGCCCAAGAACCTATCGACGATTATATTTCGTATCGCCTCATAGAGCCCTCGTATGTCGCTTGGAGTTTCATGGAGATTGCCCAGCGCAACCTCACCTCTTTCGAAGAGACTCAGATTTTCAATAATGAGATCACCATGAATGACAGGGCGAAGGGGCAGTGCATCAACTGCCACAGCTATCAGAACTACAAGACCGACAACATGCTCTTCCACGTGCGTCTGTCTAATGCTGGTACTGTCATCGTGAACGACGGCAAGGTATCGAGAGTGAATATGAAGCGCGACTATACCATCTCCGGAGGTGTCTATCCTTCCTGGCATCCCACAGCCAAGTTGGTGGCCTTCTCAACTAACTTGACGCGTCAGGCGTTCCATACGCAGAACCCCAACAAGATTGAGGTCTATGACTTGAAAAGCGACCTGATTCTCTACGACGTGGAGACCGACTCAGTGCAGGTGGTCAGCAACGACTCCACCCTGCTGGAGGTGTATCCCACGTGGTCGCCTGATGGCAAGTACCTCTACTACTGCAAGTCTGTTCCGCTGCCTGAAGAGATGCGCGACAAGGATATCAGGACCACCTATCCGAAGGTGCAGTACAACCTCTATCGCCGTTCGTTCGATGTGGCGACGCATGGCTTCGGTGATGAAGAATTGGTATTTGATGCTGCCTCCATTGACAAGAGCGTCACGTTGCCTCGCATTAGTCCCGATGGGCATTATATCCTCTTTGCCATAGGGCAGTACGGATGTTTCCATATCAGGCACAACGACGGCGACATCGCCTGTATGTCACTTGACCAGGAACTCCCTTTGACACAATCCCTCGATATGACAAAGGTGAACAGCGAAGGCCGTCCTGACAGTTATCCCTCATGGTCGAGTAACGGACATTGGATCATGGTCGCCAGCCGCCGCGAGGATGGCAACTTCTGCCGTGTATATTTCGCATACTTCCACGATGGAAAGGCAGAAAAAGCCTTTATGTTGCCGCAGGAGGATCCAGAGCATAATACCTTCCTGCTGAAGAGTTATAACCGCCCGGAGTTCATGATAGAGCCCGTCACGATCAGTGTCAACGAGTTTAGCAAGGTATTCGACAAGTAGTTTGAATGAAACATATACATTATATATATACGCTCCTTTTCGGTGTGGCAGTCCTCCTCTTCTTCGGACTGGCATACCCGCATCATCTGCATTATCAGGAGCAGTTCCAGCTTTTCCTCTTCGACAGCACCTACGTATGGGATATCATCAAACTACCAGGTGGCATTTCCGACCTGCTGGGACGCTTCTCGACGCAGTTCTTCCTGTATGCATGGGTGGGCGCACTGATCATTGCAGTTCTGCTCTCAGCAGTACAGCTACTGACGCTTCTATCCCTTCGACAGGCTCAGGGACCGTGGTGTGGGTTGAGCTTCGTACCTGCATTTCTGCTCTGGCTCTTCCTGCTCGATGAGAACGCGCTGCTGGGAGGCGTCTGGGCCGTACTGCTCACGCTCCTTGCCGCTTGTCTGTTCAGTCATTTAAGTGACGGTTGGATACGACGCATCCTGCTCATTGCCGCCATCCCTGTGCTCTATTGGATGGTAGGCCCGATTTGCGTGGTATGCTTCCTCTTGCTGTCTCCCCACCCCAGACACTCTGTCTGGTATTACAGTGTGTTTGTGCTTTTAGCCATCATGCTGGTCATATTGGCATATTATCTCCCAGTGCCAGCCAATAATCTGTGGTTCGGCATCCATTACTATCGCTACCCGACAGACATTCCAGTGCTGCTATGGGCTGCGTCTTTGTCTGTCTTCATTCTGGCATTAGCAGCCCGCTTATTGAGTCATTGGAATTCGTCTGATAGCATCGTGGCTGCGCTTTGCTCTTTTGCGCTGGTAGCGATTGGCATGGGAGGACTTGTCTGGAAAAACAGCAACTTCAAAGCTGAGAAGGTGATGCATTATGACTTCATGGCCCGTCACCAACAATGGAACCGCATCCTTGAGACCATCAACATAGAGAAGCCCAACAACCAAATCGGCGTGACAGTACAGAATCTGGGGCTGGCGATGCACGGCATGCTCACCAAACATCTGTTCGACTACAATCAAAACGGCATCGCAGGTCTCCTACCCGATTTCGGAACCGATGCCATCAGTCCTTTGCCAACTTCCGAGGCCTTCTACCAGTTAGGTATGATTACCGTTGCTCAGCGAATGGTCTTCGAGGCACAGGAAGCCATTCTCGACTTTCAGAAAAGTGGCCGTTGCTACAAGCGACTGGCACAAACCAATCTGATTCTCGGCAACTATGAGGTGGCTCGCAAGTATCTCACGGCGCTGCAAAAGACTCTTTTCTATCGTGAATGGGCCGGTGAGACACTCCCCCTGTTGGGCGACGAGAAGGCCATTGCCAAACATCCCGAATACGGGCGCTTGCGTCAGATGGCTTATAAAGATGACTTCTACTTCGGTGGCCACGTCACGCCGGATATGCTCGAGAACCTCCTTGCCAGCAACGCCGGCAATCGTCTTGCCTATGAATATCTGGTAGCCTACTATATGCTGACTGGCGATCGCGAGGGCTATGCCAACTTATTACGTAAAATGAATCAGCAATGAGAAAGATCCTGTATATACTCCTTTCCGCGATCTGTCTGGCGGCTTGCACCCATGAACCTGTCAGCGATGCCAAGCAAGAGAACGCCCTGCCTGCTATCTATCCCGACTACCTCGGGGTCACCATACCCGTGAATATCGCGCCGCTCAACTTCAATATGGCTGATGAACATGCCCTACTGGTGGATGCCGTCGTAACAGACCGTCACGGAAACAGCCTGCACAGCCAAGGAGAAGAATCGGTGGATTTCGACCTCGACGACTGGCATCAGTTGCTCGCTCAGAACCGTGGAGACTCGCTCAGCGTGACCGTTTCAGCCAAATTCGACGATGGATGGCACACCTACCGTTCCTTCCCCATCTACGTGAGCCCCGACAGCATCGACTATGGTATCTGCTACCGCCTTATCGCCCCAGGCCACGAGGTCTGGAGCAAAATGGGTATCTACGAGCGAGACCTTTCTTCGTTCGATGAATGCGCATTAATCGAGAATACACAGTTTGAAGGCTGCGTCAACTGTCATAGCTTCAACCGCGGCAACCCTGCTAACATGAGCCTTCATATCCGCGGCAAACATGGTGCGACACTATTGAGTAAAGATGACGGCTCTATCACTGCCTACAACACCAAGACTCCTGAGACGCTCGGTCTCTGCGTCTATCCCTACTGGCATCCTTCAGGCCATTATATCGCCTACTCCACCAACGTCACGAAGCAGACATTCCACAGTGCCGATCGCAATCGCATCGAAGTGTTCGACGATGCCTCCGACATTCAGGTCTATGACATCGACAAAAACGAGCTGTTACTGTCACCCCTACTGAAGCAAGACGCTGTCTACGAGACCTATCCCGTGTTCTCTGCCGATGGACGCTCGCTCTATTTCTGCGCGGCACAGGCCCTTCCCGAAGACAATCACCAACTCGACTCCATACGCTACAACCTCTGCCGTATTGATTTCGACCCAGCTACAGGGCAATTCGGCAGTCGTATAGACACCATCGTTGATGCCCAGGCCCTACACAAGTCGGTATCTTTCCCTCGTCCCTCTTACGACGGGCGTTTCCTTTGCTACACACTCTCCGACTACGGACAGTTCAGCATCTGGCATCACGAGGCCGATCTCTACCTGCTTGATCTGACGACACGGCAAAGCCTCCCCATGGATGAAGCCAATTCTGAAGAGACCGAATCATTCCACAACTGGAGCACCAATTCACGATGGCTGTTGTTTAGTTCTCGTCGCGACGACGGGCTCTACACACGTCCCTACTTCTGTCATATCGATGCAGAAGGAAATGTCAGCAAGGCCTTCATGCTGCCACAACGCAATCCGCGCCGCTTCTATCGCGGACGCTTCCTTTCCTATAATGTTCCCGACTTCATCATTGCCCCGACGCACTTCGATAGTCACAAAGCCAGCCGCGCCATCAATGATGAATATCGCAAGAACTTCGGTGTGCGCAAGTACTAATATCGAAGCTACTTCCCTTCCTGCGGGGGACAAATTATTGTAAAAGTGACGAATTTACACTTAAAATGTAACATTTGCAACCAATGCACGAGGTCGTTCCCAATGCCATCAGTATGGCATTGCAATTGATGCGATAATCTGCACAACCCACTTAAAAGTTTCCTTCTTCGTCATACACTTAAGATTTTAATGGCGGGTAGATGTTAATTATTTTTACCTATCGCGGATTGGACTCCGTTTTGCGATTTCCCTAGGAAACACGTATACGCGCACTTCGCAATTTTTGTCGCCTAATTAGGTTGCAAATTTCATCATTTTTCGTTGGCAATGCAAAGGTACGAATCTTTCATTGCGGTCTACGAATTTCCGGGCGACTGTCTCTGCTGCGCGCTGCAGTGTTGCAGTTCTCGAAAGAGCTTCCCCACACCCTATATTTACTTCTATATCTATATATATAAATATATATAGATATAGAGATATATACTGACCTTCAGACTATCAGATTTCGAACTGCAACACCGCAACACTGCGTCAGCAAGACACTTTTTACTTCCAAAAAAACGTAACTTTGCAACCATGATGGTAGACACTAATGGACGGTTCCTTCGATGTAACGAAAGAACCGTCCGAATTGATGTTAACGGTTTAGGAGGCGCAGGGCGCGGGTGTAGAGGGTTTCGTCTGACATTTGCTGATGGAGAACATCGGCTATGCGGGCGAACTTCTCTCGATAGGCTTTGAGCGTCTCTTCCTGCAGTTCGGGGTGATAAGTGAGGCGCAGCGGGGTGGCCTCGAGATAGCCGAAGTCTTTGGTATAGACCATGCCAGCATCGTGCTGCTTGAAGTCGCGCACCATCGTCTGAATATGGCGGAAGTTGGCCTTCGTGCCGTCGGCAAGGGCATAGTCGGCGGGCATCTCGATGTCGATGACGACACCTGTGGCGCAGTCGATATCGCCGAGCGTGATGGTAGCCTCGAGGTTTGCTCCGTCGTAAGTGAAGGGCAGCGACTCGTTGCCACACCTGACGCTGAGGGGCGCTTTCTGACAAGGCAGGGCGACACTGTAGTGACGACGTGCGGGCATCGCCTTATACTGACCCTCGCGTGCACCGATGGTCACCTGAAGATGGTTACCCTTGCGCACATAAGAGAGCGGTGTGGTGGCGAACGCTGTGGCGTAATGCTTGTCTTCGCCATTGTCTTCATAGAGCGTAAAGGTGCCATCGGCTGCACCGGGAAATATGCGCAGGATGACGGGTTGAGACGTGCCAGAGAGATTCTTCAGTTTGCCGAAGTAAGGGATGATACTGCCTGCCTTGACATAGACGGGATATTCGTCCATCGTGAAGCGGCGCTGATAGGTCTTGCCGCCCTGCAGCATCTCGCCCGTCTCGTACTCGAGCCACTCGCCTTCTGGCAGCCACAGACTGACGTCGGCATAGCCGTCTTCGGGGTTCACTTCATTGGTAACGGGGGCGATGAGCATCTGGTCGCCAAACATGTACTCCTCTTTGAATTCATAGGCTTCGGGCGCTTCAGGATAATCGTAGTAGAGCGGCCGGCAGAGGGCGAGCCCTTCTTCAAACGTGGTGCGGGCCATCGTGTAGATATAAGGTACGAGGGCATAGCGGCCCCGAATCACCTGGGCGAGTCGCTGACGGGTGGTCTGATCGAAGGCCCAGGGCTCTTTGTTGAGACTGGGATCCTTCGTGCTGTGAGAGCGGATGATGGGCAGATACTGTCCCATCTGCATGGCACGGGTGTAGAGTTGCGGTTCGAGGGGTGTGCCGTATTGCTTGCTCTGATGTCCGCCGATATCGTGACTCCAGTAGCCATAAAGCACGTTGGAGGCCGTCGCATTGAAGTAAGGCAGGAATTTCAGGCTCTTCCACGTGATAAACGAGTCGCCCGAGAAGCCTACCTGATAGCGGTGATTGCCGAGTCCGCCCCAGCGATGATAGAGCATCGGGCGCTTGTCGCCGTTACGCTCCATATCGGTAAACCAGATGTAGTTACACCAGAACACATTGTCGAGCGAGGAGATACGGCGATCTTTCTCCCACTGCTGCCAGTCGATCCACCAGAAATCGACACCATCGGCCATATAGTCGTGGAGATAAGTGTCGAAGATGGCCTTGACATAACGCTTGTCGGAGCCGAGCCACTCGTAGGTCTTACCGTCGCTCTTGCCGAGTCGCTGCATGAAAGCCTCATACTTCTTCTCGTAAGGGCGCACGCCATCGGCAGGATGCAGGTTCATCGTGGCCTTCACGCCCTGCTGGTCGAGATACTTGAGGAAAGCCTTGTAGTCGGGGAAGAGTCGTTCGTTCCAGTCCCAGCCTGTCCAGCCTCCACCGGCCTCAGGACTGATGGGGTGCCAGTCCATATCGATGACGAGCACGTCGAGGGGCAGGTCGAGTTGTTGGAAATTGCTGATAAGGTCGCGGAAATCCTGATCGCTGTAACTCCAGTAGCGGCTCCACCAGTAGCCAAAGGCGTAGCGCGGAGGCAGGGGCACCTTACCAGCGAACTTGGTGTATGACTTGAGGGCGCCCTTGTAGTCGTGACCATAGGCCATAAAGTACCAGTCTTGCGCACCCTCGGCACTTTGACGCTCCTTGACCCACTCCCAGTCGCTGTCACCGTCGAAGAGCAGTCGCTGACTGTCGTCGATCAGTGTCCATCCGTCGGTGGCGAGCAGACCGTCTTCTATGGGCATGTCGTGTTTGGGATTGCTGTACTGATACTCAGCGCCGTCGTAGCCGTCGAGTGTGCGATAGGTGCCTTTCAGATTACCCTTCTGGGTCATTCCCGGCTTCCATACAAAGGGCACGGAGAGGGCCTTCGTGCTGCTGATGGTGAGATTCTGTTCGCTGAGCGGACCAGTGCCTTTGCGATAGACCAGCCTGAGCCGGGAGGTGGTGATGGTGACCTGTCGCGAGGTATTACTGATCTTGTAGTCGGTCTTGGGGTACTGGCGCACGACAGCCATGAAACTCTTGTTATCAACAAACTGACCGTCGGGGGCATACTCCAATCGGAGCGTGCCCTCGTCGATCAGCGTGAAGCGTACACAGGCATCCTGATAGACGACGTTAGCCCGTGAGCCGAGGCTGCACATCAGCAGGGTGCAGCAAAGTATGGTTTTGATATGATGCAGCATGACAGTCATGTTTTTTCTATTTCTGATTAAATGAGGGACTGCGGCTCTCGACAGACGACTGACTGCCAGAGATGAGCGGCCAGCCATTAAACCACTCAACACGATCCATGAGCACCTGACGGCCAGCATCGGGATCGCTCTTCATGTAGCCGTGATAGATCATCCAGTCCTGACCTTTATCATCTGTGATGATCTCTGCATTATGCCCTGGCCCTGCCACATTGCTGCTGCTATGCAGCAACACGTCGAAGGCACCGTCGAGCATGCGCTGACCATCCTTCGTCACATAAGGTCCAAAGAGACTCTTCGAACGCCCATAGACCACCTGATACGTGCTGTTGTTGCCTTCGCAGCAGGTGCCGTTAGAACCGAAGAGGTAATAATAGCCGTCGCGACGGTGGATATAGGTGGCTTCCATCTGATGGCCTGCTATCTGTATGGGCTTGGCACCAGCCTTCACGCTGAGGCCGTCGTCGCTGAGCTCGATGCCGTAGATGCCGCGAAACGAACCCCAGAAGAGGTATTTCTTGCCATCCTCTTCGATGAAGAAGGGGTCGATGCTGTTCTGCACACCGATATCCTGACTGATGAAGAGCGCCCCATGATCGGTATAAGGACCTTGGGGGCGTGATGCCGTAGCGACGCCGAGACCGCAAGTCCACTCGCCACCCCAGGTCGATTTGGAGTAATAGAGCAGATACTGACCATCGACATAGTTGATGTCGGGTGCCCAGAGGCCGCCCTGCGGATTCCACTTGGGGCGCGACTCATCGGTAAAGGCAGTGCCTACATACTCCCAGCGGATCAGATCGGCAGAGCGATAGATGGGCAGGTTGCGGATATCCTCGGTGGCAAAGAGATAAAAAGTGCCGTCGGCAGTGCGCACGATGGAGGGATCGGGCAGCGAGGTCGAGATAATGGGGTTGCGATACTTCTCGACGACGGGTGCTGGAGCAGGGGGCACATCCCGGGATGGCTCACCGTCGGACGACGATGAGCACCCCAGAACGGGCAAAATACTAACTACTAAACTAACCAAAGAAAACATGTATGAATGAAAAGAATGATGGTTGCGAATCATTACCAGCCTGGATTTTGGGTGAGGTTCGGGTTACGCTCTATTTCGCCCTGAGGAACGGCAAAGAGCTTCACATGCTCACCGATGTAATTATTGGTATAGCGCTTGGTACCCCAGATCTCGGTCATGCCGTTGGCGCCATTGAGTTGTGAGGGATCGCTCACAGAGGTGCGGTTAGTACCAACCTTGCGGTCGAGCCAGGTATCCCAGCGCAGTTGCTTCCAGTAGAGTTGGCCTTCGCCACAGAGTTCCCAGCCATACTCGTTGCGGATACGCTGGCGCATATCGTCCTGACCCTTCACCTGCGTGAACTCATTGCTGTTGAGCAGAGCCAGTCCCGGGATGCGGGCACGAACCATATTGATATACTTCACGGCCTCGGCAGTGTTGCCCTGTTCGTTGAGGGCTTCTGCCAGCGAGATGAGGGCACCTGCATAGCGGAAGATCGGTGTATCGATATCGCTGTTCAGACCGTTCTTGGTCTCGCGACCCTCGGGCACATACTTACGCCAGAGATAGTAGAAGCGGTCGTTGGTATCGGTACGCAGATCGTAAGGAGCAGCATTGTCTGAGCCGATATAGGGCCAGCGCAGGGTGTAGTCCCAGCAGTCGGAAGTAGAGCCGCCCTTGTAGGTAGAGTAAGGCGTGATGAAGTTCATGAGCATACGTGGGTCGCGGTTCTGATAGACTTGCAGGATACGGGCCTCGTTGCCGTCAACCTCGTACTGCGACATATCAGAGCCGTAGTTGACCATCTGCTGATAGCCTGCCTTGAGTTTCTCGTTAGGAGAGTTGGGGTCGAGGCCGTCGCGCAGGAAGAAGACTGAGCGAGCCTTGGGCTCCATCTTCGAGTAGCCAGGGAAGACCTCGTCCATGTTGAAGGGCTTACCGTCGGCATATTCGTAGGTATCCACAAAGTAAGGGTTGGGGATGAGGTTGTTCCAGCATCCGAAGCCGTCGGCGGTATAGGTGTTGCGGTTGCCGTGTGTACGTCCGAGAAGTGAGCCCATACCGTCTTCGTCGGTATATTGATACTGGAAGATATACTCATCGTTGCGCTCGTTGGCAGCCTTGAACATATTCTTATAGTCGGGGAAAAGCTGGAAGCCCATTGTGGTGATGGCACGGAAGTCGTTGGCAGCCTTATCCCAGTCCTTGAGCCAGAGATAGACCTGTCCGCGCAGATAGTAGGCACAGGCCTTCGTCACGCGACCATAGTTTCTGTCAGAGGGAGCATACTTATCGGGCAGGTTCTGCTCAGCGATGGCCTCAGAACAGTCTTTCACGATCTGTGCCCAGATCTCGTCGGCAGAACTGCGTGGCTTGGTATCCTCGCCGTATTCTACTGGCTCAGTGTAGAGGGGCACACCGCGCCACAGGACATTGGCACGATAGTAAGCCCAGGCGCGCAGGAACTTGCACTCGGCAATATCGCGGGCACGCTCGCTGGCAGCCATCGCCTCACACTTGTCAAGGTTGTTAATCACGTTGCTGGTACGATAGATCTCTTCGTAGAGACGCTTCCACCAGTCGTTGAAGCCCCAGTAAGAGGCATTACAGCGGCCGCGGGCCCAGTCGTAGCCTCCCCAGTTGGCGTCGAGGTCGCACACATCGGTGGCAGCATCGAAGTTCTGCCAGTCGGCACACTCGCCCTGATGCTCCCAGTAGAAGCGCTCATAGGCACCATTGACCACCGCGTCGGCCATATTGTAGGTTGACCATACCAGATCGGTACCGACGCGATCGGAGGGTTGAGTATCCAGAAAGTCGGCGTTACAGGCCGTCAGTGCGACACTCATAGCAGCCACAGCGAGGCTGCGATAGGTTTTATTCAGTATTTTCTTTTCCATAATGGTTATTCATTGTTGATGGTTAAAAAGTAACGTTCAGTCCGAATGAGAGTTGGCGCATGGTGGCATAGCCCTCGCCAGAGCGCATCTCAGGGTCGAGTCCTGGGAAACTGGTGATGGTCCACAGGTTCTCACCAGAGAAATAGACGCGCAGATTCTCGGCATAGATCTTTCTCGAGAGACTCTTCGGCAGGGTATAGCCGACGGTGAGGTTACGCAGCTTCAGATAGTCGCAACTATAAAGATGGAACGTATTGTCGAGCGCATCGCTCATGCTCGGATTCTCGAGCGACATGCGGGGATTCTCAGAGGTGATATTCGTACGCGGGTCGTTGGGGTTGTTGGGATCATAGAAGTAGTGATCGTCGGCAATCCACTGAGGGATAGAGAGTCCGAAGACTACGTTGGATGAGTTCTGTCCGATTTCGCGCCAGTAAGTAGAGAATCCTGTGGCTCCACCCCAGTTCATGGAGAGGTCGATGCCCTTCCATTCTGCGTGCATCTGCATACCGAAAGTGAACTTAGGAATGTTCGACTCACCTGTAAACTGCTGGTCGTGGTTGCCACCATAGACCTTGTCGCCGTTGGTATCGGCATAGATGTACTCACCATACCAGATGGCATTAGGTGTTACGGCGTGCTGAGGCTCGAACGAATAGCCTGCTGCAATCATGTCCTGTACCCACTTCAGATCTTCTGGTGTGCGGATCATACCATCGCGTGGTCCACCGTTAGGATTCACGGCACCATTGGCATCGTAGTACTGACCAGAGCCGCTGTAGATAGGATAAACGTAGAACTCGTTCATCATGTGACCCTCTACGAGGCGCTGTGTGCCACCCGATGATACCTCACCGAGGTTAGAGTAATACACGTTGGGATCGGGGTTGTTGGGATCAGCGCCCCAGCCCTCGATGTAAGCACCCTTGTAGTCGGTGACGCGGTTCTTGTTGAATGAGCCATTGACGGCTACGCCATAGGTCACGTCGCCAATCTTGTCTTCCCAGCGGAAGGTTGCCTCGAGACCGCGGTTGTTGACGCCAGCAAGGTTCTGCAGCGGTGCTACCTTGTCACCGAAGGTCAGTCCGATGGTGGGGCGATAGAGGATACCAGAGGTCTGCTTGTCGTAGAAGTCGATGACACCCGACAGACGACCGTTGAGCGTGGTAAAGTCGAGACCGATGTTGAAGGTCTTCGTGGTCTCCCAGGTCACATTCATATTAGGCAGGTTGTGCAGATAGAAACGGGGCACCTTCTTACCACCCATCGTGGTGTAGCCTGTCTCATACCAAGACTGGTAGGCATAGTTATCGACAGACGAGTTACCCAACTTACCATAAGAGGCACGCAGTTTCAGATTGTCGAACACGCTGAGGAAAGAGTTCTTGGCAAAGGCCTCCTCGCTGATGCGCCATCCTGCAGATGCAGAGGGGAAGAAACCCCAGCGGTTGTCGGGCGAGAAGCGTGAAGAACCGTCGTAGCGGAAGTTGGCCTCGACGAGATAACGTGAGTCGAAGGCGTAGTTCAGACGTCCGAACCAAGAGCGATAGGTATAGCCTGTGAAGTTGCCACGAATATACTCTTCAGAGGTAAGTGTATTGAGGTCGGTGAGTGTGGCATCGATCATGCCCATCTTCTTCACGTCGGTGTTGCCGTCGCTGTTCTTGCCCTCCTCGAAACCTACGAGCGCAGCCACATCGTGCTTGCCTGCGAAGGTGTGGTTCCAGTTCAGGGTGTTGGTAAGTTTCCAGTTGTAATAATGGTGATAGTACATATAGCCTGAGAGGGCCTCGAGGGCAGCAGGTGCGCTGACCACCTCGTTACGGCTGAAGCTGAAACTCTCATTCTGTCCGTCGGTATATTTATGACGGGTGTTGAAGTAATCGTAGCCGAAGGTTGACTTGAAGGTAAAGTCATTCAGGAACTTCACCTGTGCAAAGGTTGTGGCATAGGCGTGAGTGGTCTTGAAATAACTATCACCGTCACCGTTGAGCAGCAGCAGTGGGTTATGGGCAGCTCCGTCTTCCACAGAGGTCTCGATGCCACCATAGTGCCCGTCGTAGTTAGGATAGATACCTGGAACGGTCTTGAGGAACTCCCAGTTTGAGAGTGCATCGACGTTATTGCGGTCGCGATCGCTGTGCGTGCCCCACACCTGAGCCCCCATCTGCAGCCATTTGGTCACGTCGGAGATCAGTTTCAGGTTGATAGAGTATTTCTTCTCGCCAGAGCGTACGATCATACCTGGATTATCGAGATAGGTAAGTCCGAGGTTATAGCGGGTGCGTGTGTCTTTGCCCGAGAGCGAGAGTGCATGCTCCTGCATCACCTTCGTCTGGTAGATCTCGTCGTACCAGTCGGTGTTGGGATAGGCTACGTAGTTGGGATAGCCCGACTCTGCGATACCATTAGGATTGGAAGCAGCCTGGCGCCACTGATCGATGACGGTCTGCGGGTATTTGCCAGCAGTGCCGATGTTCTCACTGGCCTCGTTTACCAGCGACATATAGTCGGCATAGTTCGACATGAAGCGCACCAGTTTTGAAGGCTTGTTGATCGAGAGACGCCCCGTATAGGTAACACTGACTTTCCCCTCTGTGCCACTCTTCGTGGTGACGAGAATGACACCGTTGGCACCGCGGTTACCGTAGATGGCACACGAGGCAGCATCCTTCAGCACGGAGATGCTTTCGATATCCATGGGGTTGACGTCGGAGAGACTCATCTCCATACCATCGACCATCACCAAAGGACTGGCGTCGTTCATCGTTCCCACACCACGGATATTGACAGAGAAATTCTCTGATCCGGGTTTTCCTGAACCCTGCAGGATGTCGAGACCAGCTGCCATACCCTGAAGTGCCTGTGCCACGGTGGTAACGGGGCGCGACTGTGCCTCCTTCGCCATATCGACGGATACCACAGAGCCCGTGAGGTTCACTTTCTTCTGAGTGCCGTAACCTACGACGACCACCTCATTGAGTTCATTGCGGTCTTCCTTCATGGTGATAACCAGATTATCAGCCGCGCGACAGGTATATTCCGTGTAGCCGATGTAAGTGAAGGAGATCAGTGCATCACTCTTGCTGAGCGACAGTCTGAAGCGGCCGTCCATATCGGTGACAGCAGCGTTCTGGGAACCTTGCTCCTTGACGGTGACGCCGATGAGAGGCTCGCCCTGAGCGTCGATAACCTGACCACTGACAGCACGCTGCTGCTGGGTGGCTAAAACGGCATTGGTATGAACCGTCGATGCCAGATTCCTTTCGGCAAATGTTGGCGAAGCAGTCATCAGTAGCGCTACGCCTGCCAGCGAGGCAATTAAATTCTTTTCCATTTTAATGCTAGGTTTAGTGATTTGAATTATTTGGTTAGAAAATTATCAGTACGGGTGGGTGAATAGAGTTCCCAGAGCGAGGCGATGGTCCAGCCCGGGGCGAAGAGGTTGTTATAGAAGCCCTTGCCGTTCATGCCATAGTCCCAGGTCGTGTGCTGCACCACCTCAGGATAGAATCCTGGCACAGCGATGCCGCAGTGGCGCTCTGCTGTGGGCATGAGCTGGTCGAGTGATGAGAAGATGACATCGTGCATCAGCAGGAAGCGCTGGTTGTGTTTCTGCTGTCCGAGCCACTTCACGATATGTGGGAGTTCGAACACGAAGACGTCGATATGGTTGTTTTCGACAGAGACATTGCTCCAGCCTCGTGTCTTCAGCCCGAGGTCGCCCAGCATCTGTCCCTGTGCAAAGGGCACGTCCCACATATAATACCACGAGAGGGCAAAGTAGGCGGCTTGTTCGCAGAGGTCGATGTAACGCTGGCGGGCCTTACCCTTGGTGACGGCAGCCATATAGTAGGTAGCGGTGACGGCGGCAATCGCAGCCTCCTTGTCCTCACAGTTGGCGTCGAGGGTCGATGAGAAGTAGTCGCTCTTCGATATGATGTTCTGCTCGAGATAATCAACCGTCTTGCGCGCAGCCTCGAGATACTGTTTCTTGCCGAAGTAGCGATAGCCCATCACGAGAGCTGAGGTAGAAGAAGGGGTGCTGCCGCCTGTAGCATCTACATCGCTGCCGTCGTCCCTGTACTTGCGTGCAAAACTGCCGTCGGCCTTCTGCAGTTTCAGGAATCCGTCGAGGATGGTCTTAATGCGTGCCTCCCATTCCGGATGGCGACGCCCCTGATTCTTCTCATATTTGAGATAGAGCAGGATGGCATAGATGGCCTCCGACTGCTGACGAATAGAGTGAACCACCTGGTGATCGGGTGTGAAGCCGTGCTTGAAGTTGACGAAGTCATGGAAGTAGCCTGCCGCAGTGAAGCCGTTGTGGAGGAAACTCTCGAGGATGGCATGCCCCATCTCAACGAGATCCTGTTCTCCGTGCTGCTCACCATACTCGATGGCGTTGAAGGCGTTCAGGAGTACGCGTCCGCAGAAGCCTACCTGCATCTCGGTGAAGGGCTTGCAGTCTGAGGTCAGCAGGGTGAGTCCAGAGTTGTACTTCAGGGCATAGTTGTCCACATACGACTGTCTGAAGTAGTTGGTCAGTCCCCTCTTCATCTCCTCAGGCGTGAAGCGTGGTTGCAGAGGCTGTGGCTTCAGGTGGTCGAAGCAGCGCTGCCACATCTGTGTGACGTGCTGTCCAAAGTCCTTGCTGTCGGCCTGTGTGATGCGCCAGCGGATGGTCTTGGTCTCGTCCTTCTCGATTTTGGCGAAGGCGACGACGGGTGCAGCAAGTGTCAGTTTGCGGATGTAGCGCTTGGGCGTCTCGATATAAGGATAGCCGAAGGTGAGTTTCACCTCATCAGCCTCACTGTCGAAACCCAGATAGCCCAGTGATGTCTCACCACCTAGGATCACCTCGCCCTCCTGATGGGTGACGAGCGCCTCCTGGGGTTTGTCGAGACAACGGATAATAGCCATCGACTTACCGCTGGCCTGATCATAGACACTCGTCATGGGCGATGAGAGACGGTCTTCGCGGAAGTTCCAGCTCTTCGATGTGTGGAAGGCTGGTGCCTCCTTGGGCGAACGCAGGTTACGATGATACCAGAATCCTGGCAGATAGAACTCGCTGTCTGCCGACTTCATGCCTGTGGCGAGTGTTGCGCCAATATTAAAATAGGTGGTGGCATTGGCACTGATGCTGATGGTGCAGACCTGATCGTCGCCCACTTGTGACATCTCCTGAGTGATGTCGAGCGGCAGCGCCTCTCCGTTTGCGGCTTTCAGCTTCTGGCCTTCAGCCTTCAGACTGATGACCTTTGCCGCGTTGCCTGGCTGCTTGATACTGATCTGCGTCTGGATATTGATGGCAGAGGCAGTCAGCGACAAAGCTGCCAGTACAGTTGTTAATGAAATTTTGTTGTACATATAATAGAAGTTTTGGTTGGTTGATTTACATAAATGATTTACTCCTTAAATAAGTAATGAAACGTACCCTCGGTAACACCGAAGCTTTGTCCGTTATGAGTTAATCCTACAACGGCTGTTTTTCGAGGACCGACCTCGGTAAAGCTGTTATGGGTATGGAACACATAGTTCCACTGCCCCTGGGCATCCTTAAACAAATCGCCATGCCCGGTGCCATAATAGCCCATATTGGCACGATTGATAACCGGCTGCGACGACTTGACCCATGGGCCGTAAGGAGATGAGGCCGTAGCCACACCAACAGCATAGTCGATATTACGATAATCGTTTGCCGAGTAGAACATATAATAGATATCGCCAAGATGCAGAACAGTAGGTCCTTCGGTCACACTCCAACTGGCCTGCGCCGTATTCTCCCACGGCTCTGAGGCGTGGATGCACTCCTGAGCTGTTTCTTCTTTAATCCCCATCAGGTCGTCGGTCATTTCTGCAACAAAGATACGATTGCCATCCTGCAGTCGTACATGATACAGATAAATCTTCCCATCGGTATCAAACAACACAAAAGGATCGATAGCTTTTCCTGGGGTGACAATGCACTGCTTCTCGCGCTGAGTAAAAGGTCCCATGGGTGAGGTGGCTGTTGCTACGGCAATCTGCTCGTTGGCTGTATAGAACATATAATAGGTATCGCCACGCTTCACGACCTGTGGTGCCCAGAAACCTATGGTTCCAAACGAGTTGGCACCTGTTAAGCAGAACCCATGAGTATTGCCGACAGGTCCCTGCCAGTTTTTCATATCAGCAGAACGATACACATAAAAGCCCGTATCCGAATTGCTACTTGTACCATATAGATAATAGGTACCATCGGTATCCACAAGAATAGTAGGATCGGCTGCGGTCAGCACTTCCTGTTTGGGCACAGACGGTTGCTCGGGCACAGGAGTAACAACATTACCCGTATCGTTAGAACCACATGATGGCATAACAGCAAGTGCCGCCATAAGAGTCAACGTTAATCTTAAATTGGTTTTCTTGTTCATTTAGTTATATTCGGATTGGTTGATTTCAGATTTCGCTGCAAAAGTAGTAAAAAGGTGAATTGGGGGCGGGTAAAATTGTTTTCAAAACGGGTAAAATCGTCAAATGTACAGAAAAACTGGACATAATTCAAGATGGTCTCAGAATTATTCGCTAATTTTGCACACAGATTCTTAACAACACGATGAGATACCTGACTATGATCCTGATGGGGCTCCTGACGAGCCTGATGTGTGAAGGTGCCGACTTTAAGTTCCAGCATCTTAACACCTCGTATGGACTGCCTAATCAGCAGGTGGAGAGTCTGGTACAGGATCAGGAGGGATATATATGGATAGGTACGCGTAACGGACTGGCGAAATACGATGGCTACAACGTGGAGACTTACTATCACGTGGAGGGCGAGAAGAACTCGCTTGTGCACAACTTCGTACACGGATTGTTC
This sequence comes from uncultured Prevotella sp., assembly GCA_900315525.1. GTDB lineage: Bacteria > Bacteroidota > Bacteroidia > Bacteroidales > Bacteroidaceae > Prevotella. Next base: position 18,786 of record OMZO01000003.1, on the reverse strand, counting down.
GTCGATTCCAAGAACCGGCTATGGGTAAGCACTGAGAACGGCGTGAGCCTCTATCGCCCAAAGACCGACGACTTCTGCAGTTATAACAACGTGAGGGGCTACTGCACCAGTTTTGTGGAGACCAATGACGGGCGCATCCTGACGGGGTTCGGACAACTCTATGCCTACGACGAGCGCATCGACTCTTTTGTGGTCATCCCTTCGCTCAATGCAGGTGTCATCGCCTCGCTGGCCAAGGATCGTCAGGGCAACGTTTATGTCTCTACCAGTCAGATGCTCTTCTCGCTCGACGCCAGTCTGACGCGGATACAGCCATTGGAACTCGACCTGAACGGTGCGTTGCCTGCGAGCCATAATGCGATTATGCCCTTGCTGGTAGATAGCCGTCAGCGCCTATGGGTAGGCTGTAACGACGGGAGCGCCACCTGTTACGACCTGAAGTCGCACACCCAGCAGCGCTATGCCGCCAGCCAACTGACGGGGGGCATCGTGCGCACCATCATCGAGGATAAGCAGCATCGAATATGGTTTGGCACAGAGAATGGTATCCTGACGCTGAACCCCGATGGAAGCCGCATCCTCACACAAAAGGGCTACGATCGCGACGGACTGTCAGACAATGCCGTCTATACGATTCTCTCCGACCATCAGAACAACATCTGGGTGGGCTCTTATTTCGGAGGCGTCGATTATCTGTCGAGCCATAAACCCCAGTTCCGCCACTTTCAGCCCAGCAGTGCGAAAGGCGATCTGAAGGCTCGCATCCCACGCATGATGACAGAACTCTCGCCAGGCATATTCTGGATTGCGACAGAAGATCAGGGAGTCAATATCTACAACGCCATCACACAACAGTTTACGCCCTTTACCGATATCCCGGGACTTGACTCAAATACCCATAGCATCTATTACGATCGCGAGAAATCCGAAGTATGGATAGGTACTCGTTTCAAGGGGCTCTTCAGATATAACCTGCAGACCCACAAAGCGACACAGTATTACTGTACAAAGGGATTGAACTCAGAAGGTATCTTCTATCTGACGCGCGACCAGAAGGGACGACTCTGGGTGGCCACGATGGAAGGACTGCGCTATTACGACGAGAAGACCGACTACTTCTGCAGCGTGGGTGACGACAGACTCGACGAGACTTTCATCTACTCACTGTTTGTCGATGCCCATAATCAGTTGTGGGCCTCAACGGTAGCCGACGGTCTGTTCTGCATCAGCGACGACAAGATTACGAGGTATAATCGGAATAACGGCTGCGGACTGACAGACAACTATATCATCATGTCGTTCGAAGACTCGAAAGGACGCCTGTGGATGGGCACCAACAATAACGGTCTCTTCTGGCTCGACAGCAAGAGTGGCAAGGTACATCAGGCGGGCGAGTGGATTCCCCGTCAGTGCACCGTGTGCAGCATCATCGAAGACCATGCTGGCAGCCTGTGGATAGGCACCGATCAAGGACTCTTCAGCCATCGCCTGAGCGACGGACAGACACGCCGTTTCTCTGCAGGTGCTGAACTACCTGTCAACCAGTTTAACTTCACTTCTGCCTATCTCGCATCCGATGGTCGCGTGCTCATGGGCACCTTCGACGGTCTGATATCCTTTCTGCCTCAGGACATGCGCGCCGACACGAAGAGTATGTATGTGCACTTCAAGAAACTCTTCGTCAATAATCAGATCGTGACGCCCTTTACCACCTCAGTCATCGAGACGCCGCTGTCGTCGCAGATCGACTATACCGACTGCGTGACGCTAACCTACGAGGAGTCGCACTCGTTCCTCATCGAATATGGGGTGGTGATGCCTGAGAACGTACAGGGCATACAGTATCAGATACGTATCGACGGCATCGACCGCGACTGGCGTAATGTAGGCACAGAGCGCAGCTTCTACGGCTATCTGCTCAGTCCTGGCACCTATCTGCTCCACGTGAGGGCTAATACCAGCGACGGCGACTGGGATCAGTGTCCTGAGCGCACACTGCAGATCGTCATCAAGGCACCGTTCTATCTCTCAACGCTTGCCTACATCATCTATTTCTTCGCTTTCGTGGCCCTCGTAGCAGGCGGACTGTTCCTCTATAATCTGCGTATGAAGCAGCAGGCCAAGATCCGTTTTGCCAATATGGAGAAGGCGAAGGTCGAAGAGATCGACCGCATGAAGTCTAACTTCTTCACGATGGTCTCTCACGAACTGAAGACGCCGCTCTCGCTCATCATGGCTCCCTTGAAAAGCATCGGAGCCAGTCAGGTCGATAAGGAGGTGGGCGAGTCGCTGAATATGGCCATCCGCAACTGCTCGAAGATGGAGCACCTCATCAACGAACTTGTCACTTTCAACAAGATAGAGTCGGACAATTTCCCCTTCTACGTGCAGCAGGGTAATCCCGTGGAGTTCGTAGAGATGGTGGCCGACAACTTCCAGGAGGCTGTATCCTCTAAAGGCCTGCAGCTGTCTGTCAACTGTATGGATAACGGTGAAGACGGCTGGTTCTCACCTTCTTATATCGAGCATATCCTCAATAATCTCGTGTCGAACTCCATCAAGTTCACAGGCAGTGGCGGCTCTATCACCATCAGCGCAGAGATCACCCAGATGGCCGACTCTTCCGACCTCTTCCTCAAGATGCAGGTGACAGATACGGGCATCGGCATCATCAAGGATGAACAACAGAACATCTTCGGCCGCTATTATCAGACCAAACGCGGCTATAGCGCTAACAGCAGCGGATGGGGAATTGGCCTGGCTCTCGTACATCGCCTCGTGGAGATCCACAAGGGCACCGTAGCCGTCGAGAGCGAACTCGGCAAGGGCAGCACGTTTACGGTGATGCTCGATGTGTCGGGCAAGGCTTTCTCAGATAAGAACAAGATCTCTACTGATAGCGAAATGCTGTCTGTCAAGAACTACATCGGTTCGGCTGATGCTACAACGGTAGCCACGATCGGTAACCTCGATGCCGCTGCCAAGACGGTGTCATCGGGCGATGGTCACAGACACACACTGCTCGTGGTTGAAGACAACGACGATATGCTCCACTTCCTGGAACAGTTGTTTGCTGGCGACTATAACGTACTGACGGCTGCAGACGGCCAGCAGGCGTGGGATATCGCCATCAGCCGTCAGGATATCGATATGGTAGTGTCCGACGTGATGATGCCCGTTATGACGGGTGCCGAACTCTGCAACCTCCTGAAAGGCAACATGAGCACCTCCCACATCCCTGTGATTCTCCTCACGGCCAAGGGCGATCCCGAAGACGTGAAAGATGGCTATCGCAACGGGGCCGATGCCTATGTCACCAAGCCTTTCGACCCCGAGGCGCTGTCGCTGCAGATTAGCAATCTGATGCGCCTCATACAGAACCGCCAGAAGTCGATATTCGATGGCGGCGAGGCTTCTGTGCAGACCAACGACAGTCTCACCCAACTCGACAAAGACTTTATCCATCAACTCATAGCCCTTGTCGATGCCAATATCGGCAATGCCAATTTCTCTGTCACCGATATCACCCAGCAACTGGGCATGAGCCGCAGCCTGCTCCACACGAAAATGAAGAGCCTGATGAACACCTCGGCTGGCGACTACATCCGCCATAAGCGTATTCAGAAAGCCTGTCAGATGATTGCCGATGGCTACAACGTATCCGAAACCGCCTACAGTTGCGGATTTGCCGACCCCAACTATTTCTCGAAGGTCTTCAAGAAGATGGTTGGCGTCGCTCCCTCCGAATATCTCAGCAAATAAAACTCTACTCTAGGGGGCCAAAAAACACCGTAACTATCTACGGTGCTTGTCGAACTTGTGGAGGAAGAAATTAAACGCCTCAAGTCCGGCAAGCACTAACACTGTAGCGGCAATGGCCAAGATGTACATGCCACCACCACAAGCCAGACCGATGGCAGCAACAACCCAGACACCAGCAGCCGTAGTCAGTCCGCGCACCACATTCTCGCTCTTATGGAAGATAATGGTACCTGCACCGATGAAACCGATACCTGAAACAACCTGAGCAGCCACACGCGACACATCGAGGCGATGACCTGGCAGCGATACCACATCTTCGAAACCGTAGGCCGACACTATCATAAACAACGCAGAGCCGAGTGCCACCAGAAAGTGCGTACGGAAACCAGCCTCTTTCGCCCGGTACTCGCGCTCAAGGCCAATAATGCCACCCAGCAGGGCAGCCACAAAGATACGGAGTACAAACTCCCAAGCCATATTATCAAGCATCATAGGTCGTCTAAAATTAATTCGAGGGCAAAAGTACTAAAAAAACTTGAGTTATCCAAAAAAAATCCGTAACTTTGCAACCATTATGGAATATATGTCACAAGAAGGCTACGACAAGCTCGTAGCAGAGCTCCGTCAGATGGAGCTGGTAGAACTGCCTCAGGTGCGCGATGCCATTGCTGAGGCCCGCGATAAGGGTGACCTGAGCGAGAACTTCGAATACCATGCCGCCAAGCGCGAACAAGCCCGGCTATTGGGTAGGATACGCTTCAAGCAGCGTGTGCTGGCCAATGCCCGTGTCATCGATATGTCACGCATGGGCAACGACACCGTGCAGCTGCTCAGTCGTGTGGAGATGACGAATCTCAACACGAATGCCCGCATGACCTACACGCTGGTCAGTCCTCACGAGGCTGATATGCACGAGGGAAAGATCTCTGTCAAGTCGCCCATCGCTCAGGCGCTCATGGGTAAGAAAGCAGGCGACATCGTCGAGGTGCGCGTCCCTGCCGGTATGATTAAGCTTCGCATAGAAACTATTCAACTATCATAATAATGAAAGGTATCAAGTTATTGTGCATATCTGCACTTTTGACAGGCTGTACCGCCGCCCCTGATCTGGAACAGCAGGTCGATGAACTCTACGGCAAGATGTCGCAAGAGGAACGTATCGCTCAACTGAGAAGCATGTACATGGACGAGCTCTTCAATGAAGAAGGACAGTTGGACACGGCTAAATGCCGACAGCTGATTCCGAATGGTATCGGCCACTTCTCACAGTTCGCCATGCAAAAGCCCAGAGATCCCAATGTGCTGCGCGACCGTGTGGCAGCCGTTCAGGACTGGCTGATGCACAACACGCCTAACGGCATCCCTGCCCTCTGTCATGAGGAGGTGCTTTCGGGTGTGAATACCCGCGGCGCCACCATCTATCCGCAGCAGATCGGGCAAGCTTGTTCGTTTAATCCTGAGTTGGCAGAGAAGAAGACACTGCAGACTGGCATTGCCATGCGCAAGATGGGCGGTGTGCTGTCACTCTCACCGATGGTCGATGTCTGTCGCACACCAAGCTTCAACCGTCTGGAAGAGTCATACGGTGAGGATGGCTACCTCTCAGCAGTGATGGGTACTGCCTTCGTACGTGGTCTCCAACAAGGGGACCTCAAGAAAGGCGTAGGTGCCTGTTCGAAGCACTACCTCGGTTACGGTGGTGGTGGTGATGCCGACGAAAAGACGCTGATGGAGGAGATACTGCTGCCGCACGAGACGATGATCCGCCTGACTGGTAGTAAGGTGCTCATGCCAGGTTATCACGCCATGCTCGATGCCAATGACGACACCGTGAACTGCGTGGCCAACGGCAAGATCCTGACCGACATCCTGCGCGGCTATCTCGGTTTCGACGGCATGGTGGTGAGCGACTATACCGCTATTGACCAGCTCCCCCGTCTCGAAGATCCGCTTCACAAGGCTGCTGCCGCCATCAATGCCGGCAACGATGTGGATTTCCCCACTGGGGCGAACTATCAGCATCTCCAGAAGGCCATCGATGAGGGACTGGTTAAGCCCGAGGTCTTTGAGCGTGCCGTGAAAGACGTGCTGCGCCATAAGTTCCGTGCAGGTCTGTTCGATAAGAACCCCTACCTCTACAGCACAGAAGATATTACGCTCGACACTCCGGAAGAGCGTCAGACGGCCTATGCTATCGCCACTCAGTCAGTAGTCCTGTTGGAAAACAATGGTGTATTACCTTTGAAAGAGGCGAAGAATATCCTCGTCACAGGTCCGAATGCCAACACGATGTGGGCAATGTGTGGCGACTACTCTTTCCCATCCATGACCTATTTCTGGAAGATGACAGAGACGGATCTCGACCATCCGCACGTCGTCGGACTGTTGGAGGGTATGAAATCGCGTATGCCTGAGGGTATGAACCTCATGTACTCCCGCGGCTGCGACTGGACAGAAACGATTGAAACCAAATATACCGAAGGTGGTGACGAGCGCGCCTGGGAGTTTGCGCTGCTGCACCGCAAGGTGGATGCTGGCGAGAAGATCGACAAAGCAGAAGCACTCGGTATGGCCCAACAGGCTGATGTGATTATCGCCGCTGTTGGAGAGAACGTGATGCTCTGCGGTGAGAACAGAGACCGTGAGGGCCTCCGTCTGCCTGGCAAACAAGAGCAGTATGTGGAAGAGCTGCTGAAAACGGGCAAGCCTGTGGTCCTCGTTGTCTTCGGTGGCCGCGCCCAGATTATCTCCAACATAGCCAACCGTTGTGCTGCTGTCATTCAGGCTTGGTATCCAGGTGAGGAAGGTGGCAATGCGGTAGCCGATATCCTCTATGGCAAGGTATCACCATCAGCCAAACTCTCTGTCAGCTACCCCAATACGGAGGTATATGAACCCCTCTGCTATAATTATTCCACTGAAAAAGACCCACGCGTGGCCTGGCCTTTCGGATATGGTCTGAGCTACACCACATTTGACTATCAGAACCTCAAGATTGAAGGTGAACCCTCAACGGCTGATCAGAACATCAATCTCTCGTTTGAAGTCAAGAACACAGGACAGATGGCAGGCGACGAGATTGCACAGATCTACCTCTCACCGACCACAGACGAGCAGCAGATCCGCCCCATCCAACTGCAAGGTTTCGCTCGCGTGGCACTCCAGCCTGGCGAGAGCAAGACCGTCAAGGTGAAGCTTTATACCGAGCAACTGGGCTACTACAGTCATCAGGATCAGCGCCAGTGGAACATTGCTCCTGGTAAATATATCATTAAGGTAGGTGCCTCATCAGCTGATATCAGACTCCAAGAGGAACTTACGTTGAAGGGAGAGAGCGTCAGCAAGCCTTTGCGCGACTACTATTTCTCCGAGACTAGCATACAGTAAACGAAGCGTCAGCCACTGCTACCGGAAGACTACAGTATCTTTCGGTAGCAGCGATGACGACGATATGGAATGGATTCAAGATACTGCCACTGTGAAAGCACACCTTCATTAGTTTCCATCTGTGGTCCGGTGATGGCATATTCGAAACCGTATGCCTGGAACTGACGAATCAGATCGTCGAAGATAAGCGCATTGGCACCCTTAGCACGGTACTCAGGCAGTACGCCAATGAGAAGAAGATCCACTAATGGCGTCTTATGCCATTTCAAGATCTTCAGCACATGCCACCATCCGAATGGGAACAGACGCCCGTCACGGGTCTTCTGCATCGCTTCCGAGAAGGAAGGGAAGGTAATGCCGAACCCGACCATATTATCACCGTCCATGACAGCTGTAACAAGGTTCAGGTCAGCAATCTTGATATAGTCGTTGACAAGTTTGTCAATCTGCCGTTGTGAGAGCTGGCTGAAGCCATAGAGATCCTTGTAAGTCGCGTTCAGCAAATCAAACACCTTCTGTCCGTAGCCCTCCTCTATCAACTCATGGCGTGTGAACTTATGGACTCTGAGGCCGTAGCGTTTGCCCACCATCTCCGTGATCTTCGCAAACTTGGCAGGCACCACCTCGGGTACCTTTACCTTGCACTCCACGTAGTCATTGTCTTTCTTGAACCCCTCCATCTGTTCCATGTGCTGGGGGTAGTAGGGATAGTTGTAGTTGACATACATGGTGGACAACTCATTGAAGCCATCGATCAGCATTCCCTCTCGATCGGTATCAATGAATCCCAAGGGACCGGCAATCTCACTCATTCCACGTTGGCGGCCCCAGTCTTCGACGGCTTTCAGCAGGGCGGTAGAAACCTCAACGTCGTCGATGAAATCGAACCAGCCAAAGCGCACCTGATGGCAATTCCAGCGCTCATTGGCACGGCGGTTAATGATGGCAGCCACACGTCCGACGATCTTCCCGTCCCTGTAAGCCAGGAAGTATTCAGCCTCACAACATTCAAACGAAGGGTTTTTATCATGGCGGAGCGTAGCCATCTCGTCGAAGAATAGATAAGGCACAGCATACGCATTACCACGATATAGATCATAGTAAAACTGAACGAATGACTTCAGCTCACGGCGGTTCGTGACAGTACGAATTTCTACCATTTTGCTCCCACTATAGTAAGAATTTCCTTATTATGGGTGCAAAGATAATTCAAATTGCCGAAACAACAAAAAAAACTGCACAAAAATAAAATATTTTGCGCAGTATTAAACTTTATAAAGGTGAAATCATTGGAGGCCGTGTGATGAACGCCCCTTCGTCTTTTGCTTACGTTGTTCGATAAGCCTATAGGTCTTCATCATCTCCTCTGATTTACGGATCATCTCCTTAAGTTGTTCGTTGGGTTCAGCTTCCTGGCGAGCTAAATCTAGGAACTGCTGATAGTATTTCTTCGCTTGTTCATCATCCTTCACCAGATAGGTATAGGTGTTGGCAATATTATAGTAAGTAGCGATGGAGCCGGGGTTATAGCTGAGATGGCGCTTCCATGCCTCCACAGCCTCTGGATAATGTTCCGTCAGGTAATAGCCCTCGCCTTGCGAAAGGGTGATGGCGTTCATCATCGTCGTATCGGGCTTGGTGAGTTCGATGGCCAAGTCAAGTGCCCGCAGACCTTCCTCGTAGCGCTTCGTATCGACACAGACCACACCTAAGCGATAAGCACAGCCAGCATGCTGTAGTTGACTGAGGATCAAGGCCTGGCTCAGACAGTTGTAGGCTTTCTCCAAGTTGCCTGCCTGTGAATGACTCATACCTGCAGAGTACAGGGTGTTGAAGGTGGAGTCGCCCTGCTGCAACAACTGGTCGTACCAGATGCCTGCTGCCGTGAAATCTCGTTTCAGGAAGAAGGCATCTGCCACCGCACGATTCACCAGAATGTTGGTCCGATCCTTCAGACTATAGTTCAGACCTAAGGTCAGACCTTTCTCTGGCTGATTCAGTTGGGCATAACCCAAGATCAAGCCTGCCACCATCTCACCATCCATCGGATAGTGCTTTACCAGTTGGCTCGTCCAATAGACATAGGAATCGGTATCACCCAGTCGCTTATAGCTATTGGCGAGTTCGCGGAAAGCCTCGTGCGAGAGCGAGTCCTCGGGAATCAATTTCAACAGGTCGGAAGCCTGACGATAGTTAGCACGCTTGTAATAGCAGTCGGCGAGTTTCATCTGGATGGGGCAGGAGACGACAGCACTCTGCTCCGCATCATGCTTCAAACGCTCGATGATCTCGTCTTGCCTCTCCTGAGGCAGTCCTTCAAGCTTGTCGAGAGGAAGCTCAAGTTGTTCTACAGCCCGTTGCTGACTTCTGGTTTTGGCGATGGCATACGCTTGCTGGTAATGATTCAGCGCCTCGAAGGTATTGAACTGCTGCATGCAGCTATCGCCACGCTGCATGAGTATCTGTAGAGAGTCAATAGCCTCGCCCCTGGCGGGTTGCACCGTCAGCAGGGCGAGGATGACAAAAAGACTTGGTAGTTTCTTCATGTCTATAATGAGAGAGATTTATTGATTCTTCTTGGTGAAGATGAGCACAGCCCCATGCTTGGCTTTCTCGCCATACAGCTTGGTGGCAGATTCGCCTTTCAGCACGTCCATGTGGTCGATGGTCTTAGGATCAATCTGCTTGACCTCCTCGGCAGTTGCGTGTTTATCGTCAATAACGAAAAAAGTCTCTCCTCCGGACAGCGCATCACTCCCAGCGTTGCTAATTTGTGCGACTTCCTTGTTGTCATTGCCATTAAGACGGAACGTCAAAGGTACTGTATATTTCACGTTAACAGGTTGTCCACCCTGTCGGCCTGGCGTCCAGTTCGGCATCGCATTGATCACACGGAGTGCCTCAGCATCGAGTGAAGGAGCCACGGATTTTACGACTTTCGCATCCGCGATGCTGCCGTCTTTCTTGACAACGAATGTCACAATGACGCGCCCCTGAAGCTTGGCTTTCTCAGCATCCTTCGGATACTGGATATTCTTAGAGAGGAACTCGAAGAGTGCTGCCGGTCCTCCAGGGAACTGTGGCATCTCCTCCACGACATCGAAGGTCTTACCATCAGAAGTCCCAGACTGTTCTTTACCTATCGGATAAGCGTTGATGCGATTTTCGGAAATGCTCTTGTCGACCTTTGCAGAGATGGTCTCATAGCCAACATACATGATATTGATGATGTCGCCATCAGAGACTTCAAGTTGGAAGTTTCCTTCGCGATCGCTGACGGTTCCCTTCGTGGATCCTTCGATTTTAACGACCGCTCCAACAACTGGTTGTGCAGCCTCAGCATCTACCACCAAGCCTTTCAGCGTGAATTTCTCGCCTTTGACGGCCTTTTCTGGCTCTTCTGTCTCCACCACCTGAAGAACTGAGCGATTACTTCCCAGATTGATCGTAGCAGCCTTCCTGCCTTTCTTCACCATCTGCTTCTGCGGCTGGGTATAGACTACATCTGTCACTGTCTCGGCATTCACGGCGAGGGCTACAGCCACGATAGGCAGGAGAGCCAACAACTTCAGATAACGTTGGCGCGGGGATTTAGTATGTAACATCATATTGATTCGGTTTTTGAGGGTACTGTGGGAGATACCGTTGGCAAGGGAGTACCCGCCGATGCCTGCGGCCTTGGTAATCAACAGGTATTGGTATTGACGCGCGTTGATACCTTGAGAGAGAACCGCTGCATCGGCCTCATACTCATGGATGGCACGCAGGTCTGCGCGCAGCATCCACATAGCAGGGTTGAACCATTGCAAAGCGGTGAGCGTGTCAACGAGGATCAGATCCCACGAGTGGTGTAGGCGGATGTGTCCCCGTTCATGAGCAAGAATAGCGGAATCATGAGTCTCATAGTCCTCACGGTTCATGACGATATAGTGCATCCAACTGAAGGGTGACAGCGCTGCGTTACCGGTCACGCAGACAGTCACGCCATCAGGCTGCGGATGATGCTCACTTTTCCGTATCAGCAGAATGATTCTGATCATCGACAGCAAGGTGTGTCCCAGCGTCGCGCACATACCTATTATAAATAGGATGGGCAGGAGAGTCTGCCATAGCGGCACGGAGGGCGTCTCGACTTCAGCCATCAAAGGCCCCATCTCCACATGCATCTCGGGCATGGGCATCGTCACCGTTTCGTGCATCGTGATGACACAGAAAGGCAGGATAAACGAGGCCACAGCCGTCAGCAACAGCACGATACGGTTCACGCGATGGAACGTCTCGCGACTAAGCAACAGGCGATAGAACATGTAGAACACGGCGATGAGCACCGCCACCTTTGCGTCGTATATCAGAAAGTCAATCATTCTCTATTTGTTTGATCAGTTCCTTGAGTTCTTCAACGGAAATCTTCTCCTCCTTCACAAACGAGGAGACGGCCGAGAGGTACGAGTTGTTGAAATAGTTCTGGATCACACCAGCAATCGAACTCTTCCCATACTCCTTCTCTGATACAACGGGGAAGTACTGATAAGTGTTGCCAAACTGCTTATGATCCAAAAAGCCATTCTTCTCCAAGATACGCACCATCGTGGAGAGTGTATTGAAGTGAGGCTTCGGCTCGTCGTAATAGTCTAAGAGCTCCTTGACGAACATTGGGCCGTGCTGCCAATACAGGTCCATGATTTCCTTCTCTTTATTTGTCAGTCTTTTCATTGTCGTTTTGCTTTAAGTTTCGTAATCAATCTTGCGTCAATCTATCAATACCGAGTGCAAAGTAACTAAAACTTTTCGTTATGTACAACTAAAAGTCATAGTTATTAAACTAAATTAATTAGTTTGGCTTGGATTTAACAAAAATTCAGAGAGCCTCTACATAATCGTAGAGTTTCTTGTAGAAGGGATGACGGGTCATCGTAGAGGCATCACCCAGGATGATGAGTTTCATGCGGGCACGGGTGATGGCAACATTCATACGGCGGAGGTCGCGGAGGAATCCTATCTGCCCTTCATCGTTGGCTCGCACCAGAGAGATGAGGATGATATCACGCTCCTGTCCCTGAAAACCATCAACGGTATTCACGCTAATCAAGTGGCGATAAGGCTTGAAGAACTCCCGTTTCTTGAACAGTCGTCGCAGATACTGTACCTGTGCCCGATAAGGAGAAATGACACCCACATCGAGCCGCTCATCGAGGACGCGTTCCTTCCCTATCTTCTTGAAATAGTTCTCCAAGGCCAACAACGTCAGTTCAGCCTCAGCCTTGTTGATACGGCCGAAACTCTCGCCCACGAACTGCTCCTTAAACGACACCTCACTATCTTCGGGCAGTTCAAAGGCCGACGTGTCAATCCACGTCATGGGGATATCAAGATCGAGGATACCACGATACTTCACCTCTGGCGCTGCCTCCACCTGACCATCATAGAACCAGTCTGAGGAGAAACGCATGATCTCCTCGTTCATGCGATATTGCATCTTCAGCAACGTCACCACCTCCGGCTTGTTTTCCACGATACGTTCCATAAGTGTCTTGCCGAGTCCTGCCTTCAAGGCCGCAAAACTTTTTACCGTCGGCGGCAACTGACAATGGTCGCCCGCCAGAATCACCCTCGAAACCTTACGGATAGGTATCCAGCAGGCAGCCTCCAAGGCCTGTGCTGCCTCATCTATAAATAAGGTGCCGAACTTCTGACCATCCAACAAACGATTGGCGGAACTGACGAGTGTGCAGGCAATCACGCGCGCCTCACCGAAGAGTGCAGCATTGATACGCACCTCGAGTTCCGTAGCGCGTTCTTTCAGCCGTTCCAACTTCTGATGATATTTCTCATCGCCCCGTTTCCGATGACTGCGCAGGTCGCGAATGGCCTTGCGGATGCTCCAGAGCTGTTCGTAGTCAGGATGATCCTCGAAACGACGCTCATAGGTGAAGGACAGCATCTTGTCATTGACACGAGTAGGATTGCCAATACGGAGTACATTGATACCACGATCCACCAACTTCTCGGAAATCCAATCGACAGCCATATTACTCTGTGCACAGACAAGTACCTGGTTTTCTCGTCGCAATGTCTCATAAATAGCCTCCACGAGTGTCGTGGTCTTACCCGTTCCTGGAGGTCCATGCACGACGGCCACATCCTTCGCCCAAAGCACTTTGTTGACAGCCTCCTCCTGTGTGCGATTCAGATAGGGGAAGTGCATGGGCGAGAATGAATAGGTCTCAGCTTTCTGATGCGAATAGAAAAGGTCGCGCAGATAACCAAGCCTACCCTTTCCCCTGATGACACGATCGAGCGCATCGAACATCATTTTATAGCTCGTCTCATCGAAGAAAAGCTGCACACCGACATGCTCTGCCGACTGTACGTCGATGAGCTGTCCATTGTCTGGCACCGCCACCACCATCCTGTCACCAGCCACATAGCTGACGGTTCCCGTAAAGTTGAAGTACTTGATCTTGTCCTTGCTATCTACACGGAAGAAGGCCACAGGTCTGCCGAACTCGAAATTATGTTCAATCTCCTCATCACCCTGCCTGAACACCTCCACCACGAGCTGGTTCAACGAGTTATAGTAGCTCTTACCCATCTTCAGCGGATACCAGGCATCACCACGCTTTACCTTCCGCTGCAGGCCCATCTCCTCGGTCTGTTTGCGGAAAGTCTCTTTCTCAGCGGCATACTCCATCTGGAGCAGCAGCCGCTGCTGTTGAAGCGCTAATATCGGCGAAACTTGCTGATTTCCCATAATCGCATGCAAAGATACGACAATTTCATGAAAACCCAACGCACTTCCACGAAAAAAGCCAGATTTCAGTTTTTTAGTCCCAGTGTGGGAATATCTGCTGGGATTAAGCTGGACTTATCATCAGATAAGGAACGAGTATTCAGCAATAAGCGTGCCTTATTGGAAAATAAGTGCCCATTATAGCAATACCTAACATGTTTTTTACCTATGATGTTAGGTCTTTGTTACCTATATGTTAGGTATTATGTTAGGTATAAAAGCATCGTTTTCAGATGCAAATCACTGAATATCAACAACCTAGACTCTTCCCATGTTAGGTATCGCGATAATCACAAGGTACACTAACCAACGATTTCTGCAAAAAACTTGCGGAAAATGTGGTATCTTTCCGAAATAATGCTTACCTTTGCCGGCATTAAAAAATGTGATACACAAATTATAAACAGTTGCGTAGATAAGAAATGAAGCAGATACTACTGGTAAACGATGTCGTGGGCTACAGTAAGGTAGGTATGGTAGCGATGCTGCCCATCCTGTCTTACCTTGGTATTCCCACCTATAGCTTGCCGACAGCACTCGTGTCGAACACGCTCGACTATGGGAAATTCAACATCCAGGACACGACGGACTATATCCGCGGCACGCTGCCAGTATGGAAGGAGCTTGGCTTTTCATTTGACGCAATCTGCACTGGACTGATGTTCAGCGACGAGCAGGCAAAGCTGGTAGCAGGCTACTGCGAGGAACAAGGCGCTCAGGGAACAACGATATTTGTGGATCCCATCCTCGGCGATGGCGGACGGCTCTACAACGGTATGACAGAACGGCAGGTAGAACTGATGCGCGATATGGTAAGAGTCGCCGATCTGACCTTCCCTAACTATACCGAAGCCTGTTATCTGACAGGCACACCCATCAAGATGGAGGGTATCACCTGGGATGAGACACGCGAACTCTTGGACAAACTGCGCAGCATCGGCTGCAAATCTGTGCTCATCACCAGCTGTAAGATTGACGGACAGAACGCAGTTGCGGGCTACAACCACATGGACAGCCAGTACTTCCATTTGGAGTATCACGAGATTCCAGGTCTTTTTCATGGTACTGGCGATATCTTCTCAGCTGTGCTCATCGGCCACCTGTTGAATGGGGAATCATTACGTACCAGCACACGCACGGCTATGGACACCGTGTTCCGCATGATTGACCGCTACCGCGACACAGACGACAAAAACAGAGGCATTCCTGTGGAGAAATGCCTCGATCTGCTATAGTCAGAATAAGATTTTGTTGCCTGATGTTCCGAGATACATCAGTATCATCTCCACAATCTCATCTTCAGTATGACCATCAACATTGATCACAAGTTGGTAGTTGCGTGTATCATAACGCGAGGATCCCGTATACTTCTTCACATAATTCTCACGCCCCTCATCCACTTCATCAATTATCTTCCGCGCCTCTTCAGCACTAATACTTTGCTTTTTCATCAGACGACTGACACGATAGTCCATCGATGCCTGAATCAGAATGCTGAGATGGTTAGGATGGTCACGGAAGATGTGGAAACCACTACGCCCGGCAATTACGCAGGAGCCATCATCAGCGATACCCTTCAGAATCTCTGTCTCTGCCTGGAAGATATCATCCGTTATAAGGAAATCAGGCATGGCCGTCTTTCCCGAGATATACTGAGGAGCAGCATAGCTGGGCATCAACTTCAGACTACGCTTGAAGTCAGCCCACCAGTTGTGCTGCTGACCTTTCAGGCGCTCTATCTCCTCTGTCGATAAACCATATTTCTCCTTGAGCTGTTGAATAAGCGCCTTGTCATAGAATGGCACACATAGCCTTTTAGCCAGTTTCTCACCGATACTTCTGCCGCCAGAACCAAGTTCACGGTTGATGGTTATCACAAACTTCTCATCCTGTTTCATTATCGTCTCTTTTGATATGTTTTCGGCAAAGGTACATAAATATCCTGATACAACAAAGTATTTTTAGAAGAAAAAAAGCGATTCTTTTGCTCGTTCGTGAAAAAATTCGTACTTTTGCGATATCATGACAATAGTTCACCGACTATATACCAACATCGCAGCACCAGAACGGTTTACCAACCCGTTCTGCTACGAGCCTCATCCGCTATGTCAATTGGCAGCAGAGGAGGTGAAACGTGAACTGGAGGGGATGCAACTCACAGAGGGGAAGATGTTTGGTGTATTAGTGGTGGCATCTGCAGAGGGAATCGGGTTTCTCGCAGCCTATTCTGGCTTGCTTGAAGGTCGCAACGACTGGCCTTATTTCGTGCCCCCTGTATTTGATGCACAACAACCCGATGGCTATTTCAAACAGACGGAACGCAAG
Organism: uncultured Prevotella sp.; assembly: GCA_900315525.1. Taxonomy (GTDB): domain Bacteria; phylum Bacteroidota; class Bacteroidia; order Bacteroidales; family Bacteroidaceae; genus Prevotella. The sequence continues at coordinate 2,522 of OMZO01000003.1, read as the reverse complement.
ATTTCTGCTCTGAACCACCAAATGACCGAGCGTCAGACGGAAACAGAAGAGGACCAAGCATCAAACCCTCTCTCCCTACAGCGCAAAATGATGTCGGAAAGGCTGCAGACCTGGCTTTTCCATCAGTATCAGTTCCTCAACGCCAAAGGCGAGACCAAAGACCTGGTTGATGTCTGGCAAGACTATCATAGTTCTGCCCGTATCCGCAAGAAATACCCGTTACCACCAGGCGGCACCGGCGACTGCTGTGCACCAAAGCTACTGCAATATGCCTACGGTCAGCAACTGAAGCCTTTGTGCATGGCTGAGTTCTGGTGGGGGCCATCTCCTAAAAGCGAGATCAGGCATCACGGTGAGTTCTATCCTGCCTGTCGTGGGAAATGCAAGCCAGTATTGACGTGGATGTTGCAAGGACTTGACGTGGCCCCTGATGCAGAAACAGTTGGAGACTCGCAGCTTGAGCCTGAGGTCGTCTGGGAAGACGAGGCCATAGCCGTTCTGAACAAGCCCTCAGGAATGCTAAGCGCACCAGGAAAGATCAGTCATTATTCAGTAGCGACTTGGGCAGAGAAACGATGGCCAGAATCCATGATTGCCCACAGACTCGACATGGGGACATCGGGCATCATACTCGTTGCCAAGACCATGGAGGCATACCTTCTCTTACAGGAACAATTCGCAAATCACCAAGTGAAAAAGAAATATCTCGCCATCGTGGAGGGCGTGCCCGAGAAGGAGCATGGTGTCATCGACCTGCCGCTGCTCAGCGATCCGATGAACCGCCCACGCCAGACAGTAGACTACGAACATGGTAAGCGCGCCATCACGGAGTTTCGTGTACTTCAATCTTCACAGGAAGAAAGAAGCCTGCTGGCACTATGGCCCCATACAGGCCGCACCCACCAACTACGGATGCATTGTGCCCATAAGGACGGACTCGGCTGTCCGATAGTGGGCGACGAACTCTATGGCAGGAAGTCAGACCGCCTGTACCTTCAGGCTCAAGCCATCACCTTCGTCCATCCGACAACAGAGAAGCGCATGCACTTCGATCTACCCTATCCATTTGAACATATGATTCCCTTTCAATATTAACTCTCAAAACATTCAAATTATGGTTAAGCACATTATCCTCTGGACATTGAATCCAGAACTCTCTGAAGAAGAGAAGAAACAAGTGAAGGCTGGTATCAAGGCAGGTTTGGAAGGACTTCTTGGTAAGGTTCCCGGACTCATCGACGTGAAAGTACACATTGACGGCCGATTGGCTTCATCTAATGCCGACGTCATGCTCGACAGCACCTTAGAGAGCGAAGAGGCCTTGAAGGGCTATGCTGTTCATCCTGAGCACGTCGCCGTTGCCAATGGCAAGGTCCGTCCGTACACCGTGCAGCGCAGCTGCCTTGACTTTGAGATCTAGAGTCTCCCCCTCCGCCCTAAGGGAGATACATAAAGAAAGAGCCTCAGCAAATGCCGAAGCTCTTTTTTCGTATCCTTTGTTCCCCTCCCTTTTGGGAGGGGTTAGGGAAAGGCTTTACTTCTTATTAATAGCGAGGTCGATAGCAACGGCTACAGAAACTGTTGCACCTACCATTGGGTTGTTACCCATACCCAGGAAGCCCATCATCTCTACGTGTGCAGGAACAGAAGAAGAACCTGCGAACTGAGCGTCAGAGTGCATACGTCCCAGGGTATCAGTCATACCATAAGAAGCAGGACCTGCGGCCATGTTATCTGGGTGCAGTGTACGACCAGTACCACCACCAGAAGCTACAGAGAAGTAAGGCTTACCAGCGAGCACGCGCTCCTTCTTGTAAGTACCTGCTACGGGGTGCTGGAAACGGGTTGGGTTAGTAGAGTTACCGGTGATAGAGACATCAACGTTCTCCTTCCACAGGATAGCTACACCCTCACGTACATCGTCAGCACCATAGCACTTCACCTTCAGACGGTTGGGGTTGTTGCCATAAGGAACCTCCTTAACAACATTCAGCTCGCCAGTGAAGTAGTCGAACTTGGTCTGTACGTATGTGAAACCGTTGATACGGCTGATGATCTGAGCAGCGTCCTTACCAAGACCATTCAGGATGACACGGAGAGGCTTCTTGCGAACTTTGTTAGCCATCTCGGCAATCTTAATAGCACCCTCGGCAGCAGCGAAGCTCTCGTGACCAGCCAAGAAAGCGAAGCACTCTGTCTCCTCACGGAGCAGACGAGCGGCGAGGTTACCGTGACCGATACCTACCTTACGATCGTCAGCTACTGATCCAGGGATACAGAAGCTCTGCAGACCGATACCGATAGCCTCAGCAGCCTCAGCAGCTGTCTTCACGCCCTTCTTGATGGCGATAGCAGCACCACAAACGTATGCCCACTTGGCATTCTCGAAGCAGATGAGCTGTGTGTCTTCACACATCTGATATGGATCGATACCTGCCTTTTCACAAATCTCATTGGCCTCCTCGATAGAGTTGATGCCATTCTCCTTCAGAGCAGCAAGAACCTGGTTGATACGGCGCTCC
>OMZO01000018.1 GCA_900315525.1 uncultured Prevotella sp. | reverse complement strand
ACACTCTTCGTGATACTCAGGTCGAGGGGACGTGCCTCCGTGCCGTCAGCCATACGCTCGTAGATCTTACCATGATGCTCTTCGCTGAAGAAGAAGCCCTCGGGCAGACTATGAGCCGTACAGAAATGCCATTCTCCGGTATTCTCGCTACGGATGATGATAGGCAGAGGAATGCTCAGATGCTTTCCCTCATAGGATGCGATGTGCCACTCGTAGGCGTCGGCGAGGTGCTCGAGGACGATCTCAGGGATGTCCAGCTCATCGCCACCCCCACTCTCTTCGGCCAGCGCAGGCATCGGCAGCAGAGCTACCATCATCAGGAGGATTATCGACTTTAACTGTTTCATTATTCTCTAATATGTGTAAGCAAACTTTTACTTTCTTGGACTAGCCAAGCGGCATCGCCGAGCGCGTCAGGAGCGGTTTGACACTCTGGCGAAGAAGATGGAATGATGTGCCAGTGATGCAAGGTAGAATACCATGAACACCAGGAAGAACGGAAGCATCTTATCGCGCCCAGCCACCAGATAATAGACAAACATCACGGCCAGCGCCAGCAACATGCGGAAACCTGAGACAGCCGTAAAGAATGTCGGCAGGCTTTCGGGCGACTGCTTGGCCACACGGCGCCAGACGAGTCCGATGGTGACAAAGGCGACTAAGGTAAAGCAAGCTCCGACGATGATCGGTGCGAGGAGGTCCAGATACCAGACCTGCATCACCATCAAGGTCACGAGGAACACTGCTGCCGTAAGCATCAGCTGCTGTCGCATATACTCCTTGCTTATCTTGTCGATATTCTGCTTCATATCCTTCAATCATGAGTCCTGTGCCTATGCCTTGAGCTCAACACAGAGACTGACCACATTCTTCTGCACTTCAACGAAACCGCCGAGAATGTCGAGACTGCTCTTCCCATCACCCGTCACATACTCCACCGTACCTTTCTGCAGGGTGGAGATAATCGGGGCGTGGTCATTGAGGATCTCGAACTGTCCCAATGTTCCTGGAACGAAGACGCTCTCAACTGCTCCATCGAATTCAACCTTCTCGGGCGAAACTATTTTAAGCTGCAACATAATTATCAATTTTCTATTTCAATTATCCCTTTGCAGCCTCAAGCAGCTTCTTGGCCTTCTCCTTGGCATCTTCGATCGTACCGACATTGAGGAATGCCTGCTCGGGCAGGTCGTCAACCTCACCGTCGAGGATGGCGTTGAAGCCCTTGATGGTCTCCTCGATGGGCACCATCACGCCTGGGAGTCCTGTAAACTGCGAAGCCACAGAGAACGGCTGCGACAGGAAGCGCTGTACACGACGAGCGCGGTTCACCGTCTGCTTGTCCTCATCCGAGAGCTCGTCCATACCGAGGATGGCGATGATGTCTTGCAACTCCTTGTAGCGCTGCAGGATCTGCTTCACGCGCTGTGCACAGTCGTAGTGAGCCTTGCCCACAATCAGCGGGTCGAGGATACGAGAGGTAGAACCCAGCGGATCCACAGCCGGATAGATACCGAGCTCAGCGATCTTACGGTCGAGCACCGTCGTAGCGTCGAGGTGTGTGAACGTCGTAGCAGGAGCAGGGTCGGTCAAGTCGTCGGCAGGCACATACACAGCCTGTACTGAGGTGATAGAACCCGTCTTCGTAGAAGTGATGCGCTCCTGCATCGTACCCATCTCAGAAGCCAGTGTCGGCTGATAACCTACGGCTGAAGGCATACGACCCAGCAGGGCAGACACCTCAGAACCGGCCTGTGTGAAACGGAAGATGTTGTCGATGAAGAACAGGATATCGGCAGCACCGCCATCCTTACCACCACTATCGCGGAAGCCCTCGGCCACCGTCAGACCAGAGAGGGCCACAGAAGCACGTGCCCCAGGAGGCTCATTCATCTGGCCATACACCAGTGTGGCCTGGCTCTTCTTCAGCTCCTCAGGATCCACCAGTGAGAGGTCCCACTTACCCTGATCCATAGCCTCGCGGAACTTCTCGCCATAACGAATAACGCCCGACTCGATCATCTCTCGGATCAGGTCATTACCCTCACGGGTGCGCTCACCCACACCAGCGAACACAGAGAAACCGTTGTGCCCCTTGGCGATGTTATTGATGAGCTCCATGATCAGCACCGTCTTACCTACGCCGGCACCACCGAAGAGTCCGATCTTACCACCCTTCATGTAGGGCTCGAGCAGGTCGATCACCTTGATACCCGTAGAAAGGATCTCCTTCTTGGTGGAGAGCTCCTCGAAGGTCGGAGCCTCACGGTGAATGGGATAGGCGCCCTTCATGTCGAGCTGTTTCATACCATCGATAGGCTGACCGATAACGTTCAGCATACGACCTTTAATCTGATCTCCGGCAGGCATCTGGATAGGTGAGCCTAACGGGATTGCCTCGAGTCCGCGGTGCAGACCGTCAGTATTGTCCATAGCCACGCAGCGCACCGTATCCTCGCCGATATGCTGCTGCACCTCGACAATCAGGTCACGCCCGTCACCACGGTCAATCTTCAAGGCATCGTGGATTTTTGGCAGCACTTTCTCAGCTTCCTGGCCTTCTGTATCGAAGAAAACGTCGATAACAGGACCAATGATCTGCGAAATGTGTCCAGTAATTTGTGACATAAGCGATAATTATTTTAAGTTACTTATTTGTTTTAAGTTCTACCTTTTTTAAGTTAGAGTCGATTGCAAAGATACACAATTTTCAGTAAACAAAGAAATTTTTTACATTTATTATCACAAAATCATGCTTTACTTCCGTAATGCAATATTGTAATTATAATATTGACTATTCCCTGTCACATCTTCCAGTACCTTCACGAACGGTGGGAACTTCACGCTCTCCTCTTCGGCCACACCCTTCGACTGGAGAATCACGAGGTCGGACACCGGCTCCAAGAACGTGTCAATCTCAAAGTGCTGACCTTTCCAGATGAAGCTCTGGCGCCGTTTTCTGATAGTCTGGCGATACGGGTCGGCCTGTTGCAGCATCTGCTCATAGAGGTTGTTGTCGACCTGACGCTCTGTCTCGATCACCTGGGTGTCAGAGATCTGTTTTTTTGAGCGGTGCACATTCACCACCTTGCCGTTCCAGTCTCTGCGACGCAGCCTGACCTCACAACCCGGCTCAGCCACTAGATAGGTCTGGGTGATCTCACTCACGATAGCACCCGGTATCTCGTCGATGACCTCGACCTTATAGAGCCTTTCCTTCTCCAAAGGCTGCGGCAGTCCGAGCACATTGGAGATCTCGTTGATGACGCGACTGAGTTTGGCATTGAAGTCGTCGTGATTATTGATGACACGCAGGTGCCCGTGCCCAGACCAGGCGTCGATAACCTTCTTATCGAGTTCGCGCGCTAAGCGCAGTCCTTCCTCGTCGGCCTTCTCATAACGGGTTGCATTGGTGGCTGTCGTATAATACTGTTCTGCACCGTCGGCGGCACTCACCAGATGGAGCACGGCATCATAGCGCCTACGAAGGGTGTTGGTATCCGTACCCGCCATAGCCGTAATCTCTTCCCACTCCTCAGGTTTGATATAGGCAGAGATGTCGAGTGCACCTCTGTCGCAGACGATGAGCACGGGCTTGGTGCATACCTCGGCCAGACGCATGAACTGATCCTCCAACGCCAGTTGCGTCTCCAGGATGGCCCTTTCGCCTCCATAGTAGAGTGCACGGTTGGGTGTCAGGTAGTTCCAGCCCGCCGTACTATAGAGCGTCGGAACCTCTGGGACGGAGAATACCTTATACCCCATCCCAGAGAAATATTCGACGATCTTCACCAGTGCAGTGGTCTTACCAGCACAAGGGCCACCGGTCAGTACAATCTTCTTGATTTCCGGCATAGCTTAGATACTCAGTTCATCAAGCACTCTGATCAGTTTCTTATTGAAGGGCTTGTCGGTACGGATGCACTCGGAGAACGGCACATAGACCACCTCGTTGTTACGCACACCCACCATCACGTTGCGCTGACCCTGCAAGATAGCCTCGATGGCACCCACGCCGGTGCGGCTGGCCAGGATACGGTCGTGAGCCGAGGGTGAACCGCCTCGCTGCAGATGTCCCAGTATGGAGACGCGCACATCGAACTCCGGGAATTCCTTCTTCACACGGTCGGCATAGTAGAGGGCACCGCACTTGGGACTTTCCGATACGATGACGATACACGACTTCTTCGACTTGCGGATACCACGCCCCATGAAGGCGGCCAACTGGTCTTCCTCCATCATCTCCTCAGGAATAATAGCAGCCTCGGCACCACAGGCGATGGCGGAGTTCTGCGCCAGGAAACCGGCGTCGCGCCCCATCACCTCCACGAAGAAGATACGCTCGTGGGAGTTTGCCGTATCACGGATACGGTCGACACACTCCATGATGGTGTTCATGGTGGTGTCGTAGCCGATGGTGGAGTCGGTGCCATAGAGGTCGTTGTCGATGGTGCCGGGCAGTCCGATGACAGGGAAGTTGAACTCCATGCCGAAGTTACGGGCTCCGGTCAGCGAGCCATTGCCGCCGATGACCACCAATGCGTCGATCTCCTCCTTCTGACAGGTCTCGTAGGCCTTCTGCATGCCCTCCGGAGTCATGAACTCCTTCGAGCGGGCGGTCTTCAGGATGGTGCCGCCCCTGGTGATGATACCCGACACGTTCTCAGTGGTGAAGGGCTTCACCTCACCTTTGATGAGTCCGTCGTAACCACGATAGATGCCTTTGATATTAAACTGGTTGTAGATACCAGCACGCGTCACGGCACGTATGGCCGCATTCATACCTGGTGCATCACCACCAGAGGTAAGAATTCCAATTGTCTTAATCCTACTCATATACCTTATTATATTAGTTATACATTGTGATTTCCAACCAGAGCACCGCCAGACCAACCAGCCAGCCGGCCAGCACCTTCAGCGAGATATTCTTCACATACCAGCCGAGACGCATATGCTCCATCTTCATCAGCGCCAGCCCACTCACAGAACCTACCGAGAACAGACATCCGCCAACGGCAGTCGAGAAGGCAATAACCTTCCAATAGGCACCATTCACGGCAAACTGACTCATATATGGCGCATCGGCCACCATACTCAGGTGTTCGCTACTGAGCACAGGATAGAGCGAGATATCGCTGACGGCGATGGTGAACGTATCGACAAGACCGCTGAGCAAGCCGGAGACCGCACCCACGATCCAGATATTATGCACATTATCGTCGAACCACTCAGCCACATCGGCAAACACGCCTGTCTCCATCACGACGCCCATACCAAGCATGATGCCCATGATGAACAGGATCTGCTGCAGCGAGCCGTACTGCGTGGCTCTCGGAACGGAATGGCTGGACATCTGGTCGGCCTTCATCAACTTGCGGTTCATCACCTCATTCACCACCCAGAGCACTGAGAGCACGCAGAGTGCCCCCAGGAATGGCGACAGCTTCGTGATGTTGTGGAAAGTCGGAATGAACCAAAGACCACCGATGCCGACAAACAGCATCAGCACACGCTGCCAGGGACTCAGGTTGGTGTCGTCACCGCGATAGGGCATCGGGTTCCACTGGGTGTCGAGTCGGGCGGGCAGTTGTCTGCTCACAAGGGCTGTCGGAATCAGCCAGGCCAGCACGGCCGGAATGACCATATACGAACTGAAATGGGTAGCCGTCACTGCGCCGTCACCCCATAACAAGAGTCCCGTCGGGTCGCCGATGACCGTGAAACAGCCGCCACAATTGGCAGCGATCACGATGGCAGCGCCGACCAGCATCCTTTGACGGCGGTTCTGCACGATCTGCCGCATAATCACCAGCATCGTCATCGCAGTCGTCAGGTTGTCAAGGTTGGCCGAGATGACAAACGTAGCGAAGGTAATGGTCCACAGCAGACGCTTGGAGTTACGCGTCCTGACCCATTTCGAGATGAAGTCGAAGCAACCGTTGTTGTTGAGGATCTCGATGATAGCCATCGTGGCCAGCAGGAACAGCACGATGCTCGCCGCACGGCCTACATAATGGATGAACACATCGTTGTAGATGAAGTACTTCACGGTGTCGCTCGTCGGCTCATTGCCAGCCAGGAAGGCCATGTATTCCACAGCGTGATGCTCCATCACGAAGTCTGTGCCGTAACAGATATAGACCACCCAGCCGACAGTGGCGATAAACATGGCGATGGCCGCCTTGTTCACACCAGTGAGATGGCCAGTGGCTATCACCACATAGCCCAGCAACAGAAGTATTACGATAATCAGTGTCATGCTATTCTTCTCTTATTTCTTTAACGGTCCCCAGTACCAGAAGATGGTTCCCTTACCGTCCAGATCATTGTCGCGCAGGCCGATCTTGCCTCTAAGCCTATCGATGACAGCCTTACAGATGGTCAGTCCGAGACCGGGCATATCGTCCTTCATATAAGCATTCTTCTCTGAAAGCAAGGCGAAAATATTGTCCTTCGTGTCCTCGGAGACACCAGAACCGGTATCTCTCACCTCAACATGGAGACCGCCGTCGCGAATACCGAAGGCCAGTGTCACATGGCCCTCTGTCGTATGCTCGATGGCATTCTTCAGCAGATGGACCGTCACCAACTTCATGGAGGCTTTGTCCACCAGAGCAGTCAGCCCAGCCTCTGGTGCCTCTACGCGGATGTCAACACCTTCGTGCAGCAAGGGGCGCAACTCCTTGATATAGCCATTCATCTCTGCCACTATGTCGGTCTCTTCGCGGCAGAAGAGCAAGCCGTTCTGCTCGATATCCACGATTGACGTCAGTTCATTCACGAGGTGCGACAACTGATGGCCGTTCTGATTGACCAGCTTGGTCAGATGCAAGCACTCCTCTTCCGGCATCCCGGGACCTTCCTTGAGCAGCAGTTCGGTGAAGCCCACGATAGCGTTCAGCGGCGTACGCAGGGCGTGGCTGACATTCCCCAGGAACACATCCTTCAACTGTTCATTTTTCTGTACTCTGGCCATCTCTCGCTTGAGGCGCTTGCCATTGACAAACTGCTGGACAAGCATAATCGCCAGACCGAGGACAATGACACATCCCAGCAATACCCGAACCCACATTGGGATATAGGATCTGTTGAAAGACGACTTGACACCTCCATAGACATCCTCGATGACGCCCTCTTCCTCAAGTGCTTTCAGAGCCACGTTGATGGAGTCTATCAGCTCCTTGTTGGGGCTCACATAGCAATATTCGCGTGGCATCAGTGCCAGATCTTCGGCGACCAGATTGTCGGAACCGAACTTCTCCATGAGATAATTCGCCTGATAACGGAAGCAGATCACGCCATCGTAGTCACCGTGCGACAGTTCGTTCACAGCCTTCCTCAGGTCTTTGATGATGACCACTTTCGCACCAGACTTTGTCAGAGTATCCTTCATCGGGCGGGAGTCCATGATAGCGATGGTCTTGTTCTTCACATCACGCAGGCCTATAAAGTCTGTCTCCCCTTTGCGACTGATGATCTGATAGTAAAGTCTGAAGACGGCACGCGAATAATTCGTCAGATCCTTTCTATAAGGAGAATAGACCATCATCGCCAGATCCACACGGCTGTTCAGCACGTCGTCGGCGACATTCTCCCAGGTGTTCGCCCGAAACTCGTAGGGTATTCCCATGCGCTCCATCAGGATTTTCGTAAACTCAATGTCAAGTCCGTCAGGCAGACTTTTATCATTGACATATTCCAACGGAGCATAGTCGAAATCGATGGCGAACTTGAGAGGTTTCTCGGCAGTATAGTCCCATTTGGCGGCTTTCACCGTCAAGCATGCCACTATCAGCAGCGGCAGCGGGAGGATATGTCGTAGTAGCGAATTCATAATTATCAGGCTTACGTCTTTGTGGCTACAAAGATACAAAGAAAATTCTAAATCCCCAAGGATTTATTTAAAAAAAGCACAAAAAAAAGCATCTTGATTCAAGGACATTGTTTTAGTCATTATAGTCATTAGTCATTAGTCATTAACGATTTGGAGATAGTGTATCTTTGCTCACAATATAATAAAAATATATTTTTATTATATTGTGGCCGAAATTGGGGTGTCTGGAATTCCTTAATGACTAATGACTAATGACTAATGACTGAACTTTAGGTATGTCTAAAATAGGTGCGTGCTTTTTTGCGTGCTTTTTTGGCGTTTAAATTTGGAAGACCTCTGAAATTTTCGTACCTTTGCATTGTCAACGAAAAATGATGAAATTTGCGGCCTAACTAGGCGACAAAAATTGCCAAGCGCGCGGGCACGTGTTTCCTAGGGATATCGCAAAGGGAGTCGGAATCGGGGACTAGCGAATATCTTTGACATTTTGACACAACGGGCGAACGGATGGGAGAAAAAAAGAGCAGGACACACATCACTGCATGCCCTGCTTATAGAGAAAGCGAATTCTTACTTACGTCACAACCATCAATCGAGGCCGAAAAGCACCTTCAGACCACCGTCAACGCCCGAGAAGCCCATGAAGGCCAATGAGAGCAGACCGGCAGAGAGCATCACGATGGCCATGCCCTGCATACCCTTCGGGATCTTGACCAGCTCGAGCTGCTCGCGCATGCCGGCGAAGACCGTCAGAGCCAGACCGAAGCCGATAGCCGTAGAGAAGGCATAGACCACTGACTGCAGCAGATTGAAGTCCTTCTGGATGACGAGGATGGCCACACCGAGCACGGCACAGTTGGTCGTGATCAGCGGCAGGAAGATACCCAGTGCCTGATAGAGGGCGGGCGACACCTTCTTCAGCACGATCTCCACCATCTGCACGAGGGCGGCAATCACGAGGATGAAGGCTATCGTCTGCAGATACTGCAGCCCGAAGGCATCGAGCACGAACTTCTGTACGCACCAGGTCACGATCGTGGCAAGCGTCAGCACGAAGGCTACGGCTGCCGACATACCCAGCGAGGTGTCAATCTTCTTCGATACGCCAAGGAACGGACAGATGCCGAGGAACTGTGACAACACGATGTTGTTCACGAAGATGGCGCTAATGAAAATCAGTATATATTCCATAATTTATGCCTTTCTTAATTTGTTGACGATTGCGATCAGGAAGCCGAGGGTAATGAAGGCACCCGGAGGCAGCACGAAGAGCAGGATGTTGTAAGTCTCAGGAATCAGCGCCAGGCCGAACACAGAGCCAGAGCCCAGCAGCTCGCGGCAAATGCCCAGCAGCGTGAGTCCGAGCGTGAAGCCGAGACCAATACCGATACCGTCGAAAAGCGAGGCCACAGGCGAGTTCTTGGCTGCGAAAGCCTCAGCACGACCGAGGATGATACAGTTCACCACGATCAGCGGGATAAACAGTCCGAGGGCTGCATCGATGTCGGGCAGGAAGGCCTTAATGACAAGCTGCAGGATGGTCACGAAGGCGGCAATCACGACGATGAACACAGGGATGCGCACCTTGTCGGGCGTCACCGACTTCAGGCACGAGATCACGAAGTTGGTGCAGATGAGCACAGCCATCGTGGCCAGTCCCATCGACATACCATTAAGGGCAGAGGTGGTAGTGGCCAGCGTAGGACACATACCGAGCATCAGGACGAACGTAGGGTTCTCCTTGACGATGCCATTCTTGATAATCTGTATTGCGTTCATAAAGCTTAATTCTCCTCTTGTTTTGTGGCTCCGCTCTCGCCATCGACGGGCGTTGCCTTGTAAGCACTATAAGCATTGTTCACAGCCAGCAGGAAGGCACGGCTGGTGATCGTAGAGGCCGTGATGGCATCCACCTGTCCACCGTCCTTCGATACGGTCAGCGGCTCCTTGGGGTCCTTGCCGATGATGTCGCCCTTCTCCCCTTTTTGGAACCACTTGTCGGCCTTCGCACCGAGTCCCGGAGTCTCAGCATGCTCCAGCAGCGTATAGCCGAGGATCTTGCCTTCGGGATCGAAGCCCACGAGCACCTTCAGGTCACCGCCGAAGCCGCCAGAGGTCGATTCTACGGCAGCACCGAGGTCCTTGCCCTGAGCGTCCTTCGTCTGATAGATGATATACGTGAGTTCCTTGCCCTTGGCATCGTTCTGCTTCACGGTGTCGGTCTTGGCGACGGTGATGTCGCTGACACCCATGACGCTCTTGATACCGTCGGCCAGCGCCTTTGCCTTCTGGTCGTTGATAGGACCTTCTGTCAGGTGGTTCACATAAGCGAGGATACCACCCATGATGACTGCCACTCCTGTGAGCACCAGCACCATATTCACCAATGATGATTCAAGTTTCTTCATATCTCTGGTCCTCCTTTAGTTCTTGGCAGGCACTTCACCGAAGCGCTTGGGTTTCACATAATTATTAATAAGAGGTGTGAAGGCGTTCATGATCAGGATGGCGAACGACATACCCTCTGGATAGGCACCCCAGTTACGGATGACGACGGTGAGGAAACCGATGGCCACACCATAGATCAACTGTCCCTTTGGCGTCATCGGCGAGGTCACGTAGTCGGTAGCCATGAAGATGGCGCCGAGCATCAGACCACCGGAGAGGATCACGCTGACAGGATCAGCATAGATAGGATTAGCCAAGTGGAGCAGACCGGCGAAGACAAACACCGTGCAGATGATGCTGACGGGGATGTGCCAGGTGATGATCTTCTTCCACAGCATATAGGCCAGACCTAAGATCAGCGCCAGCGCACAGATCTCACCCATTGCACCTGCACCATCGGGATGATTACCAATGAAGAGGCTGAGTGAGTCGGGCAGCTGGTCGAGCACAGAGGCATCGCCGCTCTTGATGGCATTCTTCATGATCGAAAGCGGAGTGGCACCAGTCTCGGCATCGAGATAGCTCGAGAGCTGGCCAACCTTCGGCCAAGTGGTCATCTGCGCAGGGAAGGCCACAAGCAAGGCTGCACGACCTACGAGCGCAGGATTAAAGAGGTTATTACCCAGTCCGCCAAACGACATCTTAGCCACACCGATGGCGAAAAGCGCACCGATGACGATGATCCAGATGGGGAGGTTCGACGGCAGGTTGAAAGCCAGGAGCAGACCTGTAAGCACGGCTGAGCCGTCCAGAACGGTATTACGCTCCTGCTTCAGAATAAACTTGCTGATAGCCCACTCAAAGAAGACGCAGGCAGCCACACTCGTAGCCGTGACGATGACAGAGCCAAGGCCGAAGAAATAGAACGATACGAGCAGCGCAGGCATCAGGGCGATGATCACGCCGTACATGTTGCGCTCTACGGTATCTGTTCCGTGTGCGTGTGGCGATAATGATACTATTAATTTACTCATTGAACATTAATCATTGAACATTGAACATTATTTCTTAGCAGCGCGGGCGCGGATGATTCCCATGACGGTCGATTTGCCCTGACGGATATTGTCGAGCAGCGGACGATGAGCCGGACAAGTGAACTGGCAAGAGCCGCACTCGATACAGCTGACGATGTCTTCACGCTCAGCACGCTCCCAGTTCTTCACCTCAGAGATCTTGGCAAGCAGATAAGGCTCCAAGCCCATCGGACAAGCGCCTACGCACTTGGCACAGCGAATACAGGGCTGCGGCTCCTTGCGACGGGCCTCGTCATCTGAGATAATCGTCACGGAGTTCGTTCCCTTGCAGATAGGCACCTCGGTAGAAGTCAAGGCCTTACCCATCATCGGACCGCCTGCCAACAGTTTGTTGTCGCCCTCAGGCATACCGCCACAGGCATCAATCAACTCCTGCATCGGCGTACCCATACGGACGAGGAAGTTGCTGGGTTTCTGGAGCTTCTTACCCGTCACAGTCGTATAGCGTTCAAAGAGGGGCTTGTTCTTCATAACTGCCTCATAGACAGCGTAGGCAGTACCTACATTCTGAACGATTGCTCCAACGTTCACAGGGATAGCAGGAGGCGCAGGCACTTGACGCTGGATCACCGCATCAACGAGCTGCTTCTCACCACCCTGCGGATAGCGCTGCTTCAGGGGAACCACCTCTACGTTATAAGCAGAACCGCCGAACTTCTCTGCGCATTTCTTCGTGAGCAGTTCGATAGCAGGCATCTTATTGGTCTCAATACCGATATAACCCGTGTTGACCTTCGCACCCTTCATCAGCAGTTCGAGACCGACGAGAATCTCATCGGGATGCTCCATCATCAGACGGAAGTCGGCTGTGATGTAAGGCTCGCACTCGACGGCATTGATAATCACGCACTCAGCCTTTGCCGTCGGCGGAGGTGTCAGTTTGATAAAGGTCGGGAAACAAGCACCACCCATACCTACGACACCAGCTGTCTTGATGCGGTTGACAATCTCCTCGGGAGTCAGTTCCGGATGAGCCTCGACGGTCTCCAGTTTGTCCGAGCGGTCGATACTCTCTTCCCATTCGTCGCCTTCTACATTGATTATGATGACAGGCTTACGATAACCTGTTGCGTCGATAGCCGTATCAATCTTGAAGACGGTACCGCTGACAGACGAATAGATCGGAGCCGACACGAAGCCGCCAGCCTCTGCAATCAGCGTTCCCACCTTCACCTTGTCGCCTTTGGCAACAACAGGCTTGGCAGGCGCTCCGATATGCTGGCTCAAGGGGAAGATGGCCTGCTTCGGGAGCGCAGCCACCTGCGTTACGGCATCATTGCTCAGTTTGTTTTCTTCGGGGTGTACACCACCTATGCTAAATGTTCTTATATTCATAATGGTTACCTCCTTTTCTTATTTGGTGGAATTAGTTGAATCCGTCTCAGGCTTCGGAGCAGCGGGTTCCTTGGGTTTCGGAGCAGGCGCCGGTGTGGGGAAGTTGACATCGACGATGGCGTGCTTCGGGCAAACGGTAACGCACTTACGGCAGAGACGGCACTTCGTGTGGTCAATGTAGGCCAGGTTGTTCTCAACAGTGATCGCACCGAAGTTACACTCCTTCTCACACTTACCGCAACCGATACAACTGACGGCACAAGCTTTCATCGCCACAGGCCCCTTGTCCTTATTGACGCAGGAGACAAACACTCTCCTACCCTTCGGACCCTTCTTGCGCAGTTCGATGATGCCACGCGGACAAGCCTTGACGCAACTGCCGCAAGACGTACACTTCTCCTCATCGACTTCGGCGATACCAGTCTCGGGATTGATATGGATAGCATCGAACTGACAAGCCTCGACACAATCACCACAACCCAGACAGCCGAAGCCACAGGCCGTTTCACCAGCACCACAGGCATGCATAGCAGCACACGTGCGAAGTCCGGCATACTCGGCAATGCGAGGACGATGCTCGCAAGTACCATTACATCTCACTACGGCCACCATCGGCTCTGTATTGGCAATCGCCATACCAAGCAGATCAGCAACCTTTCCCATCGTATCGGCACCGCCCACAGGACAGAACAGCCCGTCGAGACTGCCTGCATCAGCACCCTTGACGAGCGCATCGGCCATACCGCTACATCCTGGGAATCCACATCCACCACAGTTGGCACCAGGCAGCACTTCGCCGACCTGAGCAATACGGGGATCTTCATAGACAGCGAACTTCTTGGAGGCCGCAAACAGCACAACTGCTGCTATCAAGCCAATAGCACCCAAGACTATCACTGCAATTAAGATGAAATTCATAATGCTTTGATATTTGTTTTAGTTGTTATTAAATTGTTTCAAGTTCAAAAGCCATTTTCCGACGGATACGGTCTCGGAAGAGCCAGAGCACAGCGTAATAGGGTATCAATGCGACCAGTGCGGAGAGGGCAGCAAGCCCCTCGTTGTCTGTCAGCAGAAGCACAACTACCAACACAGCCACCAGCACGACGAAAGGCAGTCCAAAACCCAGGAGCAGCGCACTGCCAGCCACATCGCCCGAGGCACTGACCACCACAGCATCACCCTTCTTGAGAGACTCGGTATTGGCCACATTCAGCACATCAACAATCTTCTCCTTCGATTCCGAGGCATTGCAATGGGCGGCTACCTTGCAGGCTGCACACGCAGACGTCTGAAGGATACGAACCTTCACACAACCTTCCTCTACCGATTCTACAATTCCTGAATGACTTATTTTAGTATGCACTTTGCAAAGGTACGATAATCTGATGAAAAAACAAAGTAAAAACAGCGTTTTTTCGTAAAAATATTCGTAATCGTTTGCAGTTACAAAAGATTTTTTATACTTTTGCCACGATTTAAGCAAAAAGAACAATGAAAACCAGCGAACAGGCACTGCAGCAGATCGAGCGCACACTGCGCAAGACCATCGAAAAATTTCCAGCTACCGAAGAGGCAACTGTCATGACCGACATCCATCTCCGCGTAACCCAGGAGACGGGAGAGTTAACGGTCTACAATGACGACGATGTGGAGATTACACGCAGCGTCATCGAACAATGGATTGACAACAAGGACGATGATTTCTACCATGAGATCGCACCAGCATTGCGGAAAATCATCGAAAAGCACAAGCATGACATCGAGCAGATGTCGATCTTGAAGCCTTTCTCCTTCGTCTTGGAACAGGACGACAAGGAGGCTGTCGAAGAACTCTATCTTGTGGATGACGACACCGTCATCATCGACCCAGACCTGATGCAAGGTCTGGACGAAGATCTCGACAAGTTCCTTGAGGACCTGCTGAAAGACTAAGCCCCAGTCCTACTCCAGCTTTGTCTCCCTAAGGACAAAATGGCGCGAGGCATCGACGTAGTAGATCTCCTCCGACTGCGCCTGATTACGCGACTTGGAGAAATCGAGCAGATGAATCTCATAGTCACTCGTGATAGAGAAGAACTGCACGAACTCCTCAGGACTGATTTCATCACTCTTATCCTCTACGGCATACAGACAAAGCTTATCCACAGGGAAATACTCATCATCAAGAGAATAAAGCCACAGGGAATACTGGTGGCTTGACTGCGCCTCCTCGATAGCAATCAATATCAGACGGGCTCCCAGACTCTCTGGCAGACAAGCAGCCTTATGATGGGTGGTGGCGCTGAGACTCATATACCGCGCTATCTCAGGCTGTATATCGGAAAAGCCTGGAAGGTAACGCACAAAGTCTTCCGTATAGCTGACAGGCAACGTCTGCATGGAGAGGCTGTCGTAGAAAATTTTCAGCGGATTGTCGGAAGTCTCCAAGTCGACTCCCTGTAGCTTCAGTTTTTCCTTAACCTCGATAGACTTTATGCTGTCAAGTTTATGCTCCAGTTCTTCGGGCGACATCTGTTTCCTGCCACCACACGACAGCACCAATAAGGCCAAAGCCGACAAACACCACTTATATTTCATGATTCACAGTTTTTAGAGTTTCACGCTCTTCTTCACCACCCGGCTCTCATTCTGCAAACGGTCGAGGGCTGTGACGGCAAATACCCATTTCTGTCCACCATCCTTATAAGGCAACTTGATGAAATTGTCAGACGTGATGGCATATATCTTTGATGGGTCATCGACATTGACTTTCTCACCTTTGGCAAAGCGATAGACCACGTATTTCACGGCCTCGTCGTCCCAACTGCTCGCTTTGGGTGCCGTCCAGAAAAGCACATAGTCATTGTCGATCCAAACGGGTTTCAGGCGCTTTACTTTTTTGGGTGCCTTCCCATCGATGAAATGCATTTCAGGCTGAAGGGCAGGATACTTCCAATATACATTCCGCAAGTTGGTACCATAATTGCCTACATTGTCAACTACAGCCTTTGCATACCAAAGCACAGAACCCTGCACATTAGGCAACTGACGGTGCAGTTCCATCTTGGCAGGCAACTGGTGAACCTGAGGATTCTTCGGGTCAGCATGCTTCACGGTACGTTCCACATCCTCACCGATAATGAGCGGACGGGCTCCAGCATACTGGTTCCACCACTTGATAAGTGTATCATAATCAGCGGCCTTATTACCGATTTCCCAATAGATCTGGGGCACACAATAGTCAAGCCAGCCGTTATTCACCCACAACAGCACATCGGCATAAAGGTCGTCATAATTCTGCAGACCGTTGGTATTGCTGCCAACTGGCGAATTGCGCTTGTTACGATAGATGCCGAAGGGCGAGATACCGACTTTCACCCAAGGCTTGGTCTGATGGACCGTCTTATAGAACTGTTCGATAAAGAGGTTCACGTTATAACGACGCCAGTCACGCTGGTCCTTGATACCGTTGGAGTGATCCTGGAAGAGTTCATCATCAGGAATACCCTCTCCCTTAACCGGATAGGGATAGAAGTAATCATCCATATGGATACCATCCACATCGTAGCGACTCACGATATCACGGGCTACCTCGCAGATATAGTCACGATTTTCAGGAATACCCGGGTTCAGGATAAAGAGCTCGTCGTAGGCAAAGCAGTTCATCGGCTTACGCACAGCGATATGCATCGGCGAGAGCTGACGCGTGCCCTTGGTCTTTGCCCGATAGGGATTAATCCATGCATGCAGTTCCATCCCGCGCTTGTGACACTCATTAATCATCCACTGCAAGGGATCCCAGTAGGGTTTGGGTGCTACGCCCTGGGTGCCTGTCAAGAAACGGCTCCAAGGCTCAATCTTACTCTCGTAAAGGGCATCACACTCAGGACGAACCTGAAAGATAATCACATTGACGCCGTCCTTCTGCAACTCATTGAGCTGATAAGTCAGCGTCTGCTGCATCTTCACTGTGCCCATGCCCTGGAACTGTCCGTTGACACACTGTATCCAGGCACCACGCATCTCACGTTTCTGAGCTCCGGCTGCCAAAGCGAGCAGAAGCACCAAGCTTAACAATATCGTTTTCTTCATCATTAGAATAGTTTTTTCTTATGTTTACGAGCCTCCTCGAGGGAGAGTAATTCCTCTTGCTGATGTTGGTAGTCTTCACGAAGGTGCTGATACTTCTCCGCCAGATCATGCTCCATCTGTACGCTTTCATTCATCAGGCGAACAGCTACCAGAGCATTCTGTGAGGCATCCTTCATCCAAACCACAGGCCCAGAATAGACGGGAGCGATCTTCAGGGCGACATGCAGTTCACTGGTAGTGGCTCCTCCAATCATGATGGGGATATTGAGTCCTGCCTTCTGCAATTCGCGGGCCACATTGACCATCTCCTCAAGACTGGGGGTAATCAGACCACTCAGTCCGATGATGTCAACATGCTCCTCGACGGCTTTCCTGACAATCTGCTCGGCGGGCACCATCACGCCCATATCGATAATCTCATAATTATTACAAGCCATCACCACCCCGACTATATTCTTACCGATGTCGTGTACATCTCCTTTGACTGTAGCCAACAGGACTTTGCCGGCATGGGCAGCACCTTCGGTCTTCTCTGCTTCGATATAAGGCTGAAGGATACCTACGGCCTGTTTCATGGTACGGGCAGTCTTCACCACCTGAGGCAAGAACATCTTACCCTCGCCAAAACGTTGACCGACAATATTCATACCCTTCATCAATGGCCCTTCAATGATATCGACGGCACGCGGATAGGATTGGAGCGCCTCTTGCAAGTCGGCTTCAAGATAGTCGCCGACTCCTTTGACAAGAGCCTGAATCAATCTGTCCTCGACAGAGATATCCGTTCTGTGAACAGCCTCATTAGACGTAGCAGCAGCACCCTCCTGAGCGCTGGTCTTCTGTGTCTCCATCAAACTGTCTGCAAGTCTTATCAGATGCTCTGAGGCAGAAGAAGAACGGTTCAGGATAACATCCTCTATAATATCAAGTTGTTCTTTAGGAATATCTTCATAAGAAACTCGCGATGAAGGATTTACGATTCCAAAATCCATACCGTTCTGAATAGCATGATAGAGGAATACAGCATGCATCGCTTCACGAATATAGTTGTTGCCGCGGAAGGAGAAACTCAGGTTACTGACACCTCCACTGATATGAGCACCGGGCAGATGTTCTTTAATCCACCCCGCAGCCCGGATGAAGTCTGCAGCATAGCTATCGTGCTCTGGCATTCCCGTAGCCACAGCCAACACGTTAGGATCAAAAATGATATCCAGAGGATTCATACCGACTTGCTCAGTGAGCAGACGATAGGCACGCGAGGCAATCTCAATACGACGTTCGAAAGTAGTAGCCTGTCCTTGTTCGTCAAAACACATAACCACCACAGCAGCACCATAGCGCTTCACGTCACGAGCATGTTCAAGGAACTTTGTCTCTCCTTCTTTCAGGGAGATCGAGTTGACAATGCTCTTGCCTTGTACACATTTCAGTCCGGCTCTGATAACCTCCCAGTCAGAGGAGTCAATCATCACTGGTACACGGGCGATATCGGGTTCGGCAGCAATGCGATTCAGGAAATTCACCATTTCCGTCTTGGCATCGAGCAGACCGTCGTCCATGTTTATATCGATGACGAGGGCACCATCTTCGACCTGTTTGCGGGCAATGGTAAGTGCCTCTTCATAGTTTTTCTCCTTAATCAGCCTAAGGAACTTACGCGAACCAGCCACATTACAACGTTCGCCAACATTGACAAACTTCACGTCTGGCGTCACATCAAGCAGTTCCAGACCACTCAGCCACATTGTCTGAGGACGAGCTACTGGCTGATGAGGTTTCTTCCCGGCCACCAAAGGTGCATAGGCGGCAATGAAGGTCTCATCAGTACCGCAACAGCCTCCAATGATATTCACTAATCCCTCATTGACCAGTTCCCCCATTTTCGGAGCCATCGTCTCGGCCGTCTCGTCATATAGTCCAAGGGAATTCGGGAGTCCAGCATTCGGATAGGCAGAAATATAATATGGCGCACGCCTGGCGAGTTCACGCAGGAAAGGTCTCATCTGGGTAGCTCCAAACGAGCAGTTGAGTCCAACAGAGAATATCGGGTAGTTGCTGATGCTGGCCAGGAATGCGTCAAGTGTCTGTCCGCTAAGCGTACGACCGGCAAGATCGCTAACCGTCACAGACAGCATGATGGGTATCTCCACAGCACGTTGCTCCATCACGCGCATCGCTGCATCAATACCGGCTTTCGCATTCAGCGTATCGAAAATGGTCTCGATGAGCAAGGCATCCACCCCACCCTCAACTAAGGCATCCATCTGCTCGACATAGGCTGCAAGTAGTTCGTCGTAGTCCATATCCCTCGCAGCAGGATTACTGACGTCAGGAGACATCGAGCACGTCTTGTTTGTTGGTCCTACGGAACCTGCGACAAAACGCGGTTTATCGGGTGTCGAGAACTGATCGGCAATCTGTCTGGCCAACCTGGCACCAGCAAGTGCCATTTCACGCGCCTCATTTTCCAAATGATAGTCAGCCTGTGAGATGCGCTGGCTGCTGAATGTATTTGTGGCAATGATATCAGCACCGGCCTCAAGATATTTGCGATGGATATCTGTGATGACATCAGGTCTGGTCAGCGAAAGCACGTCATTGTTACCTTTCAATTGTCCAGTCAGATTCACAAAACGGTCTCCCCGGAAATCTGCCTCCGTGAGACCATAGGTCTGTATCTTCGTCCCCATCGCACCGTCGAGGATGAGGATCCGTTGTCTGATGATATCGTTAAGCCTTTCCAAAATCTGTTGTCTTTGTATTAATAATGCTTCATAGCGCGATCCATCTCACGCCTGTCTTCCTTCTCTTTCAAGGTCTGACGCTTGTCGTACTCTTTTTTACCTTTACAGAGAGCAATATCCATTTTGGCGCGTCCTTTGTTGTCTATAAACACAAGCAGCGGAACGATGGTATAGCCCGTCTGTTTCGTAGCACTCTCCAGCGCACGGATCTCCTTCTTGGTGAGTAGCAGCTTCCTGTCGCGCTTCATCTCGTGGTTGTTGTATGAACCATAGAAATAAGGACTGACACTCATGCCCTTCACCCATAGTTCGCCATTGATAACTACGCAATAGGTATCCACAAGACTGGCTTTGCCAAGACGGATGCTCTTAATCTCCGTTCCCGTCAGCACTATGCCTGCCGTATAGGTCTCAATAAAGAAATACTCGAATGAGGCCTTTTTGTTCTTTATCTGTATAGGGCTCTTTTTCCTGAGCTGTTCCTGTTCCTTGTTCATTGAATTGTTGCAAATTTATCAAGATGATCATCAATGTAGTGAGCAATGTCGTCTGTCCACTCCTCTTCATTTTCCACGAACTGGTCATCGAGATCATCAAAGTCTGGGAACTGTTCAAAGAGTGCCATAAACTCTTCATCAGTACACTCTTTTTCAATCACCTCACGATGCTTCAACCAAAGCGTATGTGCCTCGTAGATCAGTTTCGAAGGACCGCGCATTTCCCACATCCTCAACACCTTAGCCAGCGGATTCTTAAAGATGAAAGGCCCATAGCCGTTGTGAATCAACTGCACAAAGCCACCATCCATCACTTCCTGATGCAGGATATCCCATGCAAGCAGCGTCAACTGGTCTGCATTCAACTCTGCCATCGTTTCCGACGTTAATTCACCACCAATGGCATCATAGATAGCCTTCACAAAAACATGGACGAAAGCATCCATGCTTTCCATCGCTGCCTGCTGAAGATCAGCATCTTTAACAATCACTTCTTTCATCGTCTATCTCATTCAGGTAAGTTCATATACGCCTGTTGGCAACTGACGGCGCAACACCTCAAGTTCAAGGTCCTTTCCTGGCACAATGCCATAACTGCGAAGAATCGTCTCAACAGTCTTACGCGCGAGCTCAGGATGGTTGTTCTCCTCGCTTAGATGACAAAGCCATACGTGCTTTAAGTGTTCCGACATATTCTCGGCCAGAGCCATACCACAGTTCTTATTCGACAGGTGACCCGTACCACTGAGGATGCGCTTCTTTAAATATTCAGGATATGGTCCTCCAAGCAGCATCTCCTCATCATGATTGGCCTCGATGACCAGATAGTTGGCTTCGGCAATACGTTCCTTGATATCATCAGTGATGCTTCCCACGTCCGTGATAATGACGAAGGTAATACCCTCGGCCTGGATCTCATAGCCCACATTCTCACTTGCATCGTGTGGTACGATAAAAGGCAGCACAGAGAAATCCCCTAATTGGAAACGCTGTCCTGGGACAATCTCAATCTTTCTCTCGGAAGCCACCTTGCGGGTAATGCAGTAGTTATGGTCAATACCATTGTGCACCTTGCTCGTAGCATAGACCGGCACCTTGTATTCATGACTGAATGAGCCCACCGACTTGATATGATCAGCATGATCATGTGTGATAAGCACATGATGCACACTACTCAACTGGATACCATAGTCTTTGCAGTGCTTCTTCAGTGTACGTATGCCGACACCGATATCTATAATGAGGCCGTCTGTCGCGGTTCCGAGATAATAGCAGTTTCCACTGCTGCCGCTACCAAACGAAATGAATTTCAGCATCTGATTATATATTTTCGTGCAAAGGTACGAAAATTAAACGAAAAGACATCGGCTTTTCACATAAATTATATCTTAGAAAGGCATTCCGACTGCAAAGTGGAAAGCGAAATCACGACTGAGACGGGGATGAACGATCGGATAGTGGGCTTCTTCCTCCAACTGATAGGCCGGATTGATAGCCTTCATACCCAAATCGAATCGAAGCACAAAATACTCAAAGTTCAACCGCAATCCAAGACCGTAACTGACAGCCATATCATTCACGAGTCCCTTCAAGGTGAATTGTCCGCCTGGCTGCTCGTCATACTGTCGCAATGTCCAGATATTTCCTGCATCAACGAAAGCTGCGCCATTGAATTTCCAGAACAGGTGTGTACGATATTCCAGATTAAGGTCAAGTTTCATATCACCAGTCTGTGTGATAAAGTTGATAC
Organism: uncultured Prevotella sp.; assembly: GCA_900315525.1. Lineage (GTDB taxonomy): Bacteria > Bacteroidota > Bacteroidia > Bacteroidales > Bacteroidaceae > Prevotella. Next base: position 18,521 of record OMZO01000018.1, on the reverse strand, counting down.
GCCCATCCTGATCCTTATAGCTTCCTGGTCCAAGACTTCTCACCGTCCAGCCTCTCACGCTGTTTGCACCACCTGAGAAATAGCGCTTTTCAAAGGGTAATACACTCGAATTACCATAGGGATAGGCAATACCAAGACCAATATGAAAGATGAATTGATCTCTGGTACCCGCACCAAGTAGATTGCGCGAGTAGTCCAAGTCGGCCTTTACATACTGGGCATAGGCAATATCAAAAACCTTGTACTGACCATCTTCGTTCTGCTTGCCTCCAAAGGCTGACGTATATAGATTCAGCAGATTACCAGCTGTCTCCAGATTGGTCTTCAAGGCGAAACGACCGTTACTATAGGAATAGCCAAAGCCCGTCTTCATGATAAAGAGATCGCGATAATTGTAACTTAAAATCGCATTCGGATTCGTTTTATCATCCAGATACTCCCGCTGGAACGTACTACTGATCCAAGGCATAAAGACATAATTCAGGTCAACAAGGTCAACCCGATAATTGTCATGATGATTCTGGGGCTGCCACTTATAGCGCCATCCGGCAGAAAGTACACGACGATGGAACTCAGGACGGTCTTGCGAGTCGTACAGCACAGAGACCTCACTGGTCGCCACTATATTACGACGTATTTCCTGATTGAGGAACGGCAGTATGAAACGGGGAAATGACAAACGGCTCTCAATACTGTATTCAAAGAAGTCCTGATTAGTGTATCCCTCCAGTCCGCGAATGGCTTCATAAGCACCACGCAGTTTCATGCTAAAGGTTTCCGACCCGTGGAAGAAATTGCGATTCTGATATGTCAATGAGGCTGCTGCACCGAAATCACCAGCTGTGTTCGTACCTTCAGGCTGAAAGCTGATAGTCGAAGGTTTATTGGTCTGAATCATAACCCTCGTGTCGAGCAAGGTCGTATCTGGCACTGGTTGGAAACTGATATTCGTATATCTTACCGCACCCAAACGACCGAAATGATTATAGGTGTTCTGCAAGTCACTTGCCGAATAATAGTCACCTGCATGTAGAAAGGTGTTCTCACGAAGTACGGACTCCCTTAGGTGAATCACCGAATCGGCGGCAGCACCACTGACGAAATTCAAATCCCTGATCTTATAGCGACTATGCAACGTGTCAGACGCTTCACTGTCCGAACGATAGGGATGAAGTATCATTGTCAGGTCTATAGTATGGTTATCGGCATCCTTACGGGCACGATAGTTGATAAACTCCTTATGGAAGCGGAAATAGCCAAGATCCTGAAGGAAACGTGTGATCTCCGACCGTTCTTCGTTCAGCACATCCGCACTGAACTGCATCTCGTCGTGCAACAAGGAACGACGGTCTTTTAAAAGATCAGCAATCAGAGAGTCTTGGATATCTCGCTCCAGATGTCGGATGCGATAGGGTGTTCCTGGTCGCAGCACATAGATAGCATCAGCCTTTTTCTTGTGCAAATCAAGATAGAGACTCACTTCAGCGTCAAGGTAACCCTTGTTCTGTAAAGCCATTTGCAAATCTTCGCAGGTCTGCTGCGCCAGAAGGGAATCATAGATGACTGGTGCCTCGCCCATAGAACGAAGCATTTTATTGAGCCACGTACTATCCCGACCAGCCATTGCATAGACGCCAAGGGGAATCTTCAGTGTAGAAAACCAGCGAGAATTTGTTTTTTGACGTACATAGGCCTTCATCTGCGACAAGTTAATATCCTTATACTTACCATCCGTCAGAACCTTTACCTTATCGAGCATATAGCTTTCTTCCGGCAAGTCACGAGATGCAGAACAGGCACATAAAAATACGCCTGTCAATATCGTGAGAAACTGGCAAATATGGGACTTCGTCATCAACATTCTCGTTTGTAAGTTGCAAAATTACGAATAATTTCTTAACTTTGCCACGGAATTAACGACTTTTTTCAAAATGATATCAAAAAACCAAGTGAAATACATCCACCAGCTGGAACAAAAGAAATACCGAAAACGAGAAGGTCTCTTTGTTGCCGAAGGAACGAAAGTCGTTGGCGACCTGCTGAAGTATCACCAGCCAAAGGCACTGTTTGCGACAGACGAATGGAAGGCTCCCGACGGGACATCCTATACAATAGTGACTGAAGAGGAGTTGCGGCGCATCAGTTTTCTACAACACCCTCAGCAGGTGCTAGGTCTATTCCCTATCCCACCCCAAACGACTGCCACAAATTTCGGTGGTGCACTTGTGCTTGCACTCGACGGTGTACAGGACCCAGGCAACCTCGGAACTATTATCCGAATAGCAGACTGGTTCGGCATCGAGACGATTATCTGTTCTGAAGATACGGCTGATGCATGGAATCCTAAAGTCATTCAGGCCACAATGGGCAGTATCGCCCGCGTGAACATTATATACACTAATCTATTGGATCTTCTCGACACCCTTCCAACAGACTTTCCCATATACGGGACACTCCTCGACGGTGAAAACATCTACACGCAGCCACTTTCCGAAGAAGGGCTCATCATCATGGGAAATGAAGGGAACGGCATCTCTGAGGCTGTACGAACAAAGATAAATCGAAAGTTACTGATTCCAGATTTCCATCAGGGCGAGACGGCTGACAGCCTCAACGTAGCCATTGCCACAGCTATCACTTGTTCGGAATTCAGACGCAGACGAGCTCAATAATGTTCTGATTATTAAAGCGAATCCAGACGGTCAGCATAGAGTGTCCTTGCCTCTTCACCTCGCTCATCGTCAGTCATGTCAACCTTCGGATGGACATCCATTGGCTCTAAGTTAAAACCGATTCGGTTCAGATTCTGGTTCGTATATGTGAGCTGCGCTCCAAAAAGACAAATCGTCCATGATATCTGCAACCAGAGCATGAATAATGGCAATGCAGCAAAAGAACCATAAATGGCGTTATAACTCGTCACCCAGATCTGAGAGTAGATATAGAATAGTTGGAGCAACTGCATCGCTACACCTGCAAGTATTCCTGGAATAATGGCACATGAAAGTTTCACCTTTGTATTAGGCATATAGACATAGAGCCAGATGAAAAGCAGCGATAATAAAATATAAGGTGAGTAATCAAGTAACAAATTAACCGCCGGTCCCAGCACTTCGATACCATCCACCTTCTGTTCTATCGTCGCCATGAAAATCGAAATACCCATGGATACGATGATGATGATCGGAAATAGGAAGAACATAGCCAGATAGTTGGTCAACGAGCGGATAATAGGTCGTGCATTATCCACCTGCCATATCTGATTGAAGGTCTCCTCTATATTATTGACAAGCATAAGAACGGTATAGAGCATGAAGAGCAGTCCAATACCCAGAAATATGCCACTCTGCGTATGCACCAAATAACTATTCACAAAGCCGATGATGACCTCTGCCACCTGCGGCTGTGAATCCAATGAATCGCGGAACCAAAGTTCTATGTACTTGTTGTAGCCAAAGCCACGGGCTATCGCAAAGACCACAGCGAGGATCGGCACGATGGCAAGCAACGTCGAATATGTCAGTGCCGAAGCCTGTGTCATTACCCGCTTCTCAGTAAAGAAACGAATGGTCAGATACACCTTGCGAATCACCTCTTTCATGATAGATGTCACGATTAGAACATTATAAAAGAAAGCACTGTCCCTATAAGCCGGGTTCTGTACCGTGCAAACACGGTGCCTGTCATTTATCTAGTCCATGGGTCACCCCATGGCTCAAGCGTTCTACCCTCCGCCGCATGAGCCCCGGCCGTATTGCATTTCTGCTCAGGCCTTCGTCAACTCGGGCGGGCAACCCTCTGTCGGGACGGTTTACATGAACTTGCAGCCCCCAGCGGACACAGCCCGATGATCACCCATCGGCTGGTGGTCTCTTACACCACCTTCTCACCCTTACCACCCCTTTCTCACTCCCTCGTAAGAGGTAGAGACAAAAGGAGTTCGGCGGTCGTTCTCTTCTGCCCTAACCTACTGTCACCAATAGCTTCCACTTTCAGAAGTGGGGCGCCCTGTGCTGCCCGGACTTTCCTCTTGTGCCAGAATGACACCAGCGACAGACCGTGACAGTGCTTTCGGATGCAAAGATAGCTCATTTTTTTAGAATATAGAAGAATTTACCCTAAAAAACTTTCGATAATTAAAAATATGCAACCAAAAAGTTAACAAACTATTAAATTTGTCAGTTATTTAAGATTTAAAGTGTTAATCGCAAATGCCCGTTAAGCGCATCTTTGAAATTGTTAAATTCGGACAAATATTCACGACATTTTGTCAGTAAACGAATTTTTGCCCCTATCTTTGCACCGTCAAAACATGAACGCATAAGCGCAGTACCTCTACTGCAGAAGTTGAATTTAAAATTATAACAAAATGAATGAGAATATGAAAAAGATCGTAAATGTCGCAACGCCAGCTTTTTGTGCCGTTGCTTTAGTACTCTCTGTAGCTGCATTCAACAAGACCAATGCCGCTACTGCCTCTGCACCCGCTCCCGTCGTATCATCTGCGCCCGCCGGGCAGCCTGTCGACTTGACTTACGCCGCAGAGAAGGCCTTACCATCTGTCGTCTACATCAAGTCTGTACAGAATTCAAAGATCCAGACTGTGGAATACAATGATCCATTCGAGGATTTCTTCTCTGATCCGTTTGGTGGATTCTTCGGACGCGGTCAGGGTAATAATGGTCAGAAGCGCCAGCGTCAGGTACAGACTCCAAAGCGTGCAGCTGCCGGATCTGGTGTCATCATCTCTGCCGACGGCTATATTGTGACAAACAACCACGTCGTAGATGGTGCAGACGAACTGACTGTCAGCCTGACAGACAACAAGGAATACTCAGCACGCATTATTGGTACAGATAAAACGACAGACCTTGCCCTCATCAAGATTGACGGAAAGAATCTGCCAGCTATCACGATAGCTAACAGCGATGATGTACGTGTTGGTGAATGGGTTCTTGCTGTGGGTAATCCTCTCGGACTGAACAACACCGTAACAGCTGGTATCATTTCTGCCAAGGCCCGCACCCTCGGTGCTAATGGCGTAGAGTCATTCATTCAGACAGATGCCGCCATCAACCAAGGAAACTCTGGTGGAGCACTCGTCAACACAAGGGGTGAGCTTGTCGGCATCAATGCTATGCTCTACTCTCAGACTGGTTCAAATATCGGTTACGGGTTTGCTATCCCGACAACTATTATGAATAAGGTGGTAGACGACCTCAAGCAGTACGGAAACGTACAGCGCGCCATGATTGGCATTCAGGGTATGGACGTAAAGAACTATGTTGATGCCGAAAAGGAAAAGGACAAAGAAGTGGATCTCGGCACAATGGAGGGTATCTATGTAGCTAAGGTCGTTGAGGATGGTGCTGCTGAGGCCGCAGGTCTGAAGGAGGGCGATGTCATCACCGCCGTTGACGGACAGAAAGTAACGAAGTTCGGTGAGCTGCAGGGAATCCTCGCTAAGAAGCGTCCTGGTGACAAGGTTTCACTCTCTTATCTGCGCAACAAGAAGAGTCATACAGCTACGGTCACACTGAAGAATGAGCAGGGCAATACGAAGGTTGTGAAGAATGCCGACCTCGATGTTCTTGGTGGTACCTTCCGCGCCATCACTGACGCACAGAAAGAACAGCTCAATATCGGATACGGCCTCGAGGTAATGAAGATCAGCGGCGGTAAACTGAAAGATGCCGGTGTGCCTAAGGGATTCATTATCCAGAAAGTCAACGACGAGAGCATCAAGAGCGTCGAAAATCTGCAGGATGCCGTCAAGGAAGCATCCACCAGCAAGGAACCGGTACTCTATATCCAAGGTATTTATCCGACTGGTAAAAAAGGATATTTTGCCGTTCCTCTGCAGAACGAATAAGAGAAAAAACACGAAAAATGGCCACGAAAGTAAAATTTCGTGGCTTTTTTTTGGCGGTATCAAGAAAAAGCTATACTTTTGCAAAACGGCTAGAAACAAAACTATATATGAGACAACTGAAAATCACTAAATCCATTACCAACCGAGAAAGTGCCTCACTGGAAAAATATCTACAGGAAATCGGCAAGGAAGAAATGATCTCGGCGGAGGAAGAAGTGGAGCTTGCGCAGCGTATTAAGAAAGGTGACCAGAAAGCACTTGAACGGCTGACGAAAGCTAACCTGCGATTTGTGGTCTCCGTAGCTAAACAGTATCAGAATCAGGGTCTCACACTGCCCGACCTGATCAACGAAGGCAACCTTGGACTGCTGAAGGCGGCGGAACGTTTCGATGAGACTCGCGGATTTAAGTTCATCTCATATGCCGTATGGTGGATACGCCAAAGTATCCTTCAGGCCATATCGGAGCAAAGCCGTATCGTCAGACTCCCCCTTAATCAAGTGGGATCGCTCAACAAGATCAATCGCGAGATCAACAAGTTTGAGCAAGAGAACGAACGTAGGCCGTCACTGAACGAGATTGCAGACAAAATCGACCTGCCGCAAGAGAAAATCGACGAGGCCATGAGTGTCAATAGCCATCATATCTCAGTCGATGCACCATTCGCAGATAGCGAGGACAGCAGCCTGCTCGATGTGCTCGTCAATGAGGATATTCCTACGACGGATATGGGACTTGTCAACGAGTCGCTCAAATCCGAAATACAGGCAGCACTAAGTGTGCTCAGCGAACGAGAGCGCAAAGTGATTGAAGCATCTTACGGTATAGAACAGCCAGAACTGACACTTGAAGAAATCGGTGAGAAGTTCGGACTTTCACGTGAACGTGTTCGTCAAATCAAGGAAAAGGCCATCCGAAAGCTTCGCACAAGTACAAAGAATAAAACATTAAAGACATATTTAGGATAATGAGACTGTTTTCAAAGATTGTTATTGCTACTGCTTTTTTGGCAGCTGCTGCATATATGCCGGCTTCAGCAAAGAATTACATGGTGCCCAAGGCCTACATGTTCGGATTCGTCGCTTCATTCAACGACTCCATCGTCTATTTCACGGACATTCAGGAAGTGGACAGCGTCTGGCTATCGTCCAAGAAAAAGATGCTTGCTGGGCGCAGCAATTACGCTTACCAGCTGCGTAACTATTGCTCGCAGGCGTTAGGACAGACGAACCGTACAGTCGTCATTATCTCAGCCACTAAGCGCAAAGACGTTGAGAAGAAACTGATCAAGATGAAGAAGCTGTATACTGGTAAGAACACAGGAAAGTACGATGTTCGTTACATATCGACTCCTGATTTCAAGTTCCGTCCCGTAAACATGGACGACAGCAACAGCAAATAGAACTGAAGCTATACCATTTACAAAGATTCCACGTTATCTGTTTTTGTTCCTTACAAACCAGTCGTGCGTATAATTGTACATCACAAGAGCCAATACGACAAGTATAATGGCTGCTATGAGTACGTACGACTCCTCTGTATGGAAAAAAGCTATACCTATACCCAATCCCCAGGCTATACCACTCTCCCACCCGAGCATGAAAGTACTTTGTGATGTACCACGCTGACAGTGACGACTCAGTTTGATGAAGAACAACAGGAACCTGGCTCCGATGATACCCAAAGCGAACCCCACGAACAACGGAGCCGCATAGGCCACAATCTGTTGGGTACGAGTCAGCATCATGAGCAGAGCTGCTCCCATGAGAATCAGGCCAGACACCACTTCACTCTTCACCTCTGCATCACGGAAGATAAAACGTTGCGCCAAGAGGGCGGAAAGGAAACCTGCCATCATCATCCCATAGAAATGGATGGTCAGCGACAAGGAGAACAACAGTCCCACCGCCAACATAATAAGCTGAAGATTGACAAAGAGCGGGAAGCCATGAGGCAGAAAGAAACGATCAAGACTAAACGAAGGCACATCGTCCTGAGGAGCACGGAAGGGGAAATGTACCAAAGAGATAAGTATCACTGCAATTGCCGACAGACAGGCTGCCGTGAGTAATACCATACCAAAACCTGCCAACTGTGCAGTCAAGATACCTGCTATCGGTCCGAGGGAAAGAGCAAAGCGCCCAAACCATGAGGCAGAATGATTGGCCTCTGTTCGCTGATAACTTTCACAAGTATCGATAATCAGTGTACTTGCAAGTACCATCTGAGCTAATCCAAACACGACACCAAAGAGAAAACGCTGGAGCACAACTACATAAAAAGGCAGTTGGCTGATACGAGTCTCAAAGTAATAGGACAGACCAAGAAGCAATGCCATACACGCAGCAGACCAGATGCAGACCATATTACGGCGGTAATGCTGTACCAAGAACGACACAAAGCCACCTAATACAAACAGCCCTACCCCGAAAGCCCCCATTGCTATTCCAGTCTCAGTACAGGAGAATCCCTGACTCATCAACCATAGCGGCATCGTGGGCACCAACATATAGACTGCCATCGTCAACAGCAGATTGGCAATGGCCATACGCCAGAAATCATGATGCCACAATCGGATATGGATAGGGGTATTCTGAGAGTTCATCGCTTACTGGTTGGAAAGTGTTATGAAATCAGTTCAGAAAGTGTTTCGTAATTTGTACCGATATAATTGTCTATCTGGATATCAGACAAGCCTGATATCGACTCTGCGCTATTGGTAGTAGCAAGTCCTACAACCTTCATCCCGGCAGCGCGCCCTGAGCGAAGTCCATTGAAACTGTCTTCAAAGACAATGCACTCGTCTTTCTTCACACCCAATCTCTCCGCAGCCTTCAAATAGCAGTCCGGATCCGGTTTGCTACGTTCGAAATCCTCCGAGGTGAGAATAGCGTCAAAGAGACTCTTAAAAGCCGGCTGATAACGATACACGCTCTCCATCTTAGGCATGTTGGAACTGGTAACGACAGCCGTCTTCACACCATGATTGTGCAGGTCACGAATCAGCTGTTCGAAACCATCTAGAAAGTCATAATGCATCTGCTGTTCGTAGTCATTCAGCCGGCGGGTAACATCTTCCCTGGCAGCTTCCAGACTTCCACTGAACCATCGTTCATATATCTGCGTGAGCGTAGAGCCCTTGATCTCTTGTTCCAGACCTGGATGTTCAGGATGATACTGACGACAGACTGAGCCCCAGAATATTGTGTATTGTGGCTCGGTGTCAAACACCACCCCATCAAGGTCAAAGAGAGCCGCTTTGAGTTCTTTCTGCTTCATTTCCATGAAATTTGGGTGCAAAATTAGCATTTTTTCGTGAGAAATTTGCTGTTTTGGCCAATTTAGTGTAAATTTGCCGCTAATTTAATGATTTAGCTTAACGATATGAGAATCATCACCTACATTTTAACCATGCTTCTGTTGTTGGCTTGTAAAAACAATGACGGAGTCAATGACATTCCTTTCGAGACGATCACTGCCGACAAGACCATCTCCCTTTCCAGTGAAGAGCATGCGCCGTCATGCAGGGTGCACTTGAAATTGGAGTCGGCCACATCGAAGGCTGGCCATATTGGTGAACTCATCAACGAGACAGTCATTAAGAAATTCCTCGATCCGCATGGCGAGAAGGATATGAAGATAGCTGCCGAGAAGTTTATCTCGACCTATACCGACAATTACAAGAAAACGATGCAGCCCTTGTACAATCAAGACCGCAATGATGCTTCCAAACGCTTCTGGTATGAATACCACTATATCCTTGAAGCTACCACGCAGAAGGGTACCGATAATACAATTACCTATCTGACAACTATCGATTACTATGAGGGCGGAGCTCACGGCATCAACCAACAGCAGATATTGAACTTTGACTCAAGGACCGGTCTTCTGCTGACACTGAAGGACATCTTTGTTTCTGGCTATGAGCAGCCTCTGAAAGACCTTCTCTTGAAGGCGCTCCTATCAAAGACAGGATGTAAAAACATCCGTGCACTCCGTACCAAGGGCTATCTCTCGTCGATGGATATTTTTCCGACTGAAAATTTCATCCTCGGCAGTGAGACGATTACCTTTATTTACAACCCCTCAGAAATCGCACCCTATTCGATGGGAGCCACACAATTGGTCATTCCCTACAGTGACCTAGACAAACTCATAAAAAACACCATTGATTTGTAAGCTATGCCTATTGACATTATCCAGAAATATTTCCCTGGTCTTACTGACTTGCAACAACAGCAGTTTGCCCAGCTCGACAATCTCTACCGTGAGTGGAACGCAAAGATCAACGTCATCTCGCGCAAAGATATCGACAACCTCTACGAACACCATATTCTCCACTCGCTGGCCATTGCCAAAGTAATCAACTTCCGGCCAACAACCCAGATTCTTGACTTCGGCACAGGCGGTGGTTTTCCCGGCATTCCTTTAGCCATCCTTTTTCCAGAATGCCAGTTCAGGCTGATCGATGGCACCGGCAAGAAGATTCGCGTCGCCCAAGAAGTATGTCAGGCGATAGGCCTTACCAATTGTCAGCCCGTACATCTGCGCGGAGAAGACGAGAAAGGCAAATATGATTTTGTGGTCAGCCGGGCTGTCATGTCTCTTCCTGACCTTGTGAAGATTGTCCGTAAGAATATCAGCAAGACCCAACGCAACACCCTGCCCAATGGTATCATCTGCCTGAAGGGCGGAGAACTGCAGGCAGAGACACAGCCTTTCCGTAACATAGTAGAACTGACCGACATCAGCACCTTCTTCAGCGAAGAATGGTTCAAGGAGAAACATGTCATCTATCTACCCATATAAATAATGTACGCGCATGCTGAACATCAAGACATTTATCTGTAACCTTCTCTCCGAAAACACCTACGTCGTAAGCGACGAAACGCAGGAGTGTGTCATCATCGATTGCGGTGCCTACTACGAAGAAGAACGTGAAGCCATTACGCGCTACATAGACGAAAAGCAATTAAAGCCGGTTCACCTGCTTGCCACTCACGGTCACTTCGACCATAATTTCGGCATCGACACCATTTTCGAGAAATATGGGTTGAAAGTAGAAGTCTCTGCTGCAGACGACTTTCTCATCAGCGACCTGCCCAAGCAGTTCCACGACATCGTAGGAGCCCCTCTGCGACGCACCTTTCCGCCCGTAGGCCGATTCTTTGATAAAGGAGAAAAAATCCGGTTTGGCAACCACACGCTGACCATCCTCGAGACACCCGGTCATACACCCGGTGGTGTTATTTTCTACTGCGAGGCAGAACATATTGCCTTCACAGGTGACACACTGTTCAGAATGAGCATCGGCCGTACCGACTTCGACGGAGGCAGCTATACCGACATGATGGCTAGCCTGAAGAACGTCGTGGCGAAGCTGCCTGGTGATACGGTCATATATAGCGGGCACGGTCCTGCCTCAAACATCGCCGAGGAGTTACGCTACAATCCCTATTTCAGATAACCATCACCTAAAGCGGGTTGCTGGTTATATCAAACTGGCGAACCCAATCGCGCAATCCATCCATAGCCTCATCATGCTCTGGCAGATAACGCAGCATAACTGTCACGATACGGATAGTATCGTCATCAATCACCTTCCCATAATATTCCCACTTGTCGTCCACGCCAGTCTGGATGCTATAGCGGTCTGTCGATTCTACCAAGTCAGCTCCCATACCCATCATCTGCTGACCAGCACTATAGTTCATGCCACTCAGCGAATCGACAATCACAGAAATGGAAATATCGTCCTTGATAAAAATCTCCTGGGAGGTTTCACTGGGTAGTTCCTGATGAACCAAGAACGAGGGATAGTTGATATCCATCCCAAGTTTGTCACTGTGATATTTTATCAAGTGCCATTGTCCCATCTGAATAATCATACTATCACTGCTCGACAATTCCGAGACGTAAGCACGAGGTTGGGGCTTACTGCTGCAAGCACTGAATACCATAAGGATGGCAATGCCAAATACGATGAAGCTGTTACGTTTTAAATTCATTGGTAAGGTTTATTCTGGTTTAGTGATGTCATATTTATTCTTGCGTCGGTCAGACTTCCTGGGCTGTGAAGGATGGAATCCTATGTGAGGCGACTTAATACCCTGATAACCAGCATGACGCTGACGGATCTTCGCCACATAGTCGACGGTCTCCGAACCACGCATATAGCCATATTTCACAATCGGGTCGTTATAGAACCTTGGTTGTGCGAGTTTCAGCACATAGGCCGACACATCAGCCCAGCGGTGAGCGTCCTTACCGTCTCTTCGAGCCAAAGCCATAGCGTCGCGGATATGGTGTGAACCGCCATTATAGCTGGCCAATATGAAGTTCGTGCGTTCGTAGCCGTCACGGATGTCGCTGAAAGCCCCGTTCAACTCTTTGATAAGCTTGGCGGCTGCGGCGATGTTCGTCTCAGGGTCATAAAGCTGACTGCGAGGCACTCCCAGATGGTCGGCCGTCCCAGGCATGATCTGCATCAGTCCCTTAGCACCGGCAAAAGAGACGGCCTTCGGGTCGAAAGTACTTTCCTGATAGCACTGGGCAGCCATCAGGCGCCAATCCCATCGGATATCACGGCTATACGTCATGAAAAGCTGGTCATAGTGAGAGATGATGCCTCCCTTTCGGTCGAGCATCGGTGAGAAGATGCGGCGTCGAACCTTGCGGACGGTGAGCAGTTCCTGTTCCTCCTTCTTCGCAGCAGCCACAAGTGCCGGATGAAACCAGGCCTTCAGTTCTTCTGCGAGTTCAGGCTTGCTGACGGCAGCGTCAATCCGTCCGGGTGTGGGCCATGCAACAAGGTCGACCTCACCTGAGTCCAGCTTCGCCAACAGTTCCGTACTGTCACGACAGACGTCAACACGAAGCCTGACGCCAAGTGAATCGGCAAAGTGCTGACAGATTAGATACTGAGTACCAAGCTGCCGGCCATGATAGTCGTAGTAAGTCTCTGGGCCAGATACGGTCGCCATAATCAGTTCGCCGTTAGTCTGGATATCCGTCAGGTCAAAATCCTCCGTGACTGCCACCGAGTCAAGCACCGAGCCATAGGGTGTAACCAGTCGCTCCTGTTTCTGCCCACAGGAGACTATCAGGCACGAGAGACCTGAAAATGCAAAAATATTCAATAACCGCATCACTTTGCCCATCGAATATCCGAAAATCGGTGCAAAGTTACTAAATTTTACGCACGGATGGCACATTTCACGGATTTTTTTGTACCTTTGCAGGCGAATTTATAAAGAAAGATAGACTTTAACACTATGTTACGTATTGCAGTTCAATCCAAAGGACGTCTGTTTGATGACACCATGAGCCTCCTCAGCGAGGCAGATATCAAAGTCAGCGCTTCCAAGCGCACACTGTTGGTTCAGTCGTCCAACTTCCCCTTGGAGGTGCTTTACCTCCGCGATGACGATATTCCCCAAAGTGTAGCCAGTGGTGTGGCAGATATCGGCGTCGTAGGCGAGAACGAGTTTGTAGAGCGCGGTGAGGATGCCGATATCGTCTCACGTCTGGGTTTCTCCAAGTGCCGCCTCTCTCTGGCTATCCCCAAGGAGATCGACTATAAAGGTGTGGAGTGGTTCAACGGCAAAAAGATTGCGACCTCCTACCCTGCCATCCTGAAGCAGTTCCTCGACAAGCATAGCATCGAGGCCGAAATACATGTGATTACCGGTTCTGTTGAGATCAGTCCAGGCATCGGTCTGGCTGATGGTATCTTCGACATTGTCAGCAGCGGCTCTACGCTCGTGAGCAACAATCTTCGCGAGGTCGAGGTCGTCATGCAAAGCGAGGCCCTGCTCATCGGCAACCGCCAGCTCTCAGAGGAGAAGCGCCAGATACTGGATCAGATGCTGTTCCGTTTCAAGGCCGTGAAGGACGCAGAAGACAAGAAATACGTTCGTATGAATGCTCCGAAAGCCCGTCTGGAGGAGATTATCAACGTGCTGCCAGGTCTGAAGAGTCCCACAATCATTCCATTGGCCGACGAGGCTTGGTGCTCCGTTCATACCGTACTCGATCAGAAGCAGTTTTGGGAAATCATCGGCAAACTGAAGGAAATGGGTGCCCAAGGCATTCTGGTCACGCCAATTGAGAAGATGATTCTTTAAAAAAATAAAGATTTAGGTAAGAGATGAACATAATCAGGTATCCTGAGCGAAGTGAATGGGCTACACTTGTGAAGCGGCCCCATCTAGATGTATCACAGTTGAACGATACGGTATCATCCGTTCTGGCTGATATCAAGAAGCGTGGCGATGATGCCGTAAAAGGCTATGAACTGAAATTCGACCATGTTGATCTGCCGACACTTGCTGTTACCGACGAAGAGATGGAGGAAGCCGAACAACTGGTAAGTGCTGAACTCAAGGCCGCCATCCAATTGGCCCACTACAATATCAAGGCATTCCATGAGGCTCAGAAATTCCGCGGCAAGAAGGTGGAGACACAGCCCGGTGTGATATGTTGGCAAAAGAGCGTAGCCATCCAGAAGGTAGGTCTCTATATCCCTGGTGGTACGGCCCCGCTTTTCTCTACCGTACTCATGCTGGCAACCCCAGCCAAGATAGCTGGTTGCGAGGAGATCGTACTCTGCACGCCTCCGGGACGCGATGGTAAGGTTAACCCAGCCATCCTCGTAGCGGCTCGCATCGCTGGAGTCAGCAAGATTTTCAAGGCTGGTGGCGTACAGGCTATTGGTGCGATGGCTTACGGCACAGAGTCGATTCCCAAGGTCTATAAGATCTTCGGACCGGGCAACCAGTATGTGATGGCTGCCAAGCAGCAGGTCAGCCTCCATGAAGTAGCCATCGACATGCCGGCAGGTCCCTCTGAGGTCTGCGTTATTGCTGATGAACAGGCTAACATCGAGTTCATTGCTGCCGATCTCTTGTCACAAGCTGAGCACGGCATCGACTCACAGGTATTCCTAATCACTACCTCTGAGCAGGTTATCCTCGATGTACAGGCTGAAGTCAACCGCCAACTCGACTTGCTGCCCCGCAAGGAGATTGCCGCTAAATCGCTGGAAAATAGTCGCCTAGTACTCGTTCACAACGAGCAGGAGGCCATAGATCTCTCCAACGCGTACGCCCCAGAGCATTTGATTATTCAGACTAAAAATTATGACAAATTAGCGACCAAAGTCATCAATGCCGGCAGCGTTTTCCTCGGCACCTATGCCTGTGAGAGCGCAGGTGACTATGCCAGCGGCACCAACCACACACTGCCTACTCACGGCTATGCCACAGCTTACAGCGGCGTGAACCTCGACAGCTATTGCCGGAAGGTAACATTCCAGCATCTCACTGCCGACGGTATCCGCAGCATTGGGCACGCCGTCGAACTGATGGCAGAAGCCGAGCAACTTGATGCCCACAAGAATGCAATGACCGTCAGAATCAACAGTATCAAATGAAGTCACTAGAAGAACTTACCCGAAAGAACATCTGGAGTCTGGCTCCTTATAGTTCTGCGCGCAATGAGTATGCTGGTCGCGAGGCCCGCGTCTTCCTTGACGCCAACGAAAACCCCTATAACCAGCCCTTCAACCGCTATCCCGACCCTTTGCAGCTCGAGCTGAAGGAGGTTCTTGGTAAGTTGAAGCGGGTACCAGCCGAATGTATCTTCCTCGGCAACGGTAGCGACGAGGCCATCGACCTGCCCTATCGCTGTTTCTGTGAGCCTGGACGCGACAACGTGGTTGCCATCGAGCCTACCTATGGCATGTATAAGGTCTGTGCTGACATCAACGACATTGAGTATCGTCCGGTACTGCTGGATGGATGTTATCAGACGACCGCCGAGAAACTGCTTGCAGCAACCGACGAGCATACGAAGATCATCTGGCTCTGCACGCCGAACAACCCCACTGGCAACTGCCTCGACCGAGACGAGGTCTTGAAGGTCATCCAGCAATTCGAAGGACTCGTCATCGTCGATGAAGCCTATAGTGACTTCTCAGGCCAACAACCCCTACGCACGGAACTGGGCAAATACCCCAACCTCATCGTACTCAACACGATGTCGAAAGCCTGGGGATGCGCAGCTATCCGCTTGGGAATGGCCTTCGCTTCGAAGGAGATTATCGGCATATTCAACAAGGTGAAATATCCTTACAACATTAATCTGCTTAGCCAGCAGCAGGCCCTTGAGGCTCTCAAGCGCCCCATCGACGTTGAGGAATGGGTAAGAATCCTGCTACAGGAGCGTGGCCGCATGATGGAAGCCTTCAGCATACTTCCCATCTGCGAGAAGGTCTATCCTACCGACGCCAACTTCTTCCTGGCTAAAATGACAGACGCCACAAAGATATACAACTATCTGGTCGATCGCGGTATCATCGTCAGAAACCGCACCCGCGTGCAGCTTTGTGACAACTGTCTCCGCATCACCATCGGTACCAAATCGGAGAACAGCGAGTTGCTCTCAGCCCTCCGTCAGTACCAGTAATACGTTGTCATGATTGTCAATTGTCATTTGTCATTTTCGTTTTTGGATACTCTGTCATTGCTCATAATATAATAAAAATATATTTTTATTATATTATGGACAAAACTGGGGTGTCTGATTTCGATTTTGACAAATGACAAAATGACAAGATGACAACGTTCGAAAGCCTCCAAAATTAGGTGCGTGCTTTTTTGCGTGCTTTTTTGGCTTTTAAATTTGGAATACATCTGAATTTTTCGTACCTTTGCATTGTCAACGAAAAATGATAAAATTTGCGGCCTAACTAGACGACAAAAATTGCCAAGCGCGCAGGCATGTGTTTCCTAGGGAAAGCTCAAAAACGGAGTCTGATCAGCGACAAGCAAAATTCTTTACCCATCGATGATGAATATAGTGATACTTGACGGCTATACGGCCAACCCTGGGGACCTGTCGTGGGGCAGTCTGAAAGAAATGGGAGAAGTGACGGTGTATGAGCGTACCAGACGCGAAGAGATAGCCAGACGGGCGGCTGATGCAGACATCGTACTGACAAACAAGGTGGTGATGGATCGGGAGATGATGGCACTCCTACCACGACTGAAATACATCGGGGTGCTGGCAACGGGTTACAACGTGGTGGACATAGAGGCAGCCAGAGAAAGAGACATCATCGTAACGAATGTGCCAGCCTACAGCACGGAAAGTGTGGCGCAGACGGTGTTCGCCCACCTGCTGACAGTCACGAACCGCACAGAGCACTACGCCCAGCAGAACCGACTGGGACGATGGGCAGAGAACAGGGACTTCTGCTACTGGGACACGGAGTTGACAGAACTGGCGGGAAAGACGATGGGAATAGTAGGTCTTGGCCATATCGGCCGCCGTGTGGCAGAAATAGCCCTCGCCTTCGGCATGCAAGTGAAGGCCATGACCAGCAAGAAAGCCGAGGAACTGCCTGCCAGCATCCAGAAGGCAGAACTGCAGTCGCTACTTGCCACCTCAGATGTAGTGTCGCTGCATTGTCCACTGACAGAGGGCACCAGGCATCTCATCCATCGCGAGACACTACGACTGATGAAGCCCTCGGCGATTCTCATCAATACTGGCAGAGGACCGCTGGTGGACGACGAGGCACTGGCAGAGGCGCTAAACGAAGGTCGGCTCAGGGCTTATTGCGCTGACGTAGTGACAGAGGAACCACCGAAAGCTGATCATCCCCTACTCCACGCGCCTAACGCCTTCATCACTCCTCACATCGCCTGGGCGACGGTGGAGGCCAGAAAGAGACTCCTTCAGACAGCCATCGGCAATGTAGAGGCATTTGTCAACGGCCATCCGGTGAATGTTGTAAGTTAACATAAGAAGGTAGATGCCTACTACGATGTGCGCAGACGCATACATATTTATAAAGAATTACTGTTGCGACATACTGAGTTCCTTCGTCATGCCGACCTGCGTAACGATGATGAGCTGATGGCTCTCATCGAGTCAAGACTGGAGATGGAGAAACAATACGAGGATCCTCAGTTCGGGCTGTAGGAACTGGCCAATATGATAGGAACGTCGCAATCACGTATCTTGGATCTATTCCGTAAATCCATGCAATATAAGACGTTGGAGGACTATCTGGACTATCTGCGAACCGTAAATTCCAAGATGCCTTAGGCATGACCCCACACGAATTCCGCATACTTATAGATTCGCACCCCACCCCTAAGGAATAACAGAAGGGAACTCAATAGTCAGCAACTCTCGTCTGAACATTAAGAAAAGGGACCTGCCCAAGCGGACAGGTCCCTTTACATTATATCAGAGTGATAATTACTCCTCAATAGCAGCCTGGGCGACAGCTAACGGAAACTGATTTTCAGCACTTTACGGCAAATTTGGGAAACATTTGGGAAACATTATGAGCATGTTCTGCACATTCTGCATCCGTTTTTCTCAATAATACCAGCCTTTTTTGTCACTTCATTTACTTATTCGTTATTTCTATTATTGCTATACACTGATTGCATGACGACTTTGAAGCATGTTCCGCAAATCAAAAAACTATTGTCCCAGGAACTCTGATGCCATACGGTTAATTTCATCAATGTCTATCGGTTCAAGCACGATTTCTTCTGGTTGCAAGTTCAGCAGGAACTGCATATAGCTGGGGAGAGTTAACAAATGCCCTTCCCTGCCTATATTGTAATCA
>OMZO01000047.1 GCA_900315525.1 uncultured Prevotella sp. | reverse complement strand
AGATACTGATCAAGACGATAGAGACGCTGAACGCCTCCATCGCCACCTTGTCCGAGAACCACAAGAAGGAGGTGGACGGCCTTAATGCACGCATCAAGGAACTGGCGGCACAGGTCGCATGGCTGAACCGTCAGCTCTTTGGTCGCAAGTCAGAGAAACTCCCCATCATCGATCCCAACTACCCGGACCTTTTTGCAGGCATGCTCCCTGAGAATGCACAGCAGATTGCCGATTCCCGTAACCAGGCTGTGGAAAAAATCGTCAAGACTAAAGAAGAGCGCCGTCAGGAGAAGAAGAACCGCATCATGATGGAGGACCTGCCAGTACTGGAACAGGTGATTCTCACTCCCGACAACCTCGACACGGATCTCTACAAGAAGATTGGCCAGGAGGTGACACGTATCGTGGAGCCCAAGCCAGGCCAGCTGTATATCAAGGAGATTATCCGTGAGAAGTGGGGCCTGAAGGACAACACCTCCACAGCTCCCAAGGGTATGAGCGGTGTGCTGATTGCCCCTATGCCCCTGCTGCCTATCTATAAGGGAATCGCCGGTGCCAGCCTGCTGGCAGAGATCCTGCTCCAAAAGTATGAGTACCACATGCCTTACTACCGTCAGATCAAACAGTACAGTCACCTGGGTATGAAAGGACTTACCGAGAGCACCATGGACGGCTGGTTCAAGCAGACGATGGAACTCTTGAAGCCTCTTTACGAGGTACTCAAGTCAGAGGTCATGAAGGCCGACTACGTACAGGCAGATGAGACGACAACGCCTGTCATCAACAAGGAGACCCACAAGGCTGCGAAGGAATACCTGTGGATGGTGAGGGCTGTAATGGAGCGGTTGGTGCTCTTCCATTACGACCAGGGCTCCAGGGCAGGAGCGGTGATAGAGTCGCTGGCAAACAGATATGGCTTTAAGGGATATCTACAATGTGACGGTTTTGCGGGCTATGAGACGGCCTTCAGGACCAATCCCGACGTGCGTCTGGTTAACTGCATGGTACATATCCGTCGCCACTTCGAGCAGGCGCTTGACGAGAACCGTCAGATGGCAGAGCATGCCTTGAAGGAGATACAGCACCTCTACAAAATAGAGCACATGTGCGATGACGCAGGGCTGTCACCCGATGAGCGCAAGGCCAAGCGCCAGGAACTCGCACGCCCCATTATGGAAGCCATGAAGCTGTGGATGGAGACTGAAGGGCTGAAGTACAGCGAGAGCTCCCTCATAGGCAAGGCCGTCACCTATGCCTACACACGCTGGGACAACATGATGCGCTATCTCGATGACGGAAGGCTCCTGCTTGACAACAATCTTGCCGAGAATGAGATACGTCCCGTCACGCTGGGCAGGAAGAACTACCTCTTCTGCGGAAACCATGAGGCAGCACAGAACATGGCAGTCGTCTGCTCACTGCTGGCGACATGCAGGAACCATGATGTCAATCCTAGAGACTATATGAATGATATCATAAGCCAGATGCCATATCATACAAAAGCATCATATGAGGAACTATTACAACTGCTACCACATAAGTGGAGGTACCACAAAATATAATAGCAGCTACAATACTCATATGTTGTAGTTGCTGTTGTTATATTATGTAGGTATTACTACATGTAGTTTATCGGATGTTTACGAATCTACTTTCCCACGCAGAAGTTTTTAAAGATATTTCCTAATACTTCGTTGGGGGTTATCTGGCCACCAGTGATGTCTGCCAGATAAGAGAGGGTAAGTCGGAGATCTTCTGCGAGGAGATCACCGCTGAGTTGTTGGGACATGCCGTCCAGGACGCGGGCTATGCTGTCGTGGGCATTGAGCAGTGCATCGTAGTGGCGGGCATTAGTGACGATGACGTCTGAGTCGGATATAGTGGGTAGTTGTGCAGCCTCATAGATGGCCAGTTCGAGGTCGTCGATGTTAGTGCCTTGCTTGGCGGAAATCTTGATGAAAGCGTATTTATGCGCTGTCTCTTTCTGGATGTTGTCGAAGTCGTTAGTAGATGACTTGTCGATTTTGTTCTGTATGATAATCAGTGACTTATCTTTAGTTCGTTCGATGATATCTTGAAGTTCGTTTTGCGCAGGTTTAGAATCCAGTAACCAGAGAACGATACGTGCTTTTTCGATAGCTGCATACGTGCGCGAGATGCCTATCTGCTCTATTTCATCGGTGGTTTGACGAATGCCGGCTGTGTCGATGAAACGGAAGGTGACGCCCTGAATGTCGATGGTGTCTTCGATCGTGTCGCGCGTCGTTCCGTGCACATCTGAGACGATGGCGCGTTCCTCATGGAGCAGTCGGTTTAAGAGGGTTGATTTACCCACGTTGGTCTTGCCGATAATGGCTACGGGTATGCCTTGTTTGATGGCTTGTCCTGCTTCGAAACTTTTGGCAAGCCGCTGGATGTGACTGTCAATAGTTTTTGTCAGTTCGAGCAGTTCTGATCTGTCTGCGAATTCGAGGTCTTCATGGTCTGAGAAATCGAGTTCCAATTCGAGTAGAGAAGTCAGTTTCAACAGCTGTTCACGCAGGCGTGAGAGTTCAGTAGAGATGCCACCACGCAGTTGGCTGATAGCGAGACGATGGGTAGCCTGATTGGTAGAGGCGATAAGGTCGGCTACAGCTTCAGCCTGTGAGAGATCCATCTTGCCATTGAGATAGGCTCGCTGGGTAAACTCACCAGGTCCAGCCTGTCGGCATCCGTTTGCAATCAGCAAAGCCAACACTTTATTCAGAATATAACGTGATCCGTGACAGGAGATCTCTGCACAGTCTTCGCCTGTATAGGAGTGAGGGGCTCGGAAGATGCTTACCAATACTTCGTCGATGATCTCTGCGCCATCCTTGATGTGTCCGTAGTGAATGGTGTTGGGTTGTGCCTTTGTGAGATCTTTGGAGAAGATACGGGAAAGAATCTCAAGCGTTTGGTAGCCTGAGATTCTAATAATTCCGAGTGCTCCACCAGGAGCTGTTGCGAGTGCGCAGACTGTATCGTTGTTCATCAGATACGTTCGAGGACTTTCTCAATGAGGGTATCGATGGAGTTCTTGTATTCGGTGTTCATCTTCTGGGCGTAGCGGTTGGCGATGACCATGCAGCAGGTCATGGCGCGATGGCCTAAAAGAGATGCTAGACCAGCTACTGCTGAAGATTCCATTTCGAAATTACAAATCTTCATGCCTTCGTATTCGAAACTCTCTATCTTCTCATTTTGCTTGGGATCGGCGATGTCAGCACGAAGCACGCGGCCCTGAGGACCGTAGAATCCACCGCATGAGATAGTGAAGCCTCGAACCATATCGTCGCCAGCAATCTGATCGATAAGCTCTTCGTCTGCCAGTGACACGTAGGGTGCTCCCTTGATGGGATCCCACTGCATGTGCTCGCAGAAAGCCTTCTCCATATCGATGTCACAAACGACGTTACGACCTGCGTAATAGTTGAGCAGGCCATCGAAGCCGATGCTCTTCACACTGGCGATGAAACTACCTGTAGGTGTGAAAGGCTGCAAGCCGCCGCAAGTGCCGATGCGTACCATCGTGAGTGTGCGGTGCTCGTCTTTTTCCTCTCGTGTGTTATAGTCGATGTTGGCGAGGGTATCAAGTTCATTAACAACGATGTCTATATTGTCACAGCCGATACCATGACTTTGGCAGGTGATGCGCTTACCTTTATACATACCTGTGATGGTATGGAACTCACGACTGCTGACCTCGCACTCTTTCGAGTCGAAGTGGGCTGCAACGGTATCCACACGGGCCGGATCACCCACGAGAATTACTTTGTCGGCCAACTGCTCAGGCTTCAGATGCAGGTGGAAGCAAGAGCCATCGGCATTGATGATTAGTTCGGATTCTGGGAAATGTTTCTTATTCATAGACTTATGATATTAGTAGATAACTTTCAGTTCTGCGTTACGTGCTTGTTTCTCGAGGCTCTTGATGCGACTCTTCAACTGCAGGACGTCGGCCTCGGCTTGAAGGATCTCGTTGCTGAGCGATTTTCGGTCTGCCTTGGTGGCATTCTGGTAGAGTATGCGCAGCTTATCCAGCTGGCCGTTGAGTGTCTCCAATTGGCGGCGGACACTCACGAGCTGAGAATAGAAGCCTGCTGCGTCTTGTGAACGAAACTCTTTTGATGAACCGTAGGTGAGGGCATCGTTGATGACGAGCAGTGTCGCAGGATTCTTGGGATTGGCATTGACGGTCTGCTGCTTGCCGATTTGCTTCCAGCGGGCGAGGGCAGCCTTGCGTTCCTTTTCGTTGCTCCAAGTGTCGGCGATACGACTGATAGTTGATAAGGCGCGCAGTTGTTGCTCTGTGTATGCTGAGACATCGTAGGTCTGACGACTCTCGGCTGGGATAAAGACATAGATACACACCTTACCCTCTGGCTGACGACGATCACTGACGAAGTAGCCTATCTTGTTATACTCGTCGATGGCATACAGGTAGTCGTTGGCTTCAGAGTTGAAGGGCATGCCAATGTTCTCTGCTTTGAAGAAACAACTGTTGCGCGAGTCATATCGGGTGAAGAAAATATCGTAGCCACCGATGCTCTCTTCGCCCTTAGCTGCGAAGTAGAAGGTAATGCCGTCAGTGAGCATGAAAGGGTAGGAGGCTTCCGTCATTCCCTCACCAAGCCCTTGGAGTCGCTGCGGACTGCTCCATTCACCACCTAACAGGTCGCTGGTGAAGAGCTGCTGACGCAGACTGTCGTCGGGCATGCTGAAATAGGCCTTGTTGCCCATCTCGTTGACGAAGGCAGAGCCTGAAGACTGTTTGCCCAAGAAATCGCTGGTGGTCATAAGCGCACCGGCTTCAGAAGAGAGGCGCAGATGAGCAAGTATCTGTTCCTTGTCGGTGGCGATGCTGTCGATGATCATGATTTGCTGCGTCATCTCCCTCATGCTGGTGATGCGTGGATCCTCCTGCGGTTGCTCTACAGCGGCTTTCTTCTTGGCACGTTTCTTATTCTTTTGCGCACTCATCGTGAGCGGCAACAACAGAGCCAATGAGAGTATGGCGATGTTCCTAAACTTCATATTCCAAATAGCGTATTAATCTTCAATCAGTTTGTTATCGTTCTCGAGAGCATTCCAGATGCTATATCGTACTTCTGGATTCATCTGCTCCAGTTGGTCATAGATGCGTTTTATGTCCGTGCGGTGCGAATTGGTCTCGTAGGGACAGAGCATCTGCTGTTTCTGGTAGTGCTGTATCTCAGCCCATGCCTTGATGTCGTGTTCCTGTATCAGACAGAGTGGTCGTATGATCGTGAGCGGCATCTTCCGCATACGGAGACGGACGGGCATCGTGGCAAAGTGTGCCTGATAGGTCAGGTTCATCAAGGCCGTGTGGATGATATCATCCTGATGGTGTCCGAGGGCAATCTTGTTGCAACCCAGTTCCTGAGCGAGGTTGAAGAGCTGCTTGCGACGGTTCCACGAACAGAGAAAACAAGGTTGCTTCTGTTTGCGGAGGTCCTCACCATGAGCATTGCCGACCTCAAAGCTGGTGGTTACCACATGCAGGGGTACGTCCAATGCGCTGCAGAACTGTTCGAGATACGAGGTATCTGTCTGGTACTGGATGTTCTCCATCCTCACGTGAATGGCTTCCACCTTGAATCGTGGGTGTTGTATGCAGGCTCGCTTGGCCAGCAGTTCCGTCAGCAGAAGGGAGTCCTTGCCACCGGATAGTCCCACGAGTATCTTGTCATCATCTTCTATCAGATGATAAGCAGCCATCGCCTTGACGAACCGTTCGTTCAAACGGTGCGCAAGGCGACGGCTCTCTATCGATTGATTATTCTCCACGCAGGTGCTTGTCCATGTTGAGGGCAGCGCGACGGCCGTCACCCATAGCAAGGATTACGGTAGCACCACCACGCACGATATCACCTCCTGCGAAGATCTCCTGGCGACTGGACTGCATTTCCTCGCTCACGGCAATCGTGTTCTTACGGCCGAGCTCGAGGCCAGGGATAGACTTCGGAACCAGTGGGTTTGGCGATACACCGACAGCTACGATGACCTGATCGACATCGAGTGTGACGGTCTTACCCTCTACGGGCACGGGTGAACGACGACCTGAGGCATCGGGCTCGCCGAGTTCCATCACCTGCAGCACAGCCTGCTTGACGGCTCCCTGTTCGTCGGCGATATACTCGATGGGATTGTGGAGCGTCAGGAAGTTGATGCCTTCTTCCTTGGCATGTTTCACCTCCTCGAGTCGTGCAGGCATCTCAACCTCAGAACGGCGATAGACGAGGGTAACCTCAGCACCCAGACGCTTAGCCGTACGGCAAGAGTCCATAGCAGTATTACCACCACCCACGACGAGTACGCTCTTGGCGGGATTCAGCGGAGTGTCTGTAGTCGGATTCGCAGCATCCATCAGGTTCACACGCGTCAGATACTCGTTTGACGACATGATGTTGATGCTATTCTCCCCAGGAATACCCATGAAGTTAGGCAGACCTGCGCCAGAGCCTACGAAGATGCCCTTGAAACCTTGGGCCTCGAGTTGCTCTACGCTGATGGTCTTACCCACGATGACGTCAGTCTGGAAGTGGACACCCATCTTGGCAAGATTCTCGATTTCTACATCGACAATCTTGTTAGGCAGACGGAACTCTGGAATACCATATTTCAGCACACCGCCGATTTCGTGCAGTGCCTCGAATACATAGACATCGTAACCCTTCTTCACCATATCACCAGCGAAGGAGAGACCAGCAGGACCTGAACCCACGACGGCAATCTTGATACCGTTGGCTGGTGCAATTTCAGGCAGAGAGATATTGCCGCTCTCACGCTCGAAGTCGGCAGCAAAGCGCTCCAGATAACCGATAGCCACAGCGGGCTCGTTCATCTTCAGGTGGATACACTTGCTTTCACATTGCTTCTCCTGAGGACAAACACGTCCACACACAGCGGGTAGGGCAGAGGTGTTTTTCAGCACCTTGGCTGCAGCCAGGAACTGACCGCGCTCAATATTCTTGATGAATGAAGGGATATTAATGTTCACAGGACAGCCTTCGACACAGGTTGGCTTAGCACAGTCCAGACAGCGCTTGGCCTCTGTCATCGCCATCTCCTTCGTCAGGCCCTTGTTCACTTCCTCTGTACGGGTTGTGGCACGATAGACGGGGTCGAGTTCTGGCATGATGACACGCTCAATCTGTGTACGCTCCTTCGGCTTCATGCTCTTGCGGAGCTCTTCACGCCAGGCTGCGTTACGGTCAGTGAGTACCTCAATGGTATCGTTGGTAGGATCGTCGTCCATCACGATATCGGTGGTCTCTACCTTGACGGTCTCATCAGCTGCGATGCTATCGAGGTGTTCCTGATAGTGCTCTACCTCTTCCTGCTCCGCACGCTTGAAGGTTCCCATGCGCTTGAACATCTCATCCCAGTCAACGAGGGCACCGTCGAACTCAGGGCCGTCGATGCAGACAAACTTCGTCTTACCACCAATCGTCAGACGGCAAGCACCGCACATACCTGTACCATCGACCATGATGGTATTCAGGCTGACTTCACAAGGGATGTTATGTTTCTGGGCAGTGAGGTTTGAGAATTTCATCATGATGGGAGGACCGATGGCGAATACCTTATCGACATGCTCCTGCTCAATGAACTTCTCGATACCAACCGTCACGACACCTTTCTCACCGTAAGATCCGTCGTCGGTCATGATGATCACCTCATCAGACGACTCGCGCACCTTGTCCTCGAGG
The DNA here is from genome assembly GCA_900315525.1 of uncultured Prevotella sp. Taxonomy (GTDB): domain Bacteria; phylum Bacteroidota; class Bacteroidia; order Bacteroidales; family Bacteroidaceae; genus Prevotella. The sequence goes on along the minus strand of OMZO01000047.1, from coordinate 9,019 downwards.
ATGATAAGATCCTTCGAACGACCAGCCATCACGCTGAGGATACGGTTACCTGCAGCCTTCAGAGCCTGGATGATAGGCAACATGGGCGCAACACCCAGACCGCCACCAGCACAGACAACAGTGCCGTAGTTCTCAATCTTCGTCGGATTGCCAAGTGGGCCTACTACGTCAGTTACGTAGTCGCCGACTTGAAGTTCACAAAGTTTCATGGATGAGAGACCCACCTTCTGTACCACCAGCGTGATGGTACCCTTCTCAATGTCAGCGGCGGCGATAGTCAGTGGCATGCGCTCACCTTTCTTGCCTACGCGAACAATCACGAAGTTGCCAGCCTTACGGCTCTTAGCAATCAGTGGAGCCTCAATCTCAAAGAGAAAGACCTTCTCCGAAAACTGTTCTTTTCTTACAATTTTATTCATAATATCTTTGCTTAGTTCTCTTTTTTGGCTGCAAAGTTAGCAAATAGTTTTCAAAATGCAACAAAAATCGCGCAAATATTGTCAAACTGCTACGAATTTTAGACTTTCTGGCATCACGGCTTGTGCCTGAGCCAGATCTTCGGGCGTATCCAGTTCATACGAGAAGTAACAGGTGGTATCCACCACGCGGAAGGTATGACCCTGCGGAATCAGTCGCTCAAAAGCACGCTCGTAGAAGATGTCGATGAGCTTTTCCTGCAGAATCATCTGGTCGAGTTCACGATAAAGGGCTTCACTATAGGTGGCCGATATCTTCTCGATGCCTACAGACTCACCGATAGCGGTCTCAGGTCGGCAGGTCTTGCTGATTTCAGTGATATGCATCGCGTTATCGACGACGACCTTCATCTCTTCTTCACCCAGCTCGTGACGATTGACGGCGAGGGCCGATTCTGGCTCCTCAGCGATGCGCACAACTGCAGCGTGGTCACAGAGAATATCGCTGTCCATCAGCAGGAACTCACGTCCGCGAACCACCTTACCTGCCATCCAGAGCGAATAGATGTTGTTATTGTGCTCGTAGTCGGCATTGTGGAGAAAGGTGAAGTGCGGTTTGTTGGCAGACTTGTCCTTAGCGGCGTACTGCTCCAGGAATGAGCGGATCATCTCTTCCAGATAGCCCGTCACCACCACAAACTCGCTGATGCCCGCCTGTTGCATAGCACGCACTGTGCGCTCCAATAAGGTGATCCCACCCACTTCGAGCAGGCACTTAGGTTTCGTATCCGTCAGGGGACGCAGGCGCTTTGCCATACCTGCGGCTAATATCACTCCAATCATCGGCTTACTTGTTATTGAATACCTTCAGAATGGTGTCGCATACGGTCTGTGTCTGTTCCTTACGACCAAGGGTGATACGCAGACATGACTCCAGTCCCTTATCGGTCATGAACTTGATCTTGTAGTTCTGAATCTTCAGAGCCTCCATCAGACGCTCTTTGATCTCAATAGGATACTTGATGAGGATGAAGTTGGCCACCGACTTATAGACCTTGAAGCCGGGCAGCGAGCCGAGCTCCTTCTTGTAGAGCTGGCGCCCCCATTCCATATCGTCGGCAACACGGCGATAGTGCTCGTCGCTGTCGAGTGCAGCAAGTGCTACGGCCTCTGAGAAACGGTTGTAGCCCAGATATTTGTTGATATAGCTCTCAAACTGGTCGTGTCCCTTGCCGATGAAGCCGAAGCCTACGCGAAGGCCGGGCAGTCCGTAGAACTTGGACAGCGTGCGCGAGATAATCAGGTTGCTGTATTTGTTTACCAGCGGAGCGATATAGTCGGTGTCTGAGGTGATGAAGCTGGCGTAGGCCTCGTCGATGAGCACCATCGTGTCCTCAGGGATATTCTCCATGATGCGGCCGATCTCTTCGGATGTCAGGCCGTTACCCGTGGGGTTGTTGGGTGAGGCGAGGAGCAACATGCGGGGATGTACGCGGTTGGTATAGCTGATGACCTCGTCGATGTCGTAAGCGAAGGTGTCGTCCTGCTCGTGGAGTGGGTACATCTCGAAAGTACCGCCACACTCGCTGGCCACACGGTTGTAGTACCACCAGGAGAACTCAGGGATAAGGATCTTCTTGTTGTCGCCCACCATCAGGAAATAGTGGATGGCGTTCTTCAGCATATCCTCACCGCCATAAGTAAGCAGCACCTGTTCTTCAGGCACACCGTAGATCTCACTGAGACGTACAGAGATGACACTCTTCTTGCCCTGATCATAGATGCGGGTATAGAAACACAAAGTCTTGGGATCAAAATTCTTGATGGCGTCAACCACTTTCTGGCTGGGCTCAAAGTTAAACTCGTTTCTGTCGAGAAAATTAAATGGTGTATCCATTGTAACTATGTTTTTTATTGTTGTTTATCTATTTTCATAAGGAGAATACCTACCAGAATCCAGAAGATCTCACGTACGCGGCAGATGATGCTCACGAAGATACCTAAGGCTGCGGAGAGTCCGAGGGCGGCGATAGATAGTACGAAGCCTCCCTCCTGAACGCCAAGCTGCATTGGGAGAAAACCGATAAGGTTGGCAAAGAGGGTGGTGAATGAGACAATCAGGAAACTATGTAGGAATGTCAGCAGCAGACCAGAGAAGCCGCCGCCACAGTCGATGCCGAAGAGCAGTAGCATGAACATCACCTCGCTACTCTGAACAACGCGCGAGAGATACTCCAGCAGCAGACTCTTGTAGAAGGCTCGTTTGTCGGTGGCAAAGAGGGCTGCTATCTGTTCGTCGATATTGTGCAGGGCCTCAGCGTGGTTCTGTTGGAAGCGAGTGCTCCATCCCTTGAGTCCTGGGATGTGGGAAAGCCAGCGCATCACGTTTACCACCAGTCCGTTTCGATAACCCTTCGAGAAGATGTAGAAGGCAATGAGACAGAACACGATGACAATGCCCAGCAACGTACCGATGGCTGTGTTGATGGGCAGGTCGCCGATGGCAGCCAGTGCCAGATAGATGAAGATACTGGAGAACCAGTACCAGAAGTGTGCGAAGAAATGCATCATCGCATAGAGGATCACTGACGAGGTGGCCCGCTGGTTGCCGATATCCTTCGACAATTCCATGATGCGGTAGGGCTCACCGCCAAGACCGCCTACGGGTGTCGCATAGTTCAGGGCGTAGCCTGTGATGGTCAATCTGTAGATACGCCAGAAGCTGACGTGCTCGTCGGCCTCACACTTGCTGCGGATGATAGCCTGCCAGGCGAGTGCGTTGATGCCGTAGATGATGATCCAGACGCCGATGATGGGGATCAGCCAATAGCCTGCGTGGCAGATGTGTTCCCACAACTCCACGAAACTGACGTCGAAGGTCAGCAACATCACCACAACGGCAACGACACCGAGGATGAAGAACAGGTTATTCAGCCTTTGCTTGGTCCACTTCATAGCGCATTTGTGTCTTATTTCAGACTATCGGCAATCCGACGGCAGAATGATTCGTGACGATGGTTGATGTACCATGTGAGCAATGACATGCAGACAATCTCGAAGATGAAGTTCATGACGGGAATGTCGAGCAGACAGAAGAGGAAGAACCACGCCTCGCGGAAATTGAAGGTCAGCAGACCGTTCCACTTCATCAGTGCCAGCGAGTTCTTGTGTATGTCTTCACGCACCTCGGCAGGGATGTTGTCCACACTGCCGTACTTCTGCTTCAGCACTGCCAGCAGACGCTGGAACTGTGGGGTTGACTTCTCTTGCTTCTTGGTGTAATCGACATACGATTTCTGGAACCAGCGCTCATAGTATGGTGCGTCGGCAGGCATCTGGTCGTAGAGTTCCTGTTGGCGCACGGAGTTGTCGAGCTCACTGCCTTTTTCTCCCTTCAGGAAGAAGAGGTGCACCTGAATGTAATAGTCGGCTAGACGGGTCTGTCCGCCCATACCCAGAAAACCTGAGATGTTACCCAGTATCAATACGACGATGGTAGCAATCATGGTGTTCTCTGGTGTGTCTTCGATGCCCAGCCAGCCGAACTCAATCTCGTGGTGCTGATAGAAGCGCCATACGAGTGCCAGATAGATGGGAATGAACCATACGAAGCCTGCAGTACCGTCGAGGATACGACCCAAACGGCTCTTCTTGCCCGTCATACGGGCCAGCTGTCCGTCTGTACAGTCGAAGAAGTCTGCCCACATCAGCAGGAAAATGCCGAAGAGATTATAGAGCAGACCCTCTACGCCACCATAGTGATAGCAACCCTGTGCGAAGAAATAGGCGCTGCCTGCGCCGATGAACATCGACCAGATCGTGATGGTGTTTGGATTGATGTCGAATTTTGCAAAGAAACGTGCCAGCTGGAAACAGAAGGGACGGATGACGTGAAAGTCAAGCCAGTCTTCTGTCTCTGCTGATTTCAGTGTCTGAAAATATTGTTCGTTCATTATTAATGATTATTTAGAATGTTAGGCGGAAGATGAATCTGACACCGTCTTTCTGTGCCGTCGGCAGGTCGAGATAGTTCATGCGTCGTACATATTCCACGTGGATGATCTTGAAGATGTTGTGGACACCAGCCACCAACTCGACGTAGGGGCGCTTGGGATCCATCACGTTACAGCCCTTAGGGAAGTACATCAGCTTGTCGCTGCCTTCGTTCTGGGGCAGGAAGGGGTTGTTCTGGTCCGAGAGGTCTCCCCACAACACGTTGACGGCGAAATACTCGCGCCACTTCAGTTTCTTGATGAGGGGGATGCGGTTGAAGAACTTACCGTTCAAGTCCCATGAGAGCATCATCGAACCATAGCGGTCGTTGAGGAACTCCATGTTGTTGATGAGGTTGAACATCTCTTCCTCGATGATGAACGACTGGTTGGCTGGTGGCTGGATGAGCAGCATATAGGGTACTTGGTTCCACTGGATACCACCCTTCAGGAACAGGTCGATCTTACCCCAGCTGTTCAGCCAGAAGCGCTTGTAGAGCTTGGCCTCCGTCAGGTTGCTGGTGTATTCACCGCCGAGGATGTTTCTGAAGCCGAAGGTATGACTGATGGAGATGGCGGGGGCATCGTGATTGATCGTCACGCGACGCTGCTTACTGTTGATGTAGGTCTCGTCGGGCGCAAAGCGCAGCTCGGCAAAGAGCTCCGTCGTACGAAGGAACTCCCTGTGGGGCACCATATCGCCGTTATACTCGATCTTCGGCTGACTAAGCTTACGGAACGACATAGCTCCGATAGGCTGGAATTCTTCTGTCTTGAGACTGAGCGTCGTGCGCAGGCCGCCATAGGCCTCATACTCGAAGGAGAGTTTCTGGCGGTTGAAGAACATCATCTTGTCGATGCCCGTCCACTTGAAGGCCACCATGAAGTTATCCTTATCCGTCGGCAGGAAACGATCACTGGGTGTACCTACGTCATAGACGCTTTCTATCTTGATGTTACGCTTCGGATACTCAAACGGCATATACTGCTTGTCGATGAGCGAGTAGGTCAGCGACGTACCGTAGTAGTTGCGCTTACTGCCCCAGCCGTGACCGTAATAGACGGTTCCGTACCAGCGCTTGTTCAGGTTGGCGGTTGTCTGGATACTCAGCTTACTGCGCCATCCGTCATACTGGTTGCGCGAGAGCAGAGTGTTCACAGGGGTGATGTCCAGTTTGTTGGGATTGCCCACGATCTCGATGGAGTTCTCGATGAGGGCATTCAGACCGAACATGATATACTTGAAGCCCTTGATGTTCTGAATCTGCTTGATGAAGTTGTCCATCGAGTTCTCGCTCTTCGTCAGCTCCACTTGGCGGTACTGGTTCCAGAAGTTCTTGCCTCGCATGCCGGCATCCGGTTCCCTGATCTCCGTGCGTTTGCCCTTGAACAACTTCTTGGGCAGCTCGGCAAAGGAGTAGTCCGATAGTCGTGTCGTACGGATGACGATAGCCTCCTGAATGAATTTAGCAAACTGCAACTCAGTGATCATATCGTCCTGTGTCAGCACCCAGTCTCCGCTTTCCAACTTCTCAAACTCCTGTTCGATTCTCAGGTTCTTCACAAAGTTCACAGAACTCTGTTTCGGAAGCGTGAGCTCACAACGGCGTACGTGATAGGTCGAGTCCTTCAGGATGTAGATATCACCTCTGAAACCGAAGTCCATCTGGTTGTTGGGCAGGAAGTGCAGATGGATGCAACTGTCTCGCTCGATCTTCAGTGTATCTTGTATATAGAAGCGGTAGAAGGCGATGGCGTCCTTGCCGATAGGCGAGGTGAAGGGGTATTGGAGCAGACGGATCTGGTCTTCGTAGAGATCGACGTCGGTGAACACGTCCTTCATCACCACATTCAACATATCGCCCGTCTGGAACAGGTCGTTGATACCCGACGACTGCTGACCCTTGATATAGGTCTTCTTCGACTTCGGGTCCTTGCGATAGACGATCTCCGACACCGTCTCGTCGATACTGATGGGCAGTATCATCTTCTTGTTATACTGGCAGACTTCCACCTGATCCAACAGCCACGGGGTGCTGGAGAATGGTTTCTTCTCCAGTTTCTGCGGCGTCAGGTCGTTGGCGGCCAGCGTCAGCTTCTCATACTTGTCGTATTTGTAGAAGTCGTGATTGGCAAGGTCGGTCTGCTTCTTGGCAGCGATGACCTTTTTCATCAACTCTACGGCAGGGTTGTTCTTACGACTGTACTTACCTTTCTTCGAACTGATCGTCACCTCTTTCAGCTGCTTGTTGTCTGCCTTCAGCGCGATGTCCATCTTGGTGCCGGTCTGGTTGTTGATGGTGACCTCCACATTCTGATAGCCTACGGCACTGAAGGTGAGCTTCCATCCCAGATGCTTGGCAATGGAGTAGTAGCCTTCAATATCGGAAATCACGGCAAGGTTATGCCCCTTATAGACCACACTGGCATAGGGTATCTCCTCGCCGGTTTCAGCATCGGTGATACGTCCTGTTAGCTTCTGTGCCTGTATCGTCAGGCTCAATAGCAGAAGGACAAGTGTCAGTTGTATTCTTCCGAGTTTGTTCATTTAAACTGATATCCTGAAAATGTATATTCTGTATAACCGCCACGTTCGTTCATCCGCAGGCTCTTCAGCTCGGAGGTCTTCGTGTCGATGGTCAATACGAATGAGGAGAACATCATCCTGCGGGCGGCTTTCTTGCTGTCGGCCTGAGGAGTGATGGTGAGCTGCAGGGTGTTACCCTGCTTGCTGGTGGTCAGGTCGCCCAGCTTCGAGATGTCCTTGGCGCCGCCTGAGAGGATGCTCTCGAAGACGGTCTGGAAGGAGCGGAACTGGGTGTTCTTCTCACTGCTCGTGGTGTGCTTCTTACCTTTGACGGTCATCGTGAAGGTGCTACCTTGCATCAGCAGCTGGTCCTTGCCGCCTTCCATCGTGATGCTGACCTCTGCGGGGGCCTTCATCAAGAGGGTTCCCTTGCTCACTGCGTCGTTGGCCACAGCGTTCTTATGACTGGTCTTCGTGGCTGTTGCGGTGACGGTCTTGGCAGTCTTATATTTGGCTACAGCTTTCTGGAAATCAGCCTGCTGAGCTACGCTAATTGTCAGTTGACAAAGAAGTGCGAGAAGAAGAAATAGTCTTTTCATATTCGTTTTCGTATTTAATTGATAATCTGTTTAATATATTCAATTCCCAAGATTTCACTACAAGTCAGTAATGCCGTCATGCTGGCACCCTCCAGACCGTGCAGCATCAGGTTCTGTCCTGTCAGCATCAGGTTCTGTATCGGGGTTCGTGGCGAGAGCATGGTCATCACCAGATTGCGACAGTCTTTTCTGACGCCATACGACGAGCCGTCGGGGGTCAGTGTGTAGTCGCGATAGGTCAGCGGCGTACTGGTATATTGCTGTTCGATCATATCCCGCAAGCCGGGTATGACGGTTTCCGCGAGTGCGATACAGGCATCGGCCTTGCGCTGCTTCATCAGCAGATAGTCCTCGCCACGATGCCCTACATGGGTGTTACTCCATGCCTGACATTCATCCCACGACATTGGGGTCAGAAGGTCTATCTGACGAGTGTCGCTTCCTGTCTCTGGTACGCGACAACTGATCATCACGCCGCCTGTCTCACCGTCTTCTTCAGGATAGGTCCACACGTTGGCCTTGCGATACACGAACTTATTGTGGTTGAAGTAGGGTAGTGTCCCAGGCTTCAGCACCAGTGATGCCGTGAAAGTACCACGTGTGTTCTCCATCGTTTTCATGCGCAGACGGAAGATGCGCTTCAGCAGTTTCGAGTCCTTGATGAGCTCGAAGGTCTGTGCTGGGTGGATATCACTGATAAAGAGGGCGCCTTCATAGGTCTCGCCGTTCTTACAGCGTGCAGCTGCAATCTGTCCGTCACGCTCTATGAGTTCCTCCACTTCTGCGTTGCAGACGAGGTCGCCGCCAAAGCTTCGTAGGTCATCCACAAGTGATTTCACGATGAGATTGCCGTCTCCTTTGAGGCGCCAGCTGCTCTGTATGAAACTGCTGTTGCCGTGAGCGAAGGTGAAGAGGGGGAGCGACTCCTTGCGGAGCTCCATCTTCATGGCCGAGCCTGAGAGTACATTCACGAGCAGTTCGTCGCTGAAGAGCTGTGTCAGATAGTCATAGGCGTTGAGGCCGAAGATGCGATAGGCACCGTCAGAGCCGAAGCTGACGCTATCCGACTCTTGCAACATCGTCACGTATTGCTGCAGCGCCTTGCGCTCCTTGGGGAAACGGGCTGCCAGCGTGTCCACGAAGTGGTCGTAGCCCTCTGCAAAGGCAAAGGTCTCGCCGCCGATGGTGATCTGGTCGAAGCCGTCGGCATCGAGTCGTTGCCAGGGGAGCTTCATCAGTCCCAGATGGGTGAAGATCTTGTGCAGGTTCTGGCCTTCGCCCAGTCCGCCGACATAGTGCAGACCGGTGTCGAGGGCAAGTCCCTTGCGCGGATAGCTTTGGATGCAACCGCCTGCCTGCTGCTGGCGTTCCAGCACGAGTACCCGTTTGCCGGCCTTTGCCAGCAGGTGGGCGCAGACGAGTCCGCCGAATCCGCTTCCGATGATCACCACGTCGTATCTCATGCCTGTTTGCGGTTGAGCCACC
>OMZO01000093.1 GCA_900315525.1 uncultured Prevotella sp. | reverse complement strand
TGCCTTCCGTGATGTAGATCTGGAGCAGAAACTCATCAAGGAGGCTCAGAAGATCGGTCTTGGTGCTCAGTTCGGTGGTAAGTATCTGGCTCACGACATTCGTGTGGTTCGTCTGCCTCGTCATGGTGCCTCTTGTCCGATTGGTATGGGTGTCAGTTGCTCTGCCGACCGTAATATCAAGGCGAAGATCAATGCCGACGGTATCTGGCTCGAGAAGATGGATGCCAACCCCACAGAGCTGATTCCTGAGGAGCTGCGCAATCCGGGTGAAGGTGGCAAGGGTATCGAGATCGACCTCAACGAGGGTATCGATGCTGTTCGCAAGGAGCTCTCTAAGTATCCTGTCTCTACCCGTGTGAACCTGAAGGGAACCATCATCGTGGCCCGTGATATCGCTCACGCCAAGCTGAAGGCTCGTCTCGACGCAGGTGAGGGCATGCCCGACTACTTCAAGAAGTATCCTGTGCTCTATGCCGGACCTGCCAAGACGCCAGAGGGTTATCCTTGTGGCTCAATGGGTCCGACCACTGCCAATCGTATGGATCCTTACGTGGATGAGTTCCAGGCTAATGGTGCATCGCTCGTCATGATTGCCAAGGGTAACCGCTCAGATGTGGTCACTGAGGCTTGTAAGAAGCATGGTGGTTTCTACCTCGGCACCATCGGTGGCGTGGCTGCAGTGCTCTCTCAGAAACGACTTCTTTAAGACGCTGAAGCCCTGGTGCCCGATGAAAAAGTAAAAAGGTAAAAAAGTAAAAAGGTGAAAAGACTTTTTACGATAGGTTTGATGCTGACGCTGGCTGTCCTGACGGCCAGCGCTCAGCGTTATTCTTGCATCCGTCCTTCCGAACGTGCAGGAACTCGTAAATATGCGATTCCTGAGACAAAGACGTTCGACCCTCAGAAGACCTATCGCCAGCCTGTTATACTCGTCACGTGCACCGATGCCGACTTCTCGATGGCCGATCCTGCCAACTTCTACAACCGCGTCTTCAATGAGCGTGGCTATAATGAAGGTGTTGGCATAGGTTGTGTGGCCGACTATGTGCGCGACCAGTCTGGAGGGCGCCTCAATGTCAAGTTTGATATCTACGGACCTGTGAAGGTCGATCTGAAGGCTGGAGGGCATAGCGGCACGTATTATGGCGAAAGTATTCTGAAGGAAGCTGTTAAGCTGTTGTGTGAGACGGAGCAGACCGATTTCTCTATCTACGATTGGGATAATAATGGCCAAGTCGATCAGGTGCTTTTCGTCGTTGCGAGCTATTGTGGTAATCAGAAGCGAGGCTATATCTGGCCTAATACGGGCTGGTACATTGGACCGGAATTGCCTGGAGGTGTCAATGCGGACATAGCGTCTGTTACCTGTGAGTTGTGGAAGTACGACAACTCGTGCGGTATCGGTACCATTCTCCATGAATTCTTCCATTGCCTGGGGCTCCCTGATTTTTATCCAATGGGCAACGCAACAGCTTATTCCGCTGTTGATGAGTGGGATCTGATGGATGGTGGCAACTATACGAATTACGGCTGGTGTCCGCCTAACCTCTCTACGATGGAGAAGATGATGTTGGGGTGGGGGCAGCCAGTCGAACTGACCACTGCTACTACTGTTACCACCATGAAGTCGGTGAGCGATGGCGGAGATACTTATATCATCCGCAATCCTGCGAATCGCGATGAGTATTATCTCTTAGAGAACCGCCAACAGAAGGGCTGGGATTTAGGCTGTCCTAGCAACGGCTTGCTGATCTATCATGTGGATTACGATTATGACGATTGGATGGACAACAATATCAATATTGACGACGCTCATTATCGTTACAGTCTCTTCCATGCGGATCGCAAGGACTATATGGCCTGGGATAAAAATAACAATGGTGAAGACGACAGCAAGTGGGTCGATGAGGGGCATTTGCACAATCAGTATCTGAGCACCTCGGCATATCCTTACACCAACCCCGAGACGCTGGTGGTTAACGCGAGCCTTACCAACGACTCCAATCCGGCAGCGACGCTCTTCACGGCGAATACCGATGGCCTGAAGCTGATGTCGAAGCCTATTACCAACATTCAAATGGCCGCCGACGGCACTATCTCCTTCGATTTCATGAAGGATCCCACTGCCATCAGTCATGTGCAGGCAGCTGCCGACGACAATGCCCCTTGGTATGATCTTCAAGGTCGAAGGCTCCAGGGGCGCCCCGTCCACAAAGGCCTATACATCCATAACGGCAAAAAAGAAAGCATCCGCTAACAGCAGATGCTTTCCTTTTTTTACCTAGTTCCTAAACACCAGCCCGTCTCCGAAGTTATCGACGATGATAGGCTTCTCACGATCCACCTCGTCACCAAGGATTTTCTTCGACAGGTCGTTCAGCACGAACTGCTGGATGGCGCGCTTCACAGGACGAGCACCGAACTCCGGGTCGTAGCCCTCTTCTGCCAGGTAGGCAATAGCGGCATCCGTCACCTGTAGGTCGATGCCCTGAGGTGCCAGCATCTCCGTCACCTTTCTCATCTGCAGACGTACCACATCACTGATCTGTTCCTTCGTCAGCGGCTGGAAGGTGATGATCTCATCGATACGGTTCAGGAATTCCGGGCGCATCGTGCTGCGCAGCTGTTCCCGCGTGGCGTTAGAGGTCATGATGATAATGGTATTCTTGAAGTTCGCCGTACGTCCCTTGTTGTCTGTCAGACGTCCATCATCCAATACCTGCAACAGGATGTTGAACACATCCGGATGTGCCTTCTCGATCTCATCGAAGAGCACCACCGAGTAAGGCTTCCGCCTGACGGCTTCTGTCAGCTGTCCACCCTCGTCGTAGCCCACATAGCCCGGAGGCGCACCGATCAGACGGCTCACGCTGTACTTCTCCTGATACTCCGACATATCGATTCGTGTCATCATCGTCTCGTCGTTGAAGAGGTAGTCTGCCA
>OMZO01000056.1 GCA_900315525.1 uncultured Prevotella sp. | reverse complement strand
GCGCTTCGGACTGCGCGCCAAGTCGGTCGAGAAGGTCGAGGACGTGAAGACGGGTCTGATCTCCAGCCGCCGCATCATCTTCACTCCGACGCAGGACCTGAAGGATGAGCTGGCCGACACCGCCATCCAGATCACCTGCTACGACCGTAATGGTGAGATCGTGAAGCGTGTGACTTCTGCCGACGCAGGCACCGTAGAGGATCCTGAGGGCGACAGCAACGGCACCGAGAATCAGGGCGGCGGCTCTTCGACAGGCTCTGGCTCTTCGACAGGCTCAGAGACCGCGGGTGGTGGCAGCGACAACACGGGCGGTGATCCGCAGAATCCCGGTGGCGGGGATGATGGGCTTGATCAGGATTAATACCGAGAAAGCGATTAACCTTTAGGGGCGAGGGCTCCGGCCCTCCCCCATTCTATTCACCATTAAATCTATTAACCGATTATGACTAAGAAGGAAACTTTTAAGTGGATTGTGCAGATTATCGCATCGATTGCGACGGCGATTCTGACAGCGATGGGAACCGTATCCTGCATCGGATACTAACATCAAAGGGAGCTTGCTCAACATGCAGGCTCCCTTTTTCGATGCTCTTAAATTCGTCTTTGGACAAGTGTCACAATGTGATACTCAGCAATTCATGAGCAAATTTGTGTATGCCTTCCCGTATTCTCTCTGTTTGCTTTTTTCTGGGTACGGCACGATGATTCAAATAGTTGGAAAGCTGTTTCTGATTAATGCCTGTCATCTTCTCCATACCTGCCAATGACATGAAACTGGAATAATACTCCAGGAAACTCGCCACATCGAACTTCCACTCTATCTCATAATCGCCTTTTATCTCATCAGGCCATTGGCTCTCGGGAAGGTTCTGCTTAATAAGTGCTATAGCTTTTTCTGCATCAGCCTTAACCTCGTCTATACTGTTCCCTGCGGCATATATTCCATCACAATTGTCTGAGTATGCATCAAAGAAGTCCTTTGATCGCTCTACCATCATTACTATCTTTTTCATATGCTATACATTGTATTTCCTAATCAGTTTAGTGGCCAAGCCTTTTCCTATCTCATGTGATCCGTGATATGGTATAGGCTCTGTCATGATGCCATCTTTTATATAGAAGTAGTGGCTTCCTTCTGCATGGTCAAAAGTCCAACCAGCTTTCACAAATCTGCGATGTAGTTCACTGTACTTCATAGGCCATATTCGGTGCAAAGATAGCAAAATTTCTATTATTCGCAAAGTCTTGGAACAAAAAAATGCTCTTTTTGTGCAAAAAAAGCACAAATCTGCATTTCTGGGAAACACAATTTTCCTTTTTCATACGTATACATTTAAAGTTAATAAATAGATCAACGCTGCAAATGTAATGGTTTATTTCGAAACGACCAAAAGCCTAGTATAATTACCACGCGCGTACATTTTTATTTTAAATTAATTAAGAGATTGCGGGGTGGTCTGTGTGATGCTGACACTTATGGGCAAAAAATCGGGATAAATCAATCGTTTGCGCAGAGAAAAGTGTTAAGTTTTGATAAAATTTGCTTTTGTGTGCCTGCACAAAGAAATAACGTCAAAAAAAAGGCAAGAAAAGTTTGCAGGGTTGAAAAAAATGCCGTACCTTTGCAGACGTTATCCTGAAAACAATCTTTTTACCTTAGAAAACTAATACCTATTGAAGATATGAAGCGATCGCTTGCGAAAGTCGTCGCTTTATTTTTTGTCTGTACGCGAATTGTTAAACTTTGCTAAAATTATGAGACTATTCCCTATTGGCTGTTCGCTTTTCACTGAAAATGTGTAACTTTGCACCCCGTTAGAGTCCGTTGGGGCAGAATTAAGTGTGCACGAACGTGCGCCGCCTGGCGGAAAAACCCCTATAAAACAATAAAAGCAATGTACGCAATTGTAGAAATTCAGGGTCAGCAGTTCAAGGCCGAGCAGGGCAAGAAGCTCTTCGTGCACCACATCAAGGATGCCGAGCAGGGCAAGACTGTTGAATTTGACAAGGTGCTGCTCGTAGATGCTGACGGTGCAGTGAAGGTAGGTGCTCCGACCGTAGAGGGAGCAAAAGTAGTGTGTGAAGTAGTGAACCCGCTGGTGAAGGGTGACAAGGTCATCGTCTTCAAGATGAAGCGCCGCAAGGATAGCCGTAAACGCAACGGCCATCGCGAGCAGTTCACTGAGGTAGAAATCAAGTCTGTAATCGCTTAAAAACTTAGGAGGAACAACATTATGGCACATAAGAAAGGTGTAGGTAGTTCTAAGAACGGCCGTGAGTCAGCAGCTCAGCGACTCGGCATTAAGATTTTCGGCGGTCAGCAGTGCGTAGCTGGTAACATCATCGTTCGCCAGCGCGGTACGAAGCACAATCCTGGTAACAACGTTGCCATCGGTAAGGACGATACGCTCTACGCACTCGTAGACGGTACCGTGAACTTCCACAAGGGCAAGTACAACAAGAGCGTTGTATCAGTGATTCCTAACGCTGAGGCCTAAGATCACAAAGTAAACAAAACACTTATTCCAAACAAACACAGGGTCCCTCTCTCCTATGGAGAGGGGGATTTCTGCTTAAAACGCGAAATAAAACATGTTAACACTCAAACTTATCAATGAGGAGACGGAGCGCGTCATCGCCGGTCTGGAGAAGAAGCGTTTCAAGGGTGCCCGCGAGGCCATCGAGCAGGTGTTGGCCGTCGATAAGAAGCGCCGCGAAGCCCAGCAGGAGCTCGACAAATCGCTGAACAGCCAGAAGCAGCTCTCAGGGCAGATCGGCAAGTGCATGAAGGAGGGCAAGAAGGACGAGGCCGAGCAGATCAAGCAGCAGGTGAGCGCCCTGAAGGAGACCTCGAAGCAGCTGGAGGAGCAGATGGCGAAGGCTCAGGACGAGATGACCGACATGCTCTGCCAGATACCCAATATCCCCTACGACGAAGTGCCACAGGGAAGTGCCGCTGAGGACAACCGCGTGGTGAAGTCGAACCTGAAGGAATGCACGGAGCAGGACACCGTGGGCAACTGGGACGTGAACCCCTCGCTGGGTATCGCCAATCCCCTGCCCCACTGGGAGCTTGCCAAGAAATATAATCTGATAGACTTCGACCTGGGCGTGAAGATCACGGGTGCAGGATTCCCCGTCTATACAGGCAAGGGCGCGCAGCTGCAGCGTGCGCTCATCAACTTCTTCCTCGACGAAGCCCGCAAGAGTGGCTACACGGAGATCATGCCGCCGACGGTGGTGAACCAGGCTTCGGGCTACGGCACGGGTCAGCTGCCCGACAAGGAGGGTCAGATGTACCATTGCGAGGTGGACGACTTCTACCTGATTCCGACGGCTGAGGTGCCTGTGACGAATATCTACCGCGACGTGATCCTCGACGAGAAGGACCTGCCCGTGAAGAACTGTGCCTACACACAGTGCTTCCGTCGTGAGGCTGGCTCCTACGGTAAGGATGTGCGCGGACTGAACCGTCTGCACGAGTTCTCGAAGATCGAGATCGTGCGCATCGACAAGCCTGAGCACTCGAAGGAGAGCCACAAGGAGATGCTGGCTCACGTGGAGGGTCTGCTGAAGAAGCTGGAACTGCCCTACCGCATCCTGCTGCTCTGTGGCGGCGACCAGAGTTTCACGTCGAGCATCTGCTACGACTTCGAGGTGTATTCCGAGGCTCAGGGTCGCTGGCTCGAGGTGTCGAGTGTGTCGAATTTCGACACGTATCAGGCCAACCGTCTGAAATGTCGCTATCGTCGTGCGGACAACAAGAAGATCGAGCTCTGCCACACGCTGAACGGTTCGGCGCTGGCCTTGCCGCGTATCGTGGCTGCCCTGCTGGAGAACAACCAGACCGACGAGGGCATCAGGATACCAAAGGCGCTCGTGCCCTACACAGGATTCGAAATCATTGACTAATATCAAGAAGTCTCTCCCCCACGGAGAGACTTTTTTGTACCTAAAATGTCCTTTTTGTACTATTTGGGAAAAGCAAACATAAGAAACGAAAAATCAAACATTGATTATTGGAAATAAATGTTTAATTTTGCACCCGAAATTGATAATAATGACTAATTCTTGTATGGAAATCGAAGAGGGTGTTATTTTTCTGGATAACTTGAGGGAGGTGAACAACCTCTCCGCCATAAGAAAAGCCTACAACAGTGTCGTGTATTGCCGCAAGGGTCGCATCATGATTGAGATGGGCGGCAACCAGCAATATAAGATCAATCCTGGACAGATGCTGCTCATCCCGACAGGCAAGGTGATACAGCCCCTGATGGTCAGCACCGACATCGAAGCCAACGCGCTTCTGATCTCTGATCAGAGACTGAAGTCGATACTGGGCAATCAAATCAATATCTGGAATAGGGCGATGTACATGAAGGAGATCTACGTGATCGATGAGACCTCGTGGGTTATCGACATGGGCAAATACACCAAATCGATTTTCGAGCATGTGAAGTGTCCTGAGCTCTACGACGAGATCCGCGACTCCTTCCTGCGCACGATGCTGCTGATGATCTGCGAGGAGCTGATGAAGTATGACGGCATGTCGGCAAACGGCGACGCTTCGACGACTCACGATAAGGAAATATTCAACAGATTCCTACAGATGCTCAACAACGAGCCCCACAAGCGCCAGCAGGTGGCCATCTACGCAGACAGACTGAACATCTCGCCGAAATACCTGTCGAGCATCTGCAAGAAGGTGAGCGGCAAGAACCCGATGCGCTGGATCACGGATAGCGTGATGGACGACTGTTACCAACGACTGAAGGAGACAGACATGAGCGTGAAGGAGATTGCCGGCGAGCTGGGATTCCCCAATGCCTCGTTCTTCGGACAGTACTTCCGCGAGCAGGCAGGCATGACACCCATCGCATACAGGAATAAACACAAAAACGTAGAATGGAGGAAATAAGAGTCATCAAGGTCACTGGTAGCGAGCAGATGAATGATTTCATCCAGCTGCCAAAGAAGATATACCGCAACATCCCGCAGTACGTGCCCGAGTTTGAGAGCGACGTGCGCGGCCTGTTTGACATCAAGACGAATCCTGGTCTGGAGTTCTCGAAGATCCAGCCCTTTGTGGCCTATCGCGGCGAGGAACCCGTAGGGCGCATCGTGGGCATCGTGAACAGAAAGGCCAACAAGAGATGGAATCTCAAGAACGTGAGGTTCTCGATGATTGAGTTCATCGACGACTACACCGTATCGCGCGCCCTCATCGAGGCTGTAGAGGCCTGGGGAATGGAATTCGGCATGGAGAAGATTCACGGTCCGCTGGGCGTCACCGACTTCGACAAGGAGGGTATGCTCGTGGAGGACTTCGACCTGACGGGTTCGATGACGGCTATCTACAATCCCCCCTACTACCCCCAGCACATGGAGGTGCTCGGCTTCGAGAAGGAGGTGGACTGGCTGCAGATCCGCATCGACATCCCTGAGGAGGTGCCTGCCAAATACGCCCGTGTGGCCCAGTATGCCCGCGAGACCATCGGCCTGCGCGTGGTGAAGCGTTCGAAAGAAGAGATCAGAGGCGAATACGGCCAGCGTGCCTTCCGCCTGTTCAATCAGGCCTACGAGTCGATCTTCGGCTTCTCAGAGCTGTCGCCCAAGCAGGTGGACAACTTCCTGGGGAAATACCTGGCGCTGATCGACACGCGGATGATACCCATCATCGAGAACGACAAGGGCGAGATCGTAGGTGCTGCCGTCACGATGGGCAGTCTGTGCGAAGCGCTGAAGAAGAGCAAAGGCCGTCTGTGGCCCTTCGGCTGGTATCACCTGTTGAAGAGTCTCTTTCTGAAGCGAGAGGAGAGTGCCGAGATGCTGCTCATCGCCATTCGTCCCGACTATCAGGGACTGGGCGTGAACGCGATGTTCTTCGACGACCTCATCCCCATCTACAACCGCATGGGCATCAAGTGGGCCGAGACGGGACCGCAGCTGGAGGACAACGTGCGCGAGCTGACGCAGTGGAAGCCGCTGAAGCCGACCTTCGTGAAGCGCCGCAGATGCTATGTCAAGCCGATTAACGGATAAAGAAACAATATAAGAACAATACAAGAAAATGGAAAGAAGAGTAGTTATTACAGGTATGGGCATCTGGTCGTGTCTGGGTACGACCCTCGACGAGGTGCGCCAGTCGCTCTACGATGGTAAGAGCGGTATCATTTTCAGCCAGGAGCGCAAGGACAAGGGCTTCCGCTCACCATTCTGCGCCAACGTGCCTAAGGCTGACCTGAAACCGTTTGTGAACCGCAACTTCAGACAGTTCATGCCTGAGGAGGCACAGTATGCCTATATGGCCACCAAGGACGCCCTCGAGGCAGCCAAACTGGATATGGACTATATCGACAAGCACGAGGTAGGTATCATCTACGGCAACGACTCCGTAGCCGAGGCCACGATGATTGCCCTCGACAAGTTCCGTCAGTTTGAGAGCACAGCCGCCTGTGGCAGTGGTGCCATCTTCCAGTCGATGAACTCCACAATCACGATGAACCTCGCCTGTCTGTTCCACCTGAAGGGTATCAACCTGACCGCTTCTGCCGCCTGTGCATCAGGTTCGCAGGCTGTCGGTCTGGCTGCACTGCTCATCAAGAACGGTCTGCAGGACTGCGTTGTCTGTGGTGGTGGTCAGGAAGCCAACATGTACGGTGTGGCTTCGTTTGACGGCATCCAGTCGTTTGCCCTCCGCGAGAGCGACAACGACCCGCTGAAGGCCAGCCGTCCCTTCGACCGCGACCGTAACGGACTCGTGCCAGGCGGTGGTGCTGCCACACTGGTATTGGAGGACTATGAGAGTGCCGTAAAGCGTGGTGCGCCCATCCTCGCAGAGATCGTCAGCTGGGGTTTCTCAGGCAACGGCGACCATATCTCTACGCCAAATGTGGCTGGTCCTGCCCGTTCGCTGGAGCTCTGTCTGCAGCAGAGTGGTATCAGCGTGAAGGAGATCGGCTACGTGAATGCCCACGCCACCTCTACCAAAATCGGTGACAGCCGAGAGGCTCAGGCCATCGCCCAGATCTTCGGCGACTACCGTGTGCCCGTGACCTCTACGAAGAGTCAGACGGGTCATGAGATGTGGATGGCAGGTGCCAGCGAAATCATCTACACGATGCTGATGATGAAGAACGACTTCATCGCTGGTAACGTGAACTTCGAGAACCCTGACGAGGAGACAGCCTGCATCAACGTGATCCCTGAGACCATCGAGCAGCACTTCGACACGTTCCTGAGCAACTCGTTCGGCTTCGGCGGTACCAACTCCACCCTGATCGTAAGAAATATCAAGTAAGTAACCCTATTAAAATTAACAAGAGAATTATGACAAGAGAAGAAATCATTGCGCAAGTAAACAGCATGCTTGCAGAGGAATTTGAGATTGAAGAGAGCGAGTTCACCCCTGAGGCATCGCTGAAGGAGACCCTCCAGCTGGACAGCATCAACCTGGTGGACCTCATCGCACTGGTACAGATGACCTATAAGATCACCATCCCCGTGAGCGACCTGCACCAGATCCAGACCTTCAATAACCTCTACGATTACATCGAGCAGCATCTGGAGAAGTAATGACACGACTATTCATCCGTCTCGCAAGCTATTTCAGTAGCCATCGGGCAGTCTGCTGGCTGTCGATGGCTGCTCTGTTCGTCTTCTTCGGCTACTTCGCCATGCAGATTCATCTGGAAGAAGACATCAACAAACTGATGCCTTCGTCGAAGAACGAAGACGGTACGACCAAGCTGGCCTTTGCCGACCTGAAGATCAAGGACAAGACGTTCCTGCTCTTCGAGGGTCTGAAGGGTCCGCAGGTAGAGATGCTGGCAGAGACGTGCGATGAATTCGTGGACACGCTCCTGAGCCGCGACTCCGTCACACAGGTCATCGGCGACGTCTTCTATCGCCTGCCGGATGATCTGATGACCGACGGTGTGGACTATATGGAGCAGCACTTCCCCGCCTATATCGACACGACGGCCTATGCACGCTTCGACTCGCTGCTGACGCGTGAACGCATGGCCGCACAGATGAAGCAGAACCGTGAGGACCTGACGGGTGAGTTCGGCGAGATGTTCCCTGAACTCATCGAGATGGACCCTATCGGCATGCGCAACGTGCTGGCAGAACAGATGATGCCGCTGCTGAGTGCCGGAGGCGGTTCGTACAAGACCATCGAGGGTCACTTCTTCGTGCCCGACTCGACGGTTTGCATCGCCTTCATCACCCCCCGTTTCTCATCGACCAACACAGGACAGGGCTCGACGCTCTTCGAGATGCTCAACGACGAGATGAAGCAGTTCCAGCAGACCCATCCCGACGTCAGGATCAGCTATCACGGTACGCCCGCCAGCGGCTACTACAACTCAACGCAAATCAAGCATGACCTGACGACTACCATCACGGGGGCACTGATCCTCGTGCTGGTGTTCCTCTTCGTGTGTTTCCGTAACTGGGACACCATTCCCCTACTCCTCTTGCCCGTCGTCTTCGGCACCCTCTTCGGACTGGCGATGATGTACTGGCTGAAAGGACAATTCTCGCTACTGGCCCTGGGCATCGGCGGTGTCGTGCTCGGTGTGGCGCTGAGCTATGTGCTCCACGTGCTGACCCACTTCAAGTATGTCGGCGACACCACCCGTCTGTTGCGCGACCAGGTGAAACCCGTCTGGCTCGGTTGTCTGACGACCATCGGTTCCTTCGCAGGACTGATCTTCATCCAGACCGACCTGCTGCAGGACTTCGGTCTCTTTGCAGCCTTCGCCATCCTCGGCACCACCTTCTTCAGCCTGACCTATCTGCCACAGTTGCTCAGCGAGAAACGTAACAAGGTCAATCAGAAGGCCTTTGCCCTGATCGACCGCATCAACACCTACCCCGTGGACCGCAACAAGGGTCTGATAGCTATCATCCTCATCGTGATGACCGTCTGCATCGGTGCCTACCTCATCGGCGGCACCCGTTTCGATGCCGACATGCACAACCTGGGCTATCTGGAGGATATGACCGAATACTCCGAGAACCTGCTGCGCGACAAGACCTATACGGGCGACAAACAGAAATACTTTGCCAGCGAGGGCAAGACGATGGAGGAAGCCATCGAGAACTTCGCCGTACTCGACCACAAGCTCGACTCGCTGCAACAGCTGGGGCTCGTCAAGAACTACACACATACCAACCAGATTTTCGTGCCGCTGTCGAAACAACAGGAGCGCATCAATGCCTGGAAGGCTTACTGGACGGAAGAGCGCCAACAGAAGGTGCGCCGACTCATCGCCGAGACCGCTCCACAGGCAGGTCTTAACGCCAGCGCCTTCGAGACCTTCTTCGAAGCCGTGAATGCCGACTACGCACCCGACTCACTCTACGCGGCAGGACTCATCCCCGCAGGCTATCAGTCGACACTGATGGAGGAGAGTTATGGCGGCGACTTCATGTGCTTCACTTCCGTGCGCTGTGCCAACGACTCCGTGCGCAGCAGCGACAGCGACTATATCCGCATCTGCGACGCCATCGCTGCGGATCCCCACCTGCTGGTGCTCGACACCTATTACTATACCACCGATACACTGATACAGATGAGTGAGGACTTCAACGTGCTGCAATGGATATCGATGCTGTTCGTGTTCATCGTGCTGCTCGTCAGCTTCCACTTCAACCTCAAGCATACGCTGCTGGGCTTCATGCCTATCCTGCTCAGCTGGGTCATCGTGCTGGGAGCGATGGTGCTCTTCGACGTGCGTTTCAACCTCATCAACATCATCATCTCCACCTTCATCTTCGGTATCGGTGTGGACTACAGTATCTTTGTCATGAACGGGCTCACTGACAACGACAGTCAGAAGCTCGCCTATCATAAGACGGCCATCTTCTTCAGTGCCGTCACCTTGATCGTCACCGTCAGCAGTATGGTGCTCGCTGTGCATCCTGCCATCAAGTCTGTGGGATTCTCCACACTGGTGGGTCTGCTCTCGGCAGTGATCCTATCGTATGTCTTACAACCCGCCGTCTATCGGTGGCTCAACCGCAAACAGGCATGAGATACGACGTGGTGATCATCGGAAGCGGATTCGGCGGACTCGTCTGCGCCCACCTGCTGGCAAAGGCCGGCAA
>OMZO01000075.1 GCA_900315525.1 uncultured Prevotella sp. | reverse complement strand
TGCTTCAGCCCACGCTCTTTCACCTGAGTCAGAATGGCATTAGTAAGCAGCGTACTCATTCTGCCAGGCAGTGGATGATAGGCACGGCCATACTCATCGAGGGCTTCGCTCAGCATCGTGAACTCTGCCTTCTCCTCCGGACTTAGCAACTCCATGTCGCCCAGTTCAGTACCCCGCTCAATCAGTTTTTCCATGCGGGCTTCGTAATCTTTGTACTCTTTTTCGTCCCTGATAACCATAGCCTATATATTTTTAATATCTTTAATCTTGTCATACTCACTATGCGTACCGATAAACCTAATAGCCACTGTTCCGGCAAAGAACACTACCAGCACGACTGTCCTATAGTTGTTGCCCTTGATGTTGAATACATAACGGTTGTTGCCCACAAAGTCAGCCGAGGGAAAGTCGGCTTTCAAGTCTGCATAAGACTTCCACTCCGCATCGGCCAGTTTACCGCTCCAACGCTCTAATGCCTCTTTTGCATCAGCATGCTTGCGAGAGAACTCCTCAATCCGTTCTGGAAACAATATCTTCATGACTGTTGTTCATTCTTTCATTTTCGGTGCAAAAGTACAACAAATTGCTGAAATAAACAAGGAAAATCGTCAAAAACTTCACAAATTAGTGAACTTTTTAACCATTAAGAATTGTTACTTCCTCTTCGGAGCTATCAGGCGTGTATGTCCTTTTATGCTATGAATTGGCCGATTCGTTGAATAGTTTTGGCAGAATAAAGGTTTCTCTGTACCTTTGCTTCGCAAATTCAAAAACAAGTATGATGAAACAGACAAGAAAGATGTTGCTGCTATTGGCCCTGCTGATTCCAGCAGGAGCAATGGCACAGGATAATGAACAGGCAATCCAGATGAGCAGACCTGCAAAAGTGAAACGTATGACGTATGAGCAGATGACGGAGAAGATGGTCAGCGAACTGCAACTCGACGAGAAACAGACGAAGAAGGTGACGAAGCTGAACAAGAAGTACAAGACGTTGATTGAGGGACAGCAAATGGAACGTCCGCAAGGCCAGCGTCCGCAAAATGGCAATCGTCCAAGCGGCCAACCCAGCGGAGGCGGTGGTATGCCTGGTGGTATGGGTGGCCGTGGAGGTGGCTTCGGCGGAGGCATGCGTGGAGGCGGCATGGGAGGCCATGGCGGTGGTATGCAAGGCGGGCCGCGTGGTGGTATGCCTCAGGGTGCCCCTAAAGAGCAGAACAGCTACGACTACGACAAGCAACAGGCGAAATATGATGAGAAGATCAAGAAGATACTCTCCGATGAACAGTACGAAGGATATCTGAAATTGAAACCCCAGTTTGCTTCACAACGCCGGATCCGAGAATTTCTGATGGGAGGGCAGCAGGACTTACTGAGTGACCAAGGTGCTCCTGACGGTATGGGCAGACCTGGAGGTCCTGGCTCTCGCAATACGAACATCACCTATAAAGGAGCCACGGAGCTGAAGACAGGCTCAACAGAGGACAGCCATACTTATCAGAGCAGCAAGACCGATGAGAATGCGCTGCTGATATCCACCAAGGAGGCAGTGGCCCTCTCTCAACCCACCATCAGCAAGACAGGCAGTTCCGATGGTGGCGACAATTGCAGCTTCTATGGCGTGAATGCAGCCATGCTTGTAAAAGGTGGCAGTGTAACTACCATCAAGGGCGGCAAGATAACCAGCAATGCCACGGGTGCAAACGGTGTATTCTCTTATGGAGGAAATGGTGGCAGAAACGGCGGTCAGGGTGATGGCACGACAGTTATCATCGAAGATACAGAGATCAATACAACTGGCGATGGTTCTGGCGGCATCATGACCACTGGCGGTGGCGTGACAAAGGCCAAGAACCTGTCAGTCTGTACCAGCGGAAGGTCTTCAGCTCCCATTCGTACAGATCGTGGTGGCGGCATTGTCACCGTTGAAGGTGGCAGCTACACCAGCAACGGAATTGGCTCTCCCGTTATCTATTCCACAGCCGATGTGACGGTATCGGATGCCACACTCACCTCTAACAAGTCAGAAGGTGTCTGCATCGAGGGCAAGAACAGCATCACACTGAATAACTGCCAGATGACCGTCAGCAACACACAGCGCAACGGTCATGCTCAGTTCCTCGATGCCATCATGATCTATCAGTCGTTCTCAGGCGATGCCGACAGCGGCAACTCCCACTTCACGATGAACGGCGGTTCGCTGACAAACAAGCAAGGTCATCTGTTCCATGTGACCAATACCAATGCCATCATCACCCTGAATGGTGTCACACTGAAGAATGAAGATGCGGCAAATGTGCTGTTGTCAGTTTGTGCCGACGGCTGGCAGGGAGCCGGCAACAAGGCAACCCTCACCGCAAGCCATCAACAGTTAGACGGTACCATCCTTGTAGGCAGCGACTCCGAGTTGACTCTGACATTATCCGACGGTTCCACTTTTAACGGCTGCATCAGCGGCAACATCACCAACGCAGCCGGCAAAATCGTATCAACAGAAACGGGGAAGGTGAATGTCACTCTGGGCGATAACTGTACATGGACACTGACTGCCGACACCTATATTACCTCATTCAAAGGTGAAGCTTCACATATTAAAACCAACGGCCATCGATTGTTCGTGGATGGCAAGGAAATGAAAATATCCCAATAAGACAATTATAAATAAATGTATAGGGACTATTCCCCTTATTCAATTTTTCCTGCCAACCACATGCGAGTTGCGGCAGGTGTCGGTGTAGCGGTGATAGTGGCAGTATTGACAGTCTGCTGATCTCCTTCGATGTTGAACTGCAGGGTCGCTCCGTCCGAGCGCACGTCGATGGTGACAGGAGCACCCATCACCAATGGAAGATTGACGTCGTCATGACCGGTGGGAAATCCGCAGAGCACAGGAATGTGATACTCAGCCAACAGGTCGTGGAGCATGGCTTCAATACTTATAACATCGCCATTTTCGTCTGTAAATTCAGTGCCGCAGCTGACGAACTCACCAAGAACAACTCCCTTGCAACGGTCGAATACACCATGCATCTTCAGCAAGCGCATCTGGCGGTCGATGTTACGCATATTCTCACCGATTTCTTCCACAAAAAGAATCAGGTCTTTACCCTTGGTGGCATCAGCCCTGGAGCCGACGTTAGGCGCAAAGGTACAGAGGTTGCCGCCAACGAGCACACCACTGGCTTGTCCTAGTATGTTCTGCTGATGTGCAGGAACTTCATATCGGGGAACCTTGCCCAACAACAGGTCGCGCATCATCGTGCAAGTCTTGTCAGTGCCTCCCTTGGCCAGAGTGGTACTCATAGTGCCGAGGATGCTCATCACGCCGGCACGGCTCCAGAATCCGTGAAGGGTGGAGATGTCGCTGTAGCCGACAATCCACTTCCGGGCAGCCTTCACTTCGTCGAATGGGAGTTGGTCTATGAGTTGGATGGTGCCATAACCGCCGCGATTACAGAGGATAGCCTTGATGCTTGGGTCACTCAAAGCCCAGCGAATATCACTCACGCGCTCTTCTACCGTTCCTCCTATCTTACCGTCCAGCACCTTACCAACATTGGGACCGATGACGGGTTCAAAGCCCCATGAGCGGAGCACGTCGGCTGCTTTCTCAATGGTCTCCATCGGGGTAAAGTACGAGGGTGAAATCATAGCCACCTTGTCGCCCGCCTTCAGATAGTCGGGCTTTGCGCAGTTCAGCACCACCTGTTCTTCTGGTCTCGGTACAACGCCAGTGTCATCATCGTCCTTGCTGCACGATATCAAAGTCATGGTAGCTATCATAACGGCTACTGCAATTGGTAAAAGTTTCCTCATCAGAATCGTATTTTACATTACTCTTTATACTCCAAGGCAAGTCCACCTTCGCTTGTCTCCTTGTAAAGCGAGGGCAGGTCGTGGCCTGTGCGCTTCATCACCTCCACCACATGGTCGAAGGAGATGCGGTGGTTGCCATCGGAAGTGATGGCATAGAATGTCGCATCGGCAGCACGTGCGGCAGCAAAGGCA
>OMZO01000017.1 GCA_900315525.1 uncultured Prevotella sp. | reverse complement strand
TTTCAGACAACTGGCAGAAAGAAATAGAAGACACACAGACTGGTGGAGACAGAGCAACAGCTGATCGAAGCGATACAGGGCGGAGACAGGCAGGCGATGCGTCGCCTGTACGACCTTTTTTCCGGATATACCATGGCTACGGCACTCAGGTATATCCCTGATCGTGAGGTGGCGAAAGATGTGGTGCAAGACTGCTTTGTGAATATCCTGACCTCCATCGACAGGTTTGAATACCGAGGAGAGGGTTCGTTAAGAGCTTGGATCACCAGAATCATCAGTAATCAGGCTATTGACTGGGTAAAACAGCATGAGTTGCATACTTTTACCGACGAGATGCCCCAGTTGGAAGAAGAGTTGTTGCCTGATGTGGAGGAAGTGCCACCCGACATTCTCAATGAGATGATCGGCCGTCTGCCTGCGGGATACAGATTAGTCTTGAATCTCTTCGTATTTGAGCAACTATCACACAAGGAAATAGCCCTCAGGCTCGGCATCAAAGAGAGCACGTCAGCCTCACAATTCTACCACGCCAAGCGGCTCTTGACAGAGATGATAACTAAGTATTTAAATTCGACAAAGATATGAAAGAAGATTGGGTAAAACAGTTACGCGACAAGCTGGCAGATCATCAAGAATCTGCTCCTGCCGACATGTGGGCCCAAATCGAGGCAAGGTTGTCACAGCCAAATGCTGTGCATCAGCCCGTGAAGAAGCCTCGCCTTGTTTCTATCTGGGCGAAATATGTAGCTGTGGCAGCGGTATTCGTGGGCATGATAACTTGTAATGGTTATTTGTTGTGGAGCATCAGCAATGAGGAGGAGAAGAAGGAACCTAAGCAGGTGGCCTCAAACCGTATCATGGAGACAAAGCAGGAAAAGACAACGATACCATCGCAAGAAAATGTGTCGATGGAATCGCAGGATATGGTGGCCCCACAGGCATCGAAGCCTGTCACTTCCGGCCATAACTTGTATGTGGAGACCTTGCAGCAGCCAACGTCTCAGGAAGAACCTACAGGACCGCAAGATGTCTCCGTAGAATCGACTCCGTCTTCTCCTCAGCCGCACAAGTCTGATGAACGTGAAGAGAAGTCGCCAGAGACGGTTAAGGAAATGAAACAGTCGCTGAGAGACTATGACGAGAAGATTCCATCGGCAGATGACAGACAGCGTCATGGGCAGATCAGTTTCGGACTATATGCTCAAAACGGTTTTGGTAATGAGATGAGTGCTAACGGAGTGAGGATGAGTCCGCAGTTGGCTGCCAACTATGACTATAGGCATGACTTGATGAGCGTGGCAATGACACGTGGTGCTGATGAGGTCATTTATCTGGCTAACTATGAGGAGCGGCAGAAGCACTATCAGCCTATTTCGTTCGGATTATCTGTAAACATCCCCATTTCATCGTCATTCTCGTTGACGACGGGACTCGTTTATACACGCCTGCGTTCTGATTTCGTCGTGGTGATGGGTGGCTATCCGATGACGACGGAGCAGACACTCTATTATCTTGGTGTTCCGCTAAATGCCCAGTATCGTCTTTGGGGGTATAAGGGATTGAAGGTTTATGGTGTAGCTGGCATTGCAGCTGACTATAATATCAAGTCGCGACAGGAAATGGAAGGCTTGACGCAAAAGATCAGTCGTGACCGTTGGCAGTTCTCACTCAAAGGAGGTCTGGGTGTTGAGTACGACGTGATACCACAATTGGGTATCTACGTTGAGCCTGGCTTGAAATATTATTTCGACAACAGCAGCAGAGTTCAGAACTTCTTTAAGGACAAGCCAACGAACTTCAACCTACAGCTAGGACTCCGATGGAATCTGCGATAATGGATGCTTTTATCCGATTTCAACGAGTAATTGAAGTCCGATGCCGCGTACCGTCTTGAGTGTAATCTTAGGTTCGTCAGCCAGGAGCTTGCGCAGTTTATTGACAAAGACGTCTAGTGAGCGAGAGGCGAAATAGTCATCTTCTGTATTCCAGAATCGGCTGAGGATGGCTTCGCGTCTAACGACGTTATTCTTGTTCTCTGCCAGAAGTTGCAGAATCTGTGCTTCGCGCTGGGTAATTGTCTGAGAAATGCCGGTTTCATCGTTACGCAGTGTGGCGTGATCGGCGTCGAGTGTGTATTTCCCCAACTTATAATGATTGGTCTCTTTCTGTGTCTTGGCACCGCTGCGCATCTTCATCAAGGCCTGGATATGGGCATCAAGTTCTTCGGGTACGAATGGCTTCTTCACGTAGTTGTTGATACCCAGACGATAACCTGCCTTCACGTCATTGGGTGAGGTGAGGGCCGAGGTGAAGATGATGATGACGTCTTGGTCTGTCTCGCGGATGCGCTCTACCATCTCAAAACCGTTCATGACGGGCATGTCGATGTCTGAGATAATCACGTCGGGTCGTGTCTCCTCCCAAGCTTTCAGGCCTTCCTTGCCGTTAGTGGCAGTAGTAACCTTGTAACCACCGATAATATCTTCCAGGCCCGTCTTCTCGATATAGGCCAACGATTCGTCATCTTCTACAAGCAATAGATTAATCATACGTTCTTAGGTAAATATAAGGTGAATTCTGAATACTGGTCCTTTTCGCTTTGCACAGTGACCTTGCCGCCATGTGCTTGCATCACCTGATCTACGTAATTCAGGCCCAGTCCGAAACCTGATACACCGCCTTTACGGTTCTGCTCGTGGATGGCAGCGCGTCCGAATTTGTCGAAGATGATGAGTTGGTCTTCTTTGGAGATGCCGATACCGTTATCGCGCACTTTCAGCAGGATGTATTTGTCATTCTCTTGCGAGGTGATGCTGATTTCTATTTCGTCCTTCGAGTATTTGATGGCGTTGTCAATCAGATTGGAAATGGCTTCCGCCAGATACTGTTCGTCTGCCAGTACGTGATGATTCAGCAAATCTACGGTGAAATGGAGTTTTTTCTCTGTTTTGGCCTTGGCTTTCTCTACCAAGTCGTCGATGATAGGCTCCAAATTGACGATCTGCTTATTTAGTATCAGTTTCTTATTTTCCAGCTTTGAGATGGTGAGCAGTTTGTTGACGAGTGCCAGCAAGTGCTCTGCCTCGCTCTCTATGATGGTGTAGTATTTCTCTTTAATCTGCGGTTTGTCGTCCACCTTTCCACTGTGCAAGAAGCGGGCCCCCATGATGATACTCGATAGAGGTGACTTCATATCGTGAACCATCGCATACGAAAAGTCATTGCGCAGGTCTGCCATCATCTTTTGTTCGTCGAGATAGCGCAGCAGCTGAATCAAAATAGCACCGAAGAGAATGAGGATGATAGCACTGGCGGCAAAGAGCGGACTCAGTCGTCGGGCCAGTTCTGGGTAGGGATTGTTGAGTGCCAACTGGATACCTTTTGATTGGTCGCGACGTGTGCTAAACACTTGGGTTCTGAGGGCTGTGGATGACTCCTGACGATTGCTGCGTCGCAGGATTTTCCCCATTCCATCGACTTCCAGGAGGGTGAAATCACGATTCAGCCCGACGACGCTGAGCAGACTATCCATATATAGTGACAGCGTGTCGAGCGAGACTTCCGAGTGATAGCGGCGACTCAGAACATCATTCATACCCTCTACTGATGAAACCAGTGAGAGGTCACCGCGCAGTTCTGGCAGACTGAGGGTGTCGCCCTTCGATACGATATCTGCCCTGTGATAGCTCTCGTAGAACATGGCCCAGGGCAGTTGGTTGCCAGCCCGCTCTGAAATGTCGCGCACTGCCGAACTGTAGGTCATCCACATATAGATACCCAACAGTAGCATTACGGCCACCATTGCCGCCACAGACACATATTTATATTTGTTCTTCGACATAATTGCCCGCAAAGTTAACCTAAAAATTCGACACCGCCAAACGAATTAACCTAAAGATAACATTCAAATAACATTCTTTTTTTGTAGTTAATCGTACCTTTGCAGCGTCTAACAGGCAAAGGTTTAATTTTAAAAGCAAAGAGTTATGGAATCAATCATCACTATCGCAACCGTTTTAACGATGTATTTCAACGCCGCTAACGACGTGAATGCCCCTTATTTGTATAACTCAGACCTGGAAGACGGCGTTATCCACAAGATCGAGGTCTATGAGCAGAAAGCCGAAGGCCAGATGTGCGCCAAGATGGAGTATCGCTACAACTACGACGAGCAGGGACGTCTGACAAGTCGTGAGATCGTGCGCTGGGACGATAGCCAGAAGACTTGGGTGAACGACTTCCGTCACACCTATAGATATTATAAGCACGGCTACAATGTGGAGACCAGCAAGTGGGATATGGATCGCAATACCTATGATGTGCCCTCAGAGGTGACGCTTTATCGCGAGATTGCTCCCAGTGTGACCTCAGTGAAGACCTTCAAGATGAACGAGGCCAAGAATGATATGTATCTCATCAACAGCCTGCTCTGTATGGAGCCTCTGGAGATGATCAGCGACCGTTTGCTGGCCCTGAAATAATAAAAACACTTAATTTGGTATTACAATCCGTAATTTGGGTATCCCGATTACGGATTTTTCTTTGTATTTTTGCAACCGAATAATATCATTAAGACAATGGAAGTAATAAAAGACAAGAAATTCGGAGGCGAGCGCCCTCTGTTTGCCCAACACGACTTGAGACTAGAGAATGTAACCATTACCGATGGTGAGTCTGGCATCAAACAGTGCCAGCGAATGGAAGCTTACGATTGCAAATTCTATGGCAAATACCCTTGGTGGCACGTTGATGGTGCCTATATCGAGAACTGTTACTTTGCGCTGGGTTCACGCTCAGCCATCTGGTACACCAACGATATGGTGATGAAGAACTCCCGTATCGACGGGCCTAAGTTCTTCCGTGAGATGAAGAATCTGGAGTTGGAGAACGTTGAGATTACGGATGCTGACGAGACCTTCTGGAAAGTCGATGGACTGAAACTGAAGAATGTAAAGCTGCATGGAGGAACCTATCCTTTCATGTTCTCGCAGAATATCTACGTTGACGGACTGGAGAGCGACTCGAAGTATGTGTTCCAGTACTGCAAGAACGTGGAAGTTCATAATGCCAAGATACTGACGAAGGATTCTTTCTGGGAGTGTGAGAACGTGACAATCTATGACTCTGTGCTTGACGGCGAGTATCTGGCTTGGCACTCGAAGAACGTGCGTCTCGTGAACTGTCATCTGGCAGGTGAGCAACTGCTCTGCTATACTGAGAATCTCGTACTTGAGAACTGTACCATCGATCCGATGTGTGACCGTATGTTTGAGTATTCTACCGTTGAGGCCGACATCAAGGGCCATATCGAGAACATCAAGAACCCGACGTCTGGTCACATTATTGCCGATTCCATCGGTAGTATCACCATCGATGAGAATGTGCGCCAGCCGAATAACTGTGTGATAGAAACGAGAAAATGAAATACAACTTTGATGAGTCTGTAGAGCGCAGAGGTACTAACTGCGTGAAGTGGGATGAAAGTGCCGATCCCGATATCATCCCCATGTGGGTTGCTGATATGGATTTCCGAGTGGCGCCAGCCATCCAGAAAGCCTTGGAGCAGCGCGTGTCGCATGGTGTCTTTGGCTATAACATCGTGCCAGAAAGTTATTACGAGGCCGTCATCTCCTGGTTCCGTCGTCGCCACAAATGGGAGATTGAGCGCTCTTCGATCCTCTATACGACAGCCGTCGTGCCCGCTATGTCGTGTGTCATCAAGGCGCTGACGATGCCTGGCGAGAAGGTGCTCATCCTCTCACCTGCCTACAATTGCTTCTTCTCATCGATTAAGAACAACGGTTGTGAGGTGCTCGAAAGTCCGCTGAAGGCTGTGGCTGATACTTTTGAGGTGGATTGGCAGGACTTCGAGATGAAGTGCGCAGATGAGAAGACGACGCTCTTCCTGCTCTGCAATCCTCATAATCCTTGCGGACGCGTCTGGAAGCGCGAGGAACTGCAGCAGATGTACGCTATCTGCCAGCAGCACGGCGTGAAGGTGGTCTCTGATGAAATTCATTGTGAACTCATCATGCCAGGTTATCAATTTGTGCCCTTCGGCACCATCACAGACGACTGCATCGTGATGAATTCGCCTTCGAAGAACTTCAATACCGCAGGTCTGCAGATTGCCAATATCATTACGAAGAATCCTGCGTGGCGTCGCCGCATCGATCGTGCGATTAATATTAATGAGGTGTGCGACGTGAATCCCTTTGGCATTGTCGCCCTTCAGGCAGCCTATAACGAGAGCGGGGACTGGCTTGACGAACTCAATCAGTATCTTTGGGGCAATTATCAGACGCTCTGTGATTTCTTTGCCCGTGAATTGCCTCAGCTGAAGGTCAGCCGTCTCGAAGGCACTTATCTCGTCTGGGTTAATCATAGTGCTTTGGGCATCAGTACGGACGACTTCTTCAACCGTTTGCTGACGGAAGGTCATGTCTGGGTTTCCGCAGGTACGATGTATGGTCCTCAGACGGGTGAAGGCTACATCCGTATCAATATCGCCTGTCCCCGTCGTCAGTTGAACGAAGCCCTCCAGCGCATTGCCAGCGTGACCTCTCGTGTGGGACAGTAGCTAAGGAGGTGCGAAATCTTTAGTTTGCAGGAACGTCTTTGCAGCGCTGGGTGTAGAAGTCGCGGAAGTCTGTCCATTGATAATAAGGATATTGCGACGTGGGTACAGGCAGCGTTGCCTCGCAGCCATTGAGAAGACATTTCACGAGAATCGGATCTGAGGCCTTTTTGCTGCGGTAGAAGACGAGTTGGATGTTGCACGCCTTGCAGGTCTCCCAGTTCTGATAGCAGTTCTTCACTTCATTGGGATCTTCTGGATCACGGTCTGCCCCATTGATGCCTAACAGCACTGTCAGAGGACCGATATAGCTGTCGTGTCCGAAACGGAGGTCTGCGATGTGGTCGCTACTGCCATCAAGTACGGCATCAGCTTTCTTGATGAAGTCCTCGAGGATAGGAATGACGATATATTTCGAGCCGAATACCCATGAATAAGAGCCAAGGTTTCCGGCTTCCCACTGGCTGGCCACTTCCTCATCCGTGATGAGATGGCCCATCATGCCCTCGTGGCCGATGCTGGGCAGTGAGGTGTAAAGGTTCAGCAGGTTCTCTGCGATGCGATCCAGATTGCCAGGTAGTCCCTCTGTGCTGGTAAAGATGCGTGAGAGCAGTTGTCCAGCTTTCGCCTTTCTGTCTTCATAGCCTTTAAACTGGTCTCGGTGCTGCTCATAACGGGGCTTAGCTTTCGGAAATTGGCGTTTATTGGGATTCTGGCGATCGTCGGGAACGACGGCATCGAGGGTGAAGCGGGATGACTGTTCGCGAATCTCTATCTTTGGGTTACACTGTACGAGCTCCTGACAGAAGGCGGACATACTGAGTACACAGCGTCCAGAAAGGGAGGAGACGGCGAGCACGTTGCCACCTTTCTTGAAGACCTCTGGGAAGCGGTTGTACATCGTGCGGGCAATACCTTGGTGCTGTTCCCATCCAAGCTGTGTCAGTTCGCTGACGCCTGTCATCAGTTCTTGTTTGGCAGCCTCGAACTTCTGATAGAAGGCTTCTCCCTCTGCCGTCAGCTGTTGTCGGCTATGGGCGGCTGTCAGCAATGTGTCGAGTTCCTTGTAGAGTTTGTCATTCCAGTAGTAACGCGACCCGTGGCGGGCATAATGGCTGATATAGAAGGGCTTGTAGCCTTTGGGCGACTTTGTCAGTGGACAGGCTTCTTGCTGATAAAGATAGTCGTTGCCATAGGCTTTTCTCGGATTAGCCTTGAGCTGATCAACTGCAGAAAGGTTTTGTGCTACGGCAGACAAGCTCAGCAGACTGATGGTCAGGGTGATGATTAATTGTTTCATGTTTGTAAGTCTTTAGTGTAAATGCTGTGCAAAGATAGTGATTATTCATCAAACAAACAAGTAGAATTCAGAATTATTTCGTATCTTTGCGGCATCAATATATAATAATAGGTGTTCGATGAAGAAGGTGATTCTGTTTCTTTTCTGGTTCGGTGTGATATCTGCTGAAGCTGCCGACTACATGATTCTTGACTTTGGTGCAAAGTCGGATACGACGGTACTGAGTACTGCTGCCCTTCAACAGGCCATTGATGCCTGTTCTGAGGCTGGCGGAGGACGGGTGGTGGTGCCCGCAGGTAACTTTAAGATAGGCACCATCGTCTTGAAGAGCAACGTGCATCTCTATCTGGAGCAGGGAGCTATGCTCTATGGTTCGACAGACCTTAAGGACTATCGCCCGATGAAATCAGACTATGTCTCACTGCGCACGAAGACTAACACCATCCAGTTGATCTATGCCGACAAGGTGAAGAATGTCACCATCGACGGTTATGGTACTATTGATGGCCGAGGAAGGGCCTTCAAGAAACATTCCTGGAATGATGAAGGCATCACCCGTCCGCATCTGCTGCGTTTCATTCAGAGCGAAGACATTACGGTGAAGGGCGTTACGCTGAAAAACTCAGGCTGCTGGATGCAGCACTATCTGGCCTGCGACCGTATCCTTATCGATGGAATCAAGGTTTTCAATCGAAACAACTACAATAATGACGCGCTCGACCTTGATGGTTGTCATGACGTTATTGTCACCAATATGATAGCCGACTCTGATGATGATGGCATTACGCTGAAGTCAACCTCACCTCGTCTTTGTGAGAATATCCGTATCTCCGACTGTGTAGTATCGAGTCATTGCAATGCCGTGAAACTGGGTACTGAGACTAATGGCGGTTTCTGGAATATTAATATCTCGGGCATCGTCGTCAAGCCCAGCAGTGATCAGCAGGAGAAGTTCTTCGGGCAGTGGATAGGTTCTTCTGCCATTTCACTCGAGATTGTGGATGGCGGTGTACTGGAGAATGTGAATGTCTCAGATGTGACTATCGAGGGTACGGAGTCGCCCATTTTTATTCGTCTTGGCAATCGTGGGCGTGGCTATCTGTCTGATGGTAAGGATATGGAGAAGATCGTTCCTGTGGATCATGTCGGCCGTATCAAGGGCATCCATCTCGACAATGTCCAGATACGTCATGCAGGTTCGATGGGGTGTAGCATTACGGGTTTGCCGGGTTATCCTGTGGAGGATGTGTGGTTGTCGAATATCACGCTGCATCATCGGGGTGGTGTGACGGCAGATGAAATGGAGCATATCCGTGATTTCATCAAGGACGAGAAAGAGAAAGACTATCCTGAGGCCACGATGTGGGGAAACTTGCCTGCCAAGGGCTTTTTCGTCCGTCATGCCAGGAATGTCCATTTCTCGAATGTCGTTGTAGCGACAGAGCAGCCTGATGTCCGTCCTGACATCGTGCGAGTTGATGCAGAACCTCTTGCTTGGGGTGATCAGGGTGACGGCACCTATGTGAATCCAGTGTTGAATGCAGACTTTTCCGATCCAGACGTGATTCGTGTAGGGGAGAAATACTATATGGTGGCCTCAGACTTCCATTTCATGGGTATGCAGGTCTTAGAGTCTGATGATATGGTCAATTGGCGCTATGTGAGTCAGATATATCATCGCCTCGATGAGCCGGGGTGGAACGAGAACCAACATTATGCTGGTGGTTCGTGGGCACCTGCTATCCGCTATCATGATGGACGCTTCTTTGTGTTCTTCTGCACACCAGAGGAAGGTCTGTATATGAGTACCGCTAAGGATGCCCATGGTCCTTGGGCTCCGCTTCATTTGGTCAAGCGCGTAGAGAAGTGGGAAGATCCGTGTCCTTTCTGGGATGAAGACGGGCAAGCGTATCTTGGACGTAGTCAGCATGGTGCAGGACCGATTATAGTACATCGGATGTCGCCAGATGGCAAGCGCCTTCTGGATGAAGGTGTCACCGTCTATACAGGTCCTGTAGCAGAGGGGACGAAGTTCCTCAAGCGTCATGGCTGGTATTACCTGATTATCCCTGAAGGTGGAGTAGGACAAGGCTGGCAGACGGTTCTTCGTGCCCGTAACATCTATGGCCCCTATGAGCGTCAGGTCGTGTTGGAGCAGGGTTCTACAACTGTGAATGGTCCTCATCAGGGTGCTTTGGTGGATGCGCCCGACGGACAGTGGTGGTTCTATCACTTTCAGGAGACCCCTGTCTTGGGGCGTGTGGTTCATCTGCAACCTGCCCGTTGGCAGGATGACTGGCTTCTGGTGGGGGTAGATCTTGATGGGAATGGCATTGGAGAGCCTGTGCATCGCTGGCAGAAGCCTATCAGGAGTCATTTTTCAGGTATGACCTTGCAAGTCGATGATGATTTTTCAGATACTTTAGGTCTGCAATGGCAGTGGAATCATAATCCTGATGATGCACATTGGAGTCTTGCAGAGCGTAAAGGATGGCTGACGCTTCGTCCCTTGCCTGCTGATAGCCTGAAAGCATGTCGGAATATGTTGACGCAGAAGGTGGTGGGCTATCAGAGTGAGAGCACGACACTCTTGACGGCTAAAGGTGATTGTTACGCTGGCATCTTCTGTTCTGGTAAGCAGTTTCGTGGAGTGGGGGTATGTCCTCAGGGCATTTTCGTAGAGGTAAATGGCGAACGCCAGATAGCGGTGAAGGGTAGTTTCTCCCAGCTCTATCTACGTGTCAGAGATGATTGCCAAAGCAATAGTCATCAGTTCTTTTATAGTTTAGACGGTGTGTCGTTTATTCCCGTCGGGGATGTTTTCTCCATGCGTAGTGGCTATTGGAAAGGTATCCGGGTGGGGCTCTTTTGTTACGGAAAGGATGGCAAGGCCCAATTTGACAAATTTGAGCAGGTTATTAAGAAATAATTTTGTATTTCCGTCTTTTCTTTGTATCTTTGCACCCGAAAAACACTCTGCCCTGATAGTTAAATGGATATAACAAGGCTCTCCTAAAGCTTAGTTCCGAGTTCGATTCTCGGTCGGGGTACACCCCAAAAGAGGGGTAAAAATGTACAAAATCAGTGTTTTTGTGAATTTGAACGATGATTTTTGTGAATTTGAATTGTATAATTTACAATTTATGCTTATCTTTGCACCGTCGAAAATAAGTTTTGAAAAAACTAGATTAAGACAATTTATATCTCTCACAAGTTTTTATTTTGGCAGGGTGCTGGCAGTGATGCTCGCCCCTGTTTTTCTTTGGTACTCACTGGGTGTGCATCCCATGATGGATTTGAAGTTACGATAGAACGAACTTGCTGACGAGAAGCCTGACTTTTGTGCAACGTCAGCAAGAATTGCCTTGGGATGATTGTCGATGAGCGTGGCTGCATATTGAATACGCCTCAGATTAGTATAATCGGAGAATGACATACCAATCTCTTTATTGATCGCATTGTATATATAATTACGATTCGTATTAAGCATCATCGCCAAATCGTTGATCTTTAGGTTTGAATGCAGGAATACTTTCTCCTGATCCATGAGCCTGCGTATTTCATTGGCCAGATATTCCATATCAGCAGCTGATGCTTGTGTGTCCTGGGTGATAATTCCTGTTTCCGCCAGTCTGGTTGAGGCATATTTGTCATCTTCTTCAAGTTGACTGACTGAGAATTGTTGGTAGAGACCGAAATAACCTATGAGCAGTATTAAGATAGAGAATGTAGCGGCAGGAATGGTTACTAACCAAACGGACTCTGCAAAATAGTTTCGGTCTATAAAGCTACAGGCAAACGATATCATAGAGGCCAGGGCTAGCAACGTCAGCAATGGCTTGATGGGATGAAGCGTCTTGTCTTCCGTATTTGAATAATAGTTCTCAATTTTCCAGTTGTAGGTGTTGATGTATCGCCAACAGGCAAAGCATATTGGAAGTATCTCAAGTGCGAAGACAATCTTTACGGTAAGATGTACTAGCGCCAATGTTCTTGGATATCCCTCTAATCCTACTAACTCTGAACTATAGATGTGATGGAAGATAAACGTATTGATCTCTGTCTTATCCATCAGACCGTAAAGTGTTCCAGCGCTGATTCCACATAAAGCTGCTGGTAGGAGATAACATAGTTGCTGCTTGCGGTTAGGGCTTTTAAGCACCAGTTCCTCGATATAGATTAAGAATAACGGGAAAACAGCGGGGTTGCAGAAGCAATAGAGTGTGTCTGTTATAGGGATGACTGAAATGATACGATTGAAGAAAGTGAGGTGCCCCATATATAATAAGGTAGCAGCCAACATGAAAATGAGTAGCAGAAAACGCGCTCTGTCCCATCTGTAGCATATGCTGAGGCCCAGTAATACCGATAGGGTGCCACAGATATACATTGGTGCGGAGGTGATAATTGTGTTGAGCATTGGGTTGCAAAGGTAGTAAATTTTGTGGAAACTCTATGCATTCTTGATTGTTTTTTTGGTTTGGTATCGTCAAAATGCTACTTTTTGTCTATCAATATCAAAAAACAGGGCGCATCTGTAATCTGATGCGCCCTGTTTTCTTGTATAATGAGGTCTGTGACCTTACTTTTTGGCAGGTTCGGGTATCTCTACTTCTTCTTTGATAGTGCGGCCCAGTGTCAGGTAGGCAACTGGTGCTGCGATGAAGATAGAAGACAATGTTCCGAACACAACACCCAGGATCATTGCGAACGAGAACGAACGGATGCTGTCACCACCAAGGATGAAGATAGCCAGCAACACGATCAAAGTCGTTACAGAGGTGTTGATGGTACGAGCCAATGTCTGGTTCAGTGAGTCGTTGAACAGCTGCTGGCGATCACGCTTGCCATAGAGACCGATGTTCTCACGGATACGGTCGAATACCACCACCTTATCGTTGATAGAATAACCGATCACCGTCAGGATGGCACCGATGAAGGTCTGGTCGATCTCAAGTGACATAGGAACGATACCCCACAGTGCAGAGTACATGCCGATTACAAATAGAGCATCGAGCGTCAGAGCGATAGTTGCACCTGTAGAGAAGGCTACGTTGCGGAAACGGAGCAGGATGTACAGGAAGATGGCAATCAAGGCAATCACAACAGAGATGATAGCACCATAGGTGATGTCCTTAGCCACCGACGGACCTACCTTTGCTGAAGAAATGATAGATCCACCCTGGCGGATATCCGGGTTCTTGAAGGCCTCTACATTCTCTTGGCTTACCAGACTAGCCTTCTTCAGGGTGTTGAAGAGGATAGTCTCTGCCTGATCGTCAACATCAGGATTGTTAGACTCGATATCCCAGTTGGTAGAGATGCGAACGGTCTTACCGTCGGTACCCAGGGCAATAACGCTGGTGTTAGCCTCTTTACCCTGATTCTCGCCCATGGTGTTGATGAAGGCGCCTGTCAGAGCCAGACGGACATCTTCAACGTGAGTCTCCTTGTCGAGTGTCACCACATAATTACGACCACCAGTGAAGTCGATGCTCTGGCTCAGACCGCGAACGGCAAATGAACCGCAGAACAAGATGGCTGCGATACCCCAGAAGGTAAATGTCTTCTTGTACATGCCCATGAAGTTGTAATGGGCGTTCTGCATCAGGTTCTTTGAATAGCCAGTCACGAAAGTGAGGTTAGTCCACTTGTCCTTGTTCAGCATGTGATCATAGACAACGCGTGTCATGAATACAGCCGTGAAGAAGGAAACGAGGATACCGATGATCCAGGTTGTTGCGAAGCCCTTCACAGGACCTGTACCGAAATAGAGCAGGATGATACCTGTGATGAGTGATGTGAAGTTAGAGTCGAAGATAGCGCTGAAAGCGTTAGAGTAACCCTTATTGAGGCTTTCCTTTACGCTGAGTCCCTTCTTCAGCTCTTCTTTGATACGCTCATAAATCAGCACGTTGGCATCCACAGCCGTACCGAGGGTCAGCACGATACCAGCGATACCAGGCATTGTCAGAGCAGCCTGGAAAGAGGTCAGGATACCGAGGGTGAAGAACAGGTTGAAGAGCAGGGCGATATCAGAAAGGATACCGGGGATAAAGCCGTAAAGCATAATCATGTAGATCATCAGCAGCACGAAGGCTACGACGAACGAGATGATACCCTGCTGGATAGACTGTGCACCGAGTGACGGACCAACCACCTCTTCCTGCACGATACGGGTAGGAGCTGGCATCTTACCAGAGTTCAGTGTGTTTGCAAGGTCCTTGGTGTCCTCAATAGTGAAGTTACCAGTGATCTGAGAGTTACCACCGTCAATCTGTGTGAGAATACGTGGAGCAGTATAAACAGCGTCGTCGAGCACAATAGCTACGGCCTTACCA
This sequence comes from uncultured Prevotella sp., assembly GCA_900315525.1. Lineage (GTDB taxonomy): Bacteria > Bacteroidota > Bacteroidia > Bacteroidales > Bacteroidaceae > Prevotella. The sequence continues at coordinate 26,192 of OMZO01000017.1, read as the reverse complement.
ATGTTTTGCTTGGTAATCTGGCTCCAGCGACGAGCACCGTCAGAATTCATCTGCATAGATACGCAAGGACGTCCAGAGTTGGGCTCGAAATCATCCTTTGAACTGGTGATGACATCACCTTCCAGTGGAGCACGGCCACTGGGCTCAGTGATTTTCAGAGCATAGAGCTCAAAGATGTCACCCTTCGTGTTCTGGCCACCGAAATCCTCAGGCTTGGCACCCCAGCGAAGCTTCAGCTCAGCAGGCAGGATCTGATTTGCCAGCTCAGAGTAAATAATCTTATTAATCTCAGCGGTATCACGAGCATTGGCATATCCCACAACGGCAAGTGTATTGCCCTGTGTAGGCTGGAAGATGGCGAACAGTGGGTTCTGTTTCTTTGCCAGCTCAGCAGCCTTGTTGTCGGCAGCCTTGTTGTCTTTCTTTGCAAGCTTGGCAGCCAAATCGCCAGTTGTAGCCTTAGCGGTGTCAGCTGCAGCCTCTGCATTCTCAGCAACAGCAGTCGTATCCTCTTCCACAGCCTGTCCACCTGTAGCAGCATAGCGCTGGTTCAACTGAGCGAGCAGGGGAGTGATCTCCTGACTGTTATAAGTCTCCCAGAACTCAAGGTTTGCGCTTCCCTGAAGCAGTTTACGTACGCGCTCAGGCTCTTTGATACCAGGCATCTCAACCATGATACGGCCACTCTGACCTTCGAGCTTCTGGATATTCGGCTGAACAACACCGAACTTGTCGATACGGTTGCGAACTACGTTGAAAGAGTTGTCAACGGCACTCTGGACCTCAGCGCGGATGGCAGCCTCTACCTCTGAGTCAGAACTCTGAGTGCTTACCTTGCCCTTCATCTGCTGAGTAGCAAAGATGGCAGCGAGAGGACGGCCGTTGCCTTCCTGTTTCCAATACTTGATGAACAGAGATACGAAGTCTGCCTGACTTGTCTCTTCTTCCTTCTTGGCAAGTTCCATCGCCTTCTTGTAAGCGGCATCGGTCTTGTGATCAGCCAATACGTCAACAACGTCGGGCACTGACACCTCCAAGATAACGTTCATACCGCCTTTCAGGTCAAGACCCAGGCCAATCTCCATCTCACGGCACTGCTTCAGCGAGTAGATGCCCATATACACCTTCTCATTGTTGATTGAGTCGAGGTACTCCGCACCAGCCTGCTCACCCATAGCAGCAGCCTTACTCTCGTAATGGCGTGTCACGAATGAGAAGGAAAGGTAGAAGCAGCACACGAGAATCAGAAGCACTGCGATAAATTTTACAATTCCTTTGTTTTGCATTTTAATTTTTGATGTTATTTATTATTATTTTATTCTGTTCGCGTACATTTTAGCGTGCAAATATAGACATTTTTTTAGACAAGGAAAAATTTATGGGCGATTTTCGTACATTTTTTAAGGATTATGGGCATATTTTAGCCTGCAAATGATAGGATAATGGTCACTTGCATCCATTTTGCTGTCTACTTCGCAATTATATGGCACGAAATGGTCAGAACACAAAATGTGGTCTATACGAAAGAAAAAGCCTTTCTGATTATATGACAAACCGACGCCTTTTCCTGTTTCTACGAAGCAGTCTTTCAGTCCTTTAGCAATCGTTTGGCGCGAGTATGAGATTGGATTATCGTTGAAGTCGCCACATACAATCATTGGGTATTGGCGATGGGCCTCAATATAGGCATGAACGGCATCAGCGCCAGTTGCTCGTATCGCAGAGGCTTTGCCAAGCTTCTCCAATAATAACATCGACTCTTCCTTGGCATCGTTGCGTTCCATCTTGCCCTTAATCATCTCTTTGTACCGGCTTCTGTCTTCTGTCGATAAGTGGGTGGTTTCCAGATGGTTGTTTATCACGAGGACCGTGTCGTTATCTACTTTGAGATAATAGGCCACAGAACCATTGGCATTCGATGGGTAGTAGATCCGCTCTCGCTTCAATATAGGGTATTTGGAGTGGATGCCTGCGCAATTGGGCGTACCGTTTTTGGTGAAGTATATCGTGTCGTTATAGGGATAGATCTTGCTATACCTATGAAAGACAAACCTGCGCCATGTGTCCACATCTTCCTGTAGACATACGATGTCTGCGTCTTGGCGCTTCAGATAGTTGTAAACGGTGTCGAATCCCTGTTCATACTTGAAGTTGCCTCCATATTGGCAGACGTTGTAGGATATCACCTTGATAGTGCCATCAGGAACCTCCTGCTCATTATGCATCGGCATATAGATGGTGAGCGGATAATATACCAATGCAAAACCGATGATAGGAATCCATACTTTCTTCCATTTAAACGTAAGCCAAAAGAAGATAAACAGCAGATTGGCAATCAGGAAGAATGGGAAAAGCATCCCCAGATTCGACAGCATCGGGTGGGAAATAGGGTTGATACGGTCCGCATACCCCGATGCCAGCATAAGCAGTACAGTTGCTACATTGGCGCCTGCAACAACGTTCACCGTGAATGTCTTGAGTTGTTTGATCATCGCTGGTTGCTGGCGTCAAAGAGTTTCTGTTTTTCTTCTTTAGTCAGGCTATCGTAACCACTCTTGCGGATCTTGTCGAGGATAGCGTCAATCTCTTTCTGATTCTGCTTTTTACGAGCATTGAATTCCATATCGTCAGCTTTCGAGCCACCTCGTTCCGCATGCATATTCGAATGGTCGTGAGACTTGCTTTGTTGCTGGCGCTGCTCGAAGTTGCGTTTCAGGTTCTCAAAGAACTGTTGTCCCCTCCCTCGGTCGTATCCGGAGTCGGGATGTCTGTTCCAGTATCGTATCATCAAATAGCCGAAGAGCATACCGCCAAGATGGGCAGTATGGGCTACGCCGTCGCCGGAAGAGCCGAGGGCAGAGAAGAATTCGATGGCTACATAACCTAATACGAACCACTTCGCTTTAATCGGAAAGGGGAACGGTATGATAAACAGACGCTCGTTTGGAAATGTCATTCCAAATGCGAGGATAACAGCATAGACGGCTCCAGAAGCACCGATGGTAGTCCAGGCATTGAGGGCAGAGGCGTATTGCGCGCCATATTCTATTACCATCCCCAATGTGGCCTGCGGAACTTGTTCAATAATAGTCATATAGAACGATCCCAGCTGGGCTATTTCTTGCAGGATTCCAGCACCGATACCGCACGTAATGTAATAAAAAAGGAATTTCTTCGGTCCCCATACATTTTCAATGACACAGCCAAACATCCATAAACCAAACATATTACTAAGTATATGCATGAATCCGGCATGCAGGAAAAGGTAGGATACAAGCTGGTAATAATGGAAATTGCTGGCCATGAAGAAATGAAGGCCGCCAATGTCAGCTAAATCTATACCGCGCAACAGGAATACTTGCGTGGCGATGAATGCGATCAGGTTTATGATCAGCAGATTCTTTGTAACGGTAGGTATGCGGAACATCATGTCGTTTACTGTTTAATGATTCTGTTGTCTCTTTTTTCTTCTTTTTTCGAAATTTGCTGCAAAAATACGAAAAATATCTCTTTTTTGTGTTGAAAACCCCTCAAATACAACTATTTTTTATGAAAAAATGAATTTTTTCTGATTTTTTGTTGTTTTTATAAATACTTTCTACTATATTTGCCAAAAAATTCGACTAAACCACTTTAAATTACTATTAATAATTCATTAAATTTATCAAGATTATGAACAAAACAGAATTGGTAGAGAAGATTGCAGCAGGTGCTGGCATCTCAAAGGTTGACGCAAAGAAGGCTCTTGACGCTACTGTAGCAGCTATTAAGGACGCTCTTGTTGCTGGTGACAAGGTTGCTCTTGTTGGCTTTGGTACATTCAGCGTAAACGAGCGCCCAGCGCGTGAGGGTATCAATCCTCTGACAAAGCAGAAGATCAAGATTGCTGCTAAGAAGGTTGCAAAGTTCAAGCCAGGTGCTGAGCTCGCTGATGCTCTCTAATCGATTTTTGTAATAAAAAAGTAAGGCCGGGACTCCAAAATGAAGTTCCGGCCTTTTCTTAGTATTTTTTTTCTTACTTAGGCTGCTTGCCGATGTAGGCGAGGATACCGCCGTCAACATAGAGGATATGTCCGTTCACGGCGTCAGAAGCATGTGATGCGAGGAACACAGCGGGACCACCCAGTTCTGAAGGATCGAGCCAACGTCCTGCAGGTGTCTTGGCACAGATGAAGCTGTCGAATGGGTGACGGCTGCCATCTGGCTGACGCTCACGGAGAGGAGCTGTCTGTGGCGTAGCAATGTAGCCCGGGCCAATACCGTTACACTGGATGTTGTACTCACCATACTCTGAGCAGATATTACGGGTCAGCATCTTCAGACCACCCTTGGCAGCTGCGTATGCAGAAACGGTCTCGCGGCCCAGCTCAGACATCATAGAGCAGATGTTGATGATCTTACCTTCCTTACGCTCCATCATCTCGGGGATAACAGCTGAAGAGCAGATGAACGGACCTACAAGGTCGATGTCAATTACCTGCTGGAACTCTGCGCGCTTCATCTCGTGCATAGGGATACGCTTGATAATACCGGCATTGTTCACCAAGATATCGATGTTACCTACCTCTGCGTGGATCTTCTCCACGAGTGCCTTCACGGCGTTCTCGTCAGTCACGTCGCAAACATAACCCTTTACGTTTTCGATGCCTGCTTCCTTGTAGTTTGCCAGACCGCGCTCCAGGGCTGCGTCGTTGATGTCGTTGAAGATGATGGTCTTGATGCCGGCAGCTACGAAAGCCTTGGCAATGTTGAAACCGATTCCGTAAGATGCGCCGGTAATCCAGGCGTTCTTACCTTCGAGTGAAAATAGATTTGCCATAATTTGTTTGTTTTAAGAAGTTGTTATTTTAAATCTGTGATTTTATAAAAGTCCTGATCGCCATAGTCGAGATTCTCACCGCCCATACCCCAGATGAAGGTGTAGTTGTGGGTAGCTGCTGCACTATGGATACTCCATTCCGGTGAGAGTACGGCCTGTTCGCCGCGCATCCAGATGTGGCGCGTCTCTTGCGGTTCGCCCATAAAGTGACAGACAGCCTGGTCCTCTGGCAGTTCAAAGTAAAAGTAAGCCTCCATACGACGGCTATGTACGTGAGCTGGCATCGTGTTCCATACGGATCCCGTAGCCAGTTCTGTCATACCCATCTGAAGTTGGCAGGTGGGGAGCACCTGATTCACAATCATCTTGTTGATGTTGCGCTCGTTCGACATCTCCAGCGAACCCATGTGCGCCACAACGGCATCCTGCTTCGTAATCTTCTTGCAGGGATATTCCTTGTGGGCAGTGGTGGAGTTGAAGTAGAACTTAGCGGGACTGGCGGCATCTTTGCTGCTGAAGACGACCTCGCGGTCTCCCCGCCCGACGTAGAGCGCTTCCTTGAAGTCAAGCTCGAAAGTCTCCTCGCCCACCTTCACCGTTCCGGCTCCGCCGACATTGTAGATGCCGACCTCGCGGCGTTGGGTGAAGTATTCCGCTTTCAGCGGGTCGATAGCCTCCAGTCTCAATGCTTCAGCAACAGGCATCGCTCCGCCAATGATCATGCGATCATACATAGAATAGACCATATTTACCTCGTCAGGGACGAAGATTGTCTCCATCAGGAAATCACGGCGAAGACGAGCTGTGTCGTAGTGCTTGGCATCCTCGGGATGGGCTGCATATCTTATTTCGTAGTTAGTTTTCATCTTCCATTGATTTGTCTGCGTGCAAAATTACTAAATATTATGCGGTTGACAAAAAAAGAATACTTAAAAATGATAAAAAGAAGGGATTTGCTCATTGCAAATCCCTTCTTCTTCTGTTGGACGACTCGGATTCGAACCGGGAATGACAGAACCAAAACCTGTAGTGTTACCATTACACCATCGTCCAATTCGGCTGCAAAGGTACTAATTTTATTTGAAGTACCAAAATTTTGCAGCTAAATATTACTTCACAATCAGCAAGTAGTAATTCTTCTTGCCTTTTTGGGCCAGCAGATACTTGCCGTCGATGAGGTCTTCAGCGGTGATGGCGCGGTTCTGATCAGTCAGCTTCTCCTTGTTCAGAGATACACCGCCGCCTTGTACCATCTTGCGCATTTCACCCTTGGATGGGAAGACGGGAGCCACCGTTGTCAGCATCTCGATGGCGGGCTGTCCGAGCTGGTCCTTGCCAATCTCAAATTGGGGTACCCCGTCGAATACGTCAAGCAGTGTCTGCTCGTCGAGTTTCTCCAGTCCTTCTTTGGTAGCTTTTCCGAAGAGGATGTTCGAGGCCTCAATAGCTGTGTCGAGGGCTTCCTTTGAATGAACCATCACAGTCACCTCTTCTGCGAGACGCTTCTGAAGCACGCGACGTCCGGGATCCTGCTTGTGCTCTTCAATGAGGGCATCGATGGTCTCCTTATCGAGTGAGGTGAAAATCTTGATGTAGCGCTCTGCGTCCTCGTCACTGACATTGAGCCAGAACTGATAGAACTTATAAGGAGTGGTACGTGCGGGATCGAGCCAGATGTTGCCACTCTCTGTCTTACCGAACTTCTTACCGTCGCTCTTGGTGATAAGCGGGCAGGTGAGGGCGAAGGTCTCTACCTCATTGCCGAGGGTGCGGCGGATGAGCTCCGTACCTGTGGTCATGTTACCCCACTGGTCGTTGCCACCGAGCTGGAGTTTGACACCATAGTGCTGATAGAGGTACAGAAAGTCGTAGCCCTGCAGTAGCTGGTAGGTGAACTCTGTGAAGCTGAGGCCGTCGCGAGCCGTACCGTTCAGGCGCTGCTGCACGCTCTCCTTGGCCATCATGTAGTTGACGGTGATGTGCTTTCCTACCTCACGTGCGAAATCGAGGAAGGTAAAGTCTTTCATCCAGTCATAGTTGTTGACCATCACGGCAGCGTTGGGTTCCTTTGATTCGAAATCGAGGAACTTGGCTACTTGTTTCTTGATGCACTCTTGATTGTGGTAGAGTGTCTCGTTGTTCAGCAGGTTACGCTCCTGGCTCTTGCCCGAAGGGTCGCCAATCATACCTGTGGCACCACCAACGAGGATGATGGGCTTGTGGCCACAGCGCTGAAGGTGACGCAGCATCATGATACCGCACAAGTGTCCGATATGCAGTGAGTCGGCCGTAGGGTCAGTACCCAAGTAGGCTGTCACCATTTCTTTCTGCAGGAGCTCCTCAGTGCCTGGCATGATTTGTGCCAGCATGCCGCGCCATTTCAGTTCTTCAACAAAGTTCTTCATATCCTATTTTATTTTTATTTTATAATTTCTCTCAAGGAACCGGGTCGTAGCCCGAGCCGCCCCATGGGTTGCATCTTAATATTCGCCAGATAGCCAGTCCTAATCCCTTGATAGGTCCATGTTTCAGGATGGCCTGTTTTGCATATTCACTGCAGGTAGGCGTAAACCGGCACGACGGCCCCAGCAGTGGGGAGATACAAATCTGGTAGAACCGTATGGGCAAAACCAGTATCATGGCTATCAGGTGCGACAGTCTATTCATAGTCTATCGGCCATTTTCCGTAGCAGTGAGACAATGCGCTTTTCTATCTCGTCTGAGCCGAAGTGCCTGTCTGAGAGCCAGATGAATGCGATGAACAGTTGCTTACCTTCTGGTACGCTATCAGTAACGACAGTCTTGTGCTTACGATATGATTCCCGTATCTGCCGCTTGACTCTGTTACGATCAACGGCATGCTTGAATCGCTTCTTGGGTACACTGATGAGGATCTGTACTGATGCTCCCTTCCCCGAATGCTCTTGTAAGGCATACACAGTCCTGATAGGAAAGGCTGCCAGCGACTGGCTGTCACCTTTTTCGAAGAGCGTCTCTATCAGCTTGTTGCTGACGATGCGCTCCTGCTTCTTGAAAGTGGGAGCAGCCGTCGTCATCATGCTTAGTCTTCTATCTCAATCAGATAGTGCTGCAGGGCACCAGTCATTGAAGGATATTTCTCCGATGGTGCCTCGATGTCGAGGCGAAGTCCTGCTTCCTTGGCTGCTTTGGCTGTTGTGGGACCAAATGTAGCAATTGCAATGTCGCCTTGCTTGAAATTGGGGAAGTTCTTTGTCAGCGACTCAATACCCGACGGGCTGAAGAAGATCAGCATATCGTAGTCGAAACTCTTGACCTCCTCTAGGGTGAAATCATTACTTACGGTCTTGTACATGACCACCTCCTTGTGTGTCAGCTTCTTGGAGTCGAGCAGGTTGGAAAGACTGTCGTTGTGGACATCACTCATCGGCACGAGATACTTCTCCGTCTTGTGCTTCACCATGGTTGGGATCAGGTCATCTACACGACCCGTCTCGCCATAGAACACTTTACGTTTACGGTACTGAACGTATTTCTGGATATACAGGGCGATGGTTTCTGTGACACAAAAGTACTTCATGTCTTCAGGAATGTTCAGTCGCAACTCCTTGGCCATATTGAAGAAATGGTCAATGGCGTGGCGAGAGGTGAAGACAATGGCTGTATAGTCGAGAATACTTACCTTTTGGGCTCTGAACTCCTTTGAGGTAATGGCCTCTACCTTAATAAAGGGACGGAACACCAATTCTACCCCAAATCGTTTAGCGATATCAAAATAGGGTGATTTCTCGCTAGTTGGTTTTGGTTGTGAAACCAGAATCTTCTTAATCATTGTGTCTAATTAATTTACTTTCAAAATGTCCACGATAGCCGATAGTCCGCTGATAAGCATGACTAAAGGTATGATTTCGAGGGTGCAAAAGTACAAAATAATTTGCAGAAAATACGCATTTCTTTTAAAAAAGATGTCATATGACTTGTAAAAGGACAGGATTTTAACTAAAAAGACTACGAATCCCGCATAAATAATCATCGAAAATGCTGAAAACTCAGAATATGACAACAAGAAGACTCCAGGCAGCAGCAGGATGCCCACCACGTCGGAAAGGAAGAGGATGGATGTCAAGAATTTTTTATCCAATCGACTACCGAAGAAGGTGATATTGACAAGATGATAGGCAAGGAATCGCAGGGCATGATAACCCACAAATACTGCGAAAATGATTGCCAATAAAAGGTACTCCGATGACAGGATATAGGTTTCCGAAACGAAGATCATCGCATACAGGTAGTAGAGTATGCTGCACACCAAACAACTGACAGCCAGCAATCCCAGCATGATCTGAAATTCAATGCCGGTACCTTCGGCCTGTTCTGACTTGCGGGAATAGAATAGTGCTTCTGTCTGTCTGGTAAAGAAGTCCCAGAAGTGGGAGAGGGTAAAGCAGAAGAACAGCAGGCAGCCGAGCAGCAACAGTGTGATGAGGTCGTCGTGTACAGCCATATGTGCAAGTGGCGTACCTGACACACCATAGTCCCCGGCATCCACTTCCTGATAATAGAGCGTGTCGCCAACGAACTGCCCCTCGCGATAGTATTGTGGCAATTCGACAGAGGTAGTATCTTTAGGCAACAACCGCAGCACCTGAACAGGTGTCTGCGGTATGGTCTCTTCTATAGCCACACTGTCGCTGATGACGGTAGTGGCATCACTGGTAAAGATACTATCCAGCTGTGTCATTTCTCTTTTACAAGCCGAATGCCTTGCGGATATCCTCTACACGGTCGAGTTTCTCCCACGTGAAGAGTTCTACATCCATGATCTTTGTTTCGTGATAGTGGCTCGTGAAGGTCTTCTTGATGATTTCCGATTTGCGGCCCATGTGTCCGTAGGCAGCTGTCTCACTGTACATGGGCTGGCGAAGCTTCAGTGAACGCTCGATAGCCTTGGGACGCAGGTCGAAAAGCCCCTCTATCTTCTTGGCGATTTCGCTGTCGCTCATCGCTACACGGCTACGGCCATAGGTATTGACATAGATGTTCATGGGCTTGGCCACGCCGATGGCATAGCTTACCTGTACGAGCATCTCGTCGGCGACGCCTGCTGCCACCATGTTCTTGGCGATGTGGCGGGCTGCATAGGCAGCAGAGCGGTCCACCTTTGAGGAGTCCTTACCCGAGAAGGCACCACCACCGTGAGCACCTTTGCCTCCGTAAGTGTCAACGATAATCTTACGGCCTGTCAGACCGGTATCGCCGTGGGGGCCTCCGATGACGAATTTGCCTGTGGGGTTCACGAAATATTTGATATCGAGTCCGAACAGATCAAGCACCTTCTGGGAGTGTATCTGCTGCTTCACCCTTGGAATCAGGATGTTCATCACGTCGTCTTTGATTCTGGCGAGCATCCGCTCGTCGTCGGTGTCGAACTCATCGTGCTGTGTCGATACGACAATGGTATCAATACGCTCGGGGATGCCTTCTTCGCTGTATTGGATTGTTACCTGACTCTTGGCGTCGGGGCGCAGATAAGTCATCTCCTTGCCTTCCTTGCGGATATCCGCCAGTGTGCGCACAATAAGGTGGGCCAAATCAAGACTCACCGGCATGAAGTTCTCTGTCTCGTTAGTGGCATAGCCGAACATCATGCCCTGGTCGCCGGCACCCTGCTCTTCCTCGTTACCGTTATCCACACCGCGGTTGATGTCCTGGCTCTGCTCATGGATGGCACTTAGGATACCGCACGAGTCACCGTCAAACTGGTATTCTGCCTTCGTATAACCGATGCGCTTGATGGTATTGCGGGCGATGGTCTGCAGGTCGATATATACATCGCTGCTCACCTCTCCCATGATTACTACTTGACCTGTTGTTACAAAGGTCTCACATGCCACGCGGGCTTTGTCGTCATAAGCCAGGAACTGGTCCAGAATGGCGTCTGAAATCTGGTCAGCCACTTTGTCGGGATGACCTTCTGAAACTGATTCTGATGAAAATAAGTATGACATATCTTTCTAATTTTGCTGCAAAGATACGAAAAAGTAGTGAATAATGAATAGTGAATAGTGAAAATTTTTATTTCTTCATATTCCTGGGGTGATGCTCCAATATCTCTTTCCTGAGCGTCGAAGTGTCGATATGGGTGTAGATTTCAGTGGTGCCGATACTCTCGTGGCCAAGCAGCGCCTGGATGATCCTCAGGTCGGCGCCCCCTTCGAGCAGGGCGGTGGCGAATGAGTGGCGTAGGGTGTGGGGGGAGATGGTCTTCTGGATGCCGGCGGCCTCTGCCTGCCGCTTGATCATGATCAGGATCATCGTGCGTGTCAGGTGTGCCCCGCGACGATTCAGGAATACATAGTCCTCTTCGCCAGGCTTGATGTCCATGTGCTGACGGTCGTCGAACCAGTATTTCAGCTCTTGGATAGCTTTCTGCGAGATAGGTACCAGCCGTTCCTTTGAGCCCTTGCCGAAAACACGCACGAATTCTTCCTCCAGATAGAGGTTCGACAACTTCAGGTTAGTTAGTTCGCTGACGCGCAGACCACAGGAGAACAGCACTTCGATGATGGCTCTGTTGCGATGTCCTTCCCATTTCGACAAGTCGATGCTAGCCTCTAGTCTGTCGATTTCTTCGGGTGTCAGCACCTCAGGCAGATGCTCACCGATCTGGGGCGACTCCAGGAGTTCTGTCGGGTCGTCATCACGATAGCCGTCAAGTTGCAGAAAACGGAAGAAACTCCTGACACCGCTCAGGATGCGACACTGCGAGCGGGCATGGATGCCGATATCGTGCAGTCCGGCAGAGAAGTGCTCCAGGTCTTCAAGTGTCACCTCGCGCACGTCCTTTTCTTCGCGCTCCAGGTAGTCGAGCAGCTTGCGCAGGTCGCGCTGATAGGCGTCGAGTGTATGACCCGACATGTTGCGCTGCAGCTTCAGGTAGCGTACGTAGTTCTTGACGATATCTTTCTCCATCTTTAGCAATAATGCCGCAAAAATACTAAAAAAAATGGAATTATCGTCCATCAATTATGAATTATTTCGTATCTTTGCACCTGTTATATAACATCTATGGCAATGAAGATTCAGATTATCAATGGACCGAACCTCAATTTACTGGGCCAACGTGAGCCGGGCATCTATGGCTCGGAGTCGTTCGACAGCTACCTGCCTAAACTGCGTGAATGCTTCCCCGGTGTCGAGATAGACTATTATCAGAGCAACATCGAGGGTGAGCTGATTAATAAGATGCAGGAGACGGGCTTCTTCGGCGGCTACGATGGTATCGTGCTGAATGCCGGCGCCTATACGCATACCAGTGTGGCGCTTCAAGACTGTATCCGCTCGTTGCGCTGTCCCGTTATCGAAGTCCACATCTCGAATGTCCACAAGCGTGAGGAGTTCCGCCATAAGTCGCTCATCAGTTGTGCTTGCCTGGGTGTCATTTGTGGTTTCGGGCTCGACTCCTATCGTCTGGCTGTTGCCGCTTTAGCCAATCAGTAGTGGTCATGGGCAGCGACGCTTTGGAGGATTACATCCTTGCCCATACGGAGCCAGAACCCGACTACCTCTATCGTCTCTGGCGCGCCACGAACATCCACACGATTCATGGGCGCATGGCCAGCGGCCATCTGCAGGGCAGACTGCTGAAGATGCTGGTCCAGATGATACGGCCTGAGCGTATTCTCGAGGTGGGTACGTTCAGTGGCTACAGCGCCATCTCGATGGCAGAGGGACTCTCTGGTGACGGACATCTCTACACTTTCGAGATCAATGATGAGATGGAGGATTTCACCCGTCCTTGGATAGAAGGTTCTCCTGTGGCTGATAGGATCACCTTTATCATCGGCGACGCACTGACGGAAGCCCCGAAACTCGGCCTCATGTTTGATATGGCCTTCATCGACGGCGACAAGCGTACCTATCGTGCGTGCTACGAGATGGTGATGAGCTTGCTGAAGCCGGGCGGTTTTATCCTCGCCGACAATACGCTCTGGGACGGGCATGTCGTCGATCATGCCTACGACCACGACCGTCAGACACAAGGCATCGAGACCTTCAACGATTATATTGCTGCCGACGCCCGCGTGGAGCAAGTGATTCTCCCGTTGCGCGATGGCCTGACGTTGATAAGGAAAAAATGAAATGATGAAATAATTAGTATATTATGCAAGAGACAAGACAAAACAAGATTTCACGGCTTCTCCAAAAAGAGCTGTCGCTTATATTCCAGCAGCAGACGCGTGCCACTCATGGCACGATGGTTAGCGTTACGCGTGTCAAGATATCGCCCGACCTCAGTATCTGCACTGCCTATCTCAGCATCTTCTCCTCAGAGAAGGGCGAGGAGATCCTGGCCAATATCAATGCCAGCAACAAGGCTATTAGATATGAATTAGGTACGCGCGTGCGCAATCAGCTTCGCATCATTCCAGAACTGCGCTTCTTCATCGATGATTCCCTCGACTATATCGAGCATATCGACGAACTCTTAAAGAAATGAACTTCCCGTTTTTCGTTGCACGGCGCTACCTTTTCTCCAAGAAATCGACTCACGCCATCAATATCATCAGTGCCATCTCTGTCGTAGGGGTGGCCGTTGCCACGATGGCCCTTGTGGTCACGCTCAGTGTGTTCAACGGTTTCCATGATCTCGTGGCTACCTTCTTCACCTCCTTCGACCCTCAGCTGAAGGTAGAACCCGTGAAGGGTAAGACGGTGGCTGCCGACGACCCCGTGCTCACGCAGATACGCCAACTGCCTGAGATCGAGGTTGCCACCGAATGTGTCGAGGATCAGGCGCTCGCCATCTATAATGGTCGTCAGGCGATGGTGATGGTCAAGGGTGTGGAGGACAACTTCGATAGTCTCACTCATATCAATGAGATTCTGGTTGGCGATGGTGAGTTCATCCTCCATGCTGCTGATATGGATTATGGCATCCTGGGCATCCGCTTGGCCGAGTCACTTGCCACGGGCTACACTTACCAATATCCGTTGAAGATCTATGCCCCTCGCCGTGAGGGACAGTTTGATATGACGGCTCCCGAAGAGGCTTTTGAGGAAGACCAGCTCTACTCTCCCAGTGTGCTTTTCAATGTGAAGCAGGCCAGATACGACAAGAACTATATCCTGACGAGTATCTCCTTTGCCCGTCGCATCTTCGACCAGCAGGGCATGCTCTCGTCGCTGGAGCTGAGGCTCAAGCCTGGCAGCAATTTCGATCGTACTAAGTCTGAGATTGCCGATCTCTGTGGTGATCGCTTTACCGTGAAGGACCGTTTTGAACAGCAGGACGACACCTTCAAGATCATGAAGGTAGAGAAGTTCATTGCCTATATCTTCCTCACGTTTATCCTCATGGTGGCCTGTTTCAACATCATCGGCTCCCTCTCGATGTTGATCATCGACAAGAAGAATGATGTTGTCACGCTCCGTAACCTTGGGGCCAGCGATCATCAGATTGTGCGGATCTTTCTCTTTGAGGGGCGCATGATCTCAGCCATCGGTGCTGTTAGTGGTATCCTCGTGGGACTGTTGCTATGTTGGCTTCAGCAGCAGTTCGGCCTTGTGACACTGGGCTCTTCGAGTGGCTCATTCGTCATCAATGCCTATCCCGTCAGCGTCCATCCGTTGGATATCGTGATCATCTTCTTCACAGTCCTCATCGTGGGCTTCCTCGCCGTCTGGTACCCGGTGCGCTACTTCGCCCGGCGCCTGCTGGGGTAGGTTCCTTCATGCCCGGAAGACGGCGTGTCACTACTTCTTGTTTGTGGGAATCTCAAAGATGAAGCGCGTACCTTCTGTGTGGCTTTCATCGAGCCAGATCTTACCACCCAGCAACTTGACGACGGCCCTACAGATAGAGAGCCCCAGGCCTTGCAGCTTCTGGTTATCACCCATCTCGCGGAAGGTGTCAAACACGTGTGCTCTGTGCTCTGGCGGAATACCCATTCCCGTGTCCGTCACGCTGATGCGCACGTTGTCTCCATATTCGGTACAAGCCACGGTGATGACGCCTTTATCGGTGAAGTGCACGGCATTGTGGATCAGGTGATTCAGCAGTGTCTTGATGGCCTCTTCGTTGGTGTTGATTTCAAACTTGTCGCTCAGATCTGTTTCAAAGTACATCCTCACGCCTTCCTTGCAAAGCGGGCGCAGGGAGTCCACCATATAGCGGCAGAGATGGTTGGGCGTCCAGACATAGTTCATGGGTAGCGATTTCTTACTCTCATAGTAGGCCAGTTCTCCCATCTCGTCGATGAGTCGGGTGATGGTCCTCGAGTTATCCTTGATCATGCTGCAGAATTGCTCACGTTCCTCAGGCGAGATATCGTAGTCCTGGGTGCTAAGGATGTCGGAGAATCCCTCGATAGGATTCAGTGGCTGGCGCAAGTCGTTGATGATGTTGGTGATAAACTCGTTCTTCATGTCGAAGGCCTTCTCTGCTTGCTGGCGGGCCTCGTCTGATTCTACCAGCTTCTTCTCCAGCAGCTTCACGCGCTTTTGGCGCTCCCAGATGATGATGGCGAGGATCACGACGATAGCACCGATGACGGTAAGTATCAGCCAGTTCGTCAGTTTCCTGTTGTCGTCTTCCAGCATTTTCTGCTCGAGTTTCATGCGCTCATTGTTCATCTGCACATAGCAGCTGGCCACGACGTTGCCGTGGGATACGAGCACGATCGAGTCATTGATCTTCTTGTATTTGGCCATCTGCTCGTAGGCTTCCTTGTCTTTCCCCATGCGGTGGTAGATGACTGCCATGCGCTCCGCCTGTTTGTCGGGTGAGAGGTCTTTGCAGAGGCGTAAGGCCTCGTCGTAGTTGCCGTTGAGGATATTGTAGTTCACCTCTACCACAGGCTCGATGGCGGCGATGCCATCGGTTTTCTTCAGCTCCATCAGCACTTGGTAGATGCTGTCGTAGAGCGCCACATTGTTCTTGTTGAAGGCAAACTGGCTGATGCGGAAGAGGGCCCTGCCCTTGTGGATGGGGGCCACGTTGGGCTCTGCCAGTATCTGACGGGCGTATTTCAGGCCTGCCTTCTGGTCTTTGCGGTGGTTGGCAATCTTCATCAGCTCCTGCAAGTCGTCGCCAGCACTCTCTTTGGGGAAATACTTATGGCGGAACTCCACAGCCTTCAGGAAACCTTCCTCAGCCTGCTGATAGTCTTGTTTCTGAAGGTTGATGTTGGCTTTGGTGTGAAGGGCGATATACCTGCCCCAGAAGCTGTTCTGATCGACGGCATATTCCTCGATTTCGTTGGCTATCTCCTCAGCCTTCGTATAGTTCTGATGCGTGGCTTCGTAGGTGGCCTGATTGCCCCAGGCTTCGTAGTACACGCGTTCGACGCCTTCCTTCTGACTTTCTTCTTTCAGGGCTTCGGTGACTTCCATGAACTGCTCTCTGTCGGGGGTACTGATCAGTCTGAGCATTTCTGCCTTCAGCTTCGCCAGACGTGTGTCTTCAACAGCCATAGCTGGCACACTTGTCAGGCAGCATAGAGCCAATAGCAGATGGTTAATCCATTGTTTCATACACATTTGTTGTCTTTATGGTGCGTTTGTCTTGGATTATGATTGGCGCACATGTTGTTTTGGTTGCAAATATACAAAATAATCTCGTTTTTTGTTGCAGTTTTAGTGAAAAAATCATATCTTTGCATGGAATTATAACACTAACATCTATAACAATGCCTAGAAACCACATATTTTCCGAGACTAATTGTTGGCAGTCTTTCCTGGTCTCCTTTTTAGTTTTTTGCTTGTCGATTATCCCCCTTTGTGTGTCTGCACAGGAGGATGGCCCCGGGATCTATACCCGAGAGCATCCTTTGGTCTATGAAGATGCGCTCAATCTGTGGCCTTATGCCTTCAAGGGCGACGATGGCAAGCCTGCAGGCTATAACATCGACTTGGTAGAGCAGCTGCTGGGGGAGCTTGGTATCCCTTATGTGATCCAGCTGAAACCCTGGGGTGAAGTCGTCAGCGACCTCAAAGCTCATAAGGCCGACCTCTCTCTTGGACTGTCCTCAGGATTCAGCGAGTTGCCAGTATTGATGGGAGAGCAGGCCGTCGAACAGCTCACCCAGAGTGTCGTCACCCCCAAGAGTCAGTCTATTGCCATCAAGAAATTCCGTGATTTAGGCAAGTCTGGCACGAAGGTCATCGTGCGCGACTCCAGCTTCTGCCATCATCTGATGGTCGATTATGGGTGGGGTAACAATGCCCTTCCTACCGAAGATATCCGAGAGGCTATCCTCCGTGTCGACGAGCAGCAGGAAGGACAGATCGTATGGAGGTCCTTGGGTCTGAAATGGCTCATCCACCATTATCAGCTGAAGGGCGTCACGCTCACAGCGGTGAACATGCCCTACGGCGAGTATAAGTTCTTGTCTAAAGATCAGCACCTGCTGGATCAGCTCGACGCGGCTTTTGTTAGATTCACCGAGGATGGACGTCTGGAAGAACTCGACCAGAAGTGGTTCTATCCTGTGCAGGACGAGCCTCAGACACCTGCTTGGATATGGGTTCTGGGTGCGTTGTCGCTGCTGTTGCTGATCCTTGCCCTCGTCTATCTCGTGATGGTCAGATTGAAGGACACGCGCCTGACAGCAGCCAACAACAGACTGAATCGTCGCCTGGCACTGATTATCGAGACCAGCCACGTGCGCATCTGGACCTATGATGTGGCTCGCCATGAGTTTGCCTGGCACAATGAAGACGGCCAGATAGCCTGCACCTATACCGTCGAGGAGTTCTCGCGCCGCTACAGTCAGAGCGACTTCGAGACGCTGAAGGGGGCCATCGACCGTCTTGTGAATCGCGAGAAGGATGCCCACGGCCATGAGTCCGACAATCTGACACTTGAGCTGAAGGCTAAGGATGTGGAGGGTGGCGATCATAACATTCATGATTTCGTGGTGGCGCTCTCGGTGCTGAGCCGCGACAAGGAGGGTAATCCCACTGTCATCATCGGCACCAAGAAGGACGTGACGGATGCGCGCTACCTGCGAAAAGTCAATGCAGAGCGTTCGCTGCGCTTCTGGTCGATGTTCTATAACTCTGAGTCTGGGGTGGTCCTCTTCGACAAGGATGGCTGCGTCAGCAATGCCAACCTCGAGGCCTGCGAGATGTTCCATTGCGATATCGACCAGAAGGTCAAGGAGGGCACACATCTCAATGACTGGTTTGGCACCCATTTCACCAACTTCGACGATATCGATGGTTACGCAGACAAACACAAGGTAGGCGATCGCACCATCGAATACAAGGTCAGAAGCGTACACGACGATCATGGTGGCCTCTTGGGCCTGTTTGCTTTCTGCCGATACGTGGCTGCCAGCTTCCTCCTGCTGTTCTTTGCGCTGCAGTCGTCGGCTCAGTCGCTTGCCGAACAGTATGTCACGCGTTCTGCTGAGGCAAGTCCGGCGACAGATACCTCTTCGCTCTTCCTCATCGCCTGCTGTTTGCTGGCAGCTGTGATCGTGTTCGTGTCCACGCTTCTGCTGCGTGCGCATGCCAAGCGGCTGAGCGCCAGCTCCAAAGAGTTGCAGCAGATCATGCACAAGGCTCTTCGCATGGGCGATTACGACGTCATGACCTATCAGATAGCCCGTAACAGCTTCACCAATCAGTATGGCACGATCCTGCCCGACGAGGGACTTACGCTCGAAGGCTATATCCAGCGTATTGACTCCAGTCAGCGGGCGGAGTTCTCACAGAAGATGCGTAACATGATGGAGGGCCGTGAGCGCCATTTCGAGTTGAACAAACGCTGGAATTACGGCACCGACGAAGCGCCGGATTACCACTACTTCCAGGGTCACGCCATTTGCGAGTTCGACAAAAAGGGGCGCCCCGAGTATATCGTCAATGCTGTCAACGACGTGACACAGGAGATGAAAGAGTTCCTCGCCTCGCGCGATCTCTTGCACTATTACGAGGTGCTGCTGGAGAATCCTTTCGTCGCCATGAAGTTCTACGACAAGAAAGGCGTCATCATCGACAGCAACGAAGCGATGAAGGTGCTTGGCGATGTCAAAGACACCAAGCACATCCAGCCGCTCTACGATGCCAAAGGCGAGATCTACTGCTTCTTCGTTTCAAAGGCACTCGATAATTAAGGTGTTGTCCTCTGTCTTACTTGAACTTGAACAGATGCACGAATCCGGTGGTTGTGAAGACGTCTTGCACGCTCTCCTGCACCCCCTTGATGTAGATGCTGCAGTTGTTGGCGCAGCAACGCTGGTTGATAGCCATCAACAGTCTAAGTCCGCTGGATGAGATATATTCCAGTCGGCTGCAGTCGATCACGATTTCTGTGTCCTTGAAGTCGTAGAGCGGCTCCACTTCCTTTTCAGTCTGTTGTGTGACAGAGGTGTCGAGACGTCCGTCGAGTATCAGTGTCACTTGATTGTTGTCTTCTTTTCTGATGGTTGCTTCCATTGCTATTATTTTATTTGGTTATCTTTGATCTTCTTTGTCATGGTCAGTATGTTCTGACCGTCTTTGCGCTCATAGGCGATATGGTCCATATAGTGGCGTATCAGGTGGATACCCATACCGCCGATGATCTTGTTCTTCACGTTGTTCTCGATGTCCACCTCCTCGCTGGCAGTGGGGTCGAAGGGCTTGCCGTCATCGCAGAGCACGAAGCGTACGCTCTCCTCGTCGGCAAAGACCTCCAGCAGGATGGTGGCGCGCGTGCCCTCAGGATAGGCATAGTTCATCACGTTGACCACAGCCTCCTCGACAGCCAGGTTCACGCCGTCGGTGGTGAGCTGGTTGAAGCGCATGTCCTCGCAGATGCTGCCCACGAAGATAGCCAGTGCCGGTATCTCCTTCACGTCGTTCAGCAGCGAGATACCTCGGTGGTACTGGTGCAGGGCGTCGCTGCCCAGGTACTTGATGGCGAGCAGCGAGATGTCGTCGCTCTGCGGGATGCCGTGTACGAAGGTGCGCTCTGCCTGCCGGATCTGTCTGACGAACTCACGCGAGTCGAGATGCTCTGCCGACAGCCGTAAGGCCTCGCTGCACATCCGTTCCCTGCCGAACTGCTCGTGCTCGGTGGTCTCTGCCTCCGTGTAGCCGTCGGTATAGAGGAAGAGCGTCGTCCCCTTGTCGATGAGTGACTTCTGCTCTGTGTATTCCCAGTCGCTGCGCAGACCCAGCGGTATGTTGTTGTTCACGTTGATGAATCGGGTGTGGGCACCGCCTACGAGCACGGGCGGCTCATGGCCCGCATTGGTGTAGAGCAGATGACCTGTCTTCAGGTCGAGCACACCCATGAAGAGCGTGACGAACATAAACGAGTCGTTACTCTGGCACACGGAGCGGTTGATAGATTCCACGATGAGCTTAGGCGAGGTATTCGACAACGAGGCACTGCGGAACATCGAGCGCGTCACCGCCATCACCAGTGCTGCCGGCACGCCCTTGCCTGCTACGTCGCCGATGCTGAAGTAGAGCTTGTCGTCGCGGATGAAGAAGTCGAAGAGGTCGCCGCCCACCTTCTTGGCTGTCACCACCTCACCGAAGATATCGATGTCGGTGCGCTCTGGGAACGGCGGATACACCTTCGGCAGCATCTGCTGCTGGATGTCGCTGGCAATCTTCAGCTCCTGCTCCAGCGCCACGTTCGAGGCCGTCGTTGTCTTCAGCTCTTCCACGTATCTTCCCAGCGAGTTCTCCATATCCATGAAGGCCGTGCGCAGCGCGTCCATCTCCCGGCTTCTCATTTCAGGCAACTCGGCGTTGAAGTTGCCTTGTGCCATCTCGCCCGCTGCCGTCACAAATCGCTTCACCTGCTTCAGGTTCTTCTGGATCAGCTTATGACTCAGCACATAGATGATCAGCAGGCCTGTCGCCAGGATGCCCAGCAGGAGCAGCACCAACGTGTTGCCGTTATGATGGATGATGGCCTCAGGCACCACGACAACCACCGTCCAGTCGGCATATTTCACGTATGAGTAGAACACCCATGAGTCGATGCCGTCTTTCAGCATCCTTCGGCTGCCGCTCTTGCCGGCCATCATGTCGAGTGCCATCTCGTCGTCAGCCGAGTCGGGTGTCAGCGCGGCGACATCCTGGAATTTCTTCTTCAGCACGCGTTCGCGGTCGGGGTGTATCAGGTAGGTGCCGTCGCTATCGATGATGAAGCTGTACGACTGGTCTTTGAAGTCCTTCTCGAAGCGCTCATGGTTTTCAGCGTCGATGCGCTGATGTCTCAGCCTGAGCCATTCCAGCGAGACGTCGGCACCGAGCATACCCACCTTGCGCCCCTGATGGTCGTGGATATGCGTCAGGTAGGTGGTAGTCAGCTGTTGCGAGGCTGCACGGTCGAAGTAGGGTGGTGTCCAGTCTCCCTCCTGTCGCTCGAAGGCAGCCTTGTACCAGGGATGCGTCATGTAGTCGGGGTGATGCTCGTTCATCTGTTTGCCCCTGATGGTGCCCGTCGAGTCGCGCCAGGCATAGATCTCGAGGTGATGTCCCTTCTGTGGGAAGACGTCAGGTTCGAATATCAGTCGGCAGCTCGACATATACATATTCAGCTTCACCATGCGCTCCAGATGCGCCTGCAGCTTGTCGGGGTCGTCGATGTCGCGCTCGATGTCGTTGATATTGTTGATGGCGCCTACGTACACGTCCGAGAGCACGCCGCGTATCCGCTCATTCGAGTTGAGGATGATGCTTTCGTAGCGCGACCCCGCTTCGAGTGCCATCGTGTCCTTCGTCACGTCATACACGGTGATCATGATGATAGTCATCATCACGATCAGCACAAGCATCACTCTGAAGCTCAGAATATTTGCGAACGAATGTTTTTTCATGGGCCTTATGTTTGATGGTTTATCCGAGACTGATGTTCTCCACCTCGACGGGTTCGTGTAGGAAGATCTGGGCCTGCTCCTTGAACTTTTCCGGATTCTCCGTCGTCAGGTAGTTCACCGTGCCTCCTCTGGCGCAGCGCTGCTCCATCTGCGGGTGTCGCTCCAGATAGGCCTTCAGGCTCTCTGCCACATATTCCCCCTGCGGCACCACGCGCACGCCTGCCGGCAGATACTTCAGTATCTTCGGCATCAGCAGCGGATAGTGGGTGCAACCCAGTATGAGGGTGTCTATCTCAGCGTCCAGACGCATGATCTGGTCGATACGCTTCTTCACGAAATAGTCGGCCCCCGGCGAGTCGGCCTCGTTGTATTCCACCAGCGGCACCCAGAACGGACAGGCCACGCCCGACACCTGAATGTCGGGATAGAGCTTGCGTATCTCCAGATTGTAGCTCTCGCTCTTGATGGTACCCTCGGTGGCGAGCACACCCACGTGGCGCGTCTTCGTCAGGCTGCCGATTACCTCCGCCGTCGGTCTGATCACGCCCAGCACGCGTCGCTCAGGGTCGATCTTCGGCAGGTCTATCTGCTGGATGGAGCGCAGCGCCTTCGCCGAAGCCGTGTTACAGCCGAGTATCACGAGGTGGCAGCCCATCTCGAAGAGCTTCACCACCGCCTGGCGCGTAAACTCATACACCACGTCGAACGAACGCGGACCGTAAGGCGCGCGGGCATTGTCGCCCAGATACAGGTAGTCGTATTCGGGAAGCAGCTGTCGGATGCCATGCAGGATGGTCAGTCCGCCATAGCCGCTGTCGAAGATGCCGATGGGGCCTGGTTTACTTGAGAGCATCCTTTACAATCTGGTTGATGTCTTCGCCCATCGAGGGGTTGATATAGGGCATTGCCTTCTGGTCGGTATCCACGATGAAGGCATAGCCTCGTTCGCGGGCTATCGTGCCCAGCTGTTCGATGAGCCGTATCTTCAGCGGTGCCATCAGCAGTTTCTCCGTCTGCTCCAGCTCCTGCTTGCTCTCTTCCTTGAAGCGGATGTTACGCTCCATCAGCTCCTGCAGCTCCGACTGGCGCTTCTGCAGGATGGTCTTCGGGAAGTCGCGCTGCCCGTCGAGAAACTCCTCGTACTTCAGGTTGAACTCGTCCTCCACGCGCAGTGTCTCTGCCTGGAACTGTTGGCGCAGCGCGTCCATCTTCTGCTGCACCTGCTGGTAGTCGGCCATCGACTGCAGCGCAGCCTCATAGCTCAGGTAGCCGAAGCGGAAGCCGCCGATCGTATCCTGTGCCGTTGCCGCTGTCAGCGCCATCATCGCGAATATCGAAAGTAGGATTCTTTTCGTCATGTTCTGTAGGTTTTGATTTGAATCACAAAGATACACATTATTTTTAATATAGAGAAGGGATTTTGGAAAAATTTGATTTCTTCCACCCTTTTTAAGCCCATAATCGTCCTTTCCGACTCTTTCGGAGAGCTTTTTGCGTGCCTTCATTCTTCCTTGATGGTCAGTGCAGGGCAAAAAAAAAGCGGGCCTCGCGGCTCGCTTTTCTTTTTAATACTTTTGAAGCAACTTGTGGAGTTCTTTCTTTCCGATCGTCTTGATCTTCTCTAATGTCATGCTCTTCAATGTCTGGAAGTCGGCATCATTGTCCTTGGGAGCGCGACCATACTTTGTGGCGAATTCATCAAGCTGGGATCTGATGATGGCTTTCTTCTGGCTCTTTACTGGGTAAGGTATAAGATTGAAGACAGTGGTGTGCAAATATTCATTTGTATATTCCATTACTTCAGCATCTTCACTCAACTTTTTACCCAACTCCTGCCTTTCATTGAATTCAATCAGCTTCAGGCCTTGCTTGTTGATCTCCTCGATGTTCTTCTGTACCTCGTAGTCGTTAGAGCGGTTCTCGGCGTTCTTGTTGCCCTTGCTGTTGTCCTTTGGATACTTGTAGATGTTCCAGTTCAGACCGAAGTCCAGGTCAACATTCCACTCAGCGATCTCCCATTTCCAGACCTTCAGCTTGGCACCTACCTCACCTGTGAGTCCGAAATCTACGGATGCCTCAAAATTCACAGGATCCTTCTCAAATGGGGTGAGAGTCAGACCGGCGTCAGCTTTGAGCTGAGGACCTACTGCGAGCTCAGGACCTACCAACTTGTCGATGATCATCTCGCATCCGAACATCAAACCGACACCTGCACTGGCGTTAAACTCGGCAGTAGGTTTGATGAAGCTGACCTTGCTCTTGGTCACCTTGCTCTCGCTGATACCTCTGGGATCGCCGTAGCCTTCGTATAAGATACCACCCTTGAACCAGGAGTCGAACTCGTATTTGACACCCATCGTGGCCTTACCTTCCACCTCAGCCTTGAACTTCAGATAGAGCGAGGGATTGAAATCTACACAGAAGGGAACGTAGCCGATGTAAAAGACCACTGTGATACCATCGAGCTCTACGAGATCTATTTTCTGCTTGTCCTTAGGCAGTTCCAGCTTGCCGTTGAATCCTAAGCGGACCTCTGGCTCGAAATTGAAACGACCGTCAACACTGGCCTCGAAGCGTCGCAGATTGGGTTTCTCTACCACCGAACCGTCGGCCTGAAGAATGAACGTGTAGTTGAGGTTGAACTTCACGGGAGCCTTCACATAGACATTGATGGTGTCCTTGCTGTCTTTGCCGCACTGGATGGGAACCTTTGTTTCCACCTTGGAGTCAATGTTGATAAGGGTGTTGCGCTTGTCCCAATTGATGTCATATTGGGTGTTCTCCTTCAGCCACTTTTCCATGGCCTTGGCTTGGGCCTTGAACCATTCCGCAGTGCCTACTGCAATATCTTTAAACCAATTACCAACAGCTTCAGCGCCTTTCTTGATAAAATTCCAGATATCGTCATCTAAGCCACGTGTGGCAGGGTCGTCCTGCAATCCCAGCAGTTGATCAGGCAGATAGGTGCCGTAGATGCCATTTTCGGCAGCGGCGTTGCGCGTCAGGGCTCTCTGGTCGCCCTCGGCACGTCTGATGGTGATGGCTATCGGGTGGATCACGTTCTTCTCGTCGATATAGCGTGCTGCAAACTCCGGCGTGTTATTCTCAATAGCACGGGTGCGGGTCGATGCGGGGTCGGTGTTCACGTAGAGCTCGGTGCTCAGCTTATATTCCTTATCATTTCCTGTCAGCACCTCAGCAATAGAAGAAGGGATGACCTGGAGGATGTAGCGGTCGCCTTCGAGCTTCTCCTTAGTAGCGCGGCGCAGATAGGCGCGGTGCTCGGGGTGATCCCAGATACCCATCGGGTGACCTAAGAACGACTGGATGCCCATCTTGTCGGCCAGCGCCTTGCTGACGGAGATCTGCGTTGTGTCAGCGTTGAGGATCGTGACGTCATCGCTTGCTACGAAATCATAGAAAGACAGTCCGTAGGGTTCCTGCAGCGGACCGTTGTATTCTTGTTCCATGTCTGGTGGTGTGACGCCACTTTCTAAAATGTCATCGTCGTTACAAGATGTGAAGACGAACGAGAAACTGAAAATTCCTGCGGTAGCGGCGCTCATGAGCATCGACTTTACCAAATTCTTTTTTGTTGTCATAACTTTACTTTTTTTATTGTTTATACTTATTTATTTTATTCTCTTTTGTTTTTTATTTTTTTGTTGAATGTTTGAATGTTGTTGTTTTGCCCTTGGATTATTCAGTCAGGGCAGCGACTGATAGAGTAAGCGCTCTGGGGCGCTGAGTTCTAACCTTTTATCTCGTGTGTACCAGTAAGTCAAAGAACGTTTGTCGAATCAGTTCTGACTGGTGTCGTTTGTTCTGATTGACGATGCAAAGTTATGACGGATTTCAGCCCATTCCAACTTTTTTCAAAGATTTCACCCGAAGTTGTAGAGACAAATAGGGCCGTATTGTAACAACCAGTCGGAAGTTTGCCACAGTTGTCGCATCGCGGGTAGAAAAAAAGAAAAAGCCCCATGTAAAACATACATGAGGCTTGACGCTTTTTACGGGTCCATGCAGGAGGTCGTTCAATAAGATTAGAACAAAGAGAGTTGATTGGTGTCTATAGTTGTTATTGATTCGGCTTTTGCGGTAAGTGGATCATGAGCATCGTGAGGTCGTCGCTCTGTTCAGTGTCGCCTACGAAGTCCGCTACAGCCTGTTTCATTCGTTCGATAAGCGTCTGTGGTTCTTGTTGAGCTGATTGCATCACCTCTAAGATCCGTTTTTTGCCAAACATGTGGTTCTGGGCATCCTCGGCTTCGTTGAGTCCGTCGGTATAGAGGAATAGCGTGCTACCTGGGGCGAGGTCGGCCTCTTGTGTCGTATATTCCCAGTCGGATAGGGCGCCTATGGGTAGATTGCTATTGACGGGAAGGACCTCTCCGTTGACAAGTGGTGGTATATGTCCGGCATTACAGTAGCGCAAGTGTCCTGTCTCGAGGTTGAGCACGCCTGCGAAGAAGGTGACGAAAATCGTTATACTGTTGTTGCGGATGATCATTTCGTTCATGCGACTGACGATACGCACAGGTTCCGACTCACTCTCTGACAGC
>OMZO01000073.1 GCA_900315525.1 uncultured Prevotella sp. | reverse complement strand
GAGTATGCAGAGGCCATCAAACACATGACCGAGTGTGCCAACATTTGTTTTAGAATCAACACGACAGCTCCGCTGCCTGAGCAGATTCGGCCATTGGAAGAGCAGTTGTTTGGTGGTAACCTCGACAAGACAAGTTATCTGATGCCACCAATTCAGATTGACTTCGCCTGTCAGATGAAGATTGGTAAGGGCGTTTTCGTGAACCACTCGCTGACCTGCATGGCGGCTGGCGGCATCACCATCGACGACGGAGTGATGATAGGTCCCAATGTGCGTATCGTTACCGATAACCACGACTTCGCAAACCGCATGGTGCTGCGCTGCAAACCTGTTCATATCGGGCGCAATGCCTGGATTGGCGTAGGTGCTATCATCTTGCCAGGTGTTACTATCGGCGAGAATGCTGTTGTAGCCGCCGGAGCAGTCGTAACCAAGGATGTTGCTCCCAGTACTATAGTTGGCGGTAATCCTGCAAAGTTTATTAAGAACATATAATAATATAGGAGGACAGATTATGATTTTCGACAGAAATGAGAAGAAACAGGTGGTGGCGCTTTTGGGTGCCGGTAGTATGGGAACAGCCATTGTGCGCCGTATCGGTGCTGGTAAGAAAATCCTGCTGAGCGACATCAGTGAGAAGGCATTGGAGCGCGTCGGCGACGATTTCCGCCGATGTGGTTACGATGTAGAGACCATCCAGGTGAACGCCTTGCAGAAGGATAGCGTGGAGGCATTTGCAAAGAAAGCTGCAGAACTGGGTCCCGTGATGTACTTCATCGACACGGCTGGTGCATCGCCCAATCAGGCCAATCCTGAGCACATCGTTGACCTCGATATGCTGGGCACGGGCTTTGCTGTGGATGCCTTTGGTGAGGTGATGGCCGAGGGTGGTGCTGGACTCATCATCTCCAGTCAGGCTGCTTATATGTACCCCATCCCCAACGATATCGAACTGCAACTGGTGAACACCCCGACCGCTCAGCTGAAAGAAGTGAAGTTCATTCAGGAGGTAGCCATGCAGAATTCTGGCTTTGCCTATATGATTGCCAAGCGAATGAACCATTTACAAGCTCAACGAGCAGCAGCCACTTCATGGCGCAAGCGTCGTGCACGCATTAATACCATTTCTCCGGGAGTTATCGTTACCCCTCTGGCTTACGATGAGTTTAATGCCAACGGTGAGGGCTACCAACGCATGATAGATGCCTCAGCCGCTCAGCGCACAGGTACTAGCGACGAGATTGCCGAGGCTGCTGCCTTCCTGCTGGGTGAGCATGCCCGTTTTATCACAGGCACCGATCTGCTCATCGATGGTGGAGTCATCGCCAGCATCCGTACAGGTGAGTATAAACTTGGATAAACAGAGGCGAAACATGAAAAAGATCCTGATTACTTCTTTATTTCCAAGATTCCGTCAACTTCATGCTCGACGAATGGACCTTCCTTGCACTCCAGAAGTACGCTGGGTTCCAGGCACTCCAATCCGTGCCACACGTTTTTAGGGATGTCAACACCATAGGTTCCACTATCCTGACTGATGACACAGGACTCCAATACCTCGCCGTCATCATTGTAGGTAGAGACTCTGACTTTTCCCTTCAGGATTACAAACGTCTCAGCCTTGTTGGGATGATGATGTACGGGGATGAATGTGCCTGGCTCCAAGCAATTGAGGAAACGGTGGCATTTCTCATCCAGACTCTGATGGAAGTTGTAGTTCATCCTCAGCCGTGGTGACTGCTTGGCTTGTTCCACCACGCCATTGATGAGGTTGTCGTCTATTATCTTCATTGTTCTTTTGTGAATTTGTAAATAGCCAACGTAACTCAGTTACATTCGTTTCATTACAGCTTGCTGACAAGATCAGCCACTTTCTGCTTGGTTTCCTCTGTCTTCTGCTCGTCAATCTTGGCTGTGACAGCACCTATGTTCTCAACGCTCCAGTAGTTGCAGATGTCACGGAACTCACACATAGCACCTTCATAGACACCAGGTGAATAGGATGACATCAGCAAAGCCATCTTCTTCACGTTAGCGGGCTTGTTGACGCAGTACATACGTTGGATGGGAGCCTGAATCTGGGCGCAGAGCGTGAAATAGTAGATGGGCGCAGCCAGTACCAACACTTCTGCCTCGTTCATCAAAGGATAGAGCTCCTGCATGTCATCTTTCTGGATGCAAGCACCATTGCCTTTGTTGTGACAGTACTCACAGGCCAGGCAGCCGGCAATCTTTTTCTTCGACACATTTACCAGTGTCACTTCATGACCTGCTGCCTCGGCAGCGTTCTTGTACTCTTCCGCCATCCAAGCGGTGTTGCCGTTCGCACGTGGCGAAGCTTGTAAAATCAGAATCTTCATAATCGTAAATGTTTAGTAATCCTCTATAAACGCTTAAATCTGAGCACAAATATAGTTATAATCGCTGAATTATCGCTAATTTTGCAGCGACTATTAGGAAAGTTTATGAAGATCGAGAATTTTTTAATGTCATAATCTTCGAAGGACAGGCCTGCGTGCATTTGCCGCATTTCAGACAGTCGGGATCGAGATAGCCAATCTCCTGTCCTCGGCTGTCGTAAGGTGTGAGTTGCATCGGACAGACTCGGGCGCAACTCTTGCACTTCATCTGACAGGCACTCGATACGTGGATGTTCGTAAAGGCCTTGGGCAGCGGTGCCTTCTTAGGAGCCACCCAGCGTGAGATAGTACCCATGGGGCAGAACGAGCACCAGGTGCGTGGCGCATAGATGAAACTCAGCGTAACACCGACGATGGTAGTCATCACGATAATGGTCCAAAACACACGACCGATACCACTCCACATTGCCAATCCGCCCTCGCTCCAAGGAACGGTTAATGTCAGTTGGATACCGAACATGCTGAAGATAAAGAACACCATGAACAGGCGGAAGCCGAACGTGCGCACGAATGCCGGTATTGGCTTGTGGGGTGAGTATTTCGATAAAAGACGGTCGTACATGTTGCCGCGAGGACATACATGACCGCACCACCAGCGCCCTTTCCAGATGCTGGTCATCACGGGACCGATCATACAAATGAGTGCGATGAGTCCTACAACAGGGTAGAACCATCCGACGATGATATACGCGATGATGATCCAATAGATGTTTAATCCTGGTGTCGCAAAATGGCGATGGAAATTCTTTTTCTGTTGCATATTCCTTATTTATTCTTAAAATCGGTGCAAAGGTACGAAGAATACAATAGATAAACGAATTATTTTATCTATCTTTGCATCGGTTTTATCTATTATCAAAGAAGCGTATGACCCTACAACAACTGAAATACATCGTGGCCATCGACCGCCAGCGCAACTTCGCCAAGGCTGCTGAACAGTGTGGTATTTCACAGCCCACACTTAGTGCCATGCTCGTGAAACTGGAAGAGGAACTCGATGTGCGCATCTTTGAGCGCAGCAACAAACTTGTCACTCCCACAGCGGCTGGCGAAAAAATTATCCGTCAGGCGGAAAAGGCATTGGCAGAAGCTGAACGCATTACGGAACTCGTGGCCGAGGATAAGGGCGACGTTAATGGTGAACTGGCACTCTCCGTCGGTCCTACTATCGCGCCCTACATCCTGCCCAAATTCATCCGTCATTACGTGGAAAGCTATCCCTCCGTGAAACTTTCCATCCGCGAGATGAAGGTCGATGTAATGCTCAGCGAACTGCTGTTGGGGCATCTCGATGCAGGTATTGCTATTAGCGGTAATACTCGTCAGGGCATCCTCGAAGTGCCACTCTACACAGAGCGTTTCATGGTTTATCTCTCTGAAAACTGTTGGCGCAAGCTGCCCTTTTTTAAACCCGAGAACCTGGAGCATGAGAAGATGTGGATTATGAAGGAGGCACAATGTCTGCGTGAGAGTGCCTTTAGTTTCTGCAAGGCAAGAACCAAGGGTAACCGCGTTTATGAGGCAGGCAGTATCGAGACGCTTATCCGCATTGTTGATGAGAACGGCGGTTTCACCATTATACCGGAGATGCATCTGCCATTTCTTTCCGACCATCAGCGCGAGAACGTGCGCCGCATCGAGGGCGATTATCTCTCACAGCGTCGTGTGTCGCTATACATCCGCGAGGACTACATCCGCCAGCGTATGCTCAACACCATCACAGAAACGCTCCTCCGATTCATGCCCGATGGGATGATGGAAGAGCGGATAGTGAAGTACGGAATTAAGTTGTAGCTTTTGAGAATTATTAAGATGAGCAGTATTGGCCTTTTCATATTCCTGCTAAGTATCGGAGCCAGTTTTGTGCAGCGAACCACGGGTTTCGGCTTTGGTATCTTCATCATGACAATGCTGCCGTTCTTCCTGCCTACATACGGCGAGTTGGAAACGACTTTGGCCGATATTGCTGACGTTTATTGTTGTATCGACAATAGCCATCTTTGCTTTGACCCGCATTGAAGACCACATATTGAGGCGGATTCTCGGTGTTGCATTGATAGTCATCAGTATCTATTTCGCCTTGTTTAGCCAGAAGATCAAGTTGCCGACGACTAAACGAGTACAGGTAGGTGCTGGTACACTGAGCGGACTGATGGGAGGTTTCTTTGGCATGCAAGGCCCGCCAGCCGTGCTCTATTTCATCCAGAGTGAGCCTTCGAAGGAACATTATATGGCGATGACACAGACCTATTTCCTGATAGGCAATGTGATGATGACCTTTGTTCGTGCCTACAACGGCTTCTTTACCACGACCGTCTTGACAGACTACTGTTTCGGACTTGGTGGAGTCGTCATCGGCACAACCCTTGGAGCCTACGTCTTCATACAGGTGACTTGCCCTTTTCATATTTGCTTCATCATAATTACTCAAAATCTGCTTGATTCTGGGTGTAAAGTTACGAATTATTGATAATTCTTTGTTATTTTTGCCCCCAATATTAAGAATAAATCTGAAAAACTGATGTGTTTCCAGAAAATAATCTTACCTTTGTAGCGTGATTCTGGAAAGAGTCGCCCGTAAAGGTGCACTTAGCTGTGCTTAATTGGGAACTGGAGTGTGAATCTCCGACTGTCCCGCAGCAGTGAACTCCGTTATGGCTCCTAAGCATAAACGCCATTAAGCTTCGCTTGATAGCGTTCACGCTCGACAAAGCTTGAATGCATTCGGCTTTGTTCTCGCTAAATCACGCCATTGGGTATTTGCCCGAGAAGGCGCTTGGGAGTGGAGGAAAGTCTGAAGACCAGCCTTTTTCGGTAATATGCCAAACAGTCCTCGATGTAAGGGCGTGAGGCGAAACAAACATTTTTGTGGGATTATGAAACATGAATCAATCGTCGTCGTGTACGACAGTTGTCAGGCTATTGCTGAAGAGATAGCCGATAAGTTGGGTGCTGAGACCGTCTGCGTCCAGAGTATGAACGTCAGGCAGATCGAGAACAGCCAGAGTCTCGTCCTTGCTGTCGAGTTTCAGGATGGTGGCAACCTGTCACCGCATTGGCAGTATGCCAGTCAGATGTTCCGTTGTGCCAGTCTGAGGGGCAAGAACCTCGCCGTTATGGTGGCTCTTGGCAATAGGGGCGATAACGGCATCTATGCCGATGCTTTCTGCCGTGAACTCAGGGAGAATGGGGCGCATATCGTTGGTGACTGTCTTTATGCAGATGCTCCGACCTGCAATCTCAGTCGCTCGATTTCTGGCCGCTCTGATACATTAGAGAATTGGATTTGCGCCATTTCGCCTAACTTATAAAACCATTATCGCTATGCAGTATATCTTTATCGTAGCCCTTGAATTCGTTCTGGCTTTTATAGGCGTAGCCCTGCTCATCAGGTACTATAACCATAAGTGACAGAGCAGCGAGCGCCGTTAAGCTTGCTTAAACGGCTGAGTCGCGATGGAACTCGACAAAGTCAAGGCGTAGGCTATCTTTTCCGAACCTTCACGCCGATGATAGTCGCATTCGATGGCTTAAAAAAAGACTGGCAGCACTTGTTGATGCTGTCAGTCCTTTCGTAGTAGAGAGTGTGATTTCTTTTCTCAGAATGCAATTGGGCCGTGGCCCATGCATGAGGTCGTTCCGAGGGCAGTCAGGGCTGCCGTGAGGATGCTGACGATGACCTGAATGACGGTCTTCCAAGTTTCTTTCTTCATAGTGCTTTCTTTTAAGGGTTATACATTTCCGTTCTCAAAAGAGTGCGCCCGCAGGCGCTACTCTCTCTAATCCTGGTCGAGGCCGTCGTCG
>OMZO01000040.1 GCA_900315525.1 uncultured Prevotella sp. | reverse complement strand
GAGTCCCGACTTGGTGGTGAACATCGTCACACCGAGTACGACAGCACCGATAAGCACGGCAGCGATGATGGCTAACGGCTTGCGCACCAGTTTCTCAATAATGTTCTTATATTTTCCCAGCGTTACATCAAAAGCCGTATTGAACGACTGATGGAAACGATCGATACGTGACATCTTCTTTTCATGTCCCTCCTTGTCGTGAGGCTTCAGGAAGATGGCACACAGGGCCGGCGACAGCGTCAGGGCGTTCAAAGCCGAAATCAGAATCGATATAGCCATCGTCACACCGAACTCTCGATAGAAGGTACCCGAAGTACCACCGATAAACGATACAGGGATAAACACAGCAGCCATCACGAGTGTGATCGAGATGATGGCACCCGAGATCTCGTTCATAGCGTCGATAGAAGCCGTCAGCGGTGACTTATAACCCTGGTCCAACTTGGCATGCACGGCTTCGACCACCACAATGGCATCATCGACCACAATGGCGATGGCCAGCAGCAAGGCCGACAATGTCAGCAGGTTGATGGAGAAGCCGAACACTTCGAGGAAGAAGAATGTACCTACCAGCGACACCGGCACGGCAATCAGCGGGATCAGCGTAGAGCGCCAGTCCTGCAGGAACACGTAGATCACGACGAACACCAGGAAAAGGGTGAAGAACAGCGTGAACACCACCTCCTCGATAGAGGCATAGAGGAACTCCGTCACATCGTAGTTGATCTTATAGGTCATGCCCGGTGGGAACAGCTTTGACTGCTCCTCGAGCTCGGCCTTCACCTGCTTGGCAATCTCGTTGGCATTAGAACCGGCAATCTGCTGCACCATACCCAGCACAGAGGGCAGATTGTTGTTTCTCATCGATACTGAGTACTGCTGTCCGCCAAGTTCTATCTTTGCCACATCCTTCAGTTTCAGCGTCGAACCGTCGGTCTTGCTCTGGATAATGATATTGCCAAACTCCTCGGCAGTCTTCAAACGGCCCGTATAGCGCATGGCATACTCATAGGCCACGTCCGACAGTTCACCGAAAGTACCTGGAGCAGCCTCAACATTCTGTTCGGCCAGCACCCCGCTAATGTCGGAAGGCATCAGGCCGTGCTGCTTCATCACGTCGGGCTTCAGCCAGATTCGCATTGAGTAGGTCTTCAGACCCGGCGACTGCACGTCGCCCACACCCTGAATACGCTTGATGGCAGGGATGATGTTGATATTGTTGTAGTTCGTCAGGAACTCGTCGTCGTAACGGCCGTCCTCAGAGGTCAGCGTAAACATCAGCACCTGTGATGTCTGACGCTTCTGTACCGTCACACCCATACGGGTTACCTCAGCCGGCAACAGTGCCTGGGCCTGTTGCACACGGTTCTGAACGTTCACAGCACACATATCAGGGTTCATGCCCTGACGGAACAGGATACTGAGCTGCGCAGAACCAGTGCTGGCGGTCGATGAGATATAGTCCATACCCTCCACACCGTTGATGCTCTCTTCGAGCGGCACGATAACGGAGTTCTTCACCGTCTCAGCATCGGCACCAGGATAGGAAGTCCACACCGCAACTGTTGGCGGTGCGATATCAGGATACTGCTCTATAGGCAGCGATACCAGTCCAATAAAACCCAGCAGTACGATGAGAATAGAAATCACCGTCGAGAGTACCGGGCGTTTTATAAAAGTTGTAAATGTCATATTGCTAACTATTCACTTTTATCTATAATAACTACTTTTTCATTGCACCGACGATGTCACCTGCACTCATAGCCTTTGCCTGCTCGTCGATCTTCTGCTGATACTTCTCAGGTGTGATAGGAACAATCTCCATACCGTCGGAAAGCTTCGTGATACCGTTGGTAACATACTTATCACCAGCCTTCAAGCCCTCGGTCACCACATAGTTGTTGCCGTCGGTCTGCGGATCCACCTTGATCTCAGAATATTTCACCTTGTTGTCTTGACCGAGCAGATAGACAAACTTCTTGTTCTGAACCTCAGATACGCAGTTCTGAGGAATCACAATAGCGCTAGAACTGCTCTTGGGGATGATGATCGTACCAGAGCCACCGCTCTTCAGCAACTTTTCGGGATTCTGGAATACAGCAATCATCTGTACAGAACCAGTTGTCGGATCGATCACACCACTCATCTTCGTCACCTTACCCTCTGAAGGATAGGTCGTGCCATCAGCAAGCTTCAACTGCAATGGGGGCAATGCCTGAATAGCACCTGCGAGACCGCCGGCATTCTTGCCCATAGCCAGCACATCCTTCTCGGTCATCGAGAAATAGACCTCCATCGTGCTGATGTTCGAGACCGTCGTCAGCGTGTTGGCAGCACTCACCAGCGTACCGACCTTGAGAGGCAGAGAACCTACCACACCGGCTGCAGGGCTCTTCACATAGCAGAAACTCAGCATCTCTTTGGCAGATGTCAGGGTAGCCTCTGCCTGAGCCAAACCGGCCTGAGCCTGTTCATAAGAATTAGAGGCTGAACGGAACTCAAAGTCACCGATCACACCATTTTCATGCAGTTTCTTAGAATTCTCATAATTGAGCTTCGAGGTATTCAAGGCTGCTTTTGCGGTGTTCACCGAAGCCTGAGCCTGACGCACCTGTGCCTGATAAGTCACATTATCCAACACGAACAGCACCTGACCGGCACTGACCGTCTGACCTTCCTTCACATTGATCTGGGTAATAAATCCTTGAACCTTCGGATGAATCTCAACATCCTGTACACCCTTAATTGTAGCCGGATAGGTGGAATGCATCGTCGTACTCGATGTACCCACGGTCACTACAGGGAACTCATTGTCGCCAAACGTTGGACGACCACCTCCGCCACCACAAGAAGCCAACAGCGTCGTTGCGGCAGCAAACATCATAATCTTCTTCATTTTCATATCTTTGATAAATAATATTTGTCCAAAACCTGTCACTGTCCGAAAACTATAACGGACTTATTCAGTTTTCAGCCTGCAAAGTTACAAAAAATATATCTTATGATATATCGCCCTCCCAGTGATTTTAACAAAGTTTATTTGCTATTATAGTTTTATATAGATTTTTTTCCGATATAAGGCATATCCGATAAGACCATTCAGCAAAACGAAATAGACGGCATAGGCCAGCGATGCCCATTTCAGCGGACTGATGACAGCATGGATGCCATTGTAAACCATCTCAGACACGCCGAGGTGCCCCAACAGGATGGCCAGCAGTTCACTCGACACATAGAGCGCGAGCGCATTCACGCCAAAAATATGGAAGAATGTCGTCCATTTAGACTTCTTCTGTATATCTATCACATACATCAGGAAGGCCTGAAGCAAGGAAGCCAGTCCACAAGTCATCATCACATAGCTGGGACTCCAGATACGCTTGTTGAGCGGCAATCCATAAGTAAGCAAGTATCCGCCGATCACCAGCACCGTACCGACCACGAAAAGCGCAAGCACCTTCTGCTCGACAGTCTCCTTCTGACGAATCAGCTTGCCACAATAAAAGCCCAATAACACATGAGCCACGGAGGAGATGGTTCCCACAAGACCTTCAGGATCGACAGGACTCTTATGATAGACATGATCATAACCAAAGAGATTCAGATCCACCTGGGCCAGGATATTCACGCTGGCATCCTGGGCATAGCCATGACCGTAAACCAAGATAGCTGTGTAGATGACCAGCAGGCCGATCACTACGGGGATGGTGTACTTATGATTGCAGAAGAGCGCGAAGAGCGACACGATGCCATAGCAGACGGCGATGCGCTGCATGACAGCCCAGATACGGAGATGTCCGAAGCAAAGCAAGTCTCCTTCTATCGCATGGTCAAACCAGTTGATAAAGAGGCCGATGGCGAAAAGCAATACCGTGCGCTTCACGATACGGCGGATGACCTGCGGTGTCGGTTTGAACTCCGACTTCACCAACGACAGGTAACACGAAATACCCATGATGAACAGGAAGAAAGGAAACACGAGGTCGCACGGCGTCATGCCGTTCCATTCGGAATGTCCAAGCATTTCAAATGACTCGCCCCAACCATTATTGACAAGAATCATCCCCGCTACCGTTATACCACGGAGGATATCAAGACTTAACAAACGCTGACTTTGCATAAAGAATAATGAATAGTAAATTAGTGAATTAGTGAATATTAATTAAGTCCATCGCCTGTCTAGCCACTTCCACAGGACTACCCTCTGGCGCTACAGTATAAGGATTCTGTTGTAGCGTCCAAGGCTCCTCCATCGCATAGTAGTCGAGTTTCACCTCCTGCGGCAGCGCCATCTGGAAAAGTTCGGCGGCCGTCTTCGTCGCGTTAGGACCACCGCCCAAGAGTTCTGGCTGAGGAGCTGTCTGAGCCTTCATCTGGGCAGCAAGTGCCTCGAAATAGGCCTTCCAACGAGGATAGTAAAAATCTTTCAACAACCCCTGCCATTCCTTATGGGCATAGTCACGTAGACCACCAGTATCGGCGCAGTAGCGATTACCCCAGGTCGTGATCTGAACACGGGCATTCCACTCATAGAGTTTCTTCTCAGCCGCAGAAGAACCAGCGTTGATGGCATCCTGCGTCCAATGGCCAAGACGGAACTCAGCGCGCGTGCCCAACAGCTTGTCCTGCATCAACAACATCTCCAGGAAACGGGCAGCATCCTGATCAAAGCGTTGGCGGTCGAAGCCCTTGTAGTCTGCAATGGTATGCTGATACTGCTGACGAGCCTGGTCGGCCAATGCCTGACGTGTGATGTCCACCAGATCATATTCGAAATTATTGTTACCACAGTACTTCTCTGCCACACTATTCATCAGGCGTGCAGCCTCCTTCGTATCGGCCGGATCGTAATAATTCTTCATCTTCGACCAACTGCTGGCTTGGAAGTTGTTCAACGACGGACGACCGCAGAAGATACTCTCATGAGGACCTTGTTGGTTGTTGCCAGCCGGACAGTTATAGATGCTATTCACGAGAATCATCCAAGCCTGTTCTATCGCAGCATCCTCCACGCCGTAGCGCGCCTCCACATAGTCTTTTATCCAAGCCTCCTTAGTGAACTTCTCAGGTCGCCAGGGCAGCTCGCTCATCAACTCAAACATCACGGGATTGTTCTCAGAACCCTCCATCGTAAAACCGATACCCTGGCAGTTCCGCTTGTCTGAATAGAAATTGTCGAGCAACTGATCCATACGGCCATGAAGCCCCACATTGGCACCGAAATTCTCGAGCAGACAGAAGAGCCAGGGATGCTGTTTGTAGCCCTCGTCGCGCTTCCATATGCTCGGAATGCCGAACATCGGGCGACACTCCGAGAAGAGGTCAAGCACGAGCAGGTCGCCAGTCTTCATACCGTCCACCATCGCCGGACGCGGATTCTCCGTCCATCCCTGAATCACCCATACCGCCTTGGGATTGACGCGTTTCATCGCCTGCATCATCGCCTCACCGGCCTTGGCATAGTCGATATTCGGGTCGTCGTTGCTCTCATGGAAGGGGTCCATCGAGTAATAATCGGCCTTTCCGAAGAGTTTGGTGAGCTCATTATAATATAAGGTGGCAATTTCCGAGAAGCGGCTGTCTGTGGGCAGAAGGTTCGCAGGACGCTGGAAACCGTTCCACAAACCGGCATCAGCTACATTCAGGCCCAGCTTCGCCTTCGCATCGTGAGGCACCATACCACAATAGCCGGGCAATACGGGATGCATATCGAGTTGCTTCATGCGGGCCAGGATCTGCTTCTGTAATTTCTCCTGACGCTGATACCAAGAAAGAGGCAGAGGTCCGCCCCACCCTTCAAGATTATTCATCTCCCACCAAGCCAGGAAAGCAGGACCGGCAATGAACTTACCAATCTCCTCTTCCGAATAGCCCAGTTTCAACAACATATTGCGCCAGACGCACTCCTCACCGACGATGGCCAACGGAAGATTCACGCCATGCAGAGCCATCCAGTCGATTTCACGTTCCCAACGCTTCCAGTCCCAGAAGGCCATCGAATAGGAGAACGTGCAATAGTTGAAATCGTAACGCAACGTCAGATCGGTCTCGTGGCGCTCCTTCGTCTTAACGGCAGGCAGTGTGGCAGGAAGTTTAGCCTGCATCTGGTTCCAGGAGAGATGAATACCCGCATAGTACTTCAGGTACCAGTTGACACCCGATGCAATGTTTACCCAGGTGTTTCCTCGCACGACGACTTTCTTCCCCTGCTGATCCAGTTCGAAGAAATCAGTCTGACTCTTTACTTTCTCAATCTTGAACTTTGCCGAAGCCCCTTTGTCGATACGCTCCAACAGATCATCTACTGGATTGCAAAAGGTGAATAGCGAACAGTGAATAGTGAATAATAATAGAAGTAAGCGTTTCATACGTTTTTATATCAGTTTCATTTGTTTTGCTTTCTCCATCAGAAGTGCCATGAGGGGCTCGCGCTCATTCTCGACCTTATTGTCCAAGACAGCATCCTTCAGATACTGCTTCAGCACGCCCACCTCTCGAGACGGTTTCAAGTGGAACATCTCCATGATCTCATTTCCGTCGATGACTGGCTGCAGCAAGCGCACATAGTCTTTTTCTTTCAAGTCAGCGAGTTTCTCGCGCACCATACGGAAATTCTCGAGGAACATCTTCTTGCGCACTTCGTTCTTGGAGGTGATATCCGCCTCACAGAGGATCATCAGTTCTTCGATATCCTCGCCGGCATCATTCATCAGACGGCGCACGGCCGAGTCGGTCACTTCGTCGTCGGCAATGGCGATGGGACGCATGTGCAGATCCACGAGCTTCTGCACGAACTTCATCTTCATGTCCATCGGCAGCATCAGTCTCCTGAAGATCTGCGGCACCATCTTAGCACCGATCATATTGTGGTTATGGAACGTCCAGCCGATAGCCGGATCCCAGCGCTTCGACTTGGTCTTGCCGATGTCGTGCATGATAGCCGCCCAACGCAGCCAGAGATCATCCGATCGTTTGGAGACATTGTCGAGCACCTCAAGCGTATGGTAGAAATTATTCTTGTGGGCCCTGCCGTTCTTCTGCTCGACGATATCGAGGGCAGAGAGTTCCGGCAGTATGATATTCAGCAGTCCGCAACGCTGCAGGTCGACGAACCCACGGCTGGGGAGTGGTGAGAGGATGATCTTATTCAGTTCGTCCTTGATGCGCTCCCCGCTGACAATCTTGATAC
This sequence comes from uncultured Prevotella sp., assembly GCA_900315525.1. GTDB lineage: Bacteria > Bacteroidota > Bacteroidia > Bacteroidales > Bacteroidaceae > Prevotella. The sequence goes on along the minus strand of OMZO01000040.1, from coordinate 12,412 downwards.
GGTCGGCCATCCGCTGCAAAGCCTCGAAGGTCTCGTCTTCGATAGTGAAGTTCAACTGGGTGGCAAAGCGCACGCAACGCATCATGCGCAACGGGTCGTCGGAGAATGTGATACCGGGTTCCAGCGGTGTGGCGATAATACCATCCTCGAGGTCGGCCAGTCCGTTAAAGGGATCGACCAGTTCACCAAAGCGGTCTTTATTCAGACAGATGGCCATCGCATTGATGGTAAAATCGCGGCGGTTCTGGTCGTCCTCCAGCGTACCGTTCTCCACAACAGGCTTACGGGAGTCGTGGCTATAGCTCTCCTTACGAGCCCCGACGAACTCCACTTCATATTCTTTTCCTTTCTGACGGAATTTCACCTGTGCCGTCCCGAAGTTACGAAACACGGACAGATGGGCACTCTTACCCACCCTCCGTTTCAGTTCCTCTGCCAGCGCAATGCCACTGCCTACGACAACGACGTCGATATCATTGGAAGGACGCTCGAGGAAGATATCACGGACATAGCCTCCCACTACATAGCATTCCAGCCCCAGATGGTCTGCGGCTTCGCTAATCTTATGAAAGATATCCTGGTCGAGTATCAACGCCAGCTCTTCGTCGGAGTACAATTTCATGCTTTTATTTCCTTTGAGGATGCAAAGTTACAAAAAAAAGGTATATAAATAAAACATTTTTCCCTAACAATACATTTTTTCTCATTTTTTTGCTAATTATTCTAAAAATAATCTTATCTTTGCAACGATTAAAACAATAACGAAAATGAAAAAACAATCATTACTACTTCTGATTGCCTGTATTTTTACAGTTCTCCGAGTAAGCGCCATTGACTACACTAACGTGCCGACCATCAAATTGGAAACGCCGGAAATGAAGCCAGAAATGGTCGCCTTACCTACGAATCCATTCAATTCAACTATTTCATCCACCACTGCCGCCGAAAGCAACACGGGTATGGACTTTGACTTCTTCAAAACGAAGACTGCTCCAGGCGTGAAGCCATATAAGTTCATGGACGACATGACGTTTGTGGGCGTACCTCTGTTCCTGGCTGGTTGGGCTCTCAAGAGCGACAAGGCCATGTTCCGTGTCAACAATAAGGACGGTAAGGAGAACACTCAGTTGCTCACCAACTTCAAGACCGGTATCGACGACTATACGCAGTTCTTCGGTCCGGCAATGGTAGTCGGTCTGAAACTGGGCGGCTACGAAGGTCGTAGCGACTGGCCTCGCCTGCTGGCAAGCGCCGCCATGTCGTATGGTATCATGGCCGCCTTCGTCAACGGCATCAAATACACTGCCAAGGAGATGCGCCCCGATGGAACCAGCGCCAACTCATGGCCTTCAGGCCATACGGCAACCGCCTTCGTAGGTGCTACGTTGCTGCACAAGGAGTACGGTCTGACCCGTTCGCCTTGGTGGTCGGTAGCTGGTTATGGTGTAGCTACAGCTACTGGTGTGATGCGTGTGCTGAACAACCGTCACTGGGTGAGCGACGTGATGTCTGGTGCCGGTATCGGTATTCTTTCCGGTGAGTTAGGCTATGCACTCTCTGACATTCTGTTCAAAGGCAAGGGCTTGTTGCATAACGACCTCATGCTGGATTTCGAGAAACCTTCATTCTTCAGCATCGGCATGGGTGCCGGCTTGGGCGGCAAGAGCATAGACTTCAGCATGAGCGACCTGCAAAATGCCCAGAAGTACAAGGATTTCTATTATGCTGAAGATGATGCAGAAGACGAATACGGCAGCATGGGCGTTGAGTTCCGCGCAGCCACTGTCGTCGATGCTGAAGGTGCCTATTTCTTCAACAAATACATAGGTGTCGGTGGCCGATTCCGCGTAAGGGCTATGTCTGCAAAGACCTTTGGACAATATACGGGAGATCTGACGGAAGACTCCAATTATGCCTGGGACATGATTTCCGACATATACCATTTTAACCCTGAATACTATCGTCTCTACCCTGGAGCCGATACTGAGACCGAGCCCTACCCCCTTATCCAAGAACTGACCGCCGAGGATATCAATAAAGGCGGCAAGGCTATTGAGGACATTGGTGCCGTCGTTGAGAGCGACCACCTCACTGAGTTCACGGCCAGTGCCGGTATCTATCTCAACCTGCCACTAAGCAAGCGTTTCGCACTGGGCACGAAATTCCTCATCGGTCGCTCCTTCATGCAGGAACTCGACATCGACGGCTATGCCAAGGGAAAAGTCAAGGATATCCAGTACGACATGCACATCATCAACGGCAAGCCACTCATCGACGATAGCGATGGCAAGTTTACATTTGGCGGCATCGACGCCCCCACCAACACCCCTGACAATGAAGAATACGATTTGCGTTGGGACATGTTGACCATTGGTGCCAAATCATCAACGTCAATCGGCACTGGTCTCTCACTGACCTATCGTTACAGGTCAAACTTCTCATGGCGTCTGTATTTCGACTATGACTACTCCAAGAAGGACTTCACCATGAAGTACGACCCGTACCGCTATCTGAAATACTCGCTGACCGATGTGGGCTACAGCCTTATACAGAACAAGGACCTCTCAGAGCTATCACTCTATACGGATCCCGTTGAATATAAGAAGACCAAGAAGATGAACTACTTCACGCTCGGTCTGGCATTCCTCGTGAACTTCTAAGAAAAAAGATGAAGAAAATAAGTCTGATTATTGCCGCAGTACTGTTTCTGACAGGCTGCGGCAATAACGAGAAAGAGCAAGCCAACCAACTGATTGAGGCTGCCAGGACGCACTTCGAACAGGGCGCGCTCGACGCGGCCAGAGCCGACATCGACTCCCTGCGCAAGCAGTTTCCCAACGTCGTAGAAGCCAGAAAGGCCGCGCTCCAGCTGCATCAGGAAATCGAACTCAAGGCGGCACAGGATGAGCTCGCCGCAACCGACAGTCTGCTGCAGATTGCGAACCATGAGCTCGACGCCCTGCAGAAGCAAGTGGACCAGCACAAGAAGGCCCTGAAGGCCACGCCGGAAGAACTGACGCTGCTGACGACAACGCGAATCAGGCGCGACTCCATACGCACCCAATTCGAAACGCTGGGTGCGAAAATACGCTACATCCGGCAGAAGCAAAAAGAATAATTAATAAGGTAAAATGTAAAAACCTCAGATAATTTTTTGTATTATCTGAGGTTTTTTGTACCTTTGCACCCGATTATGGCCAATATAGAAAAGACAAACGCTCAGTTTGAACAGGCGCTCTCCGAATGCAGGGCACTGTTTGAGAAGAAGCTTCACGATTACAAAGCCTCGTGGCGCATCCTGCGTCCTACGGCACTTACCGACCAGCTATTCATCAAGGCAAAGCGCATCCGTTCGCTGGAAATCAAGAAAGAGTCGCTGGTGGGTGAAGGCATCCGTCCGGAGTTCATTGCGCTCATCAACTACGGCATCGTGGGGCTCATCCAGTTGAGCGAGGGGTTTGCCGATACCGTCGATATGGACAATCAGGAGGCCATGCGTCTCTACGATCATTTTGCCCAGCAGGCGCTGGAGCTAATGAAGCGTAAGAACCATGATTACGACGAGGCATGGCGCTCGATGAGAGTCAGCAGCTATACCGACCTGATCCTCACGAAAATCGAGCGTATCAAGGAGATCGAGAACCTCGGAGGCGAGACGCTCGTCTCAGAAGGCATCGACGCCAACTATATGGACATCATCAACTATGCGGTCTTTGGAGTAATTAAATTGACGGAGTGAGGAAAACTGCCGTAAATATCGCCCGGCTGCTGCTGGCACTGACGTTCATCCTATCAGGATTCGTCAAAGCAGTAGATCCGTTGGGAACACAGTACAAGATACACGATTATCTTGCGGCCATCGGACTGGCCAGCCTTGTACCCGACTTCGGCACACTGGCTTCATCGGTCATCCTCTCAGCCACAGAGTTCCTGCTGGGCATCTGCCTATTGTTTGCCATCAGGCGCAGGCTGGTCTCAAAGATCCTGGTGGTGCTGATGATGGTGATGACGCTGCTGACGCTCTGGCTGGCGATCGACGATCCCGTCACCGACTGCGGATGCTTCGGTGATGCGCTGGTGCTCACCAACTGGCAGACCTTCTGGAAGAATGTGGTGCTGCTCGCAGCGGCCCTGATCGTCTGGAGATACCCGCTGGACATGCCGCGACTCATCAGCGAGTCGAACCAGTGGATCGTGATGAACTACTCAGCGTTCTTCATCCTCGTGATCATCGCAGGCCGAAGCCTCTATACCCTCCCCCAGTTCGATTTCCGCCCCTATCACGTAGGGACGAATCTCAGAGAGGGATGGCAGCGCATGATGGAAGGTGAGGACTCGCCATACACGGAGTTCTTCATAGAGAGCACAGACGAGGGCGAGGACATCACGGAAGCGGTGCTTGGAAGTCAGGGCTACACGTTCCTGCTCGTTGCGCCTCATCTGGAGAATGCCAACGACTCACAGTTCGACCGGCTAAACAGCATCTACGAGTATTGTCTCGAGAACGGCTATCAGTTCTATTGTCTCACGGCAAGCACGCAAAGGGGCATCGGCCGCTGGCAGGACATCACGGGTGCGGAATACCCGTTCTGCAATACCGACGAGACGACGCTGAAGACGGTGATCCGCTCGAACCCAGGTCTGCTGCTGCTCAACGACGGCGTCATCATCCGCAAATGGAGCCACAACACGCTCCCCAGCGACGAAGAGCTGGGCGCCCGACTGGAGGGCTCACCGCTGGGCCGTCTGCCCAATGACAATGCGGCAGAGAAGATCCTGTGGATACTGACGTGGTTTGTGCTGCCGCTCGTATTACTCACTATCGCCGACCGCCTATGGGCATGGAGCAAATGGCTCCGCAGGAAGAAAAAGAATAATAACCCTTTAAATAGTGAACATAAAATTATGAGAAAGAAAATTGTTGCAGGAAACTGGAAGATGAACATGAATCTCCAGGACGGTATCGCTCTCGCAAAGGAGCTGAATGAGACACTGAAGGCTGACAAGCCCAACTGTGGTGTTGTGATTTGCACCCCGTTTATCCACCTTGCATCTATCGCACAGTTCCTCGACCAGGACATCATCGGTCTGGGTGCTGAGAACTGCGCAGACAAGGAGAAGGGCGCCTTCACCGGTGAGGTAAGCGCAGAGATGGTCAAGTCAACTGGTGCACAGTATGTGATCCTCGGTCACTCTGAGCGTCGCGAGTACTACAAGGAGACTCCAGAGATCCTGAAGGAGAAGGTGCTGCTCGCACAGAAGAACGGTCTGAAGGTGATCTTCTGCATCGGCGAGAGCCTGGCAGAGCGCGAGGCCGGCAAGCAGAACGAGGTTGTGAAGGCAGAGCTCGAGGGCAGCGTATTCAACCTCTCTGAGGAGGACTTCCGCAAGATCGTCATCGCCTACGAGCCCATCTGGGCCATCGGTACTGGCAAGACCGCTACCGCTGAGCAGGCTGAGGAGATCCACGCCTATATCCGTTCAATCATCGCCGAGAAGTATGGCAACGCCGTTGCTGAGGACACAACCATCCTCTACGGTGGTAGCTGCAAGGCCAGCAACGCTCCCGAGCTGTTCGCAAAGCCTGACATCGACGGTGGTCTGATTGGTGGTGCTTCTCTGAAGTGCGCTGACTTCAAGGGTATCATCGACGCTTGGAAGAAATAATTCGAAGTGAGAAGACTACTCATCATCTTTACATTGTGTGTCGGCTGCGTCATCGTGGCCGATGCACAATCTACCTTCACAGAGAGGCTGCAGAAGAGCAATTCGGGTGAGGGTAAGATTACCGTTACTCACGACCAGAGCATCGACGAACTGGTAAACGGCAAGAACGCCGTGCCCGTGCAGGCCGCACCGAAGAAACAGACGGAGACGACGACTGCAACGACCCGTCAGGAGAACGCCCGCGACGAAAAGAACGAGCAGACTACTGTCCTGCAGGAGACAGAGACGACCACCGCGACGCCCGATACCATCGACACCAGAAAGAAAGTCATGAAAGGCTACAAGATCAATGGCTTCCGCGTACAGGTGTTTGCTGGCGGCAACTCCCGCAACGACAGAGTCAAGGCCGAGAGAACCGGAAACGAAATCAAGTCGCTCTTTCCAGGAGAGCCTGTCTATGTACACTTCTATTCCCCCAGATGGATCTGCCGCATGGGCAACTACCGCACCTACGAGGAAGCGCACGCCATCCTCAGGAGCGTCAGGGAACTGGGTTACCAGTCGGCCATCATCGTCAAGGGAAAGATCACAGTACAATACCCATAAACCATTAGCTATGATAGAAGAACCGCAATACCGAGAAGGGCTCGACGAACTGGCCTCACACTACAAGCAGATACTCACGCTGCTGGGCGAGGACACTGAGCGTGAAGGCTTGGTGAAGACGCCGATGCGCGTGGCCAAGGCCATGCAGGTGCTCACGCGCGGTTATGAGATGGATGCCCACAAGGTGCTTACCGATGCGCTCTTCAAAGAAGACTACTCGCAGATGGTCATCGTGAAGGACATCGACTTCTTCTCGCTCTGCGAACATCACATGCTCCCCTTCTACGGGAAGGCGCATGTGGCCTATATCCCTAACGGCTATATCACCGGACTGTCGAAGATAGCCCGCGTCGTAGATATCTATGCGCACCGCCTGCAAGTACAGGAGCGCATGACCCAACAGATCAAGGACTGCATCCAGGAAACGCTGAAACCTCTCGGCGTGATGGTCGTCGTCGAAGCCAAGCACATGTGCATGCAGATGCGTGGCATCGAGAAACAGAACAGCATCACGACCACCAGCGACTTCAGCGGTGCCTTCAATCAGGCCAAGACCAGACAAGAATTCATGAACTTAATCCATAACAACCAAATTTAAGCACTATGCCTCAAATCAATTACAAATCTGACGACACTGTCAAAGATGCATTCTTGCACAGTTGTCTTGGGAAGCTGGTCATTCTGGCCGGATTCGTTGTGATTCTCCTTCTCATCGCCTACTTCACCGCACCGTCGGAAAAGGAGATGACGACAAATATGGAGGACAATGTCATGCAGTGTCTGCAAGAGAATGACAGTATTCAGGGAGACCCGATCGATGACTATGTCAACAATATCGGTTTCATATTCACCAAGGCCGACACCACCAAGATCTTCCCCGATCTGATCAAGGCATACAGGGACCTGAACCGCATGGAGATCTATCACCACTCCCTCTACTCTACTGCATATCTCTTCAACAATATGCATCCCGAGGGCGTGCGCATCGGCGTGGGTGCCTATGGACTCGTCGTGCCGACGCTGACCTTCCATGACCTGCTGCTCGACGTGGGCCCGATGCATAAGGGATACAACCAGAAGATCATCCGCACGGGCGTCATCCCCGACACCGATCTCGGCACCAATCCTAACATCCAGGAGTTCCACTACAAGCGTAACCCTGACGATTGATGGACCAGAAGGAACTAAGAGCTATGACCCTGGCTGTTTGCGACATTGCAAAGAGTGCAGGGTCATATATTCGTGAAGAGCGCCGTAAGTTCTCACTCAGCCAGGTAGAGCGCAAGCACGCCCACGACTACGTGAGCTATGTCGACAAAGGCTCCGAGACGCGCATCGTAACGGCTCTGCGCCAGCTGCTGCCCGAAGCCGGCTTCATCACCGAGGAAGGTTCGGCAGGCCACGACCGCGAACAGCTCGTCTGGGTGATCGACCCGCTCGACGGCACCACCAACTTCATCCACCAGTATGCCCCTTACGCCGTCAGCATCGCACTGATGCAGGGCCGCAGCGTCATCCTCGGCGTGGTCTATGAGATCTGTGCCGACGAGTGCTACTACGCCTGGAAAGATGGCGGCGCACACCTCAACGGCGAGCCCATACACGTCAGTCAGCAGCGGCTCGAAGATGCCCTGCTCTGCCTGCAACTGCCTTACAACAGCGAGGCCTACAAGCCGCAGGCCAAGCACTTCATCGACACCTTCTACGGTCGCGCCGCCAGCATCCGCATGAACGGTTCGGCAGCGATGTCGCTCTGTTATGTGGCAGCAGGACGGCTCGACGGCTATGCCGAACAGTACATCGGCCAGTGGGACTATATGGCTGGCAGCCTCATCGTGATGGAGGCAGGCGGCACCGTCACCGACTACAGCGGCTCCGCTGAGTTCACGCAGGGCAACAGCGTCGTAGCCACCAACGGCATCATCCAACAAGACCTTCTCAACGCCATCTTATGAACATCATCGTATCACAGGAGATCGAAAACGTCTGCCCAGGATTCGTAGGAGCAGCCGTCGAGGCACGAGTCGTCAACTCTGCGTATTGCGCTGAGCTGTGGGACGAGATTCACGCCCTCGAAGCCCGCTTCCGTCAGGAGCTCACCACCGAGAGCCTCAAGGAGCAGTCGGGCATCGCAGCCACCCGTCGCGTGTATAAAGCCTGCGGCAAGGATCCCTCGCGCTACCGACCTGCCAGCGAACAGCTCATCCGTCGCATGCTGCAAGGCAAGGAGCTCTATCAGATCGACACGCTCGTAGATCTCGTCAACCTCGCCAGCATCGCCTACGGCTACAGCATCGGCGGCTTCGATGCCGATAAGTTCGTGGGCGACACACTGACGCTGGGCATCGGGCGCGAAGGCGAACCCTACGAAGGCATCGGGCGCGGCATGCTCAACATCGCAGGGCTGCCCGTCTATCGCGACGCACAAGGCGGTGTAGGTACACCCACCAGCGACAACGAGCGCACGAAGATGACCATCGACACCACCCACCTCGTGGTACTCATCAACGGCTACGACGGCCAGGAGCAGCGTGTCGTCGATAATGCCCGCTTCATCCAAGACCTGCTGCGCCGATACTGCCAGAGCGACGGCGGCACCGTCACCCTCTACCGATAGCAGTCAGACACACCAGAGCTGCGTGCTCATCAAATGAATCAGGGAAGGGATATTCTCATTTCAATATCTCTTCCAACAATGATTTCCAACAGCCAGGGACAATGATATGATGATTTCCGATAGGATTAGTCAAGAAATAAGAGGCTTGACTCTTATCCGACAGCTGGATGACCTGTTGAGTACGACAGAGATCTGGTTTTGACTGATTCCTGACCAATGTACCCTCTGCGATGAAACTGCGAGACAAGTCACCAGACACCTTGAACACAGTGACCGCCCCTTCCTTCATATATCCCCTGATGCCCACACCAATGCCAGATTCAAAGTGTGTGTCGAACTCATAGCGCTCGACCATATTCAACGGAATCGTACAATGGGCAAAGAGTATCTCACCTGTTTCCGGATCAATGGCTGAGGGATTGGCCTGAAAGCCTGACAGCCCAGTAACAGACTGGATGATCTTCATCGACAACATGGCTGGGACATCACCCTCGCAGCCTGCCACAAAGCCTTCGGAATTCAGCTTTGCCAAAGCCAGACAGCCAGTATTCTTCACAGTGCTCAGCAGATCAAAGCATCGTAACGTAAACCCTTGGAGCTGTTGCTTGTCAATGATATCTCTCAGTGCCTCGTATATCCTGTTGGCGCCTGGAAGAGACTTTCTTATCACTTCCTTGTCAGATGATTCACTTGGCATTTTTTCAGGGATGGCAGCAATCGTATCAAGAAGCATATTCATAGGCACATCCACTAATTCCACACCTAACCGTTGCTTCACAACGTCAGCATCAGCACTGCTGGAAATCAGCCAGTCAGAAGGCTTGCCAATAACACCCAACCGACAGCCATTCATCTTTTTCCTCGCTCCCTCGACCTTTTCCAGAAGTAAGATTCGACTGGCGATATACTCAGGTCTGCCATGAATGATCTCCCCACAGAGATGATGCTGTCGGAGATAGGAGAGAATCTCCATCGATGCAGCCAGCGAATTGCTCTTCCCAGAAGTCAAGAGGTAGAAGGGACGGTCTGATTTCTCCCGCAATTCAGGGAACAGCCCTTTGAAAATGCCTTCCGTACCACCCGTCCTTACAAAGATCAGGTTGAGTGTATAGCTTCCATAATCGGAGTAGTCGCTACCCCTGAACAAATGGTCAACACCAAGACTGTCAAGAAAATCCTTGGTGACGGTATCGACAGCTTGCTCGTCGTGGAGTTCTGATGTCAGTGTAAATATAGCAGTTTGAGCCATAATGATACGTATTGGAATCAACATTGTTAATAGTGAGTGCAAAAATACGAAAAATTAGAGAATTATCCAAAACCTGTGACAATATTTTCATAGAGGAGGCTGCGACACGATTCGTGGCCTCTTCGCATTATTTGTCACGTATGGCGCCTCATGTCACAACAAGTCGCGAAGAAAAGTTTGTTTTTTCTTGGCATGAGTCTTTTTATTCCCTAACTTTGCCATCAGAATATAAAACTATAAAGTTATGAATATAAATCATATCAGAAAACCGTATCTCGCACACGCAGAGCTGACAACCTTTATCATTGCCAGCGTTTGTAATTCAATCATTCTGCAGGCCAATGTCTTCATCGACGCAGTGATCGTAGGCAACTACGTCAGCACCGATGCGATGGCTGTCATCAACCTGTTTGCTCCGCTGCTCATCTTGGTAACGATGGTTCCCATGCTGCTGGCAGAGGGATCGATGGTGGCAGGTTCACACGCTTTTGGCGAGCAAGACTACCCCCAAGTGAATCGCACGTTCATGGTCAACCTGGCAGGCGGTCTGATCTTCTCGCTGGCTGCAGCCCTGCCCATCTCGCTGTTTGCCCCGTCGCTGGTAGGGCTTTATACCGACAATGCGCGTCTCTATCCGCTGGCCCTCGACTATCTGCCCGCAGCAGCGTTTATCGGCGTGGCATTCGCCATCCAGAACAGCTATACCGTGTTCCTGCAACTGACAGGCAAGGCCAGTCTGGTGGTCAGAGTCACCATCGTCCAGATGATGATCAACCTGCTGTTCGACCTCCTGTTCGTCGTCGTCTTCGGCTGGGGCATTCAGGGCGCCGTCTATGCCACTATCTGCAGTTATCTGCTGTCGTTGGTGATGGTCGTTCCCGAGGTGCGTCGCCAGTGGCGCGTGTTCGCCCTGACGTCAGTGTTCCGCTCCTGGTTCCCCTCGCTCACCTGGCATTGCGGCAAGCTTGGACTTTCCGACGCCACAGGCTCGTTCGTCTCAGTCATCATCTTCTCAGGCATCAATGCAGCCGCCCAGCGCCTCTATGGAGCCGACGGTCTCGTCGTGGTCAGCGTGTTCATGCAGATGCTCTCTGTCGGTTCACTGGTTACGATGGGTGTCATCTTCTCCATGCAGTCGCTCGGCATGACCTTCCTGGGCGAGAACGACCTTCGTGGCTATCGCATGGTCATCAGCCGCAGCCTGGTCATCGTCATTGCTTGCATGAGCATCATCAGCTTGGTGATGGGACTGTCGCCCGAGCTGCTGCTCAGATGTTTCGGAGCCGATGAACAACTGATAGGCTTCGCCCGACAGCCCATCATGATTCTCAGCACCGCGCTGCTGCCGTTTGCCCTCCTGTTCTACTATTGCTCAGTCTATGTCACCCAGAATCGGGTTCGGCTGTCGATAGGCGTCATCCTCTCCGAGCCGCCGTTCATCCTGGCCACGCTGTGGGTGATGGAGCACTACTTCCCTGGGCAGTTCTGGTGGTTCTTCACCGTAGGTGTCGTCATCGCCCTTGCCGCCTGTCTGGCAACGGCCTGGATGATTTCTCGCCGCAACCCCATGGTCGATCATTTCACACTCGCTCCCAAGACCGTCGATGAGCCTTATCTCGACTACTCCTTGAACTACGATGAGCAGGAGGCCCGTTCTGCTTTCCTCGACATCCTGAAGTATCTCGATATCTGCGAACTGTCGAAAGGGCTGTCCAACCGTATTGCCGTCTGTGCCGAAGAGATCATGAACAGCCTCATTGGCTTGAAGACCCAGGAGGGCGAATCCTGCCGTCATTTCTTCGATGTCCGCATGATGGAGATCATGGACGACGGAGGCTCGCAGTCGCGCGGCATCCAGTTCTTCTTGAAGGCACGTGGCAAGTCCTTCAACCCAGTCCGCGAACTCTCCCTCAATCCCGAGTCCATGATGACAGGCAATGCACTCAGCCTGCTCCTCGTCAACAAGCTCTGCGACCATATCGACTACAACTATCGCAATGGCGTCAACTGCGTCGTCATGAAGTTTTTCAAGTCATGATTCCTTAAGTTTCACGTGCCCAGAACCGTGTGTTCATCATGACAGTGTCATTCTCCGACGAAAGAGAGCTTAGCCGAAAGATGCTAGGCTCTCTTTACTTCTGTGAAACTTTTGTCGACCTAAGATGTCACCAAAAATGTCACCAAAGATGTCACCAAAGAACTTACTGAAAGACAATCAGTTATATTAGAAATGATTACCGAAGATTCTTTTGTGACAATACCAGAAATGTCAC
>OMZO01000004.1 GCA_900315525.1 uncultured Prevotella sp. | reverse complement strand
CAACGAGCGCAACGGTGTGGACTATGCCAACTCCGACTCGGTGAACAACTCGATGCCCATGATGTTCTCGGGTGTCTTCACCTGCACGCGCACCTCGCTGCAGCAGTTCATCAACGCCCGGAATATCGGTGACGGCATGTCAACCCGCATGACGGCCTGGGTGATGCCCGAGGAGGACTTCCACACAGATGAGTACAGGCCTAACAAGCGTGACAAGACGCCTGCCCACGACATGGAGGAGTGGGGTGCCCGGTTTGACGCGCTGAAGTGTGAGATCAAGGGACTGGAGCCGTTGGTGAAGCACGTCTACGACCTCTGTGCGGCCCTCGGCGAGGAGGCGCGCATCAACGAGGACAAGGTGCTCAACCTGGAGCGCAAGCGTCTGCAGGACAAGGTGATGTCGGTGTGCATCCCGCAGGTCATCTCGACGCAGCCCTCATGGGAGGAGTTTGTGAAGACGGGTGAGGCGAAGATAGAGCAGCACCATCTGGACTTTGCCGACCTGATGTGCGAGATCATCAACAAATGCGAGGACGCGCTGTTCGGCCAGTTGCTGCAGGACATGTTTGAGAACGATGCCCGCGACACCCAGCTGCGCCGCGTGTACGACAAGACGGCGAAGTTCTATGCCCAGCTGCCGGATGAATTCACGACGCAGGACGTGATGAAGATCTGTGGGTATACCAAAAATGTCAGTGCCTCAAGGAAAACCAATGAGTGGGTTCGCGCGAATGTCGTTGAGAAGCTCCAGAAGGGCATGTTCAGAAAACTCGCTAAAGCCATCTGATGTTAACATCTTAACATCTTAACATTTTTAGATAATCATATTATTATGAATCAAGTAGAAATCAATAAACAAGCAAAACTCTCCGAGCACTTTAAGCTCGGGGAGTTGACGAAAACGAAGCATGTGACAGCGGATAAGAACATTCCGAGTCACGAAGTGATTGAGAATCTGAAATGCCTTTGCTGGTGGCTGGAGGAACTAAGGTATAGCTATAACACGCTATATTGCTTGCAGCCTGGGGAGGATTATGAGACCTCGGAGAATGTCGAAGGTATCGTGATTAACTCTGGCTATCGCTCGCCAGCGGTGAATAAGCTGGCGGGTGGGGTAGCGACGTCGAATCATGTGACGGGCTGTGCGGTGGATATCCGCTGTGCTGGTAAGGAGCAGATGATCCGCTATGCGGTGATCTTGCTAGATATCGCTGACAGTACAGGGAAAGAGTTTGACGAACTGCTGCTGGAGCAGCACGGAAACATCTGCTGGCTGCACTTCGCCGTGCGCCCGCCCTCGCAGCAGAATCGGCGCAGGATTGCGTTCTTGCGCCCCTGAGGTAAGTACAAAGGTACGGCGAATAAATAAGATGCGCAATACCTAAAACGCGGTGTTTTAAGCATTGCGCATCTGTGACGATTTGCTAAAGCAGATTAACAAGAAGTAGGTATTCTCTCGTCTTACTTCAGACCGAGCTTGGCCTTTACCTGAGCGGTGACGTCGGTAGAAAGCGTGGTGCTGATGTAAGGGATGACCTCCTGAACGTTCGTCTGCATGATATAGACGTAGCTGCCTTCCTGACCTACGGCCTTGATGGCATCATTGAGCTTGCTGGATACGACCTGCATCTTCTCCTGCTGAGCCTTGTAGAGAGCCTGCTGGTTGTCCTGGGCGCTCTGCTGGTACTTCTGGTACATATCCTGCAGCTCCTGCTGACGGCGCTGCTTGATGTTATCGGGCAGAGAGGCCTGCTCCTTCTCGAAGGCTTCGCCCTTCTTCTGGATCTCGTCCTGGATGGCCTTCAGGTCGGCCTCGTACTGCTCCTGCAGGCTCTTCAGCTCGCTCTGAGCCTTGACGAACTCAGGCATAGCCTGGATGATCTCCTGAGTGTTTACGTGTCCGAATTTCTGGGCGTTGGCGGTGGTCAGACCGCAGATTGCGCAAATAGCGCAGATAATCAGTTTCTTCATTTTCTTATAAATTTTAATTGTTATTATCTTAATTACTTTTACCTTTAATTACTATATCCGAGCTTGCGGAGCACCTCTGAGGAGATGTCGATGCGGGGCGAGCCGAAGATAATGCCGGAGTCGCTGGCACGGTCGAGCACGAGCTGGTAGCCGCGCATCTCGGCGATGTCCTTGACGGCATTGTAGATCTCGTCCTGGATGGGCGCTATCAGGGCGTTGCGCTTCTTGAAGAGCTCGCCTTCGGGACCGAAGTACTTCTTCTTGAGGTCGGCGGCCTTACGCTCTTTCTCGACGATGGCGTCCTGACGCTCTTTCTTCTGCTCCTTAGAGAGGAAGACGGCTTCGTTCTGGTAGTTCTTGTAGAGGGTCTGGGCCTCGACGGTGATGGCCTCGACCTCTGCCTGCCACTGCTTCGACGTCTGGCTGAGCTGCTCGTTGGCGCGCTCGTAGGCGGGGATATTCTTCAGGATGTACTCCATATCGATGAGGGCGAACTTCTGTGCTGAGGCTGATGTAAAGCCACAGACGACACAGATGATACAGATAATCAGTTTCTTCATAATTGCGTTATTTTATGTTATACACCTCTTTGACGTTTATATCGTTATTAGGTTTAATCAGAACTCCTGTCCGAGGATGAAGTGGAAGTTGCTGCCACCGCGCGACTGTGCGCCGCTCTGGTTGGTATAGACGTTGTCGAAGCCATAGGCCCAGTCGATACCCATCAGTCCGACCATCGGCAGGAAGATACGTACGCCGAGACCGGCAGAGCGCTTCATCTTGAAGGGGTTGAAGTCCTTGGCGTTGGCCCAAGCGTTACCGCCTTCGACGAAGCCCAGACCGTAGATCGTCGTGTTGCCCAGCATGAAGGGGTAGCGCAGCTCGAGCGTGAAGCGGTCGTAGGCGTAAGAGTTGTAAGAGGAGATTGTCTTTCCTCTCATCATGGCCTCGTAGGCTGAAGAGTAGGAGATAGAACCGTTCTCATATCCGCGCAGACCGATGGTCTCTTCTGCGTAGCCTGTGGAGTAGCCACTCATACCGTCACCACCGACGTAGAAGGTCTCGAACGGTGAGCGCTTGTCGTTGTTGTAGGCACCGAGCAGTCCCATCTCGACGCGCGTCATCAGCACGAAACACTTCTGACCGCCTGTGAGGGCTGTGAAGGTGCGGCTCTTGAACTTCCACTTGTGGTACTCAATCCAGCGATAGACCTCCTGAAGCTCGTCTTCGTAAGTGGCTGAATTGGTGTTCTTGGCCAGACTGCTGTAGTCCTTGCCGTCGAAGACCGACCAGGGTGGGGTAAGAGTGACAGAGGCTATGAACTCTGAACCGCGGCGCGGGAAGAGCTGGTTGTCGGTAGAGGTACGCGACAGCGTCAGGCCGATGTTGATGTTGTTACAGTTACCGTTGTGGATATAGAAGTAGCTCCAGTCGCGCAGCATATAGCGGGTATAGCCGAGCGTGGCCGAGAGCTGGAAGTAGTCGTCGGGCCAGCGGAGGCGCTTACCCCAACCCAGACTTGCACCGAAGACGGTCATCGTCTTGTCGTCGTCGAGCATAGAGTCGTAGTTGTAATAGTAGTTGTTGTAAGAGCCATAGCCGTAGCTGTACATCGCATAGTTGTTGTAGAACGAGTTGTTGCGATAGTAGCTCGAGATGTCGGACTGCTTCGAGTAGAAGGCGCCGACATTGAGGCTGTTAGGACGCTTGCCGCCAAACCAGTTGGTACCGTAGTTGGCGCTCAGTGAGCTATAGTAAGAACCGTTGGTCTGGAAGCTGAAGCCGAGCTGCTCGCCGTCGCCATAGGGCAGGATGCCGCGATGAAGCTTGTTCTTGCCGAAGAGGTTGCGGATGGAGAAGTTGTTGAACTTGATACCGATCTTACCGATGATACCCGTCTGTCCCCAACCGAGTGAGAACTCCAGCTGGTCGTTGGACTTCTGTTCGAGCTGCCAGTTGACATCGACGGTACCGTCTTCGTAGTTGGGCTTGATATCGGGAACGACCTTCTCTGGGTCGAAGAAGCCCATGGAGGCGATTTCACGTGCGGAACGGGTGAGGGCTTCCTTGTTGAAGAGGTCGCCTGGCTTCGTGCGCAACTCACGGCGCACCACTTCCTCGTAGAGGCGGTCGTTACCGTAGATGCGGATGTGGTTGAGGTGGGCCTGAGGACCTTCCGTCACGCGCATCTCGATGTCGATGGAGTCGTTGTCGATGTTCACCTCGACAGGGTCGATGTTGGAGAAGACGTAACCATTGTTGTAGTAATAGTTACCAGCGGCGTCGTCGTCTTCGCGCAGACGCTTGTTCATCTGCTTCTGGTTATAGACGTCGCCCTTCTTCATGCCCAGCACGGCATTCAGGTAGTCGGTGGTGACGACGGTGTTACCCACCCAGGTGATGTCGCGGATGTAGTACTTGTCGCCCTCATCGATGCGCACATAGACATCGACGTGCTTCTCGTCGTAGGTGGAGACGGAGTCTTCCAGGATGGTGGCATCGCGGAATCCCAGCTCGTTGTATTTATCGATCAGGGCCTGCTTTGCCTCCTTATAGCGCTCGTCGGTGAACTTCTTCGACTTGAAGGTGTTGACGAGCTTGCCTGCCTCGTGGATCTTACCGAAGGCACCCTTCGAGAAGAGCGATCCCTTGATCTTGCTGTCCTTGAGTTTCTCGTTGCCGATGAAGTGGATCTTGTGCACCTTCATCTTGGATTTCTTGTCGATGTTCACATCGAGCAGCACCTGAGTCTTGTTCTCAGGGTTCACCACCTGCACGATGTCGATCTCGGCATTCTTGTAACCTTTCTCGTCGAAGTATTTCTTGGCCAGGATCTTGGCACGGTCGATGACGTTACGCGTCAGGCTCATGCCCTTCACCATACCGAGCTTCGACTCCATATCCTCGCGCTCGGATTTCTTGATGCCGTGATAGCGGATGGCACTGATGCGCGGGCGCATGGCGAGATGGATGCAGAGGTAGATCTTGGAGCCAACGATGGAGTCGGCGGTGATGCTGACCTTCGAGAACAGACCGTTGCGCCAGTAGCGCTTCACGGCGTCGGTGATATCGTTGCCTGGCACTTCGATCTTCTGGCCTACGGTGAGACCTGACAGACCGGTGAGTACATAGTCTTCATAGCCTTCGACACCCTCGACGGCAATACCGCCAATCTCGCAGTTGCGTGGCGTGCCCGTGTAGCTGATGTCGGGATTGATGATCTTATCCTGAGCAGCGAGGCTTAAAGGTAAAAGGGTAAGAAGGTAAAAAGGTAAAACCCATTTTACCATACCTAATACCTTATTTATATATATATTGAAAGTCACTTTCTTTCTCCCTTTTACTTTTTTATCGTTTACTTTTTTACCTTTTCTTCCTCCTCTACCTGGGCTTCGGTCTTTCCGAAGCGGCGCTGACGGCTCTGATAGCTGGCGATGGCCTTATAGAGCGCTTCCTCATTGAAGTCGGGCCAGAAGGTGTCGCAGAAATAGAACTCTGAGTAGGCGCACTGCCAGAGCAGGTAGTTGGAGATGCGTAACTCGCCGCCGGTACGGATGAGGAGATCGGGATCGGGCATAAAGTTGGTCCAGAGACGCTCGTTGATGGTGTCCTCCGTGATCTCGTCGGCATTGAGTTTGCCCTCTTTCACCTCGAGGGCTATCTGACGGGTCACGCTGGCAATCTCCAGACGTGAGGAGTAGCTGAGGGCTACCACCAGCGTCATGCCATCGTATTTCGACGTCAGGTCTTCCATATAGTGGATCTTCTTCTGCACGCTCTCGGGCAGGCTCTGCAAGTCGCCCACCATCTTGAACTTTACATTATTGTTGGTGAACAGCTCCATCTCCAGGAAGTTGAGCACCAGCCCCATGAGCGCCTCAATCTCGTAGGCAGGGCGTTTCCAGTTTTCAGTGGAGAAGGTATATAGCGTGAGGTACTTCACCCCCAAGCGTGAACACTCTGCAGTGATCTTTGTCACAGTGTCGAGACCGGCCTTGTGTCCAAAGGTACGATCCAGCCCTCGCTCGGTAGCCCAGCGCCCATTGCCGTCCATGATGATGGCAATGTGCTCAGGAATGCGGTTCATGTCCAAAAGTTCTTTCATATATTTAGTCTCTATCGTTATTACACGTTTTACATCTGACCCAGAGGTCGTAGGTGACGCTGATCTGGAAGGCGCTGTAGCAGTCGGAGTTCTTGAAGAGCCCGCTGCTCTTGATGCCATAGACGTCGCTCCTGCCGTCGAGGTAGTCGCTTGGCGTGAAGCGCATCGCCCATTCCGCCGTGAGGTTCAGTCGTGGGGCGACCTTCCACTTGATGCCTGCGCCGAGTGGCAGGCTCAGGGTGACGCCGCTGTTCTCTCCGCTATGGTGCACCATGCCCAGACCGGCAGCCACGAAGGGAACCACCCTGCGGGCGCCCCTGTAGTCGCGCCCTGTGCCGTAAGCCCAGAAGTTGTACTCGTATCTCAGCGTGGCTTCCGTGAGCTGGTGGCTGAACGAGTAGGGCTCGATGGGGTACCATGTGTCGGCTCCGTCGCTGGAGCCTTTGATCTTGCCCGTGCCGATGGCCAGCGCCAAGGCCATGCGGGGGTTGAGGTGGTATTTGGCGGTCAGCGCACCCCAGGGCTGCATATCTTTGAGCAGGTTGCCATTGAAGTCGCCGACGTAGCTGACGGCTCCGGCTCCTGCGCCGATTTCCATTCTGTATTCATCATCCTCCTGAGCGACGGCGGCCAGGGGAAGGCATGCTACCATGAGCAGCAGCGCTCTTACTCCTTGACATACGTGCCTCGCCATACACTGCCTGATTCAAGCTCCTTGATCCAGATATAGTCTTCGTCGTCGGTTGTCGCCACGATTTCTTCAAGGTCGTCGTATGGTAACTCATAGCGCTTGGCCATCTTCCAGGTAAGGCCACCATCACGGGTGACACGAGTACCCTTATTGCTGACGGCCAGTATTTCGTTGTTGAAGCTGAGGAGGCTGTACTTCTCATTGAGGGGCAGATAGTATCTGTTGTATTCCTCCAGCGGCATCAAAACCCACTTCGAGGGGCGATGGCTGTCGTCGTATTCTGCAATCTTGCGCCAGACGGTCATGGCGTCAGTGACTCTATGTTCTTCAGTGCCGCTCTTGCCGATCAGCAACTGGTAGTCGGCGTCGGCATCAACAGCAAAGGGAATCGACAGGAAGCGGAATTCCTGGAATGGTGCGAGCGACTTGTCTTCATCCATCTGGTCTTCCTTCCAGGTAATGCCGTTGTCGGTGCTTACCATGATCTGTCCGTCGGCTCGGAAGGCGTAGGCCTCGAAGATGCCTTCGCCGATGAACTTGGCAAGGCCGGCATCCTTTACAGCCTTTTCCCAATCGACTGATCCCTTCTTCGCAGCAGGATAGCTCTCTTTCGGCATCTCTTTCCATCGGATCTTATTGGTGGGCACCTGATGCGCCACGAGATTCACCTGATAGGAGCGGTACTTGCTGCCATCGGTGTTAAGGACGCGGAACTCCCTGGGCTTCGAGAAGTCGATGGAGTCGGTGCTGCTATAGACCTTCCACTTATCCTCACCGTCGATGCTCCTGATGACAATCGCGCCGCTATAGGCGGTCTTCTCGATGGAGAGCAGGATACGGTCCATCACGCTCTCAAAGGGCAGTGAGTCGGTATTGTAAATCTTGTAGTTCTTCTGATCGATGGTCAGCGTGGGGAAAGACGTCACCTTGACCTTATAGGTGGCATCTTGCCAATCCTCACCTAGGGTATGCTCCAACTTGTTCATCGCCGTAATGCTGACGCTGCTGATGCAGGCCTCATCGTAGATATCCACCGTGTTGTCCGAATCTCCTATGCACGACAGGAAACCCAGAGAGGTGACTCCCATAAGGCACAATGTATAGATAAATTTTCTCATTAATCTACTTAAATTTCGAAATCCGGCTGCAAATTTACGCACATTTCTGCAATTTCAGCTCATTTTCACCTTATAATTAAAGAAAATATGTTATAATTTGACCGATTTTAAGTTAGTTTAGGGTTTTCGCACAAAAAAAGAGTGCGGTATGAATCACTCACCCCGCACTCTTCCTAACGGATGTTGGTGTGCATCAGAGTAACAATGCTCATGACTGTCATAAATGCGACAGCAGCCAACAAAACCGTCGTTTGAAAATCTAATAACATAATCTTTACCTTAAAAACCGGCTTTGCCGGAAAAACTACTAACCTAATGAATACAAACGTAATCTCGCGACTACAAGTGCAAAGGTACTGTTTTTTGTGGAGGTAAGCAATAAAAGAAGGGTGATTTCACGAGGAAACCACCCTTTATTTGATGTAAGTCAAAAAAATCAATTAAAGTTTCGGACCTGCAGCTACGAGAGCCTTACCGGCCTCGTTGCCCTCGTACTTCTTGAAGTTCTTGATGAAGCGACCAGCGAGATCCTTAGCCTTCTCTTCCCACTCATTGCGGTTCTGATAGGTGTCGCGAGGATCGAGAATGCCCCAAGCCACGCCGTCGAGCTGTGTGGGAACCTCGAAGTCGAAGTAAGGAATCTTCTTGGTAGGAGCCTTCAGGATAGCGCCACCGAGGATAGCGTCGATGATACCACGTGTATCCTTGATAGAGATACGCTTGCCTGTGCCGTTCCAACCAGTGTTCACGAGGTATGCCTTAGCACCGCTCTTCTCCATCTTCTTAACGAGCTCCTCAGCATACTTGGTGGGGTGCAGCTCGAGGAATGCCTGGCCGAAGCAAGCAGAGAAGGTAGGAGTAGGCTCTGTGATACCACGCTCTGTACCAGCCAGCTTAGCTGTGAAACCAGAGAGGAAGTAGTACTTGGTCTGCTCTGGAGTCAGGATAGATACTGGGGGCAGTACGCCGAATGCGTCGGCAGAGAGGAAGATCACGTTCTTAGCGTCAGGACCAGCGCTCTTGCCATTGACCTTCTGGGCAATCTTCTCGATGTGGTCGATAGGATAAGATACGCGGGTGTTCTCAGTTACGCTCTTGTCAGCGAAGTCGATCTTACCATCAGCAGCTACAGTAACGTTCTCGAGCAGAGCGTCGCGGCGGATAGCGTTGTAGATGTCGGGCTCGCTCTCCTTGTCGAGGTTGATAACCTTAGCGTAGCAGCCACCCATAGAAGCGATACCCTGCAGAGGCAGATAGTAGTTCTGCATAGAGAACATACCCTTCTTCATCTCACCACCGTACCAGGTGTTGATGATGCACTGCTCGCGAGAGGTGGTGTTGAAGGCAACACAAGTCTCTGAGTTCAGACCCAGCTCCTTGTAGTTCTCAACCTTTGCCTTAGAAGCGTTATAGATTACGAAGTTAGGCTCGAACGACTCCAGCTCCTCAGCAGTAGGCTGGATGAACATGTTCTTTACGAAGTGAGCCTGCCAAGCAACCTCAACGATGAAACGAACGCGCAGGCGGGTAGCAGCATTAGCACCGCAGAAAGCATCTACTACGTAAAGCTCCTTGTTGCAGAGCTCCTTGATAGCGATCTCCTTAACCTTGGCCCAAACCTCCTCACTCATGGGGTGGTTGTCGTTCTTATACTCCTCAGTAGTCCACCATACCTTGTCCTGGCTCTGTGCATCCTTCACGATGTACTTGTCCTTAGGTGAACGGCCGGTGTAGATACCAGTCATAACGTTAACTGCGTTGAGCTCGGTGTTTACGCCCTTGTCGAAACCCTTGAGACCAGCCTTTGTCTCCTCTGCGAAGAGGTACTCATACGACGGATTGTGAGCAATCACGGTTGAACCGGTGATGCCATACTGAGTCAAATCTAACTTTGCCATATTACTAATCTTATTTTAAGTTGTGAATATTATCCTTGTTATCAGGGGCTTTCTGAAAAGCCGCTGCAAAGTTACAAATTATTTGTGAATTGTGAATTGCTATTTATGATTTATTTGCGCGCACACAATTCTTTTTAGGTTAAAGAAATTAAAAAAGCATGTCGGGGTGGCGCTTTTGCCACTCCGACATATCAAAAAAGTCGAGGTCTTTGCCCGTCAAAAAGGTCACTAACCCTTGAGGCGGTCTGGCACTACGGGCATGGCTCCATTCTGGGTGCAGACGAAAGCACTGACCTGAACAGCGGTCTTGTGAGCCTCGGGCACGGGCTTGCCGTTGAGGATGCTGCCCACGAACGAACCTGTGAAGGAATCGCCGGCACCGACGGTATCAGCCACCTCTACCTTCGGGGTCTCCTGGAACGACATTTGGCCTGGGGTGAATACGTAAGAGCCATTCGTGCCGCAGGTGAGTACGAGCATATCGAGGTTGTACTTGCCCAGAATCAACCAGCACTTGTTCTCGATGTCGAGGCCGGGATAGCCGAACATGCGGCCTATGAGTACCAACTCCTCGTCGTTGATCTTCAGGATGTTACAGCGCTTCAGAGACTCCTTGATCACCTCCTTGGTATAGAACTGCTGGCGCAGGTTGATATCGAAAATCTTCACACAGTCATCGGGTGTGGCATCGAGGAACTTGTGGATATTCTCACGAGAGACGACATTGCGCTGAGCCAGTGAGCCGAAGCAGACGGCACGGGCATTCTTGGCAACCTCCAGCATCTCGTCGGTGAGAGGGATATTGTCCCATGCTACGTTCTCTTTGATGTCGTAGGTGGGGATACCGTCACCTGTCAGTGTTACCTGTACCGTTCCTGTCGGATAAGGAACGCGCGGCATCAGGTAGTTCAGGTTATGCTCCTTGAGGGCGTCGATAGTCTCCTCGGCCAACTTGTCTTCACCAAGTGCGCTGATGGCAATGGTATCAAGACCGAACTGTGCTGCATGATAAGCGAAGTTAGCAGGTGCACCACCAAGTTTCTTTCCATCGGGAAGTACATCCCATAAAGCCTCTCCGAGGCCAACAATATATCTTTTCATAAGTTTTGAGTTATTTGGTTTTACGCATTTTTTACTTTGTTGATATAGGTGAAGAGGTAAACGACACCGATGGCCATCACGATGACAGCACCAGCCTGGCCGATAGCGTCGCTGGCGAAGCCCATCAGCAGTGGGAAGACTGTACCTCCGAAGAGGCCCATGATCATCAGACCGCTCACCTCGTTCTGCTTCTCGGGCATCGAGGTCAACGCCTGTGCAAAGCAGATAGAGAAGATGTTAGAGTTGCCGTAGCCGACGAGGGCGATGGCGGTATAGAGCATCCACTTCTCAGTGCCGATGAAGAGGCCACACATCGAGAGAGCCATCATGCAGACGCTGATGATGAAGAAGGTGCGGTTAGGCAGTACACGGAGGAAGAAGGAGCCCGTCAGGCAGCCGATGGTACGGAAGATGAAGTACAGGCTGGTGGCAAAGGCAGCCTCGTTGAGTGTCATGCCGAGACGCTCCATGAGGATCTTCGGTGCTGTGGTGTTGGTACCTACGTCAATACCCACGTGGCACATGATGCCAAAGAACGAGAGCAGTACAATCGGGGTGCCAAGCAACTTGATGCACTCCGTGAATGAAGAGGCCTTGCCTTCGATTCGCTCTTCCTCGATGGGGGTGATGCCCAGCATGATTGTGGCAAAGATGCCTACCACGAAGTAGATGGCGAAGAGCACACGCCAGTCATAACCGAAGGAGGGGATGACCTGAGTGGCGCCCCACATGGCCAGATAAGGAGCCAGGAACGAGGCAATGGCCTTGATGAACTGACCAAAGGTGAGTGTAGAGGCCAGGTTGCCACCGCCCATCACCGTTGATACCAGTGGGTTGAGTGAGGTCTGCATCAGGGCGTTACCGATACCCAGCAGCGAGAAGGCGCAAAGCATGATGGGGAAATTCTCGCCGAAGAGCGGCAGGAACAGTGACACGACGGTCACTACCAATGAGAGAAGTACGGTCTTCTTACGTCCGATCTTGTTCATCAGCATGCCTGTGGGAACACTGAAAATCAGGAACCAGAAGAATACGAGTGACGGGAAGATGTTGGCTACGGAGTCTGTCAGTTGCAGGTCTTCCTTCACGTAATTGGATGCGATGCCCACCAGGTCGACGAAGCCCATGGCGAAGAAGCAGAGCATCACCGGGATCAGTGCGAGTTTACTAGTCTTGCTCATAGTTTTTTAGTGTTGATTTTAGTTCTTGATCTGATAAATCGTTGCCTTGCCACCCTTTACCTTCATGCTGTTGTAAGGCTCGTTGGGGAATACAAGGTTGGTCATGGCCATCTTGCCCTCAGCATCAAAGGCCTCGATGCTGCAGTTGTCGATGAAGATGCGCAGTTGCTTGATGTGGCCATAGGTCGGAGCAACGGTGTTTACGGGGAAGGCTTCGCTGAAGCTGGCGTAGCTGCGGGTGCGGTCCATCGAGAAGGTCTCCTTAGCCTCGTCGTACTTCATCACCACCTGCTCGCCGAGTGCGTTGGAGAGCACAATCTCTGTGCTGCCCTTCAGATCAACGACAATCTCGCAGGTTGACGACAGTTTGCCGGTAGCATTACCGCGGATGGTATTCAGCTCGCGTGATGGCGTGACACCGCAGTAGGTCTCGCCTTTGTATTCGAAGAGGTCGAGGTCGCGGGGAACGCTGTTAGCAGAGCGGAACTGCTTGGTAGGAACCTGATTGGCATACTGCCAGTTCGACATCCACGCCAGAGCAATCTTACGGCCGTCGGGAGCATTGTCGAAGGTAACGGTAGCATAGTGATCCTTACCATAGTCCATCCAACGGGTGTCCTGATGCTCACAGGTGAACTTATGTCCGTCGAACTCGCCGACAAAATACTGTGTGGCACTGCCTCCATAAGGGCCACCGGGGTTGATGTTGCAGATGAGGAGCCACTTCTGCTTGTCGGTTCCGCGCACCTGTAACTTAATAAGGTCGGGGCACTCCCAAACACCATCGTGACAACCCAGTTCCGTCACGTCGTCAGTAGCTTTGTTGACAGTCAGGCCGAAAGAGCTCTCATAGGTCCAGTCCGTCAGGTTGCTGCTGCTATAGATACGCATCTCCTGACCAACGGCGAGGATGAGGTTCCACTTCTGAATCTCAGGATTCCAGAAGCACTTCGGGTCGCGGAAGTCCTCTTCCTTGCTGGTGAGCACAGGGTTGCCCTTATATTTCTGGAAGGTCTTACCGTTATCGGTAGAGATGGCCATCGACTGGATCTGCATTCTGTCACCAGCAGAGGTGTAGAAGGCCACAACACGATTGTTCTTCTTATCTACGACGCATGAGCCGCTGAAGATGTCACCCAATGCATCGGGCTCGATAGCGATGGGCTGTGCCTCCCAGTGGATGAGATCCTTTGAGGTCGAGTGGCCCCATGTCATGTTCTCCCACATCGATCCATAAGGATTGTACTGATAGAAGAGGTGATAGACACCATCCTTATAGAACATACCGTTGGGGTCGTTCATCCAGCCGTAAGCGGGGGTGTGGTGGTATGCAGGGCGGAACTTCTCGCGGTTAGCAGTGTCAAACGTATCGCTCAGCTTCATCTCCTTCCAGCAGAGGAAATCCTTCATGGCACCAGTGAAACGACGGTCTCCATGAAAGAAAATGTCAAGCAGTACCTCGCTTGAACCAAAACGCTGGATGTCAAGAGGAACATAGTAGTCTACTTTATCGACTGCCAGTCTCACGTTGAGTTTCTGTACTTGTTGATTGTCTGAAAGCACCTTGATGGTGGCATTGTCTTCTCGCTCCTGAACGGGCAGTAGCAGATACCTGCTCTTCACTTCTACTCGTTGCATGGCGTGGCTCTTTCCCAATACCAGGGGCGCACTCTGTGCCAGGGCTCCTGAAATGGCCATTGCGGCGGCGATGATTGTTGAAAATAGTCTTCTCATTTTGTATTGATTTTAATTATTCAGTAAAATTTTCTGCTGCAAAGATAGCGCAAATAAGGGGCATTTCCTATAATTTATGTTTCAAAAGATAAGAAAAATCGTTCATTGCAACAAAAATAGTTACAATGAACGATAATTATATAGCCGTTTGAAAGGCTTAGATTGACATCAGATAATCGATGCTGTTCTTGGCAAGTTGCAGAACGTTGTTCTGGCAAGAGTTGTTCTTGGGATTAGCACTCTTGTCGGCTGAGCCGTCTTCATTCTTCATAGAGAACTCGCAACCGCCGTTACCGATACAGAGCACCGTACCGCAACCCTTCTGGAATCCGTCAGGAGCCAGATCAGCACCCTTGGCCTCCCAGACATTCAGCTGAGATACCCATGAACACTGTGAATCCCATGTGCCCAGCGGATAGATACCATAGTCGTTGGTCACAACGTCATAGCACTCCTGTGTTGTGTTGTCAAGGCCAGTGAGCTTAGCAGGGATGTCGAAGAACAGACAGTTGTGGTCTTCAGTCCAACCCGGACCCTTGAAGGCGATGGCTGCGAAGCATTGATCATTGAGCTTCTCTGTCTTAATGCCTGCATAGATGGGGTGAGTGCTGAGGTCCTTAGAGAAGGCGCCAGTATTGAGACATACGCCCATCTTCCAAGTGTCAGGGTTCCAGCCGCCTGCACCACAGCCGAAGGCATTGCTGACACCACGCAGCAGAGAGGTCGGGAGACGGTTGATGGTGCCGATGTAAGGCACGGCATGCTGCCAGAGCAACAGGTTGCCACCGTTCTTGACATACTGCTCAATGACTGGAGCGGCGTTGCGGGCTACGTCGGAGAAGTTCCAGATGTCATCATTGTTACCGGTCTCGAGGTCACGCAGCCAGAAGAGCATACGGTAGTCCTCGATGTCCTCATAGGTGTTGATGTCGCCGAAATAGATGTATTCACCCTTTGGATAGTTAGCCTGGAACCAGAGCCATGCACTTGCCTCGTCGTCATCACCGTTGGCAATGAGTTCTTCTGGTGTGGGATATTCTGACAGGAAGGCAGGAATCTTACCGCCAATCTTCGTATCGCCCGTGATAGGCAGCGCCTTACCATCGTTGTTCTGAGCAATCAGGGTTGCTTCCCAGCGCTCTTTCATGGCTACGTCCTTCAGGAGATAGGATGTCTCGGTGACGGTTTCGGAAATGATGCGTGAGCCGTCGCTATTCGTGAGTCTCAGTACGTAAGATGTAGCGTCGGCGCTACCTTTCCATGTTACGCGCAAGTCGCGATGGTCGTCGTCGATATCGATCTGCTCGAACTTCAGGTCGCTGGCAGCTGTTGCACCAGGACGTGTGTATGAGGTCATCACACCTTTCGAGAGGGCATCGGCGTTGGCATACTTGAAGAGGAACTCATAGAGCTGGTTTGTCTCCAGGTTCTTCAGTGTGAATGAATTACCCGTGGCGGGGGTGAGTGCCTGCATCTGGGTGCCGTTCTTATAGACGGCTACTTGCATCACAGCTCCCTGAGCGGCCTGTGGCCACGTCAGCGTGTAGTCATATTTGTCTTCACCGGTGAGTGTACCTGTGATGGAAGATGCGTCAGGTGTGGGCAGCTGCATGGCGCCAGAACCGGGCAGATCTCTGTCTTGACAAGCTGCAAAGAGCAATACGCTCATCAGCCCCGTACCTATTTTATGATATATGCTATTCATATACTTTTCAGTTTTTAATTGTTCAATCTTTAAATTCTTCAATCTTTCAATTGATTAGTATCCCTTGTTCTGATGATAGAGTCCCTGAACATAGTTCATCTGGTTAGATGCGATGGGGAAGTACTCGTTCTTGCCCTTTGTGAAGAAAGCATCCTTGTAGTAGAGACCATAGGTCTGGCCGTCGTACTCGTCGGTCTTCTCTGTCTCGAAGTACTTGTTCAGTGTGGTGCTCAGCAAGCCCCAACGGCGCAGGTCGAAGAAACGGTGTCCCTCCATAGCCAGTTCCACGCGGCGCTCCCAACGCAGTGCCTTGCGGGCATCATCCTGAGATGCGAAGTTACCATAGAGTGCGATGTCACACTGATCCTTGGCATACTTGATAAGCGATGTGCTGCTGATGTCTCTCTTGGCACGCTCACGGATGGTGTTGATAATCTGCAGAGCCTCTCCGTTGAAGTCGCCGCTCTCAATCAGAGCCTCAGCACGCATGAGCATCACGTCGGTATAGCGCAGCACATAGTCGTTCTGACCGAAGGCCTGCCAGGGGTTGTCGTAGTCCTCACCCTTTGAACGCTGAGGAATCTCCTTCATTGAGCAGTAGTAGCCATAGGTGTTTGGTGTACGGCTATTAGCCTTGGTGAGGGTGTACTGTGCCTCATACTTATAAGGATAGGTAGGCATACCGACTGTGTGGAACAGACGAGGATCGTACTTGTACTTAGAGTCGGCACCATTCACCACGATGGCGTTGTGGTCTTCATCGAAGTTGTCCATAGGCAGACCATTGCGGGTCTTGAAGGCATTCACCAGGTTCTGTGAGGGCTTGTGGAAGTCCCATCCGCATGACCAGATGCCCCATACGCCATTCAGCATATTCGACCAGTTGGCACGGCCGAACTGTGTGCCGTCGTCAGCCTTGTTGGAGTGCTGTACAGCAAAGATGCTCTCTACAGAGTTGGCATAATCCTGCAGGAAGATGTGTCCATAGGTGTCGAGATAGTCGTAAGGAGAATCCTTCACCACCTGAGTATAATCCAGCACCTTCTTGATCTTGGCCTGATCAACATGGCTGTAGCCTGTCGTAGCCTCATAGCCATCACCGTAAGCCCAGTTCAGGTAGCACTTTGCCAGATAGGCAGCAGCAGCCACTTTGTGAGCACGTCCTGTTGTACCAGGATTGGCTGTGTTCAAGTTTTCGTAGGCATACTGGAAGTCATCGATAATCTTCTGCATAATCTCGTCGTGAGAGCTCTGACGACAGGCTTCGATGGCAGCATTGTCCATACCTTCAATGATATAAGGTACTTCATACCACATCTGCTGCAACTTGTAATAGAAGTGGCCGCGCAGGAAACGCACCTCGGCTTTCAGCTGCTTGATGGCAGGCGTCTCTTCGGCATTCACCATAGACTCCATCGCACGGTTGCAACGGGAAATGGCACTGTAGAGCTGATACCACAGTTCGTCGAACTCACCACGGTCGGGCTGCAGGGTAGAGAAGATCTCCATGGGGTGATAACCTGTATCGTTTTCACCAGAACCACCCTTCAGACAGTCGTCTGCACTCATGTCGCCATAGGGCCAGAGGTTGAAGGGGTAGGAATACCAGTCGTCGCCCAATTTGGCGTAGGCTGCGGTGACAAGCTTTTCAGGGCTGGTGAAGGCCGTTCCTTCATCGAGCGTACCCTGCGGCTTTACATCATCGACACTGCATGATACTGCAAAGGCAGAAAGCAGTAAAGCAGAGATATATAATTGAATCTTTTTCATAACTTCTTAAATCTTTACTCTTAAATCTTTACTCTATTAGAATCCTAACTGTATGCCGAATGTGAAAGAGGCAGTGTGAGGATAGCTCCAAGCAGTGCTCTCTGGATCTGAGCAGGTCAGTGAACTTGACTTGATAGTCAGGAGGTTATCACCAGAGAGATAGACGCGTGCACTTGAAAGCAGCAGTTTCTTGGCTGTCAGAGAAGGCAGCGTGTAGCCCAGCTGCAGGGTGCGTAACTTAGCATAAGAGCCATTTTCTACAAAATAGGAAGAGAAACGTCCTTCATCAGCACCATTCGAAGTGGTAAGAGCAGGAATGTCTGAACCAGTGTTACCTGCTGTCCAAGCGTTGATCAGACGCTCACCCTTGTTAGAACCAGCATCAGTGATACTCCAGAAGTCGGTCTGGAATTTCTGGTCGTTGACGACGTCAACACCTGCAACGCCCTGCCAGAACATCGTGAAGTCGAACTCCTTGTAGCCAAGGTTGATATTCAGACCCCAAGAGAAGTTGGGAACAGGATTGAACACCCATGTACGGTCTTGCTCGTTGATGCGTCCGTCACCGTTCAGGTCAGCATATTTCAGACCACCCACACGGGCACCAGCCTGACCGCTGCCGAGTACTTCCTCACGTGACTGATAGAGTCCTTCTACAACGTAGCCGATACGTGAGCCGTAGGCCTTACCGTCCTGAGCCAAGTTGTGGTAGTCGTTGTGCTCGTAAGAGTTCTTTGACTTCTCGGGCAGATAGGTTACCTTTGAGCGGTAGAAGTCGACGTTACCGTTAATATCGTATGAAAGGCCGTAGGTAGTCTTATGACGATAGCCCAGGTTGAGCTCCATACCCCAGTTCTTCAGTGTAGGACCGTTGATCCAGGTCTGACCACCAAAACCGATGGCACCGAGGAAGGCGGGCTGTACCAGCATATCCTTAGTCTCCTTGAAGAAGACATCGTAAGAACCATAGAGGTCACCACCGAAGAGAGAGAAGTCGGTACCGAAGTTCCACTGTGATGAAGACTCCCACTTCAGATCCTCATTGGCTGACTGCAGCTTGTAGTAACCAGAGGGGAAGGTGCCGGAACGCTGCAGGTTGACGTCGTAAGCCGTAGAGTTCTCACGGCTTGAACCGTAGTCGGCAACATAGAGTCCGAAGTGGGCTGTATTTGAGTTCATGCCCTGATTACCGGTCACACCGTAGCTGGCACGGAGCTTCCAGTCGCGCAGCC
Organism: uncultured Prevotella sp.; assembly: GCA_900315525.1. Classification (GTDB taxonomy): domain Bacteria; phylum Bacteroidota; class Bacteroidia; order Bacteroidales; family Bacteroidaceae; genus Prevotella. Next base: position 116,387 of record OMZO01000004.1, on the reverse strand, counting down.
AGTCGGCATCGATGTGCTTGGAAAGACGATAACCGAGAGATACAGAGGGGAAGGTACCAAACTGGTGGTTCTTACCGAAACGGCTTGAACCGTCGTGACGAAGGGTAAATGAAGCCAGCAGCTGGTCGTTCCAATTGTAGTCGAGCTTACCAAAGTAAGACATCAGTTTATAAGAGTCGCCTGCACCTGTAACATTCTGAATACCGGTACCTGCATTCGGCCACATGTAATCGATGGTCTCCAGAGGATAGCCTGTGCGGCGTGCAGAGAAGTCTATGCCATTATCCTGATGGGTCTCAAGACCGAGGAGTACGTTCAGGTTGTGATCCTTCACGATATCGAAGTTGTACTGCAAGGTGTTCGACCAGGTCCACTTTGTGCTGTGGTTCTGTGACATCGTGCTGGCGTTGGTGCTGTTTTTCACCACATCCGAATCCCAAGTGTGTTGCATAGAGCGGATATAGCCGTTCGTGTAGTCGATACCGAAGTTTGAACGGAAGAGCATGCCCTTGATGGGGGCGATATCTACGTATGCATTTGCAAAGATACGCCACTTCTTCAGGCGGTTATCCTTGTTATGGTAGAGTTCGCGCAGCGGGTTCTGACGGTCACTCATACCACCTACAGGACCAGAGAAGGTTACACCGTCCTCTTCATATACAGGCAGTGTAGAAGCCATCTTCAGCGCGTTCTCTAAGGGAGCACAGTCTACATTGCTAGAATAAGAGAATGAAGCATTCTCACCAACGGTGATGATGCTGTTGATCTTGTAGCTGCTGTTGAAACGAGCAGAGAAGTTCTCGAAGTCGGTGTGCTTCAGTACACCAAGTGCCTTCTTGTAGCCGAAAGAGAAAAGTGAAGAACCCTTATCGGTGGCCTTCGAGAATGCAAGGTCATAGTTCTGAGTGATACCAGTACGACCGATTTCGTCAACCCAGTCTGTATCACTGTAGCGCATGGTCTTCTTAGCGTTCATGAAACCATCATAGTAACCGCCTACAGAATAAGAATCCATCACGCCTGTAACAGGGTTATATACAGAAATCGGCGTGCCACCTTCAACGTTGAGGCTTAAACCATAGTTCTGGGCATAGTCATGCGGGTTTTTGCCATCATTGAGGGCAGCCTGAACCAGTGCAGTAGCGTATTGCTGGCTGTTGAGCAACTTCATCTTGTTGGTCATCCAAGCCATAGAGACAGAGGCGTTGAAGTCGATATTCACTTTATCGCCCTTCTTACCTTTCTTGGTGGTGATGACGATCACACCATTGGCAGCACGGCTACCGTAGATAGAAGCTGAGGCAGCATCCTTTAATACCTGCATCGACTCGATGTCGGAAGAGTTCAGGCTGTTCAGAGAACCGCTATACGGCATACCATCCACAATGTAGAGAGGAGCTGTGCTTGAACCACCCATAGAACCGATACCACGAATCTGAACATTGGCCTCACCAGAGGGAGAACCACTTGACGTGATCGTCATGCCTGGCACCTTACCTTGTAAAGAGGTCATCGGGTCGGTGTTGCTGGACTTGAAGTCCTTGGTTTCAACGACACCCACAGAACCTGTCAAGTCGGCCTTGCGCTGAACCTGATAACCGGTAACCACCACCTCACTAAGTGTCTGTGCGTCGTCCTGCATGGTGACCTGCATGCCATTGGCTGCTGGGAGCTCAACGGTCTGGTAGCCAATGTAGGTAAAGACGAGTGTCTTACCGGGGGCGACCTTCAACTTGAAGTTACCGTCAAAGTCGGTCACGGTACCATTGTTTGTACCCTTCTCCATTACAGTAGCACCGATGACTGGCCCCATGGCGTCGTTCACCGTACCTGTAATCTCTTCTTGCGCGTACATTATAGTACACGTAAGCAGAGCGAGGAAACTGAGAATGAATCTTCTTGCTTGTTTCATTTGTTGTTGCTTTAAATTGGTTAGTAAACTTTTGAATTGAAAACTGGCGCAAAAGTACAAACAGATGGCTTTTATACTATAAAAATATCGTTCATCCCCCTAAAAATTTGTTTCAATGTAACAAATTTGCGAGGAAATGAACGATATTTGCTATTTTTACCAAAGAAGTGTTAATGCGCAATCCTCTGGCATTTATCTGGAATTCTTATTCCATGGTGGCTAGTTTGACATCACTGACGGTAATAGATCCACCATAGTTGTTGATGCTCCAGCAGTTCTTCTGGATACCATAGATGCGCTGGGTGTAAGAGCATACATCATTGATGTACATCACCAGAACGGAGTTGTCTGTATAGATGTCAATCTTGTAGGTGTTGTCAGCAGGACGAACGAAGATGTAGCCATCGGCACCGTCAATAAAGCCCTTGCCTTCCGGACCTTCCTGTTCGAAGTTCACCTTACGTCTGCCACCGGCCCATTCCGGATTGACAACCATCGTATAATACTGCTTCGAGTCAGTGCCACGTACGAATGAGATACCGAACTTATCCTCATCGCCAGCAGTCTTAATGGTCATCGAGATGTGGTTGCAGGTGCCCAGACGGTTGTAAAGCACGTAAGCACCGTCACCGTTGAGCGTACCATTGTTGTAACCATTGGACTCCATGACTTTTACATCCTGTGGCTTGTTGTATTTGGCAGCCATAGCAGGAACCTCACCCAATGTCAGCAAACCGTTCTCATGTTGTATAAGCTTGTGGCATACCAATGCGCCGCTCCAGTTAGGCTCATTACCATCACCACCACCTACGTTCACATTCTTTTCATGGATCGTGCTGCCAGAACGGAACGGGCACCAACCCCAGATGTAACGGTCTGTACCGTTAGAGGCTGTCTTACCAGCATAGAAGGCGCGGCTCTCGAGTACACCCTCATGGTCGTCCTGTGGCCAACGCGGTGAACCGCCCATGCAGGCTTTCAGGTCTTCAAAGCTGTTACCCACCATATACTTGACTTTACGGCTCCAAGAGGTGCGTACTGACTCACTATAGACGAGATACCAGTAGTTGCCCATCTTGAAGATGTCGGGGCACTCCAGCATACGGTCCCAGATCATGGGGAAATGGCCAGCATCCTGCCAGGTCTTCAGGTCTGATGAAGTGAACTCGGCATAAACGGGGTCACCGCCAGTTAAGGGCTTAGTGGCAATAACCATGTGATAGAGGCCATCCTCGGCCTCAAAGATCTGAGGATCGCGGAAGTCAACACTGCTGTATCCATAATTTGGACCGTTGAGTTGCCATAAGTCGTCCTTGGTCCATGTCTTGAAATCGGGCGATGTGGCGCGCATGACGGCTTCGGTATATTTAGCCTGAGGGTTGTGGCCAGTATAATAGATGTAGTACAAGCCATCCTTTTCGTTATAGTAGCAGCAGCCTGTACCGAGTGCTGCGTCCTGTTGGAAGTCGTTGGTACCTACGGGTAACAACTCGCCTGCAGACTGGTAATTGGCACCGTCGGCGGTGGATACAGCCCAGATGGGGTGGTAGCAATATGCCTTGTTGTTATTGTATTCTTGCAGGTAGAGTACCTTGAACTCACCAGACTTCTTGTCGTAGAAAGGCATGGGGTCGCCAACACGTCCGACGGCAGGGGTGTAGTAGGTGTTGAAACCTTTATCGTCGGTAGGCAGGAACAGCCCTGTGGTACCAGCCCAGTCGCGTGAGGGATCACCTGTCACCTCATTGTCTGAGCAGGAGGTGGTTGCTGCGCACATAGCGCAGCCAACCAGACCTGTTAACAGTATATTGAACATTGTTTTCATAATTGTTGTTTTTTTAAGTTATTTGGTGAGGTAATCCAATGCGTTGAGCATAATCTTACCCATGTTATCGTGATAGTTGCTGGTATATGGCGTGGGCGAGTTCCAGTCGAACAGACCAGTACCGAAGCAGATGACGCCGCCCTTACCGAAGCTACCGTTGTGGGCCTTCAGTTCCCATACAGAGACCTTACCATCGCCGCCCTTACCCAGAGCATTGCCTCCGGTGGTGGCATCCCATGCCTCCTTGCCTGCATAGCGAGGATCCCAGTCGCCAAACTGGAGGGTGGTGTTACAAATGGTATATTCTGGGTCGAGTGTATAGATGGCATCAGCAGATGCTCCAGGATAAGCCTTCAGCCCGTGCCATAGTGGGTGTTCGGTATCGAAAGCGAAGAAGTGCCAGGGATCATCGCCCATCTTGTCGGCGCCTTCGCCACCGCCTCCACCCCAGGCATTGTCAGGGGCAAGATCTTCGGGCATAGCACCCAGTGCATTGGCGTAGTTGACAGCTGAGCGTCCCAGCACGAAGCCTACACCACGTTCCCAGAGTTCCTTCATCTTGGGCTGGGCAAGCATAGCCTCGGGCTCCTTCGACTTAAAGTCGTTGTAATTGCCAGAAGTAGCACTATTCATGTGGATGAATACGAATTTCACTTCGTCGAGTGAGATGTTGCCGTCGGCAATATCCTGCCAAGATGCGTAGGCAGCGCCTTCAACATTACCTGTCAGCCACTTGGCCGCAGCCTTTTCCTCGATGTTAAGCATCTCGACATTCTCAGCCTTGCCTACAAAGAGGGCTACAGGATTCTGGATGAGTGTCACAAGGACTGTATAGGTGGTTGTGGCCGTATTGTCTGTCAGCGTCAAGTGGAAAGGCTCCGTGAAGTCAGCCTTTGTCCCGCTGGCAGGCGAACAGACGGCGTCCTCACTGCATTCCACTTCGAAAGTCGCGTTGCTCAAGTCAATACCGCTGTTACCCGTTACAGAGACGGTTACGGTCTTTTCCTCCTGATTGATGGCACCCTTTACACCCTCTAACAGGAACAATTTCAATAATGCCTCGTCATTGCGTACGCTAAGCTGATAGTCCATTACCAGGTCACCATTGCTAACACGCAGAGCTTTAGCTGACTCCAGATTGATATGGTCGCCCTCCTTGAAATTGCAGGTGGCGCCGTCAGATATCTTCAGACTTGTAATCTGCATGTCTGCCTTCTGATCGAAATTCTCAGGTACCTTTACCTTAATGAGGCGTTTCTCGACACTGATTGTAGCAGTATATTGTCCGTTGAGTACCAACTCCTTTACGAAGCAGGTGCCACTGACATTCATACCACTTGTATTGTCATCGGAGCAGGCACTGAGCATCATAACCAATAAACAATAACCAATAACCGTTAGTGTACTGGCAATTCTTTTTATTTTGGTAATCATAATTTCTAATTTCTAATTACTAGTTTCTAATTTATTATTGTCTCTTACCATTGTCCAATGTTCTGCTCATAGTTACCGTTAGAAGCAGCTATCTGCTCGTGAGGAATAGGCAGATACTCGTTCTTGTCGGCGGTGAACATAGAACCGGAAAGGAAATTCATTGTACGGCTTTCGTCGGTATAGAACTTGTTGATGACGGTAGCGGCATCGCCCCAACGAACGAGGTCGAAGAAACGCTCTGACTCCATAGCCAGTTCCAGACGGCGTTCCATCTTGACAATCTTCATAGCCTCATCCTTGCTGTAAGAGTCCTTATACTTACCTACGGCGTAGTGTACACCATACTTAGAAGGATAGTTGGCAACGACACTGTTCTTAGCCAGGCCGGCAGCACGGTCGCGTACTTGGTTAATGAGGGTGATAGCCTCGGAAATCTGCCCCAGCTGAATCATAGCCTCTGCGCGCATCAGGAGCACGTCGGCATAGCGGAACACAATGCGATTCATAGAAGAAGCCCACTGGTTGTCGCAGTTGAAGAGATAGATGTCGGTGTATGCCGGATCAACGTTCTGCTTCAGTGATACGAAGTAACCATATGTACCACCACTGCGGCTCCACACGTTGCTCTCGTTCATCATGTAACTGGGGTTATACATATAAGGTGTGCCAGGTACGCCTACAGTGATGAACAGACGGGGATCAACGGTTTCGTTGCTGCCTACATAATAGTCGGTAGCTGCAAAGTCATCCAAATGAGGCAGACCGTTTGAATTGGTGCGGTAAGCATCAACCAGGTTGTGAGAAGGCTTGTAGAAGTCGTTACCGGAATCGTGAACCTTAGGAATACAGGGCACAATCAAACGGTTTGAGAAGTTCAGGTTACCCCATGTGGTACCATCGTTCTTAGAGTACTGGATACCCCAGATGACTTCCTTGCCGTTTTCATACTGCTCCTCTGGACGGAAGTTATTGTGCATGTCGGTCTCCAAGCCATAACCTGCCGATGTGTACAGGGCGAGGTTGGTATATTCAACCACTTTCTGCAACTCGTCGCTGTTGATGCTGGTCACCTTATGGCTCTTGGCATCATCTTGGTGGTAAGCCTTATAAAGATAAACCTTAGCCAGGAAAGCGGCAGCGGCAGCCTTGGTGGGACGACCCTTGTCAGCCTGTGCTGTTGGCAAGACTTTGTAGGCATCCTCCAAATCGTTGATGATCTGCTGCCAGCCCTCGTCATTCGTGTACTCGGTATTCTTCAGATTGTTATAGTCATCCTCTGTCATATTAAGCTTGTTGACAAAAGGAATTTTCTTGAACAGACGCTTCAGCTGGAAGTGTCCGTAGGCACGCAGGAACTTCATCTCGGCCGTACGCTGCTGGATGGTAGCATTGTTCTGGTCGGCAGCAGCCAGAACGTCAAGAGACAAGCTGACACGCGAGAGATAGTTGTACAACTTTCCCCAGATAGAGCCGAAGTTCCAGTCGGTAGTCAAGATTCCAACACCTTTTTCCAGACGGTGGAAAGGCTCACCATCAGAGAACTCTGCACCTCCTACGTAAGCATCGTCAGAACGGGTATCGTAGTTCCACAGTGAGAACGAAGCGTTCATGTCTTCAATCGTCACCAGACCAGCGTAAGCTGAAATGATCACGTTATCAATATATTTAGGGTCTTTCACCTCGTCTTGCGTCAGCGTGGCTTGAGGCACTTGCTCTTCCAGAAAATTGCTGCAACTGGTGAGTGTGGCTGTCAAAGCGCAACCTACAAGACCTGCGAATAATATTTTGTTCATATTGGTAATCATAATTTCAAATTTTCTAATTCCTAATTCCTTATTTCAAATTATTAATTAAAAGCCCACGTTGAGTCCGAAGGTCAAGTTAAGAGGAATAGGATAGTTGAATCCAGGATTCTCAGGATCCACACCAGAGAACTTGCTGCTCTTGATGGTCACTAAGTTCTGTGCAGAGATATAGAGACGCAGACGATCCATGCGAATCTTGTCCGTAAAGGTCTTAGGCAGGTTGTAGCCCAGCTGGATGGTACGCAGTTTGGCAAACGAACCATTCTCTATATAGTAAGAAGAAACACGTCCCTCGTTATTGTTATCAGCAGTGGTCAGTGCTGGGATGTCACTACCAGGATTAGAAGGACTCCATGCATCGAGCGCACGCACACCCTTGTTCAGGTAAGGCACATTGATGTTGGAGTTAGCCCAGAAATCAGTCTGTGACTTGAAGCCGCGGCAATCAACATCAACACCCTGTACACCTTGCCAGAACATGGTGAAGTCAAAATCCTTATACTGCAGGTAAATATTCAAGCCCCATGTGAAATCGGGTGTGGGATTGTAAATCCAATCCTGATCAGCTTCTGTAATCTTGCCATCACCATTCAGGTCCTTCCAACGGATACGTCCCAGTCCGGCACCCTCCTGTACAGCATGATTATCTATTTCCTCCTGACTCTTGAAGATGCCATCAGCGACGTAACCTACCTGAGCACCCATAGGATGACCAACGACGCTCTTTACGCCATTACCACCGAAACGTCCATTAGCTGCAACAGTCTCAGGCAGTTTTGTGATCTCATTGGTAAAACGGCTGATATTACCATTGATATCCCATGAGAATCCGTTTGATAATTTATGACGATAGCCCAGTGATACTTCCCAACCGACGTTCTTTACCTCACCGGCATTGATCCACTGTGAGGCACCTTCACCCATAGAGGCTATACCGTCCATGAAAAGCAGGATGTCTGTGGTCTTCTTATGGAACCAGTCGAAGCTACCGTAAACCTCGTTTCTAAGAAGAGCGAAGTCCACACCAATGTTATGTTGAGTCGTTGTTTCCCACTTGATGTCGTCGTTACCACGCTGGCTGCGGACATAACCATTGTCAAGGATCAAACCGCCATTGGTACCTTTAATATCATAAGTGGAACCAGCTGCGCCACTCTCCCAAAGTCCCGTAGATACAACGGCACGATAGAGGGTATAACGGGCTGTATTGGATATTTCCTGGTTACCAGTCTGTCCCCATGAGTAGCGAACCTTCAAGTCATCCAACCAACCGTTGGTCTTCTTCATGAAGTTCTCCTGGGTTAGACGCCAACCTACGCTGACAGAGGGGAATGTACCATACTGGTTGTTACTACCGAAACGGCTAGAACCGTCACGACGGATGGTAAACGAAGCCATATATTTGTCGGCATAGGTGTAGTTGGCTTTTCCGAAGAAAGATACCAGAGAGAAACCTTCACCAGAACCTTCTGCCAACTGTTTGCCAGTACCTGCCGAAGGCCACATGTAGTCTGTGTTAAGAACTGACAGCTCGTAGCGCTTAGCACTATTCCACTTGAAATCATGGCGATTCACCTCCATACCAACTAAGGCATCGGCACGATGCAGACCAATCTCTATATTATAAGTAGCAATCGCATTCCACATCCAGCGCATCCAGTGTTCCTGCTTGCTCTCTGCCGCAGTGTCGGTGCGCTTCACCTTACCGTTTGCAATAGGATAGGTGAAGAAACGCTGTTCCTTTTGTGAATAGTCCATACCCAACGTAGAGCGAACGGTGAAGTTCTTGAACGGCGTAACGCTAATATGAGCATCGCCGAACATACGCCATTGGGTATATTCGTTATCCTTATTATTATATATAAGACTCAGGGGATTCTCACGCTCAGAATAAGCACCAAGAGCCTGTGCAAACTCGCCATTTTCTGCATAAATAGGAAAGTTGGAGTTGAATTCCAAGGCATTCTCCAAGATACCACCAGGAGCATCGGTGCCCTTCGTACGGTTAACAGAGAAATTTTCTCCAATCACGACCTTGCCATCAAATAGCTTATAGTCTGCATTGGCACGAGCTGACAGACGGCTGAACTTGCTGTCTTTAATGGTACCCATGTTATCGTAATAGCCTACTGAGAAGAATGAGCTACCCTTCTCGGAACCATTGCTGACGGAGAGGTTATACTGCTGAACAACGCCTGTACGCGTGATCTCCTTAAACCAGTCGGTATCAGCAGAGCGTACACTTGCATTGTCGTCTAGGAACATGTTCATGGTCAATCCATTCAGCAGAGGATTTCCATTTTTGTCGTAAGTCCAGTCGAAGTTGTAGCCCAAGTTGTTATTATTGGGGTTAATGCCATCGTTGACATTTGCCTGCCAGAAGGCGCGTCCCCACTGCTGAGCATTCATGGTTTCAATCTTATGGGCATAGAAAGAAGCGGCAACACTGGTGTCGAAGTTCACCTTCACCTTACCGTCCTTACCTTTCTTGGTAGTAATGATAATCACACCATTAGCAGCTCGCGAACCATAAATAGAAGCAGAGGCGGCATCCTTCAATACCTGGATGCTTTCAATGTCGTTACCATTCAATTCGTGCATACCGGCCTTGGTGGGAACACCGTCGATGATGTACAGAGGATCGTTGTCATTCAACGTTCCGATACCACGGATGCGGACTGTAGCAGCACCTGCCAGGTTACCATCAGCCTGGATGTTCATGCCTGGCACACGACCCTGCAGAGCTTTCATGGGGTTGTTCTCATTTTGCTTGGCCAATTCGTTGACACTCACGACGCTTACAGCACCAGTTAGGTCGGCCTTACGCTGGGTAGTATAGCCAGTGACAACCACTTCTTCCAGCGCTAATGCGTCGTCTTGTAGGGTAACAGTCATGCCATCAGCAGCTGCTACTTCCTGTGTCAGGAAACCGATGTAGGAGATCACCAGCGTCTTGCCGGCCTCCACTTTCAACTTGAAGTTACCGTCGAAATCTGTAACTGTACCATTCGACGTTCCTTTCTCCATCACTGTGGCGCCGATAACGGTTTCACCCGTCGGGTCAACCACAGTTCCGCTAATCTCCGCCTGCGCGTACAATAATGTACTCGACAACAGGAGACTGAAACTGAGTAACGCTCTTTTTAGCTGTTTCATTGTTGTTTTTTTAAGGGTTAGTAAATGCTTTTTTCTCAAATTTGTTGCAAAATTACCAACCTAAGCCTGACAAATCTTTCAAAAATCGTTCGCAGGCTAACAAAAATGTTTCATGGTAACATTTCTTGCCGTCTTAGTCGATATCGTTTATTTAAGGCATAAAAAAGGACCGAGTCTCATTGCTCAGCCCTTAAGTCTGTAGGATATTTGCCGAATTGTTTCTTGAAACAGTTGGAAAAGTAGCTGGGTGTATTGAATCCCACTTCAAAGGCTATCTCTGATACACTTTTTGTCGTCGATAGTAAAAGGTTGTATCCGCGTTGCAGGCGCATTTCGCGCAAAAGCTCTACGGGCGAGATACCTGTTAGTGATTTTACCTTGCGGTAGAGTTGTACACGGCTCATTCCTAATTCGTCACCTAAGTCATCCATCTTCAATTCTGGGTTGGACATATTATCGCGAATGGCTTTGTTCAAGGTCTCTGCGAAGATGGCATCTTGTGAACGGGGTTGGGGCACTTGGTCAGAAGGGGTGTCAAACACCTGTCGCAATGTACGGGTATCTGGGTTGGTATAGAACAGGATCTGCTCCTCGTTCATGGTCTGCCGTTGGCGTGTCGTTCGACGTGTCTGTACCAGTGCGCGCCAAATGAGGATGATAGCCACCACTAGGAGCACGATAGCCACCAAACTGCCAACTAACACTTTACGCTGAGTATTGTATAACCCCAAATAGCCCTCTAATTTGTCTTGGATGGTCACGAGTTCTTCTACCTGTCTGAGCAGTTCTGTGGTCGTTGTGGCGATGGGCCATGCATTTTCGGGAACCACCAGTATGCCTTGTAGTTTATTCTCTCGGTCGTAAGGCTTGCCTGTCAGGATGTCTAGAGCTAATTTGATAATCTTGTCACCTCCAGTGGGATAGACATAACTTGCAATCTGATGACCAAACTGCACATAGTCCAATCCTTCTCCAGGCATACCGTCGATGCCCATAATTCTGATTTTCCCTTCTGTCCCAGTTTCCACTACAGCTTTGTAGGCTCCCGTAGCCATACCGTCATTATGACAGAACACAATGTCGGGAAGGTGACCTGTCTCTATTTGTTCCTTTAATATACGGCATGTCTCTTCTGATGACCAATTACTTTCTTTCCAGACATATTCCAACTCGTCGTGCCCTTCCATCACCTTGGCGAACCCTTGATGACGCTCAAGTGCAGGCGTATTGCTCAGTGCAGCTGTAATCTCCAAGATGAAAGGCTTGCGCCCGTCAACCTGCAGACCATGTGCAATGTCTATGGCATTGACACCAATTGCCTTTCCCGCCTCAACGTTGTCGCCACCAATAAAGGCTGTATAATTATCGTTTTCCACCTTACGATCGAAACAAATAACGGGGATGCCTTTGGCTTTGACTTTCTCGATGGCATTAGAAATGGGGCCTGCCTCGTTCGGAGCAACTACCAATAGGTCAATGCCACTATTAACCAAGCTGTCTATTTGCTTTATCTGATGTTGTGTGTCATCGTAGGACGTAGCAATGATGACCTTGGCATCGTATTCAAATAGATGCTGGGCAGCCAACATCTCATGGTTCACTTTATCACGCCAAGGACCTGGTGCACATTGCGAAACACCAATTTTATAGGTTTTCTGCTGACTTGTGCAACTCGTGAAAGTTGTTCCTAATATAATTATAATAAGGTGTAGTAAAAATATCCGCATAGTTCGTATATCGGTAAGTTTTAGTTCTCTTAGCCGATGCAAATTTAGGTATTTTCAGCGAAACGAACAAAGAAAAAGCATATTTATTTATGCAATAAGGCGCAACCCATCTCTGGATCACGCCTTATTGCTTGTGTGTTTCCTGATAAACAATTCTAACTCAATAACCTAATAAACCTAACTATTAACTATATATGAAGTATGAACCTAAACATTTTCTCTTTTCTGGGTGCAAAATTACGCATAATTTCGTATCAAGGCTTTAAAATATGTTTCAATTGATACAAAAAATCTTTCACATTGTCTTTTTTGTTATTTTTGAGACTAAATTTGGTATTTTACACACTTATTTGTATCTTTGCAACGGGAATTATCATTTTAACGAACTACAATATGAATAAAGTAAGGACACTCTTAACATTGCTTTTCTTTGGCACTTTGGTTAATAATGCTTTTGCAGGTGGTATAACTACGAAGGCAGAAACGGCTAATCCAGATGAAATGGTTGCATACCTTTTCACCTATTTTAATAGTAATAAGCCTGAAGACGAGCAGATTTGCTATGCCCTAAGTGACGATGGCTACAACTTTACGCCATTAAACAATGGGGCACCTGTTATCTGTAGCGATACGATTGCACTGACACAGTGCGTCCGAGATCCTCACATTTTGCGTTGTGAGGATGGTAAGACTTTCTATATGGTCTGCACTGATATGCGCTCTTCTCTTGGCTGGGCAAGCAACCGTGGCATGGTGCTACTGAAATCCACAGACTTGATCAACTGGCAACATTCTACCATCAACTTCCCTACGCGCTATACAAAGACGTGGAAGAATGTCATTCGTGTGTGGGCGCCGGAAACCATTTATGATCGTCAGGCAGGAAAGTACATGGTGTTCTATTCCCTCCGTACCAGCGATGAGGATTCGTATGATAAGATCTATTATCAGTATGCCAATAAGGACTTTACTGATTTGGAAGGTGAACCTCAATGGCTGTTCGATGCCGGGAATGCGACAATTGATGGTGACATCGTCTTTAACGAGGCAGATCAGATGTACCATCTGTTCTATAAGCAGGAGTCTGGACGTGGCATCTATCAGGCTGTAGCTAAGCAACTGACAGATCAATGGCAGATGATTGGCGGCAATGTGGAGCAGACTGAGGAAAAGGTGGAGGGCGTTGGCGTTTGTAAGAATATAGACGGCAAATCGTGGATAATCATGTACGACTGCTATATTGCTCATCATTACCAGTTCTGTCGTTCAACAGACCTGAAGACTTTCCAGTTTGTTCAGAATACAGAGACCAAAGGGAAGTTCACACCCCGTCATGGAACTATCATTCCCATCACGCGAGCAGAGAAGGAACGTCTGCTGCGTGTATTTGGTAATGATTGATATATAGCTATAAATCGGAGGGACTGATGCCGAATTCGTCTTTGAAGCACTTGGTGAAGTAACTGGGGGCAGTAAAGCCGACCTCATAGGCAATTTCAGAGATGGTCTTGTCTGTTCTCTCTAACAACTGTCGGCCTTTTTGTAGTCGGGCAGTGCGCAGCAACTCAACGGGTGAAAGTCCTGTTAGAGCCTTTATTTTCCGATAGAGTTGTACGCGAGACAAGCCGAGTTCAGCTCCGATTGTCTCAACGCCAAGATCACTGTCAGACAAGTTCTTCTCGATGAATTCACGGAATTTGGTAAGGAAGATGTCTTCTTTTTCAGTGAGTGGCTGTTGTTCTGTTTTTGCGTTCTTTTCTCCATTTCCTGTTCCAAACACGCCTTTCAGTAGTTGGCGGCTCTTAAGCAGGTTGCTAATACGGGCAAGTAGAAGATCTGATGAGAATGGCTTTGTAATATAAGCATCGGCACCACTCTCGTATCCTTCTATTTGGTGCTGGCTGAGGGCACGTGCGGTTAATAGGATGACGGGAATATGGGAGGTTGCCAAATTGATTTTCACGCGCTGGCAGAATTCTAGGCCATTCATGACAGGCATCATGACATCCGAAACGATAAGATCTGGTACGATCTCATTGGCTAAAGCTAAGCCTTGCTGACCGTCTGAAGCCTCGTTTATCTGATAATCTTGTTGAAGAATATTGTGCAGGTATGCTCTAATGTCTGCATTGTCATCGACAATAAGGACGGTGGGTAGCTGGTCAGAATGCGAAGAATGTAGTGCTTTGGGTTCGGTATCCAGTTTATCAATAGTCTCGTCGCCTTTTGTCAGATGTGTGTCGTCCTGCTCTAAAGCCACCTTCTGTAGGTCGTTCTGCACCTGGGCATCAAGCATCTTATTGATAAGCTCTGTCAGTTGGTGGGTGTTTCGGCTGACAATAGCAAACAACCCTGAAGCTTCAGCACCGGCATCTTTTATTTCCTTGGTCTCTCCCAGTTGTGCAAGGGGGCCTTCTATAAGTGTCAGTGGTGTACGGAGTTCATGGCTTACCTTTGTGAAGAAATCAAGTTGTTCGCGCTCCATCTTGTTGCGCTCGTCGGAAATTCGAGCTTTCTGGAGGAAATAGCGGTAGATGACAATCATCAGGATGAGTAGCATTGTTACGAGGATGATTGCCATCATTGTGATGATACGCTGGTTGGAGAGTTGGTGCAGGTACTCATCTGCACGGTCATGCAATTGTTCAAGGTGGGTGCCCAGACGCATCATCTCCTCATACTGCATCATGAGAACATTGGCATTATCCTTCGTTACGAGGGCTGCCATCAAAGGATTTTCTTTTGAATAAGGTTTACCTTCCAGAATGTCAACAGCAAGTTTTAGCACTTCGTCGCCTCGGGTTGGATAGATGTAGGAGGCTTCAAGGATAGAGTCCCGTACACAAGCGATGCCGTTACCCTCGCCAGGCAAAGCGTCGATACCACAGTATTTGGTGTTTGTAGAGGCGGGAAGAGCTTTTGATGCACCGACAGCCATACGGTCATTTTGGCCGAATACGAAGTCGATGTGGCTTAAATCGCCTTTGAAAGCTTTGATGGCATCGATGGCACTTTGCTCGGTCCAATCACCTTGTAGTGATGCTACAAGCGTGATACCTGGGTATGCTTCAAGAGCCTCTAAAAAACCTTCATGGCGTTCGATAGCAGGAGAGGAGCCTTTAAGCCCTTTAATCTCCAATACGCGTCCTTTCCCGTTCAGTCGTGTAGCGATATATTCGCCCATCAGACGCCCCATCTCATGATTGTCAGCTCCTATGATAGCTGTGAATTTCTCAGAATTGGTCTTCCGGTCAAATACGATAACAGGTATGCCTTTATCATAAACTTCATCGATAACGGGTGAGATGGTCGTTGCCTGATTCGGGGCTACAATCAGCAGGTCGATGCCGTCATTGACAAATTGGCGAATTTGCTCAATCTGCTTCTCGTCACTATCGTCGGCGGAAGCAAATCTCAACTCAACATCATCTTGAAAGTAGGTGCCCATTTTCAGCTCGCTATTCAGCTTGTCACGCCAGATATCCTGCGAGCATTGTGACACTCCAATAATATAGCGGGGTTTCTCGCTAGTGCAGGAAACACAGAAAATAGCAATAAAGGCTATTAGGTAAGTTAGCAATTTGTTCATGGGTTATTGGTTTTATGATGCAAAGATACGTAATATTTCTGAATTTCGATGGATTATTCTTTTTTTTCTTGGTTTTTTGCATGTGATTTTGTAACTTTGTACCCAAACTTAAAACAACGAAACCATGCAAGTTATTAATTTCTCAGAACAAAACAGTATTATCAACCAGTTCATGTCTGAATTGCGTGACAAGAGTTATCAGAAAAATCGCTATCTTTTCCGTCATAATATTGAGCGTATTGGCGAACTGATGGCCTATGAAGTGTCTAAGACCCTTGATTATAAGCCGAAGACCATCACAACACCCCTCGGTACTATTGATATCCCATTGGTGAAAGACGATATTGTGTTGGGGACAGTACTCCGTGCCGGGTTGCCTTACCATCAAGGATTCTTGAATATGTTCGATCGTGCAGATAATGCCTATGTTTCTGCTTTCCGCATGTACATCAACCGTGAACATACCGAGGTAGGCATCCACGCCGACTATATCGCAGCCCCCAGCGTGAAGGGACGCACGTTGATTATCGCCGATCCAATGTTGGCTACGGGCGGTTCTATGGCAGCTGCCATAGAGGCGCTGCTGATGTCAGGCAAGCCCAAAAAGATCCATGTATGTTGCGTCATTGCAGCTCCCGAAGGCATTGAAGTAGTTAAGGAGTCTCTTCCCGACGATGCTACCATTTGGTGTGCTTCTATCGACCAGGGTATGAATGAGCACAAATACATTGTGCCGGGATTTGGTGATTGCGGTGACCTCTGCTTTGGCGAGAAACTGCAGTCCTTCCGTAAAATCGCTGATAAGAGGTAGTGCCGATGTTGCAGGTACGATGTAAGAATATCAATCTCACGAAGAGTTTCCCGGAGGGATGCTCTCTCCTTGATGTATATAAGGGGTTTGCTGACAATTTGAAGATGCCTTATCCTGTTGTCTCTGCCAAGGTGAATAATGCCTCACAGGGACTGAAGTACCGCCTCTTCCACAACCGCGATGTGGAGTTTATTGATGCTAGAGATGGTTCTGGGCAGCGTGTCTATGTACGTTCGCTCTGTTTCGTACTTTACAAAGCTGTGAGCGATACTTTTCCTGCAAGTAAGCTTTTCATAGAGCATCCGCTCTCGCGTGGGTACTATTGTAATTTTAAGAAGCGTGGAGGAGAACCGCTTACTGATGAAGATGTAGCACGGATTTGTAGGCGTATGCATGATATTATTGATGCCGATATGCCCTTTCGCCGTATGGAATCAACTACAGAGGAGGCAATTCGCATCTTCCGCGACAGAGGCTTTACGGATAAGGTGAAGCTACTTGAAACGAGCGGTCAGGTTTATACAGACTATTATACGTTAGGTGATACTGTTGATTATTATTATGGACCGCTCGTCCCTTCTGCCGGATATCTGCGTGTATGGGGACTGGAGCGCTACCAAGACGGATTGCTGTTGCGTGTACCTGATGGGAAGAATCCTCTTGAATTGGCAGAGAAAGTGGAGCAGCCTCGTACTTTTGGAGTTTTCGCCGAAAAAGTGCGCTGGGATATTATCATGCATCTCTCTAATGCTGGTGATGTCAACAAGGCGATTTTAAGTGGCTATGGATCAGAACTTATACAGGTTAGCGAAGCTTTGCAAGAAAAGAAGATCGTGAAGATAGCAGAAGAAATAGATGCTCGTTTCCATAGTGAGACGAACCCTATCCGGCTAGTACTCATCACTGGACCTTCGAGTTCTGGCAAATCCACCTTCTGCAAGCGTCTATCGGTACAGTTGCTGGCTTGTGGCCTGCGACCAGTCTCATTCTCTACCGACGATTATTTCGTGAATCGTGTTGATACTCCAAAACTGCCCAATGGTCAGTATGACTTCGACAATATAGAAACCGTTGACTATCATTTATTGGGTGACCATCTGTCTCGCTTGATGAATGGTGAGACAGTGGAAGTGCCAGAGTATAATTTTGTGACGGGAAAACGTGAGTATAATGGCAAGAAACTTCGACTCTCAGGCGATAGTGTACTGATTATTGAAGGTATACATGCTTTAAATCCCTTGCTGACGAAAGGTGTTGACGATACGTTGAAATACAAGATATATATTTCGGCCCTGACGAGCATCTCACTGGATGATCACAATTTCATCCCCACTCAGGACAATCGTCTGCTCAGGCGTATCATCCGCGACTACAACAAGGGAGCCTTTACGGCGCGTGAGACCATCAGTCAGTGGAAGAGTGTTTGTGAAGCCGAAGACCAATGGATATTTCCCTTCCAGGAGACGGCCGATGTCATGTTTAACTCCGCACTTAACATTGAGTTCGCAGTCCTTCGCACCCATGCTGAACTGATTCTATCTTCTGTGCCGAAGAATTGTCCGGAGTATGCAGAGGCCCATCGGTTGCTGAAGTTCATTCATTACTTCATCCCTATTAGCGACAAGGAGATTCCGCCCACGTCCATCATGCGCGAATTTGTCGGTGGAAGCAGCTTCAAATTTTAAGTTTTCTGTTGTTATATACAAGAAAAATCTCCTGTTCGTTTAGAGCAGGAGATTTTTCTTCGGTTAGATGAGTTTCAACGTGCCCATCAGATAGACAAGGCCGAAGCCTAATATCATCGAGATGATACCCATGATGATGCCCATCTTTGCCATATCACCCTGCTTGACATAGCCTGTGGCGAAAGCAAGAGCATTTGGTGGGGTAGAGATTGGCAGAATCATGGCCGATGAGGCAGCTATGGCTACACCAATTAGTATGGTAGGTGTACCACCGATTGGGTCAAGCTTGTCGCCCATGGCTCCGCAGACAATAGCCAGAATAGGCATCAGCAGTGCTGCAGTAGCGGAGTTGGAGATAAAGTTCGACAACAGGTAGCATATAGCACCACCCATCAGCAGGATGAGTAGTGGAGAGAACTCACCGAAGGGGATGCTCTCTACGGCATTCGCAGCCAGACCAGAGGCATTGAGACCATAGCCGAGGGCAAAACCACCTGCCACCATCCAGATTACACTCCAGTTGATCTGTTCCAAATCACGCTTGGTAATGACACCTGTCAGGGCAAAAACCATGAATGGAATCATGGCGACAGTGTAAGAGTTTATACCCGTCACACGATCAAGAAGCCACAGGGCAACGGTAATGAAGAACGTCACAATCACTACATTGGCGTGAAAACCTTTCTTCATGCCGCCGTCGATTTTCAGTTCAATGGTCTTTTGCGTGAAGGGGAAGATGTGAAGCAGGAGACGCCAGCTGATGAACAACAGCAACAGTACGAGTGGGAACATAAACATCATCCACTGACCGAAACCGAGACCAAGGTTTAGACCTTCAGGGTCGTTCAGGTATTTTAGGGCAATCGTGTTTGGAGGCGTGCCGATAGGAGTACCCATACCACCAAGGTTGGCAGCGATGGGAATTGACATGGCAAGCGAGATGCGACCCTTACCCTCGGGGGGCAATTGGTGAAACACTGGCGTGAGGAACGTTAGCATCATGGCAGCCGTAGCTGTGTTGGAAACGAACATCGAAAAAAGACCCGTAATAAGAAGGAATCCTAAGAGCACCATCTCGCTGCGTGTGCCGAAGGGCTTCAGTAATACTTTGGCCAACTGTGCGTCAAGACCAGTTTTCGTAGCAGCGATAGCCAATACGAAACCACCGATGAACAACATGATTACAGGATCGGCAAAAGTGGCCATAACACCTTTATATGAGAGCAATTTGCCTACTTCCTCTTCGTTAACCATTGGTAGGATACCACTGTCAGTGCAGAACAGCAGCATTAGCACGATAATGGCTACTGAAGTGGCCCAAGATGAAACCACCTCAAGCACCCACATCAGTGTTGCGAATGCGAAAATTGCGATGATACGCTGCTGAATGACGGTCAGGTTCTGAATGCCGTACCACTCAGCAGGCATGTTCCAGAGCAGGAGAGTAACTAATGCCACAAGGGCGATTTTGATAACTCGCTTAAAGCTATCCTCAGGATGATATTTCCGTTGGTGGCGTACTTTGTGGTAAGCATCAACCAAGTGGAAGCCTTCGTAAATGTGAAACATATATTTATAGGTTATTGTTTATTTCGCGAAATCGGCTGCAAAGTTACGAATTAATTGGAAATCAGGGCTATGAAAAATAGAAATCTTCTGAATGATGAATGCATATTTACACAAAATCATCCCTAAAGGCATCGCCTTAAGGGATGATTGATAAGTGGAGTTAGCAAATTAATTATTTCACTTCCCAAATGTCATTTGTCTCCAGCAGTTCCTCGAAGTTATGATATTTCTTCTGTGCTGAAACTTCTGCCAACTGAGCGTGTACGGCGTCATTATAGGTGGGAGCCTCTACGTCGCGGATTACACCGAGGGCAATGGGGAAACCATCCTCCGGGGTCATCATGGCAAGTTTCAGCTGCAGGGTGTTGTCTTCGCAGTGGGCGTCATGCACGAGCACGTCGTCAAGGGTGTAGCCGTCCTTGCCGATTTCCACTACCTTTAGGCCAAAGCCTTGTTGTACAAGACCGTACTCGTTGTTCTCTCCGAACACGAGTTTCTCTCCATGGCGCACGTAGATAGCATTCTTCTTACGTCCTTCGTTGTTATAGACGATATCATGGCAGTGATCGTTGAAGATAACACAATTCTGCAGGACCTCAGTGACAGATGCGCCTTTGTGCTCGTATGCAGCCTTCAGTACCTCAACTGTGCCTTTGGCATCGGTTGCTACGCAGCGGGCGAAGAAGTGTCCGCGGGCACCGAAACATAGCTCTGCTGGGCGGAAAGGATCCTCCACAGTGCCATAGGGTGACGACTTCGATACGAATCCACGGGGTGAGGTGGGAGAGTACTGACCTTTGGTCAGACCGTAGATACGGTTGTTGAGCAGAATCATATTGAGGTCAATGTTACGACGGTTGGCGTGGATGAAATGGTTACCACCGATAGCCAAGCCGTCGCCATCACCACTGACCTGCCAAACGGTGAGGTTGGGGTTAGCGACCTTTGCACCAGTAGCGATGGCTGCAGCACGGCCGTGAATGGTGTTCATTCCATAAGTTGCCATGTAGTGGGGCAGACGGCTGGAACAACCGATACCCGAAATGACTGCTGTGTCCCAAGGGTTAACGCCAATCTCTGCCAGTGCTTTATGTAGTGATGCCAGGAAAAAATGGTCACCGCAACCAGGACACCATCTTGGCTGGCCTTTCTTAAAATCTTGTGCTGTATAACTCATAGTTGTTTACTTCTTTAAAATGTCCTCGAATGCATTGACTAACTCTTCAACCACGAATGGCTGCCCCTTTACCTGGTTGAACTGGTAAGGCACGAAACCATCGACCTTCATGCGTAGGTATCCAGCGAGCTGACCCATGTTCTGCTCGGCTACAACTACCTTCTTATATTTTGTAAGCACGTCGGACGTGTTCTTTGGTAGTGGGTTCAGGTACTTGAACTGAGTCTGGGCAACCTTGTAACCATTGGAACGGAGTTCGTCCATAGCCGAGTGCAGATGACCATAAGTAGAACCGAATCCTACGATAAGCAGTTCGGCATCATTGACGTCACCATCCACCTCCAAATCTGGCACTTGGATGTTGGCAATCTTCTGCTGACGCAGACGTGTCATCAAATCGTGGTTCTCAGGATTGGTAGAGATGGCGCCAGTCTCAGAGTCTTTCTCTAGGCCACCGAGGATATGGGTAAAGCCTTCACGACCAGGAACGGCCCAATAGCGGGTTCCATTTTCTGCGCGCATATATGGAGCCCATTTGCCCTTCAAATCCTCAGGAACATATGGTGGGTTGATAGCATCTAACTTTGCCATTTCTGGTAGTTTGAAGGCTCCAGAACCATTAGCAATATAAGCATCGGTAAGTAGTACGACTGGAGTCATGTGTTCCAATGCTATCTTGGCAGCCTGATAGGCGGCGTCGAAACAGTCGGCAGGACTCGTAGCTGCCATTACGGGCATGGGACTTTCGCCGTTACGGCCGAAAAGGGCCTGTAGCAAATCAGTCTGCTCAGACTTGGTGGGCAGACCCGTGGCGGGACCTCCGCGCTGTACGTCGAGCACTACTAGCGGCAACTCCATAATCACAGCCAGATTCATGGCTTCGCTCTTCAGACAGATACCAGGACCAGAGGTGGAGGTCACACCTAATGCGCCAGCGAAGGAAGCACCGAGTGCAGAGGCACAACCTGAAATCTCGTCCTCACACTGCACGGTGATGACACCGCATGACTTGTGCTTCGACAATTCGTGGAGCACATCGGTAGCAGGTGTGATAGGATAGGAACCCAAGTAGAGACGAAGACCTGCTTTCTCTGCTGCTGCGATGAAGCCATAAGCAGTAGCTTTATTACCCGTGATGTCCATATAGCGGCCCGGCTCCTTGTGCTTCGTCTCAATGCGGCGAACGTTGACAGCAGAAGAGTGGGTATTGTGACCGTAGTCGTAACCAGCTTGTATTACCTTGATGTTGGCTTCTGCGATAGCAGGTTTCTTGGCGAATTTCTCGCGTAGGAAGTTGCCTACGAGATTGAGGTCACGATCAAAGAGCCAGCAAACGAGTCCAAGGGCAAACATGTTACGGCACTTCAGCATGGCCTTGTTGTCCATGCCGGTATCAGCAAGGCTGTCTTTGACCATTGTGGTTAATGGGCACTGGATCACGCGATCGGGGTCAATTTGCATTTCTCCGAGATAATCGTCAGTCTTGAACTGTGCCTTCTCCAAGTCTTTCGGACCGAAAGAGTCTGTATCGATGATGATAGTGGCATCGGGCTTGGCATAACGGTATTGTGTCTTCAATGCAGCAGCATTCATTGCTACAAGTACGTCACATTTGTCACCAGGCGTATAGACCTTGCCAGCACCGATATGTACTTGGAAACCTGAAACACCCGTCAGCGAACCTTGCGGGGCGCGGATGTCGGCGGGATAGTCGGGGAATGTGGAAATGCCATTACCAACGGTAGCACTGACCGTAGAGAAGATGTTTCCGGCAAGCTGCATGCCGTCGCCGGAGTCACCTGAAAAGCGTACGACCACTTGGTCGAGCTCTTTGATTTCTAATTTTTCAGCCATATGTTATTTCAAACAGATTTATTTCAGCGTGCAAAGTTACTGTAAATTATGAAAAACGCAAAACAAATAACAATAAAAATGCAATAACAGTGCTTTTTATTCACCGTCATTGCATTTTTATGCATTATTTCTAGTGTATTAATATTCAAAAGAACTGCCCCCAAGGAACTCGCGAAGAAGCGAAGTCGGTGGAATATGCGCTTCGGGGATAGGCTTGATATAGCGGAGGAACTTCAGAAGACGATAGGCCTCGGCGTATTCAGGGCAGTTCTCGGGCACTTGCTCCAATAACGGCTCTGCCTGACTTTTAATGACGGCCAGTTCGAAGAGCATGGCGGTGTTGAACATCGCGTCGGCATTCTCCTGGAAGGGGAATATCCATTTGTTTTCACCTGCTCTCACCGATGGCCAACGGTGGATGGTATCCAGAGCAGATACCCCACGATACTTGTAGTCACGGATAATACGTCGTAGTAGGCGGTTGTCGGTAGTCGGGACATAGTTGTGGTTGTCGAGCAGGATGGTAGTCAGGGCCGAAGCATAGACTCGGAAGATTTGTTCATTGGGAATCTGTGCAGTTAATTCTGGATTCAGCGCATGGATACCTTCTACTACAAGCACTTCGTCATCGTGCAGTTTGAGCTTTTTGCCGCTCTTTACGCTCTTGCCTGTTGGGAAGTCGTAGCGAGGCAACTCTACCTCTTCACCCTTGAACAGCGCATTAAGTTGTTCGTTGAAGAGCGGGAGGTTTAGGGCGTGCAGATGCTCGAAGTCAAAGTCGCCTTTCTCGTCGAGTGGTGTCTTCTCGCGGTCGAGGAAATAGTCGTCAAGAGAGATGCCGATAGGTTTGATGCCATTGGTAACCAGTTGGATGCTGAGTCGTTTGCAGGTTGTGGTCTTGCCCGATGACGAAGGGCCGGCAATAAGTACCAGACGGATGCCCTTGCGCTTGGCAATCTCATCGGCAATCTTTCCGATCTTCTTTTCCTGAAGCGCTTCACTGACTTGGATCAGGTGTGACGAATGCCCATTGAGAATGGCTTCATTCAGGTCGCCCACAGTGCGCAAGCCTATGATGTCCTGCCACTGGTGATGTTCCTTGAAGATGCTGAACATCTTGTCCTGATGGGTCATCTCGCCTAATTCGTCGGGGTGCTGGCTAGACGGCAGTCGGAGTAGCAGCCCATCGTAGTATTTCTCCAGTCCGAAGAGATAGAGCTGCGATGTGTTTGTCAGCAGTGAACCATAATAATAGTCGATATAGCCATCGATGTCATAGTAAGTCGTAAAGAGACGCCCTATGCTCTTCAATAGCTTCACCTTGGAGCGGTTGTGCTTCTCGTCGAAGATGCGGATGGCCTCTTCCGTGGTGGTCTCATGGCGGTGGATGGGCAGGGCGGCGTCGATGATCTCCTGCATCCTGCGACGGATACGGCCTGCATCCTCGATGGTTACCTCGTGTCCGATGTTAAGATTCACATAGTAGCCGTTGCTCACGGGGATATCAATGGCCACCTTGCACTTCTCGTACAGGTCGTGGACGGCCTTGCAGAGCACGAAGAACAAAGAACGAGTGTAGGCGCGCATGCCACTCGGCGACGTGATGTCGAGGAATTCCACCTCCTTCTGCTTGTACAGCCGGAAGTGCATACCCTCTACCTTGTTGTTCACATGGGCATTGATAGGACCATGAGTCATCTGAATCCCAGATTCCTTATAAGCCTCTTCAAGTGAAGCGCCTATAGGTACTTCTATTACCTTATTATTATTACGGCAGTAAATCTGAATAGTCTTCTCCATATTGATTGTGATTGTTTAGGTATCATTTGATGCAAAGGTAAGCAATTATTCAGTAATATAAGGATTTAAGCAAAGAAATTTTGCATTATGTTCTCATTTTTTCTTAATTCTTAACTCTTAATTCTTATTTTCTTTGTATCTTTGTGCCCGAAATTTCGTTTAAACTAATCTTTTATGTCTATCTGGATTATATTTAAGCTTCTTGGCTCGCTCGCCCTTTTGATGTTTGGTATGAAGTCGATGAGTGAGGCCTTGCAGAAGATGGCAGGTCCGCAGCTGCGACATGTTCTTGGTGCAATGACCACCAACCGTTTTACAGGTATGCTTACGGGGATGCTGGTGACAGCATCTGTTCAGTCATCTACTGCTACGACAGTGATGACTGTTTCGTTTGTAAATGCTGGTTTGCTTACACTGGCGCAGGCTATTTCGGTCATTATGGGTGCCAATATCGGTACGACACTAACTGCCTGGATTATGTCGGCAGGTATGTCGTTTGATATCACCAGTGCCGTCTATCCTGCGTTCTTCTTGGGTATCATTCTGATCTATCTGAAGAAATACCGCTATATCGGTGATTTCCTCTTCGGTCTGTCCTTCCTGCTCCTTGGTTTGGGAACGCTGCGCATGACAGGTACGGAGATGCACCTTGGCGAGAATCAGACATTGCTCAATTTCTTTGCCTCGTTTGATCCCGACTCGTTTGTTACGACGCTGATATTCCTTCTCCTGGGTGGTATCATGACCTTCTGCGT
Organism: uncultured Prevotella sp.; assembly: GCA_900315525.1. GTDB lineage: Bacteria > Bacteroidota > Bacteroidia > Bacteroidales > Bacteroidaceae > Prevotella. Next base: position 91,288 of record OMZO01000004.1, on the reverse strand, counting down.
ACAGTCGTCGGCAGCTGTGATGGCCATCACGATGATTCTCTGTTCTAGTGGCGCACTGCCTATTTATCAGGGTATTGCGTTGGTGATGGGTGAAAATATTGGTACTACGGTTACCTCAAACCTGGCAGCAATGTCTGCCAATACGCAGGCTCGTCGCGCAGCACTGGCTCATATGTTCTTCAATGTCTTCGGTGTCATCTGGATTTTGTTTGTCTTCCGTCCATTCATCGATATGGTCTGTGGATGGGTAGGCTATGATGTGACGATGGATAAAGACACCGTTGAGAGCCGTCTCTTCCTGGCTAATTCGGCTAAGTTGAGTTTCGTGCTTGCTGCCTTCCATACGGCCTTCAACGTAGCCAACACGATGATTCTCATCTGGTTCATCCCGCAGATTGAGAAGTTTGTCTGCTGGGTCATCAAACCCAAGAAGGTCGATGAGGAAGAGGACTTCCGCCTGCATTTTATTACAGCCGGTTTCATGAAGACCCCAGAGCTCTCTGTGCTTGAGGCTCAGAAGGAGATCCAGTCGTTCTCTAATCGTATGCAGCGTATGTTTGGCATGGTGCGTGAGCTGCTTACGCTCTCTTCCAGTGCCACTAACAAGAAAGACAATCGGGCAGGTGACTTCAATAAACTTTTCACCCGTATTGAGAAGTACGAGGGCATATCCGATAACATGGAATTGGAGATTGCCAAGTATCTCGACTCCGTGAGTGATGCCCATCTCTCCGATGATACCAAGGCCAAGATCCGTGCTATGCTTCGTGAAATCTCTGAGCTGGAATCTATCGGTGATGCTTGCTATAACATGGCCCGCACCATCTCCCGCAAGTACAATGGCAAGGAGGATCATTTCATCGAAAAGCAGTACGACCATATCCACCAGATGATGGAACTTACTGATCAATCGCTGACACAGATGAATAAGCTGATGGGTGGTCGCAAAGAGACATTCGATGTCAATCGCTCATTCAATATCGAACATGAAATCAACAACTACCGCAATCAGCTGAAGTCTCAGAATATTACCGATGTGAACAACCACGAATATACTTACGCCGTCGGTACCATCTATATGGATCTTATCAATGAGTGCGAGAAACTTGGCGACTATGTTGTCAACGTTGTTGAGGCTCGCATGGGCCTTCGCTAGTTGCCTAAGGCTGCATAGCTTAAGGTAGTCTATGTGGTAAAAACTTAGAGCCTTTTCTTGAGAACTAAAAGGTTCTTTATAAAGATTAAGAGGCACTTATCGAAACAATAAGTGCCTCTTTTTATGCAGAAAAGCAAAATTAGTGTTTTGCGAGATAGTCGCGGAAATATAAGATTATATGATCCAGACCCTCATCAAGCGTGACCTTTGGCTCCCAACCAAGCTTATTCTTGGCGACAGTGATGTCTGGTTTGCGCATCTTAGGATCGTCACTAGGCAATGGGCGGAATACGATCTTACTCTTGCCGCCGACTTTCTTGATAACTTTTTCAGCTAGTTCAAGCATGGTAAACTCGCCTGGGTTACCAAGGTTGACGGGACCCGTGAAGTCGTCACCTGTCTCCATTACGCGCAGCATGCCATCGATAAGGTCGCTGACATATTGGAAGGAACGGGTCTGCTGGCCGTCACCGTAGATGGTGAGGTCTTCTCCGCGAAGAGCCTGTACGACGAAATTAGAGACGACGCGCCCATCGCTGACGGCCATGCGTGGTCCATAGGTATTGAAGATACGAATCACTTTGATACGTACATTGTGTAAACGATGGTAGTCAAAGAAAAGGGTTTCTGCGCAGCGCTTGCCTTCGTCATAGCAGGAGCGCAGTCCGATGGGATTTACATTGCCCCAGTAACTTTCTGGCTGTGGGTGCACATTGGGGTCGCCATAGACCTCACTGGTAGATGACTGGAGGATCTTTGCTTTTGTGCGACGGGCCAGACCCAACATGTGATAGGCGCCAAATACAGAAGTCTTTGTGGTCTGTATAGGATCTGTCTGGTAGTAAATGGGTGAGGCAGGACAAGCTAAGTTGTAGATCTCATCGACTTCAGCCCAATATGGGTTAATAACGTCGTGGCGTACCAATTCGAAATTGGGCTTGCCAATCAAGTGCCATACGTTTTCTTTAGAACCGCTATAGAAATTATCAACGCAGATGACGTCATTGCCATCGTTAACGAGTCGCTCACAGAGGTGAGAACCGATAAATCCAGCTCCGCCCGTAACCAATATTCGTTTCATATAAAATCGTTTTGTTTCAATGTTGGTGCAAAGATAAGCATAATTTTGTTCATTTACAAAGAAAAGTGAAAAATCTTTTGGCTCTTCCCCCAAATATTCGTATCTTTGCAGCCGCAATTCTTGCTTAGGCAAGCGTGCAAAAGATACGATTTCAAGGGGTGCCTGCAGTTGCAGGCTGAGATGATACCCTCTAACCTGATCCGGATAATGCCGGCGTAGGGATGGAATTAAGGATATTTGTCAATACAAGATTTCCCCCTTTACATTATTTATTAATTAAAGGTACAAGTTAGTAGTATGAAAAGATTTTTTTTAGGAGTGGCTGCGCTGGTGAGTGCAGCGAGTATGAATGCAGAGAACGATGTGGACTCATTGCTCTCGGTAGAGTTGCAGGGCGTGCAGGTGACGGCGACACGTGCCACGAAGAAGACCCCTGTGGCCTTCACCGACATGTCGCAGGAACAGCTGAAGAGCGTGAACTTCGGACAGGATGTGCCCTATCTGCTGTCGCTCACACCTTCGGTGACGATGACGTCGGACGCTGGTAATGGTATCGGCTATACTTCCATCAGAGTGCGCGGTACTGACCCCTCGCGCATCAACATCACCGCCAACGGCATCCCCATGAACGATGCCGAAAGTGCCGGACTCTACTGGGTCAACATGGGTGATTTCGCCAGCAGCGTGCAGTCGATGCAGATACAGCGCGGCGTGGGCACGTCGACCAACGGCGCAGGTGCCTTCGGTGCTACCATCAACATGCTGACGGAGAATATCGGTGTCACTCCATACGTGGGCATCGACCTCAGCGGCGGTTCCTACTATAGTCATAAGGAGACCATTCGCTTTGGCACCGGACTAATCAAAGGGCACTGGGGACTGCAGGGCCGACTCAGCAACATCGGGTCGAAGGGCTATCTGGACCGTGCCTCGACGAAGCTGAACAGCTATTTCCTGCAGGCAGGCTGGTTCGGCGACAATACAGTAGTGAAATTCATCACTTTCAACGGTGTCGAGGAGACCTACCATGCCTGGAACTACACCTCGAAGTACGAGCAGAGCCTCTACGGACGTACCTACAACTCGTGCGGCGAATACAGGGACGAGCAGGGCAACCGCCACTACTACGAAGACCAGACCGACAACTACCACCAGCAGAACTACCAGCTCATCTGGAACCAGAACATCAGTCGTGAATTCAAATTAAACGCTGCCCTGCACTATACCAAGGGCTTCGGATACTACAATGAATACAAGGCTGACCGCACGCTCTTCGAGTACGACCTGGACAATCAGATGACTTGGGCCGAGAGCGATCTGGTGCGCAAGAAGACCATGGACAACGACTTCTATGGCGCCGTGGCCTCGCTGACCTACGACAACAAACAGAACCTGCAGGCCGTCATCGGCGGAGGCTGGAACAAGTATGACGGCGACCACTACGGACTCATACCCTGGGTGAAGCACCCCGTCGACGAACTCTTCCCCGACCATCGCTACTACGACAACAACACGAAGAAGACCGACTTCAACGTCTATGGCAAGGTGACCTACGACCTGCTGCAGGGCCTGAACGCCTTCCTCGACCTGCAGTACCGCCATGTCGGTATCAAGATGAACGGGCCGACGGACGAGATAGACTGGGATGCCACGAAGCGCATCGTCTATGACATCAAGGAGTCGTACGACTTCTTCAACCCCAAGTTCGGACTGAACTACGACATCACGCCCCGCCACAAGGTGTATGCATCGTATGCCATCGCCCACAAGGAGCCTACCCGCAACAACTTCGAGAACAACAACAATGCCGGACTGGAGCGCCCGAAGACTGAGCGCCTAAACGACCTCGAGGCTGGCTATAAGTTCCAGTCGGCAAGTTTCTCGGCAGGTGCCAACATCTACTGGATGGACTATAAGGACCAGTTCGTGCTGACGGGCGAGATTGACAAGATTGGCGAGGCCATCACCCGCAACATGCCCAAGAGCTACCGTCTCGGTATAGAGCTAGAGGCTGCATGGAAGCCCGCCGACTGGTTTCGCTGGGACATCAATGCCACCTGGTCGAAGAATCGCGTCAAGGATATCACCGTCAACCTGACGGACAAAACGGTAGCCAACTTAGGCGACCAGCCCCTGGCTTTCTCGCCCAACTTCCTGCTGAACAACATCCTGACCTTCAGCTACTATGGCTTCAAGGCCGCCGTGCAAAGCCGCTACATCAGCGAACAGTACATGACCAACACCGGTTTCAGGAACTACACCACGCTCGACGACAACGACAGACCCGTGGATGTCAGCATGATGCTCGACGGCCACTTCACCACCAATATCGATCTCTCGTACAATTTCCGTCTGCCTAAGTTCGGACTGAAGGATGCCAGCATCGGCGTGACGCTCTACAACATCTTCTCGGCCAAGTACGACAACAACGGTTGGGCAGCACCGGCCTTCGAAATGCAGAACGGACAGGTCGTCGCTACGGGCAGGGAAACTCACGACCAGTATGAGGCCGGATTTGCTCCTTCTGCTCCGTTTAATATGATGGCGCATCTATCGATAAGTTTTTAAGATGATGGAGTTTCTCGGGGAGCATTGGCTTGACATCTTGACGACGATACTTGGGCTGGTATACATCTGGCTTGAGTATCGTGCGTCGATAGCCCTTTGGTTTGTTGGCATCATTATGCCAGCCCTCGACATCTACCTGTATTGGAGTCACGGACTCTATGGTGATGCTGGTATGGCAGTCTATTATACGTTGGCTGCCGTTTATGGCTATGCGATGTGGAGGTTTGGCCGCAAACGGAATCAGAAGTCGGCAGAGATGCCGATTACGCATACGCCCTTGAGGCTTTATCTGCCTATCACTATCTTTTTCTTTACAGCTTGGGTCGTCACCTATTATATATTAATAAGGTGGACTAACTCTACAGTGCCCGTACTCGACTCATTCACCAATGCACTGTCCTTCGTAGGTCTCTGGGCATTGGCTCGTAAATATATCGAGCAGTGGTTTTTCTGGATGGTGGTTGATGTCGTATGTGCTGTGCTCTATGTACAGAAGGGCATACCTTTTAAGGCCGGACTCTACGGACTTTATGTCGTGATAGCTGTGATGGGCTATTTTAAGTGGAAACAACTGATGAAGGATGAAACGATTCCCGTTGATAAATGAGATGACGGATTTTGACGCCATCATTCTAGCGGATGGTGAATTTCCTGTAGCAACAGAGCCTCTGACTCTATTGAGGAAGGCTTCTTTTGTTTGTGCTTGCGACGGGGCCGCAGTTCACTATCCTACAGCAGATGTCATTATCGGTGATGGCGATTCTGTGCCAAAAATCTTCAGGAATCGTCTAGTCCAAGTGGATGAACAGGAAGACAACGATCTGACGAAGGCCACCCGCTATTGTGTCTCGAAGGGACTGCGTCGTATCGTCTATCTTGGAGCTACTGGATTGCGTGAGGATCATACACTTGGCAATATCTCGCTGATGGTGCGCTATGCCTTGGAAATGGGTGTAAGGCCGCTTTTAGCTACAAACTATGGTTGGTTTGTTGTGGCAGAAGGGGATGCAGCATTTGATTCGTTCCCAAGACAGCAAGTGAGCATCTTTAATGTTGATTGTCAATCGCTTACGTCGGAGAAGCTCCGTTGGAATGCCTATCCCTATCGTCAGTTCTGGCAGGGAACGCTAAATGAGGCCTTTGGCAACGAATTTCTGTTGAAAGCAGATGGTCATTATCTGGTCTATCGGACCTACAAACCAAAAGCCTGAGGCTTTCGAATAAAAATATCTGCAATTATGAATAGCTCGTTGGGGATTTTTTCGTATCTTTGTCCCCAAAGTAGAAAAATAATATGAATAAGTTCGCTTCCATTCTCCGAAAATGGACGGAGACGAGTTTGGTGCTCCGTATTTTTATAGGTCTGGTGATTGGTGTCATCCTAGGACTGACTGTTCCACAGTGGTCTGGCATCAGCATTCTCGGCCTAGTATTTGTGAGTGCTTTGAAAGCAATTGCCCCTGTGCTGGTTGCTGTGTTGGTTGCTGCCTCTATTGCAAATGCAAGTGGCGGTCTGGGGCATCGTTTCCGACTACTGATTTTGCTCTATATGCTGAGTACGCTTGCCGCAGCCCTATGTGCTGTGATGGGCAGTTTCCTATTCCCCGTTTCACTTTTGTTGAGGGATGCGGTTACAGTTCAGGCTCCTGGTGCGCTGAAGGATGTATTTACCAATCTGTTGACGGGGATGGTGGCTAACCCTATATCTGCTTTAGGTTCAGCAAACTATATTGCCATTCTGTTTTGGGCAATCCTTGTCGGACTCGCCTTGAAGCTGAAGGCAGGAAAGTCGACTATTGGTGTTGTGTGTGATTTCGCCGAGGTGATAACAATTGTCGTGAAATGGATTATTCAGTGTGCACCGTTTGGTATTTTCGGCTTGGTGTTCACTGCGGTGTCGGCAAACGGGCTTGACATTTTTACCAGTTATGGCCAATTGCTGTTGTTGCTTGTCGGATGTATGTTGTTTAATACTTTGGTTCTCAATCCGCTTATTGCTTTTCTGATGCTTCGTAAAAATCCATACCCGCTGGTCATTACCTGTTTGAAGGAAAGTGGACTTCAGGCATTCTTTACACGTTCATCTGCTGCAAACATTCCCGTCAATATGGACCTATGCAGGAAACTTGGACTTAATGAGGACTTTTACGCTGTGAGTATTCCGTTAGGAGCGACTATCAATATGGGAGGAGCTGCCGTGACCATCACAGTGATGACGCTGGCTGTGGCTCATACTGTTGGTGTCAATGTGTCGTTTGCCTCAGCGGTGTTCCTGAGTATTCTTGCTACTTTGGGCGCTTGTGGTAGTTCTGGAGTGGCTGGGGGCTCTCTTTTACTGGTTCCAATGGCATGCTCGTTCTTTGGGATGGGTAATGATGTTGCCATGCAGGCCGTTGCTATCGGTTTCATTATTGGTGTTGTCCAGGATAGTGTTGAGACTGCAATTAACTCCAGCAGTGATGTGTTCTTTACGGCTGTGGCCGAATCGTTTGATAGAGGTAAAACAGTATAGTAAGACTGGTTTTTAGGTAAAAAACTGCCGTATAATTTGGCTATCTGCTGCATTTTGCGTACTTTTGCACCGAAATAGCTAAAGTGATTATGCAGACAAACAGTCATCTATCCAGTTTAATCCACGATCAGGCCAAGCATTATGGTGATCGCGAGGTGCTGATTTACAAGGACTTTGGCGGGTCGGAGTGGAAATCGTATTCGTGGAATCAATTCTCGGACACGGTAAAGAAAGTGTCGAATGCCTTGCTGAACCTTGGTGTCAAGGTGCAGGAGAATGTTGGCGTGTTCTCACAGAACTCCGTTCAATACCTCTTCTGCGACTTTGGTGCATGGGGCATTAGGGCTGTCACTATTCCTTTCTATGCGACGAGTTCGGAGCAGCAGATTCAGTTCATGATTAGCGATGCGAAGATCCGTTTCCTCTTCGTGGGTGAGCAGGAGCAGTATGACAAGGCTCGGCGGGTGGTATCGATGTGTCAGACGCTAGAGCGTATCATCGTCTTTGATAGGAACGTGCGCATCTCAAGCCATGATCCTAACGCGATGTATTTCGACGATTTCCTGAAACTTGGTGAGAATTATCCCAGGCAGACAGAGGTGGATACTCTGCAGTCACAGGCTACGATGGACGATATCGCCAATATCCTATATACCAGTGGTACGACGGGCGATTCCAAGGGCGTGATTCTGACCTGTGGTCAGTATCATGCTGCTATGGCGGCTAATGGTAAGTGCGTGCCAGTAGATGAGAACGACCGCGTGCTGAACTTCCTGCCTTTCACGCATATCTTCGAAAAGGGATGGAAGATTCTGAGTCTCACGAAAGGTGCCCGTCTGATTGTGAACACCTATCCACAGGAGGTGCAGCAGTCGATGAAGGAGACGCATCCGACGTGTATGTCGAGTGTGCCCCGTTTCTGGGAGAAGGTCTATATGGGGGTGTTGGAGAAGATAGAACACTCTAGTGCCGTGCAGCGTAAGTTGTTTACCCATGCCTTGAATATCGGACGTAAACATAATATCGATTATCTTTCCAAGGGAAAGCGTCCACCGCTTGCGCTCCATCTGGAGTATGAGGTGCTGAACCGTACGGTATTCTCGCTGGTGCGTAAGGAATTAGGATTGGAGAATGCACATTTCTTCCCTACAGCTGGTGCTACTGTGAATCCAAAGGTCGAGGAGTTCGTACATGCTATCGGCTTGAACATGGTTGTCGGCTATGGCTTGACGGAAAGTCTGGCTACCGTTAGTTGTAATCATCTGGGTGAGCCTTATACAGTAGGTGGCGTCGGTATTCCCATTGAGGGTATCGACATTAAGATCAGTGATGAAGGCGAGGTATTGTTAAAAGGTCCAACCATTACAAAGGGCTATTACAACCGTGAGGATCTGACGAAGGCAGCTTTTACGGATGATGGCTATTTCCGTACAGGTGACTCTGGTTACCTGAAGGGTGGCGAGCTCTTCCTGAAAGAGCGTATCAAGGATCTCTATAAGACCTCGAACGGTAAGTATATCGCACCTCAGATGATTGAGTCGAAACTGCTGGTAGATAAGTTTATCGATCAGATATGTATCATCGCAGATCAGCGGAAGTTCGTTTCAGCGCTGATTATCCCAGTCTATTCATTGTTGGAGGAATATGCCCGCGAGCACAATATTCCGTTTGAGAACCATGAGCAGCTCTGTAAGGATCCGAAAATCAACGAGATGATGAAAGAACGCATCGATACGCTGCAGCAGCAATTGGCCCACTATGAGCAGATTAAGCGTTTCACGTTGCTTCCCCACCATTTCTCAATGGAAAAGGGTGAGTTGACCAATACACTTAAGATCAAGCGCAGGGTGTTGAACCAGAACTATGCAAAAGAGATTGATGCTATGTACGAGGAATAAGGGAATAGGGAATGATTACACAGGATCAGTTGAAAGATGTATTGGAACGTGCTGACGCACTACACCGTTACCTCGATATCGACAAGAAGAAGATAGAGTACGAAGAAGAAGACCTTCGTACGCAGGCACCTGACTTCTGGGAAGACCGGATACGGGCAGAGGAGCAGATGAAGAAAGTGAAAAGCATTAAGAAGTGGATAGATGGATATCAGGAAGTGCGTACTTTCGCCGACGAATTGCAACTTGCCTTTGACTTTTATAAGGACGAGATGGTGACCGAAGAAGAGGTCGAAGAGGATTACCAGAAAGCTATCAAGGCTATTGAAGATCTAGAATTGAAGAATATGCTTCGCCAGAAAGAAGACCCGATGGAGGCTGTCTTGAAAATCAACTCTGGCGCAGGCGGAACTGAGGCTCAGGACTGGGCTTCGATGCTGATGCGTATGTATATGCGCTGGGGTGAGGCTCATGGTTATAAAGTGACTATATCTAATATTCTCGACGGCGACGATGCTGGCATCAAAAGTGTGACGATGCAGATTGAGGGCGGTGAGTTTGCCTATGGCTATCTGAAGTCCGAGAATGGAGTTCACCGTCTGGTACGCGTAAGTCCTTTTAATGCCCAAGGTAAGCGTATGACATCATTTGCCTCAGTGTTTGTCTCTCCTCTGGTTGATGATACCATTGAGGTATATGTTGACCCAGCCAAGCTCTCATGGGATACTTTCCGTTCATCGGGTGCTGGTGGCCAGAATGTGAATAAGGTGGAGTCGGGTGTCCGTCTGCGCTATTGGTACACTGATCCTGATACGGGCGAAGAAGAGGAAATCCTTATTGAGAATACAGAGACGCGTGACCAGCCCAAGAACAAGGAGCGTGCGATGACCTTGCTGAAGTCGCAGCTTTATGACCGTGCTATGAAAAAGCGCTTGGAAGCGCAGGCTAAGATCGAGGCCGGTAAGAAGAAGATAGAGTGGGGAAGTCAGATACGTTCATATGTATTTGATGACCGTCGTGTGAAAGATCATCGTACGAACTACCAAACAACTGATGTTGATGGTGTGATGGATGGCAAGATTGATGAATTCATCAAAGCTTATCTGATGGAGTTCCCCGTAAATGATGAAGAACAATAACTAATAAATAATAAAGACTATGGCACAAATAGCAAAAGCATCAAAATCTACAGCCAAGAAAGAGGCTTATCAGAAAAAACAGGAAGAAGGTGGAAAGAAAGTGTTGGAGTGGATCTTTGGCGTTCTGGTCATCTTGGCAATCCTGTTTGTCGTCTATTCCATCTGGATTGTCTCATAAACTATGAGCGGGCTGGAGATAGAACGTAAATTCCTTGTTCGTAATGATGGCTACAGGCGTCAGGCTTTCAGTAGTAGCCGTATTCAGCAAGGGTATATTTGCAGTGGTCACGGGCGCACCGTTAGGGTACGCATCCGTGACTCCCGCGGTTATCTGACCATTAAGGGACCGTCAAATGCAGCTGGACTCTCACGCTATGAGTTTGAGAAGGAGATTACGCTGGATGAGGCCGAACATTTGATGGAACTTTGCGAACCCGGGTGTATTGACAAAACCCGCTATCTTGTTAAAAGCGGGACTCACACTTTTGAAGTGGATGAGTTTTATGGTGATAATGAAGGACTTGTTATTGCAGAAGTAGAACTTCAGTCAGAAGATGAACCTTATGAAAAACCAGATTTCATTGGTGATGAAGTAACGGGAGACCGTCGTTATTATAATGCTCACTTGACAAAACAACCTTTTAAGACCTGGGGCGGAACGTCAGAATTAGCAAACCAATAATTCCGGCAAGGCTTACACCAGTGCTGTTAGCAGCGAAGTCCAACCATTCTCCACTTCGGTGCCCTCCAGTACAATACTCTTGTAATAGTTCAAGGACTCCACTCATCATGATTGGAGCCAGCCATGCCCAGAAAAACAGCTTCTCATAGTCATACGACTTATGCTGATAGGCATATTCAATCCAAAGTATGGTGAATGTTCCACCATACATGGCGACGTGTACCCATTTGTCAATGAACTCGACATCATCGAGGGGAGTCTCTGGAAAAACCGGTGCTAATGAAAGAACCCATATCAGAGTAATAAAGCAACTCGTAATGGGGTATTTCTTGATGTTTTTATACACTAAATGCATATTTTTTCTTTTTTGGGGGCAAAATTAAGAAATATTTTATACTTTTGCAACCAAATTATGAGAAAAGTGCATATGGCTAAGCTGGAGAGAGCAAGTTTTGGCAGTAAGCTTGGTGTTATCCTGGCAACTGCGGGATCTGCCGTGGGATTGGGAAACATATGGCGTTTCCCATATATGGCAGGGCAGAATGGAGGCGCAGTTTTTATTATCATTTACGTATTTTGCGTTTTGGTGCTGGGTATTCCATGTATGGTTAGTGAGTTTATTATCGGCCGTCATGGTCAAGCTAATACAGCACGTTCCTATCAGAAAATGGCGGGTGGTTCAGCCTGGTCGCTTATTGGTTACATGGGTGTGCTCACGGGTTTCCTTATTACTGGCTATTATGCAGTGGTTTCTGGTTGGTGTTTAGAGTACATATGGGCATCGTTGCTGGGTAAATTGAATGGTGATCCTGCATATATTACCAAGTATTTCACGGATTTCTCGCAAGATCCGGTAAAGCCGCTTTTCTGGACACTCATCATCTTATTAACCACTTATCTGATTATTGAGAACGGTGTAAGAGATGGTATTGAGCGGGCTTCAAAACTGCTGATGCCTACCTTGTTTATATTATTACTAGTTATTGTGGTAGCATCTTGTATGTTGCCAAACGCTGATAAAGGCATCGAGTTCTTGTTTAAACCTGACATGTCGAAGGTGAATGGAGATGTGTTTTTGGCGGCTCTTGGCCAGTCGTTCTATTCGCTGAGTATTGCTATGGGCTGTATCTGTACTTATGCGAGTTATTTTTCTCGTCATACAAATCTTACCACTTCTGCCATGCAGATAGGTATCATTGACTTCTTTGTGGCTATTCTTGCTGGATTAGTAATTTTCCCAGCTGCTTTCTCAGTAGGGGTAAGTCCAGATAGTGGTCCGTCGTTGATTTTTATCACGCTGCCGAATGTGTTCCAGCAGGCTTTTGGCAATAGTCCGGCTTTAGGATGGGGCATATCCGTGCTTTTTTATGCACTCTTGTCATTGGCAGCATTGACATCATTAATGTCGTTACATGAGGTGAGTACTGCTTTTCTACAGGAGGAAGCTGTAATCACAAGAAAAAAGGCTGCTCGGGTGGTTTCAATATCATGTATGGCTATTGGTGCTGTTTGTTCGTTGTCATTAGGGGTAGGAAAGCATATTCTGTTTTTTGGGAAGACGCTATTCGACTTGTTTGATTTTGTGACTGGCCAGTTGTTCTTGCCGTTAGTAGGTTTTCTGACTTGTATATTTATTGGTTGGTTTGTTCCACACAAAATTATACGTGACGAATTCACGAATTGGGGCACATTACGTAATAAGACTCTGTTTCATGTTTATCTGTTTCTGGTAAAATATGTATGTCCCTTATGCATTTTGTTCATTTTCCTTCATCAGTTAGGTTTACTCTAAATGGAGAAACGGAGTACTTTTGGCAGTAAGTTGGCCATTGTGCTTGCGACAGCAGGGTCTGCTGTTGGCCTAGGCAATATCTGGCGCTTCCCCTTCATGACGGGGCAGAATGGCGGTGCAGCTTTCATTCTTGTATATTTCGCTTGTGTCATCTTGCTGGGTATTCCAGGTATGGTGAGCGAGTTTATTATTGGACGGCGTGCACAGTCGAATTCAGCAAAGGCTTATGGTAGTATTGCAGGCCCCAGATGGCGATTTATAGGTTATCTGGGCATCTTGACTTCTACCATTATCCTTGGCTTCTATGCTGTAGTGGCGGGTTGGTGTCTTCAGTATCTGTATGCGTCTCTTGCTGGACAGTTAAATGGCGATGCTGCTTATGTGGTTGGTTACTTCAAGTCGTTTTCTGAAGATCCAGTCAGGCCTTGTCTGTGGGCTATAGCTTTTGTGTTGATAACCCACTTTGTCGTTTCACGTGGCGTGAACGAAGGGATTGAGAGAGCCTCGAAGTTGTTGATGCCTTTGCTTTTATTGCTATTAGTGGTTTTAGTGGTGGCTTCTTGTCTGTTACCGGGGGCTGGTGCCGGTATAGAATTTTTGTTGAAGCCTGACTTCTCAAAAGTTAGTACGAATGTCTTCCTTGAGGCATTAGGACAGGCGTTTTTCTCGCTTAGTCTTGGTACTGCCTGTCTCTGTACCTATGCCTCTTATTTCAAGAGCGATACCAATTTGTTGAAATCTGCCACTCAGATAGCATTGTTGGATTCCGCCATTGCCATCCTCGCTGGGCTTATGATTTTCCCTGCTGCCTTTTCTGTGGGAATCCAGCCCGATAGCGGCCCTTCACTGATCTTCATTACTTTGCCTAATGTGTTTCAGCAGGCTTTTGGAGGGATGCCTGTATTAGGGTATATCATTGGTATCCTGTTTTATGCGTTGCTGGTCTTTGCTGCTCTGACTTCTACGATATCCATGCATGAAATAGGAACTGCTTTCTTTCATGAGGAGCTGAAACTTCCCCGACAGCGTGCTACTTGGATACTTACCATTGTCTGTATGGTGATAGCTGTGTTCTGTTCGCTTTCGGTAGGCACTTGCCGAGGGCTTCAGCTCTTTGGCATGTCGCTGATGGATTTCTGTGATTTCCTGACTGCTCAGCTGATGTTGCCTGCAGGTGCATTCTTGACCAGCATTATGACTGGCTGGTTTGTCAGCCAACAGGTGACTCATGATGAGTTTACGAATGGTGGTGTGCTTAAAGAGTCGTTTTTCAAGGCTTGGCTATTTTCTGTTCGTTATATTGTGCCACTCTGTATCCTACTGATCTTCCTTCATCAGTTTGGTATATTATGATTCGAGAGTTTTTCTATCTCCAGAAGTCTGACCGTAAGGTTATTCTGACGCTCCTCTGTGTGATTGTCATCGCCATGGGTGTCATCTTTCTCACTGGAGGTGAGGAGGAAACGAATGGTCTTATGCCGGTAGATACTCTACGTAAAGAGGTTCACCGTGATACGGCTCGTCGTTATCAAGAGAAAGTGAGGACGGTTTATGTAAAGACCAAGGTTGTCTATCGTGATACCGCCTTCAGACGGGGTGTGTCGCTCAGGAATTCTCAAAAAGGAGATTCTGTCATGGCCCATTATCAGTCGAAGTTACACAATGGTGAACATTTGGTGCTAAACACTGCAGACTCGACTGCACTTGTGACAGTTCCAGGCATCGGACCGTATTTCGCACGTAAGGTCATATGGTATGGTGAGCGTTTGGGAGGCTATGTCAGCGTGGATCAGCTAGACGAAATAGAAGGTTTCCCCCTCGATGCCAAAGATTATTTTGTTGTCGAGAATGCCTGTCCTGAAAAACTGAATATCAATCAATTGCCGCTTGCAGCACTCAAGCGTCATCCTTATATTAACTATTTCCAGGCAAAAGCAATCCTTGATTACAGACGTCTGCATGGTCCTATTCACTCTCTCGACGATCTGCGACTCTCAAAAGATTTCCCTCCTGAAGCCATTGCCCGCCTTACGCCATACGTGGAATATTAGTTATTTTTTTGAAATATTTTGGGCGTAAACGTCTTTATTCAAGAATATTTCGTATATTTGCAGTCAGAACTAAAAACTGGATAAAAATGTTTGGACTTGGAATGCAAGAGATACTCGTTATCGCATTGATTTTTCTGTTGCTCTTCGGCG
This sequence comes from uncultured Prevotella sp., assembly GCA_900315525.1. Classification (GTDB taxonomy): domain Bacteria; phylum Bacteroidota; class Bacteroidia; order Bacteroidales; family Bacteroidaceae; genus Prevotella. The sequence goes on along the minus strand of OMZO01000004.1, from coordinate 76,262 downwards.
GCAAGAAAATTCCTGAACTGATGAAGGGATTGGGTAAAGGCGTCAAGAGCTTCAAGGAAGGGATGAATGAGGTGACTGAAGTTGAAGAGAAACAGGAAAAGAAAGATGAGTGAAGCCGATAAGCCGTCAGAACAGGAAGTGACGCTTACGTTCTGGGATCATCTCGACGAACTTCGTGCAGTACTCATCCGGATTCTTGTCATCACGGCAATAGCAGCGGTGGCTGCGTTCTGCTTGAAGGAAGAGCTTTTTGCTGTGGTGCTGGCACCCCGTTCCAGTGACTTTATTACCTACCGAGTGATGGGAGTAGAGCCATTTTGCATCAATCTGATGAATACGGGATTGACGGAGCAGTTTATGATACATCTGAGGACAGCGCTGTATGCCGGCGTGTTGGTAGCTTTGCCTTATATCCTCTATCAACTATTCCGCTTTGTCTCACCAGCACTCTATGACCATGAACGGCGTTACGCTACGCTACTTGTAGGTAGCGGTTACATGATGTTCATGATGGGGACTTTGCTGAACTATCTGCTCATCTTCCCTCTGACGGTGAAGTTTCTGGGAACTTATCAGGTGAGCCCCGATGTGGCGAACATGCTTACCATTCAGTCATATATCGACACATTGCTGATGATGAACTTTGTGATGGGAATCGTCTTTGAACTGCCTGTCGTATGTTGGCTGCTTGGTAAGATGGGGTTGGTTACGGCACCAATCATGAGCCAATGGCGGCGGCATGCTGTAGTGGTCATCTTAATAGTCGCCGCTATCATTACGCCGACGACTGATGCCTTTACACTGTTCCTGGTTGCACTGCCAATATGGCTGCTCTACGAGATGAGCATTTGGATAGTAAGAATAACTAACTAAACAATACTTTTATAGACTATGCTAAGGAAAATAAGATCAATCCTTGCTGCAGTGGTTTTTATACTTATTACACTGCTGTTCCTAGACTTCACAGGGACACTTCACACGTGGCTTGGCTGGCTTGCCAAGATTCAGTTCCTGCCCGCTGTCATGGCACTCAATCTGGTGGTTGTCGTTTCACTGATTGTGCTAACGCTCGTCTTTGGTCGAATCTACTGTTCTGTCATTTGCCCGTTGGGCATTTTCCAAGATCTTCTGGCCCGTTTCCGACGGAAGAAGAACAAGTACAGCTATTCTGGTGAGGTCAAGTGGTTACGCTATCCGGTTTTTGTTGTATTTATCATTGCAGGAGTGGCTGGTATCGGTTCTCTTTTTCAACTCTTAGCACCTTATAGCGCCTATGGACGTATTGCCACTATGATCTTCCAGCCCGTATGGAAGATGGCAAACAATCTGCTGGCTTTAGTTGCGGAAAGAATGGATAGCTACGCTTTTTATAGTGTGGACACCTGGATGCGCTCCTTGCCGGTGTTTGTGATTGCAGCAGTAACGCTGGTGGCGCTCTTTGTCCTGGCTTGGCGCGGTGGCCGTACCTATTGTAATACTATCTGTCCTGTGGGAACGGTGCTCTCCTTCTTCGCGCGTTTCTCTTGGTTGAAAATCCGTTTCGACGTAGATAAGTGCAAGAATTGTTCGCTTTGCTCCAAGAACTGTAAGGCTGCCTGTATTGACTTCAAGACTCACAGTGTCGATTATAGCCGTTGCGTAGTCTGTGGTAATTGTATAGATAGTTGCAAGTTCGGGGCACTGAGATACACTGGCCATTCAATCAGTTCCGTTAAGAAAAGTGCTTCAGGTTCTGTGGATACCTCGAAACGCTCTTTCCTACTTGCAACAGCCCTTGCCTCGACGGCTGTGATGGCCCAGAAGAAGGAAAAATTGATGGATGGTGGTATGGCAGAAATAGAGGATAAGATAGCTCCCGCTCGCCAAACACCCTTGACACCTCCAGGCTCTCTCTCGGCTTCAAATCTGTCAAAACGCTGTACTGGCTGTCAGCTTTGTGTGTCTGAATGCCCGAATCAGGTACTTCGTCCTTCCACAGACCTGATGCATCTGATGCAGCCTACTATGTCGTATGAGAAAGGTTACTGCCGCCCTGAATGTACGCGCTGTTCCGATGTGTGTCCTGCTGGTGCCATCAAGCCGCTTGACGAGATAGAGAAGTCGTCGATTCAGATTGGTCATGCCGTTTGGATTAAGAAAAATTGTATTCCGCTTACCGACGGGGTGTCCTGTGGTAACTGTGCCCGTCATTGTCCTACAGGAGCGATAGAGATGGTACCTTCTGATCTGGAGGATGAAGAGTCGTTGATGATTCCTGTTGTCAATGAGAATGTCTGCATCGGTTGCGGTGCCTGTGAGTACGTATGCCCGTCACGCCCCTTCTCTGCTATTTATGTTGAGGGACATGAGGTACATAAGATGATTTAGTTTAGGGTTTAATGTTTATAATTTACAGAGATGACTTCGAAAGACAAAAATATATCGCGTCGTACGTTCTTGAAGCTCTTCGGTGCGGGTACGGTGGCAACGGCAACTGCGTTGGCTGGTTGTAAGGAAGCTAATAAAGCAGAACAACAAGCTGCGGATGAATATAAGAATCAAGTGGAACCACCCATAGGCAAGATGACCTATAGGGAGAATCCAAAGACAAAGGAGAAGGTGTCGTTATTGGGCTATGGTATGATGCGACTGCCGACGAAAGTGGACAATAGCGACGAGTTTGATCAGGAGATGATTAATAAGCAGGTGGATTATGCCATCGAGCACGGCCTGAACTATTTCGATACAAGTCCCGTGTATTGTCAGGGAAAGTCGGAGCATTGTACAGGCATTGCACTTAGCCGTCATAAGCGCAGTGAGTATTTTGTTGCTACCAAACTCTCCAATTTCAACCGCGACTATTGGCAGCGTGAGAAAGCTATTGAGATGTACCACAACTCGATGAAGGAGTTGCAAGTGGATTATATTGACTATTATCTACTCCATAGTGTCGGTGGTAACTACGATGAGTTTATTGGCCGATATGTTGAGAATGGGATGATGGACTATCTGCTGAAGGAACGTGAGGCAGGGCGTATCCGTAACCTTGGATTCTCGTTTCATGGCCTGCAATCGGTATTTGATCAAGTGCTAGCTACTCATGAGCAGTATCATTGGGACTTTGTGCAGATAGAACTGAACTATCTCGATTGGGATCATGCCAATGAGATCAATAGCCGTAATGTGGATGCCAGCTATCTCTATGCTGAACTTCAGAAACGTGGCATTCCAGCAGTTATCATGGAGCCACTACTCGGCGGTCGATTGGCTAATCTCCCGCAATATCTGGTCACAGAGCTGAAGAGCCATGCTCCAGAGAAAAGCGTGGCCTCCTGGGCTTTCCGCTATGCTGGTACGCCGGAGGGTGTGCTGACAGTTCTCAGTGGTATGACCTATATGGAGCATCTGAAGGATAATCTGCTTTCGTACTGTCCGCTTGTACCTCTGACAGACAAGGAGCAGCGCTATCTGGACACGGAGATAGCCCAAAAGATCGTCGGACTGGAGAATATCCCTTGTAATGACTGCAAGTATTGTATGCCTTGTCCTTATGGCATTGATATTCCGGCTATCTTCATACATTATAATAAATGTAAGAATGAGGGGTCATTGCCTGTAGGTATTGGGGATCCTGAATATCGCAAGCACCGTCGCCAGTATCTTATTGGTCTGGATCGTATTGTGCCGCCCGAACGTCAGCCCGACCATTGTATCGGCTGTCATCAGTGTGAGCCCCATTGCCCACAAAGCATACGCATCACTCGTGAACTTCATAAGATCAGTGAACTCATCGAGAACCTGAAACGTAATCCTGACGGCATTTCAGAGGTACCTCAATAATTATCCAAGTTCTTCTTCTGCGTTTGCTGGTTAGTGTAGTTTCATTCCCACCGTGGGAACATTTCATTCCCAAGGTGGGAACATTTTGGTCCCAAGGTGGGAATATTTGCTGCCTAGTTAGGAAAAAAGTCGTTGATAAAGAAAAAAGCGACAGGGGAGAAATCTCCCTTGTCGCTTTATGTCGGGATGAGGCGACTCGAACGCCCGACCCCTACGTCCCGAACGTAGTGCGCTACCAACTGCGCTACATCCCGATTTTGCGGGTGCAAAGGTACGCAATATTTTTTAATTACGTGCAAGAAAAACGCAAAAAAAGTCGAAATGTGCGAAAAATAGTAGGTTTTGCACAATACGCTATTGTTTATATGTTCGCAGGAACAAGTTATATTCGTCGCAATTCGATACGTAGCCACTTGTTTTGTCTGCATTCTTCTCCTCGAATGCTGCCAGAGTGGCAAAAGCCTTATAGGAATCAGAACCGGAATCTGGGTGACGGTCATATTTGTAAGTCTCGTCGTTCCACGTCTCCGTGTACCATGGACTCGGATTCATGTAACAATAGGCTCTGGCAAAGAGCACTTTCTCTTTCAGCAAGAAGTCGCGTGGCTCACCAGCTTTCTTTAGGCAGGAAGAGGCTTTAGCGGCAAGATCTACTTCGTTCACGCGAACAGTATCGATGACACTCTTGTAATTGCGCATGAGGAACCAACAGTCACCTGTGTAACTGGCTTGTGCATAACGTACAGCCAGTTCGTAGTACTGCTTTTTCAGGTCCTCCCCAGAGAGCACGTTTAGTTTTCCCTCCATCTGCTGCATCTCCTGAGCGAAGGAAAGTTTCGGGTTCGCGCTCAGTTTCCAATGAGTATTACTGTATGTCTCATCACTTCTCAGCCATTGACGTTTGATCCAAGGGCCAATGTCGTGGCGTCGTTTGGCAGCATAGACTGCATAGCCTTGATTCTCATAGAAAGAGATGGGGATATCTTTTAGCCACACAATGGCCTTGTCCCATTGGCAGAGACGCATATATTTGGTGCCAATAAGGTCTTCCAGCTCAAACTCTCTCTTCTCGAGGTGGCTCTTCAGATATCTGTCAAGCCCGTTCTTGGCTGATGACTTGAGGGTGTAGAAGAAGTATTTCTCCAGTCCCTCTACTTTCATCGTATCAATATATTCGTTATATTGGTAGCTCTGGATGATGTTTAGAAGGGCGATGGCTGTTTCCGGGCGGTCTGCATATCGTTTCGTGAGTACCTGATGGGTAATGCGGTCCAAGGCATTATGGTAGAAGCCGCCATCCTTTCCTTTCTCGTCCAGCCACTTTAGTTCGAGTTCGAGCCAGTTGTCAAAATCAGTGTTTTTGGGCGATAATGCCGATGCGATGTAGATGCGTAATGCTCGGATATTGTCTTCCATACGCTGGGTTCCCTTCATGAGTCCAGCCTTTGTAATGTCGTCCAGTGCCTGTTGCTTGTTGCCGAACATATATTCCAACCAGGCCTTAGCACCTTGCCATAGCGCGGGTGTCTCTGTCTTGCCTTCGCTGACGACTTCCCCACAGAATGCAATCATCTGGTTGACCTCGTCTTTGGTGAGATCACGGATAAAGAGCTTGCCGCCAAAATTAACATAATAGTCACCTGTCTGTGACTTCGCAAGGTCATCGGCTTCTTGGGCATTGTTTACGAAATCCTCTAATAGGAAAGGTAGCACCTTGGAGTTAGGGTTTAAACGGTATTCACGTTGGATGGCGAAATAAGAACGTTTCTTGTAGTATTGCGTCATCAGACTGTTGTAGTCCCCCATTTCAGCAAATAGTTCTCCAGCTTTTATCTCCTGTCCTGTCTTATAAAGTGCGCCTGCATAGATATTCTGCATCATCTCCTTATAGACGGTCTCAATATATTGACTGGCGGTCTGCTCCCAGAAGTTGACATTTTCCTGATGGTTGCCTAACAGCATATTACAACGCATAAAGAGCAAGGCGTGCTGCGAGCGCAGACGTGTCTTCAGTTTGCTCTGGGCGTAAGCCCTGATGTTCTGCAAGGCCTTGGTGCGTTTGGCAATCTGTTCTTTGGTAGGATAGTCCCATACTTCACTGCTTACATCTCTTGAGCAGTCAAGGTATTTATCAAGATTCTGCACGTAGCTGACCATTAAGGCGTCACCTTTCTGACGGGCAGCATTGATAATGTCCTCCTTTTTAGAACTGAAGCTGAACCACTCGTCGTCGTTCATGCCGAGATAGATCTTCCAGTTGTTGTCACAGATTGTTTCCACACGGTCTTTGAAATCCGTCTGGTCATAGACGTTGAACAGATAGTAATTGTGTGTGTCAAACCATCCGCAGGCCAAAATGGGTAGAACCGTGATGGCCAGTAAGTTAGTGATGATAAATCGCTTCATAGGTCTTGGGTTTATAACGATTAATATTTTCTTTATCCAGATGATAGGTGATGATACTGCGTTTCAATCCTTGCCGTTTCTTTTCTACAGCTTCCTTTACCTGCAGAATTTCTGCTGCCTCTACCGTATGTACAACGTTCACGCCTTGAATCACCCTGAGCCATGAATAGACAGGATAAGCCGCAGCCAAGGGAAGAGGATAGTCGTCAAGTCGCTTTAGATAAGGTGACACGTCGCGAATATCAAGTATTGGGTTGCGTTCAGTCCATTTCCTTGGGTCGCCTGTATTGTAGAGCATCAAGACTCCATAGTCAGCTGGTGGTGCTTCCATTGCAAGCTGGTGCAGTCGGATGGTAGTAGAAAGGATATGAGTAGAAGTATTATCAGGATTATTCGGTTCTAGCCAAGCAGCCCTCACTTCTTTGAGAAACTCATAGTAAGTCTGTCTACTCCGCTCTGTATAGTCGCAGTCGATCTGTATCTCATGTACATTCTTGATGTCGTTCGTTTCGTTCATTTGCTTAATGCGCTGCACTAGCTTTTGGGCAAGTCCCTTGTGGGGCTGATGCATGCAGTTTTCTGTGATATATACGGTCGGTATAAGTTCAATACCATCGGGTAGGGTGTCGTTGAAGTGAATGGTCGCATTGGGCATAGGGCCTGTTGCTGTATCGTTGATGACTACGTCGAAGTAGCGACAGTACACCTTCTTTATATTATAAGTAGCAAGAAACGCTCTTTCTGTGGAGTCAAGTCTGAGGTCTGTGCGCCAATAATACACGGCGTTCTCCTCTGGCAGTTCTTTGGGTTGCGTGCAGCCTACAAGCATCATGCTGATGACTCCCAAGATAGCTATTACCATTCGTTTCTTTGCTTCCATATTATTGCAAGGTTAAAACAAAACCTGTTTTGAGTCGGCCCCACGAACTACAGCAATTCTGGCAATTGGAAGAGTTTATTGCTGTTGCTGCCCTTGATGAGGATGTAGTAGCCCTCTGGAGTATGCTCTTTGATTGCGGCTTTGACTTCCTCTGTGTTGTGGAATTTCCTGAATGGACAAGGGATGTCCTTGAAATTGTCGCCCACAAGCCACACCTCGTCATAACCTGCCGCTTCAAGATTGCTTACCAATAGTTGGTGTTCTTTGTCGCTGTCAGCACCGAGTTCGCCCATCTGTCCTATAATGGCCATCTTGCGGTCTGCCTGCATCAGACTAAAGTTTTCAAGGGCGGCCTGCATTGATGACGGATTGGCGTTATAGGCGTCTACTACGAGGTGATTTTTCGCAGTGATGGTCATTTGCGACCGGTTGTTACTGGGGGTGTATTCTTCTAAAGCGGCACAGATTTTCTTACGATCTACACCGAAGTTTATACCGACAGCAATAGCTGCTAGCAAGTTGTTAATATTATAAGAGCCTATGAGTTGAGTCTGGACCTTATGCCATTTTGTGGAACGCCCCTCTTCTTCGAGTGTCATTAATGGTTCGCGCCAACGGAACTTCAGGAACGGGTCGCATGCGATGATTTCTCCACTAATGCAACTGTATTGGTTGTCAGGATCAGTGGAATAGGGGGATAGCCAGATTTCCTCATCATCTCCTATCTGGTTTATCAGGTATTCGTTGTCGGCATTGATGAAGATAAGGCTGTCTTGGCGAGTACGGAGGAAGTCGTATAGCTCACACTTGGTTTTGATGACGCCCTCAAATGAACCAAAGCCTTGGAGATGGGCTTTCCCGACATTGGTGATAAGGCCGCAGGTGGGCTCTGCTGTTTCTGCGAGAGTCTTGATGTCACCAGGATGGCTGGCACCCATTTCGATAACAGCAATCTCATGGTCTTTAGTCAAGCGGAAGAGTGTCTTGGGTACGCCGACATCGTTGTTGAAGTTACCCTGTGTATAAAGTACGTTGAACTTCTGAGATAGTACGGCCGCAACAAGTTCTTTCGTAGTGGTCTTCCCGTTGGTACCAGTAATGCCAATGACAGGAATGTCGAACTGACGACGGTGTTCACGAGCCAAATCCTTGAAAGTTTGCAGACAGTTGTCGACAAGAATGAACCTGTTGTCCCCATCTGGCATGACGCTTTTGTCATCGATGATGGCATAAGCACAACCTTTTTCTAAGGCTGATGCTGCGAATTGGTTACCGTCAAACGATTCTCCCTTTAGAGCAAGAAAGATACTTCCCTTAGGGCAGTCACGACTGTCAGTCGTAATCCGTGGGTGCTGTTGATAGAGCTTGTATAGTTCTGCAATTTCCATAAACTTCGTGAATTTTGCTGCAAAGATAGTGAAAATTCTTAATTCATAATTCTTATTTCTCAATTATTTTGTATCTTTGTAGGCGATATGGACTATACAATCAACGTACATGGACGGCTGATAGACCTTTCAGAGCCGCAGGTGATGGGCATCCTGAATGTGACGCCCGACTCATTTTATGCGGGTAGTCGTAAGCAGACTGAGCAGGAGATAGCTGAGCGGGCGAATCAGATTGTCGAGCAAGGAGCGACGATGATAGACATTGGTGGTTATTCCACACGCCCTGGTGCTGGCGAGGTTTCTGAGTGTGACGAAATGGACAGATTGCGTTTCGCTTTAGACATCGTGCGTCGTGAATTGCCTTTTTCTGTAATCTCTGTTGATACCTTCCGTCCCGATGTTGCACGTATGTCAGTTGAGGAATTTGGCGCTGATATCATTAATGACGTGAGTGAGGGTAGTGCTGAAATGTTCAGGATGGTCTCACGTTTACGTGTACCTTATATATTAATGTCTGTTAAGCCAACGCTTCGCGAAATCTTGTTAGGCTTTGCTGAAGAGGTTCAGCAGTTACGTGATCAAGGGGCAATAGATATTATTTTGGATCCAGGGTTTGGGTTCGGTAAGACCTTGGAGCAGAATTATGAGGTAATGGATCAGATGGAAAAACTGCAGGTAATGGAGTTGCCTATACTTGTCGGAATTTCTCGCAAGTCCATGATTTACAAGTTGCTGCAGCTTACTGTAAATGATGCGCTGAATGGTACGACAGTCCTGAATACAATTGCATTATTGAAAGGTGCAAGTATCCTCAGAGTACATGACGTGAAAGAAGCTGTCGAGTGTGTTAAAATCGTAAAAACGCTTAATCGTCAAATTGTCAAATAGATATGTTCTTCGAATTCGGAATCAAGGATATTGTTGACATCCTGCTTGTAGCACTGGTGCTCTATTATATTTACAGGCTGATGCGTGAGTCACGTTCGCTGAATGTGTTCATTGGCATCATGGTGTTTATAGTAGTGTGGCTGTTTGTGTCACAGGTTCTGCAAATGAGGCTCCTGGGTTCCATTCTTGACAAATTGGTAAGTGTGGGAGTTATTGCGTTAATAGTTCTATTTCAAGATGATATTCGTAAGTTCCTGTATAATCTTGGTGCCCATCAGCAGATGAAACGCTTTACTAGCCTCTTCTCCTCACGAGGAAAAGACAAGGATTCCAAGGAGGTGAAGGAGACGATAATGCCTATTGTGATGGCATCGATGAACATGAGTAAAAGCAAAGTCGGTGCTTTGATTGTGATTGAACGTTCTGTGCCGCTTGATGATATCGTGCTGACTGGTGATTTGATTGATGCAACAATCAATCAGCGGCTTATTGAAAATGTTTTTTTTAAGAACTCACCGCTTCATGATGGAGCTATGGTTATTTCGAAGAAACGCATCAAGGCAGCTGGTTGCATTTTGCCGGTAAGCCATGATTTGGATATTCCGAAAGAACTTGGACTTCGTCATCGTGCCGCTATGGGTATCTCTCAGGAAAGTGATGCTGTTGCAGTCGTGGTGTCGGAAGAGACAGGTGGTATCTCGGTTGCAGTAAAAGGTAACTTCCGCCTTCGTCTGTCGGCTGAAGAACTGGAAAGCATTCTGACCAAAGAATTGGGCTGAACGTAAAGGTTTTCATTTAAATTTCTGAAAAATAATCCGAATACTGCGGCTGTTCGGATTATTTTTATTACTTTTGCAATCTCAATGTTACAGATAGACAATCTAAAAACAATTTTAATATAAAGCAAACTATGGATTTATTATCTCAAATTGTTGCGCGCGCAAAATCAAACAAGCAGCGCATCGTGCTCCCTGAAGCAGAAGAGGAGCGTACACTCTGTGCAGCCGACAAGGCTCTGGCTGATGATATCGCTGATATCATCCTGATAGGTAACCCTGCAAAGGTTGATGCTTTGGCAAAGGAGAAGGGACTGACAAACATTGGTAAGGCCACTCTCATTGATCCTGAGAACTATGAAAAAAGCGAGGAACTGGCTGAGAAATTGGCCGAGATTCGTAAGTCGAAGGGTATGACTATTGAGGAAGCCCGTAAGTTGGTGAAGAATCCACTTTATCTTGGATGTATGATTATCAAGACGGAAGGTGCCGATGGTCAGATTTCTGGTGCACTTTCTACTACAGGTGATACCCTGCGTCCTGCTTTGCAGATTATCAAGTGTGCTCCTGGCATCACATGTGTCAGTGGAGGCCTGTTGCTTATCTCTAAGCAGAAGCAGTATGGTGAAGATGGTGTGCTCGTTGTCGGTGATGTCGCTGTAACCCCGATGCCCGATGCTGCTCAACTCTCACAGATTGCTGTTTGCACTGCTCAGACCGCTAAGTCTGTTGCAGGCTTTGCCGATCCCCGTGTGGCAATGCTGAGTTTCTCTACTAAAGGAAGTGCTAAGCATGAGGTAGTGGATAAGGTGATTGAGGCTACCCGTCTTGCAAAGGAACTGGACCCTGCTTTGAAAATTGATGGCGAATTACAGGCTGATGCAGCTCTCGTTCCAAGTGTAGGTGCCAAGAAAGCACCTGGTTCTGACATCGCAGGTAAGGCCAACGTGCTTGTATTCCCTAACCTTGAGGTGGGTAACATCGGTTATAAGATGGTGCAGCGCCTTGGTGATGCCATTGCTATTGGTCCAATCCTTCAGGGTATTGCACGTCCTGTGAACGACTTGTCTCGTGGTTGCTCTGTCGATGATATTTATTATATGATTGCCATTACGGCCTGTCAGGCTATGGACGCAAAGAAATAGAAAGGTAAAAAAGTAAAAAGGTAAAACAATGAAAATCCTTGTATTGAACTGTGGTTCGTCCTCTATCAAGTACGCTTTGTACAATATGGACGACAAAAGTGTGATGACTAGTGGTGGTGCCGAGCGTGTAGGTCTTGATGGTGCTTTCGTGAAAGTCAAATTGGCTAATGGCGAGAAAAAGCAGATTATGCATGAGATCCCCGAACATACCGAGGGTGTGAAGTTCATTTTCTCTTTGCTTACTGATCCTGAAATCGGCGTTATCAAGAGTCTCGACGAAATCGATGCTGTCGGTCATCGTATGGTGCATGGTGGAGAGAAATTCAATAAGTCGGTTGTTTTGACAGATGAGGTTCTCAAGGCCTTCGAGGAGTGCTCTGACCTGGCTCCCTTGCATAACCCTGCAAACCTGAAAGGAGTGAACGCTGTGAAGGAGTTGATGCCAGGACTTCCTCAGGTAGGTGTGTTCGACACAGCTTTCCATCAGACGATGCCTGCTAAGGCTTATATGTATGCTATTCCATATGAATTGTACGAAAAGTATGGTGTACGTCGTTATGGCTTCCACGGAACTTCTCATCGTTATGTCTCTGCCCGTGCTTTGGAGTTCTTGGGTATGAAACCTCAGGGTACAAAGGTTATTACCTGTCATGTCGGTAATGGTGGATCTATCGCAGCTGTTGTTGACGGTAAGTGTGTGGATACTTCTATGGGACTTACGCCGTTGGAGGGTCTTGTGATGGGTACTCGATCTGGTGATATTGATGGTGGTGCTGTGACCTTTATAGAAAAGAAACTTGGCTTGGATGCTGACGGCATGAGCAACTTGCTTAATAAGAAGAGCGGTGTGGCTGGTATTACTGGCGGTTCAAGCGATATGCGTGACGTTGAGAATGCTGCCAAGGCTGGTGATGAGCGAGCGCAGCTGGCTCAGGATATGTATTTCTATCGCATTAAGAAGTATATTGGTGCCTACGCTGCAGCCATGGGAGGAGTTGACGTGATCGTCTTCACCGCTGGTGTTGGTGAGAATCAGATAGGTATGCGCTCAGAGGTCTGCAAAGGCTTGGAATTCTTGGGTGTTAAGTTCGACGATCAGAAGAACAATATCCGTGGCGAGGAAGCCGTCATTTCTGCAGATGATTCTAAGGTAAAGGTTGTTGTCATCCCTACCGACGAGGAGTTGATGATTGCAACAGATACGATGAACTTGTTATAAGATATTTAGTCTCTGTTATTTAAGGGTAGCCACTAAATGGCTACCTTTTTTATGCATGTTAACGACTTATTTATCGTAAAATGAATGACTTTAGAGAAATTTATAGTGAAATATTCGTTAAAGAATAAAAAAAGAACTACCTTTGCAGCATTGTTATTCAGTAATTATTATTTTGAGCAAGATGAAAAAGCTTTTTTTTGTTTTTGCCGTTTTAATCGGTATTTCAGCCTGTAGCACGGATCTTACTGATATTGAAAATCGTATCAAAGAGGTAGAGGAACAGGGTAAGAACCTTGATAATCAGCAAAAGAAACTTGAAGAGGAAAAAAATAAGCTCCAGCAGGAGAGCAACCAGCTGGCAGAAGAGGCTAAAAAACGTCAAGAGGAAAACGAAAAGATCAGGAAAAGACTTACTGAGTTTGAGGATAGTCTGAACTCTATTGCCAAGTTGTTGACTCTAGAGTTTGTGGCTGCTGATAATCCCCTGCAGTTGATTGAAAACGTGAGGGGCACCATTATCGGCGACTCTGTAGTGGAGTGTAGAATTCCGAATGTGACCACAAGCAAGGTGCTTATTCCGCGTTTCACCTTCCAAGGGTCAGTTGTGACAATCAACGGTCTGGAGGCTGAAAGTGGGGTAACGGCATTCGACTTTAGTAAACCAGTTGTGTTGAGCGTCATTACGCCCTATATTGTGAAAGATTACACTGTATATGTCGGTGCCTATACGGGTCTGCCTACTGTGTGGTTGGAGACTTCCAATCATGAGGACGTAACATTGGCTAACACCAATTATAGGGGCCGACTTAAAGTGGCCGGTGGAACATCGACGAGCGAAAACGGTTATTTGTCGCAATTGAACGTGAACTTTATGGCACTAAGCGACTCTTGGTATATGTCGCGTATCCACGACACTCCGCAATGGGGTAAGAACGAATACACCTTAACGTTGAACACGGAGAGTTCGTTGCTTGATGCGCCTCTAGGCAAGGAGTGGAATCTCTATACAAACAAGGGTGATCGTACGATGCTTCACACGATGACTGCCTTTGAATTGGGTGAGATGAGTGCCTTGGAATATACGCCACGATTTCATCATGTGAATTTTATGCTAAATGGCAGATATTACGGCACTTATCTGATTGGAGAGGCTTTGGAAGTATCGGAGGGCCGGGTCAATGTGGGAAGTAAAGGTTATTTGCTTGGGGTCGGAACTAATATTGCCGGCGTTTCTTTTAATACGAGCTACCTCGATAAACCAGTGACGATTATCGGCCCTAATTCGTCGAAGACGTTTGAAGGGGTCTCATATATAACCAATTATTTGTTGTCTGCGGAGAATGCATTGTTCTCTTCAGATTTTGCCAACGCCTCTTCAGGTTGGCAGAAGTATATGGACATGGATTCCTTCGTGGATTGGTATATCATTAATGAGATTGCCAAGAATGATAATGGTTCATTTAAGGCTGATTGTATCATGAATCTGACACATGGTGGAAAATTGAAGATGGGACCATTGTGGGGATTCGAGCGTGCGTTTAATACCAATTCCAGTGCTAATGGCTTTGTTGTGAAGAATGGTAGATGGTTTGCAAGGTTGTTTCAGGATCCAGCTTTCGTTTCGAAGGTGAAGGAGCGTTACAATTTTTTTTATACGCATAAGAAAGATATTATTAACGGCATCAGTGCTAATGCGGCATACTTGAAATATGCCATTCAGGAAGATAATAATAAATGGGAGACATTTACTTCGACGAGGAACTCTGGCGACAAGTGCTGGGAACTCTATCAGGGAACTGTCATGTCGATGGAGAAATGGATTAGTACCCGGATGGATTGGCTGAAGGGAGAGTATGACGCAATGAGTTAGATAAAAACGATGGAGAAGATGAAGAAAACGTTTTTGTTATTCCTGATGGTGTTTTCTTTTGCGGCTTGCAGTGAAGATCTCACAGATTATTATACACGGCTTGATGGCCGGCAGAAGGCAAATGAAGCCCTTAAGAAGAAAAATGACGAGCTGGCTGCAGCCAATGCTGCTTTGGCGAAGCGAAATGCGGATATTGCAGCGATGAATGCGCGCCTGAAATTAGAAGGTGAGGAATTGCTCAATAAACTGAAAGCACTAGAGAATGCTACGAGGCCGGTGGCAGAGCCAAGGCTGCTCTCTATAGAGTTCCTGGCAGCCGAAAACACCTTGCTCTCACAGAATGTGAAGGGTGAGATAGTTGGTGATAGTGTGATTGAGGTTTGGCTGCCTTCGATAATGAAAGATAAGTATCTTATTCCGCACTTCAATTTCGATGGTACGCTTGTTACTATCGATGGAAAGGAAGCTGAGAGTAGTGTCTCAATGTTTGATTTTACAAAGCCTGTCGAGCTGACTGTCCATACGTCGCGGAAATCGCTTACATATATGATGTATGTGCATGCGTTTACAGGTCTGCCATTTCTCTATATTGATATCGCTGGCAGACAGACGGTTACTTCAAAGGACTATTATTTAGATGCCTCTTTGCGACTTGTTGAGGATGTAAGAACCCGAGCTGCTGGAGACGTTGTGTCGGCTCCTGTGCATATCAAAGGTCGTGGCAACAGTTCTTGGGGACAGCCCAAAAAACCTTACCGGCTAAAGTTTGACGAAAAAATCGCACTCTTAGGTGAACATAAGGATAAGTCGTGGGTACTCATACCAAACTATTCGGATAAAAGTATGCTACGTAACTCTTTGTCTTTTCAACTAGGCAAGATGAGTAACCTTGAATGGACGCCTGGAGCTCATTTTGTAGAACTATTCGTGAATGGACATCATGAAGGCACCTATCTACTTTGTGAGAAGATAAAGATTGCTAATCATCGTGTTGCAGTAGGTGACGATGGCTTTATCTTGGAGTGTAACAGATGGGCAGACCGTGAAGATGGAAATGTCTATTTCTCAACACCGCGTATTGACCCTTATCTTGTTATAAAGGAGCCAGATGGAGTAGGCTATGGTGATGCTAACTACACATACGTGAGGGATTTTGTGATAGAGGCTGAGAATGTTTTGTTCTCATCTAACTTTAAGGATCCTGATGAAGGCTGGCAGAAATATATGGATATGGATTCTTTTGTAGATTGGTATTTGATTCATGAGATAGCCAAGAATGTGGACTGCATGTTCAATTTCAGTACTTATTTGAATCTAAAGAGGGGTGGTAAACTGCAGATGGGGCCATTATGGGACTTTGATATAGCTTATGGTAATGTGAAGGAGAATAACAATACTTATATCAAGTGGGTATTCCCCTCAGGAAACCTCCTTTCAGAAACTCAATGGTACACTAGATTGATGAAGGACCCTGCCTTTGTCGCTAAGTTGAAAGAGCGGTTTGGTTATTTTTATAGTCATAAGAATGATATCCTAAATTATATAAATGAATCAGCCCAATATCTCCACTATTCTGTCGTGGAGAATGAAGGTTTGTGGGGTACATTATATCATTATACTTATAAGAATTATGATATTTGGGGATCCTATTGGAATGAGGTTCAGGATATGAAAGAATGGCTGAATACTCGTTTGGAATGGATGAAAACAGAGTATGATAAGTTATAGTTCTTGATTAGTGTGGTGCAATCTGCACCACACTAATCAAGAACTGCCATGATCTCTTCTTCTGTAGATAGATTGAAATCGCCTGGGATGGTGTTCTTTAAGGCAGCAGCAGCTAGGGAGTAGTTCAGTTGTTTTTGCATATTGTCGGGAAACAATCTAATGGCATGTAGCCAGCCTCCCATGAAGGCATCTCCTACACCGACAGGATCGACAACGTCAGGAATATCCATAATGGGCGCTTGAAGTAGCTCTCCTTCTGTCCAAAGCAGTCCTGTTAGGGTGTGATGTTTCGATGATACCTCATTGCGCATACCCATCATCCAATTTTTAACTCTGGGATATTTCTCATGTAGCTCGTCAAACCATTCGCGATACTCATCCATTTGCATTTTGAAAGTTGAATCGGTTGCAGTAAATGGTGGTTGCGGATGCTGACTTAGCCAATCGAATTCTACAGCATCGCCAAACATCATATCACAGCGAGACAACATCTTACTGAGCGTCTCACGAGGATTGGCACCTTCGTATTTCCACAGGTTCTTGCGGTAATTAATATCAAAACAGACTGTAACGCCCTGCTCGTCAGCGATATCAAGTGCCTCGAAGGTGGCATCGGCAGCCTGTTGTGAAATTGCTGCTGTGATACCTGATACATGGAAATATGAACAGTCATTGAGTATCTTTTTCCATGGAATCATACCAGGTTTCAGATCATAATAGGCGGAATTGGAACGGTCATAAATGACTTTTGGTGGCCTCATGCCTGCAGCAGGTTCGAAATAGTAAGTGCCGATGCGCTGTCCACCGTAAAGTACTTGACAGGTGTCAACACCTAATTGTGCGAGGTTCATAGCACCTGCATGACCAACAGGTGTATCTGGGAGTCGTGTAATATAGGTTACATTTTCTCCTTGTGTGGCAAGAGACACTGCGACATTAGCTTCACTGCCACCATATTTACTGGTGAACATATCTCCTTGAGTCAGCCTCAAGTGGTCAAGTTTTGAAAATCTTAACAGCAGTTCTCCGAAAGTAACGATCTTATGTCTGTCCATATCTGTTTTTGTGATTATTTACAGTTTGCTTTCACCTTCAATATACTGAGACATCAGCAAGTGGTCGCCATCATAGACTACATAGGTGAAATGTGTAATCCAGTCTCCTAAGATGATCATGCGAGCTTTTTTAGTCAGTTGCAGATCCACTTCAATATGCCTGTGCCCATAGATGAAATAATCGACGTTGGGATGCTCTTGAATATAGCTTTTTGTATATAACACTAGGTGCTCACGATTCTCCCCCATATATGGTGGCTCTTCACCATCTGGCCGTTTCATTCGCGAATGTTTTGCCCAGTTCAGGCCAAACCACATTGCCCAACGGGGATGCAGATTGGAAAATGCCCATTGGCAGAATTTGGAGTGAAAAACGGCACGGATTACTTTGAATTTCTTGTCAGGATCGCCAAGTCCGTCGCCATGGGCCAAGAAGAACATCTTGCCATAGATCTCTGTGGTTTCTGGCTGTTTGTGTAATATTACGCCGCATTCTTTCTCCAGATAGTCATAGGCCCAGATATCATGATTGCCTGTGAAGTAATGTACTTCCACCCCCATATCAGTCAATTCGGAAATCTTACCGAGGAAACGCGTATATCCTTTGGGTACTACATACCTATATTCGTACCAGAAGTCAAACATGTCGCCTAATAGGTAGATGGCTGCTGCCTTTTCCTTGATGGAGTCAAGGAATCGCACCAACCTTCGTTCCTGCATCCGACCATGCGGAATCGCCAGTGATCCGAGATGAGCATCAGAGAGGAAATATACGTTCTTCATCCTAATCAAATCCTAATTCTACTTGGGCTTCTTCAGACATCATATTTTGATCCCATGCGGGTTCAAATACGAGATTCACATTCGTGGACTTTACACCATCTAAACTCTCTACCTTTGTGCGCACATCTTCCAGGATGTAATCAGCGGCAGGGCAGTTTGGGGCCGTAAAGGTCATATCAAGTTCTACGGTGGCATCTTCATGCACATCAATTTTGTAGATCATTCCCAAATCGTAGATGTTAACGGGAATTTCTGGGTCATAGACAGTTTTAAGTATATCTACGATCCGTTGTTCAATCTGAGACTTTTCTTCCTGTGTCATAATCGCTGCAAAGATACGGATAAATCCCGATATGTCCAAGAAAAATAGAAGTTTTTAAAGCATTTGGGGCGCATCACTGCGCCCCAAATGCTTACTAACCAATTAAAACTAACAATAACCTAATTTATGTATGAAAAAACTACTAACCTAATTTGTCGTCTTCAGAACTCGTCATGAACTTTTTCTGTTTGACGATGCAAAGGTACGGCTAAAAGCTGGCTTAAGCAAATCCATTCAATGAATTGCCCCTATTTTTCAGTAAAGTCGGTTATTTGTATTTTGTTAGCACTTGCCTTGTTCTTTGAAAGAATAATATAGTCCGTCAGTGATAATTACATGGTCGAGGAAATGAATGTGCATCAGTTCACAGGCTCGTTTGATGCTCAACGTCAGTTCTTCATCCTGACGGCTTGGAGAAAGATTTCCGGAAGGATGGTTGTGGCAGACGGCAAGAATGGTGCAATTGGCCATGACGGCCTCGCGAATGATAATACGAATATCGACAGCAGTCTCTGTGATGCCTCCATGTGAAATCTTGACTTTCTTGATGAGGCGGTAGTGCTGATTGAGAAGTAGTATCCAGAACTCCTCCACGTCGAGATCCTGCATGATCGGATGCATATGGTTGTATATTCTTGTTGCAGTGCCGAGGTCAGGTCTCTCCTCGGGATTCTCCATCTGTCGGCGTTTGCCGAGTTCGCATGCAGCAAGGATGCTGATAGCTTTCGCTTTGCCAATCCCATTGTATTGGCAAAGGTCATGAATTGTCTTTTTCCCGAGCGTGTTCAGGTTGTTTTTGCAGTCGGATAATAACCGTTTCATCAATTCCACGGCACTTTCCTTGGTGGAACCCGAGCCAATGAGAATAGCCAAGAGTTCAGCGTTGGTTAATGACTCGGCACCTTGGCTTTCCATTTTTTCGCGTGGGCGGTCTTCTTCCGCCCATTGATTGATGTTTAGTTTTTCCATAGAGATTTAAGTTTGAAGTGTTTTTTTATTTGTAGAATGATTTTTCGAAAGCTTGAAATTCGTCTTGCCCTCGGACACACCGTTTCCACCAACTCTCGATAAATCCCAGGCCATACCCCATCAGTTGTACAAATGCTGCAGGAATAGAGAGCAGGCCTACGTAGAGATCTCTATTCTTGATACTTGAGTCAATGAAGATGATTAGGGCGTAGAGCGCTAATGGGAGTAACGCCATCTGGCAGAGCAGTTGTCCTTGCGGCTTGACCTGAACAGAACCGAAGCTGCTGATCATTAAGCCACCAACAAAAAGCAATATTAAGCCGATGACGCCAATAGTGAAGAGGGTTGGCAGTAGATGGACGATTTTTAGAGTGCCGGGATGGCGCTTTTCTAAATTGATTCGAGCAATCCCACTATTATATACTTGTCGGAAGAATTTGCGGAAATCTGTGCGTCGCTTGTGCCACACCCATGCTTCCTGGAATAGTCTTGGCTGATAGCCTGCTTCTACGATACGGTAAGAGAAGTCAATGTCTTCGCCAAAACGCATCTTTGAGAATCCACCAAGTTTCTGATAGACATCTCGGCGGATACCCATATTAAAAGAGCGGGGATAAAACTTGTCGAGCTTCGCCTTTCCGCCTCGGATGCCCCCTGTTGTGAAAAATGAGGTCATCGAATAGCTGATAGCCTTCTGTACCGGAGTAAATGAGGGGTGAGAGGCGTCGGGCCCGCCAAAGGCTGCGGTGGGATTTTGGGCCAGTTCCTGATTAACAGCTTGCAGATAATCGTCGGGAAGCACCACGTCGCTATCTAATATAATAAGGTAGTCGCCTTGGGCGCGTTCGGCACCGTAGTTGCGGCTCTGCCCAGGACCGCTATTTGCTTTTATGAAATACTTTATATCAAGTCTGTCGGTGTATTTCCCTATAACAGCCTTACAATCGTGCTGGGAACCATCTTCGACAATGAGTACCTCGAAATCCTTTACCGTCTGTTGACAAAGACTTTCTAACAACTCATCGACCTCGTCAGGACGATTAAAAACAGGAATGATAATAGAGTATTTCATAGTGTTACATTTAAAAATATGTATTGGCGGAACTAGCCGCCAATACAATAGATTACTTATTCCTTAACTCTCTGGAGATAAGAACCGTCGCGGGTATCTACCTGAATCAGGTCGCCCTCGTTGATGAACAAAGGAACGCGAACCTCTACACCAGTCTCCAGCGTTGCGGGTTTCAGTGTGTTAGTTGCAGTATCACCCTTTATGCCTGGCTCGGAGTGGGTCACGCGGAGCACAGTCTTCACAGGCATTTCAGCATAGAGGATAGTACCATCAGTAGTATCAGAAACCACTTCCACAATATCGCTCTCCTTCATGTATTCGTGGCCGATAACGAGCTCGTTGTCAATGGGAATCTGTTCGAATGTCTCCTGATTCATGAAGATGCGGCCAGACTGATCTTCGTAGAGATACTGGTAAGGACGGCGCTCGATGACTACGTCTTCCAGCTTCTCACCGATGTTGAAGCGGCGCTCCAGCACGCGGCCGTCAGAAACGTTCTTTACCTTGATAATCATAATAGTGTTACCCTTACCTGGCTTGCGGTGCTGGAAATCGATGCACACCCAAATGCCACCGTCCATGCGAATGGCGGTGCCTTTCTTAATGTCTTGTGAATTAATCATATACCTTAAAAATGTTACTTTTGTATCGTTTTCGGGTGCAAAGTTAGTGCAAAATCTTGAAAAAACACAAAAAGTTGCACTAAATTTCGCATATTTCTTGCGTAATTCAAAAGAAATGAGTACTTTTGCACCCCAAATCGATGGAAATATAACAAATAAATTAAATAGAAAGCAATGAAAAGAACATTTCAACCCCACAATCGCCGTCGCGTAAACAAGCACGGCTTCCGTGAGAGAATGGCTACCAAGAATGGTCGCCGCGTATTGGCCGCACGTCGTGCAAAGGGTCGTAAGAAGTTAACGGTTTCTGATGAGCATCACGGAAAGTAAATTCCGTTGTTCATGAGAGAAAAAATGGTTAAAACAGAAAGAAGTAAGGAATAATCTTTGCTTCTTTCTGTTTTTTTAAGGTCTTTTTTTGGTTTTTCGGTCGATTTGCACTACCTTTGCCGAAGAAATGCAAAAAGAGATGAAAGCAAAGGAATTCTTCGGTAAGTTTGTAAGCGGATTCCTATGGGGGAATCTACTGGCAATGGTAATAGTCATATTTCTATTAGCTCTGGGCGTAAAATATGGACTGGAAATCTACACTCATCATGGAGAAGGTATTGTGGTGCCCAAAATTGAAGGTATGCTCTATGCTAATGCCCG
Source organism: uncultured Prevotella sp. (assembly GCA_900315525.1). Taxonomy (GTDB): domain Bacteria; phylum Bacteroidota; class Bacteroidia; order Bacteroidales; family Bacteroidaceae; genus Prevotella. Next base: position 54,668 of record OMZO01000004.1, on the reverse strand, counting down.
TACTTTAGTTGAGGAAGGTGGTTTGCGCATTATAGTGAGTGACTCTGGTTATAACAAGCGACTTGCAGCAGATTGCGTATTAGCTCAAAATCCTGGTCCTGGTACACAGGTGAAGGAAGGACACACAGTCTATGTAACGATAAATTCTCCGTCTTCACCTTCATTTGCCATTCCAGATGTAGTGGATAATAGCAGTTATAGGGAGGCCGAGGCGAAGTTGATGGCATTGGGCTTCAAACTTCTTCCGCCACAGCTCGTCTCAGGTGAGAAAGACTGGGTATATGGTATTCTCTGTCGTGGAAGAAGAGTTTCTACTGGGGATAGAGTTTCTATCGATGCACCACTTACACTGATGATTGGAAATGGACAGTATGATACCGACGGTGAAATCGAGTACATAGAGCCGGAATACAAACTGATGCTTGACAATAATGTTGATGAGTTTGAGGAAATCGTAGAATGATGGTGTTTCTGGAAGACGATGAACTGGAACTGATAGCTGATGGTGATAGTGCCGAACAAGACGGTGACGGACAGCTTTATGAACATTTCCGTATGGAAGTGGACAAAGGGCAAGTCTCTATACGTATTGATAAGTATATTGCCGAGCATCAACCGCATTCGAGTCGTAATCGTATCCAGAAGGCTGCCGATGCGGGTTTTATCCATGTGAATGACCGTCCTGTTAAAAGTAACTACAAAGTTCGTCCAGGCGATGTGATCACACTGATGCTCGACCGTCCGCATTATGATACAACCATCGAACCAGAGGATATTCCACTTGATGTCGTTTATGAAGACGACGATCTGATGGTCATTAACAAACCTGCAGGAATGGTTGTGCACCCAGGCTGTGGTAACTTCAGTGGCACATTGGTAAATGCAATTGCCTGGCATCTGAAGGATCTTAAGAGCTACGATCCGAATGACCCTGAAGTCGGTCTTGTACATCGTATCGATAAAGATACAAGCGGGTTACTCGTTGTGGCGAAGACCCCTGATGCAAAGACCTCATTAGGTAAGCAGTTCTTTAATAAGACGACACATAGGAGTTACAATGCATTGGTATGGGGGAATTTTGCAGAGGATGAAGGCAGGATAGAAGGCAACATCGGTCGTGATCCGAAAGATCGTCTGCGGATGGAAGTCTTTCCACCGGATTCAGAGATAGGTAAGCCAGCGGTGACTCACTACAAGGTGATGGAGCGCTATGGCTATGTAACGTTGGTGGAATGTATACTTGAGACGGGACGTACGCACCAGATTAGGGCTCACATGCGACATATTGGTCACCCGCTGTTCTCTGATGAGCGTTATGGGGGCACCGAGATATTAAGAGGAGAACGTACAGCCAGCTATAAGGCTTTTATCCAGAATTGTTTCAAGCTATGTCCTCGTCAGGTGCTTCATGCGAAGACATTAGGATTTGTGCATCCTACGACGGGGCAGCAGATGGACTTCTCATCCGAGTGGCCTGAGGATATGGCGGCCTTGATAGAGAAATGGAGGAATTATATAAAGGTAAAAAAGTAAAAAGGTTAAAAAGTAAAAGATAAAATGAAAAATCAGAAGCGAACAATTGCCATCGTCTGTGGTGGTGACTCATCTGAGCACGACGTATCACTGCGTTCTGCACAGGGACTCTACTCTTTTTTTGATAAAGAGCGTTACAATGTGTTTATTGTTGATATGAAAGGGTTAGATTGGCATGTTGAACTGCCTGATGGCACAACAGTGAAAATTGACCGCAATGATTTCTCGTTCCAGGAGAACGGGCAGAAGAGGACTTTTGACTATGCTTATATCACCATTCACGGAACCCCTGGTGAGAACGGACGCTTGCAAGGGTATTTCGACCTGATTGGCATGCCTTATTCTACCAGTAGCCTGCTTGTGGAGGCCATGACTTTTGATAAGTTTGTGCTGAATCAGTACCTCCGCGGTTATGGTGTGAGTGTGGCCGACTCCCTGCTAATCCGCAAGGGATATGAGGAGTTGGTAAGTGATGATGAAATTGAGGAGCGTATAGGAATGCCTTGCTTTGTGAAGCCTGCTGCCGACGGGTCGTCCTTTGGTGTCTCCAAGGTTAAGAATAAGGACCAGTTGGCTCCAGCCATCCGTAAGGCAATCATGGAGAGTCCGGAGGTCATGGTGGAGAGCTATCTCGAAGGAACCGAAATTACACAGGGTATCTATAAGACTCGTGAGAAGTCAGTATTGTTTCCCATCACGGAAGTGGTGACCAGTAATGAATTCTTTGATTACGACGCCAAGTATAATGGACAGGTACAGGAGATTACGCCAGCGCGTATTCCTGCGGATATCGCAGAGCGTGTGGGAAAGGTTACCAGTCATATTTATGACATTCTCCACTGCAACGGCATCATTCGTATTGATTATATCATTTCGAAGGAAGGCAAGATTTCTATGCTCGAAGTCAATACCACACCAGGCATGACAGCCACTAGCTTCATTCCTCAACAGGTTCGCGCTGCAGGTCTGAAAATGAAAGATGTGTTGACGGATATTGTAGAAAATCAGTTAGACTAGTAAGGTATTTATAAGTAATAACCGTTATGGATAATCCTGCGATAAGAGAGTTCGATGAAATCAGACCCTATGAGCCGGGTGAGATGCGGCAGGCGTTTGATGAACTGATCAATGATCGTCAGTTCCAGTTGATTTTGAAAGGCTTTGTACCATGGTTGCCAAAAGGCTTACGTAATGGCCTTTTGAAATTGGCTTATGCAGGTATCAAGACACCACTTGACTTTCAGCTGCGCTTCATGAAACCTGTTGTCAAATATATCATTCGCAAGCATACGGATGGATGTGCTTTTGATGATAGCGAACTCCATGCAGGTCCTGACGCACGATTTACGTTTATCTCCAATCATCGCGACATCGTACTCGATTCTGCATTCCTTGATGTGATGCTTATTGATAGCGGCTATCCAACTACGGTTGAGATCGGTATTGGTGATAATCTGCTGATTTATCCTTGGATTAAGCGGCTGGTCCGTATGAACAAGGCCTTTACGGTTCGTCGTAGCCTTTCTCCTAAAGAGATGTTGCGTTCTAGTCAACTAATGAGTCGATATATTCATTTTGCTGTCACCCAGAAAAAGGAAAATATCTGGATTGCTCAGAGAGAAGGTAGAGCGAAAGACTCCAATGATCGCACACAAGACTCAGTCCTGAAGATGCTTGCTATGGGAGCACCTGATGAGATCAAGAATCCGGCTGACCGCCTGCGCGACTTGAATATTGTGCCGCTAACCATCAGCTATGAATTTGACCCCTGCGACTACCTGAAAGCTCAGGAAATGCAGGAGAAGCGCGATATTGCAGGCTTTAAGAAAAGTCGTCAGGATGACCTTGACAACATGAAAACGGGCATTTTCGGTTATAAAGGTCGTGTGAAATACCATTGTGCTGCTGCTGTGAATTCCTGGATTGATGAACTTGCCAATCTGCCCAAGACGGAATTCTTCTCTGTACTTGCTCAGCGCATGGATCGCGATATTCATCGTGGTTATCAGCTGTTCCCCTGCAATTATATTGCTCTGGATGAACTTAATGGTAATACAGCCAATGCTTCCCATTATACGGAAGCAGAGAAGAAACGATTTGAAAACTATCTGGAGAGGCAACTGGCAAAGATTACAATTCCGAATAAGGATGAGGTCTTCTTGCGTAGTTGTATGCTTAATATGTATGCCAATCCCTTAAGAAACAAAATTGCCGCTGAATGAATTTGAGATTGACCGCAAAGAGGTGTTTTTACTATTCTGCGATAACCCTGTTCTGCACTATTCTGTCTTGTACTCGGGATAGCTATGAGAAAGGCGAGGGCAAGTATTCGCAGATGCGTGGCGATTTTGCTGAGATGCATATTGATTCAGACAAAAAAGCAAATGCCATAACGACCGATGACGGTGATTTGTTGCCACTGAAGGATCTTTATTCTTCCCAATGGATTTCTACTGCAGACACTACTTATCGTTGTATATTATATTATAATAAGGTGAAAGGAACTGACGGTAAGATGTCGGCGGAGATTATTTCGGCAGGACAAGTACCTTGTGTACAAGTTAAACCTCTGAAAAAGTTTGAAGGGGAGGTTCATACTGATCCTGTGAAATTTGAGAGCATCTGGATGAGCAAGACAGGTAAGTATCTTAACTTGAGTCTGCAATTGATGATTGGACAGACCGACGATACAACAGCCATTCATCAACTTGGCTTACTCTCGGATACGCTGATCGTTAATCCTAACGGGAAGCGCACCCTTCATGTATTCCTGAATCATGATCAAGGTAAAGTCCCTGAGTATTATTCCACTCAGGTATATATGAGTGTCCAAGCTTCTACACTCGACGCCGATTCTGTTAGCTTTAAGATTAATACGTATTCCGGTATCGTCGAGAAGACACTTTCTATTACACCTTATTTATAATATATAGGACAAAAGTCCATCATTTTAGAAGTGTACTTTTTACATTTATTCACGCATAGTGCCTATGTTATTATATTCTATTAGCAGAAAATGGTATTTTTTTACTATTTCTAATCACTTTTTCTGTTAAAAAAGCAGGTTTAGCAAAATAGTATCAATTTTCGACAAAATAAAATCGTAATTTTATAAAAAAATGCTTTATCTTTGCAATCGAATCATTGCGTGGGAACGTAACTACAACTATTAATATAACTAAAAAAAGTAATTAAACGTATGAACCAAAACAATTCTTCTTGATGATGTTGTGCGGTTCTCCCGAGGACTGCGGACATGGGGAAGCTTTGCCTGCTTCCACGAACCTAACTGTGTTTAATATAAACCAATTAATCTATAGTAAATACTTAAGTATGAATCGAAAATTTAGAAAGACAGCGCTGCTGATGAGTGCCATGACTCTCTTGGGTCTCGGTTACTCTTCAAATGCCTATGCCGCTAGTGACGTACAAAACGTTCAGCAGGCAACGAAGAAGATTACAGGTACTGTAGTCGATGCTATGGGTCCGGTTATCGGAGCCAGTATTATGGAGAAAGGTACTACGAACGGTACTGTTACCGATTTCGATGGTAACTTTTCACTTAATGTGAAGCCAGGCGCAACGATTGTTGTGTCGTTTATCGGTTTCAAGACACAGGAGATTGCCGTTGGCAACCAATCTACTTTCAACATCACGATGGAAGATGACAACGCCGTTCTTGAAGAAGTGGTTGTTGTCGGTTATGGTGTCCAGAAGAAGAAGCTGGTCACTGGTGCTACTGTTGAGGTGAAAGGTGAAGATATTACCAAACTGAACACGACTCAGGTACTTGGCGCTCTCCAGAGCCAGAGCCCCGGTGTGAGCATTCAGGCAGTATCTGGTCAGCCTGGTGATGGTTTTAAGGTTGCCATCCGTGGTGCTGGTACCAATGGTGATACCAAGCCTCTTTATGTTATCGATGGTGTGGCTGGTGGTGATATCAACAACCTGAACCCTGCCGACATCGAACGTATCGACGTGTTGAAGGATGCCGCATCTTGTGCCATCTACGGATCTGCTGCTGCAAACGGTGTTATTCTCGTAACTACCAAACAAGGTAAGGCTGGTAAAGTGACGATTACCTATGATGGACATATAGGTTGGTCAAACATTTATCGCTTGCCCCAGATGCTGACTGCAAAACAGTATATGGATGTTCAGGATCTTGTACGTTTCAATAGTGGTGTTGATCCACGTGATTGGTCTCAGTATGTTGATGCAGATCTTCTGGCAGCTTATAAGAGTGGAGCTAATGAAGGTACCAATTATCTGGATGCTATTCGTAACAAGAATGCTGTCACTACGAGTCATGCAATCAACATTGCTGGCGGTTCTGACTTCTCAAAGTTCTCTACGGGTGTAGGTTATCAGTATCAGGATGGTGTTTTTGGTAACATGGTAAAATCTGATTTCCGCCGTTTTACCCTTCGTTTGAATTCAGAACATGTGATATATCGCAACGATAAGGGTATGGATGTTGTAAAGATTGGTGAGAATGTTTATTACCAGCATAGGCAGACTCAGGGTCTTCAGCAGGGTAACCAATATAGTAACGAATTGTCTAATATGCTCCGTGCCAACCCCATGATTCCCATCTATAATTCAAATGGCGAATTTTTCGGTTATGACGATCTCAAGGCTTCAGGTTCTTCACCTAATGGTTGGTTTGACTACAATTCCTATTCAACCAATGCCATCGCAGCAATGATGTACAACCAGAGTGCCAACAATAAGAGCGTTAGCTATAGTTTGAATGCTGTTGGTTATGTTGAGATTCAGCCAATCAAGAATTTGATTTATCGTGGGCAGTTGAACTATAACCAGAGCTCATATTCTTGGCGTTCTTTTGTGCCCGCTTATAAGCTTAACGACCAAGGTGCAAGCCGTACTGTTGACCAGGCAACTAATAACACAGGTCTTGGTTGGGGTTGGAGTACAACGAATACGTTGAATTATAAGTTTGAAATTGCTAAGCACCATATCGACCTGTTGGCTGGTACAGAGTTTAGTATGTCGAAGCCAGACTATGGTTTCTCTCTGAATGCAACAGCTACGAATTCTATATACGGTGATTTTACCCATGCTTATATGCATCACATGAAAACCCGTGATGGTGATGCTATCGTTGACGGATATCCTTATGGTGACAGCCGAGGTATGTCATATTTCGGACGTTTGAACTATGACTACAACGAGACCTATATGTTTACTGCTATCATCCGCGCAGACGGTAGCTCTGTCTTTGCTCCTGGTCATCGTTGGGGTTACTTCCCCTCATTCTCTGCAGGTTGGGTTATCTCTAACGAGAAGTTCATGGCTAAGACAGCTGACTGGCTTTCATTCTTGAAGCTTCGTGCAGGTTGGGGACAGAACGGTAATAAGAATATTTCAGCATTTGCATATCAGGCAACATTCCAATATGGTTCATATGGTAACTACTCTTTCGGTAACGCAAAGGACTCTTATACCGCTGGTGCTTATCCCGCACGTCTGGCTAACGAAGATTTGACATGGGAGACCTCTGAGCAGATCGACCTCGGTATCGACGCACGTTTCCTTGGTGGTAAGTTAGGTCTGAATTTCGACTGGTATCAGAAGACCACAAAGGATCTGTTGCTGTCTGTGCCCATCCCATCTACAACTGGTTTTTCTGAGCAGATGCAGAACGCAGGTACTGTTCGTAACCGTGGTATTGAGTTGGCTCTTAACTGGCGTGACCAGATTGGTAATGACTTTAACTACAATGTAGGTTGGAACATAGCTGTCAACAAGAACGAGGTAACAAAGGTAAATAGTTCGCGTACCTATAATAATGGCGGTAATGACCTGCTTGCACAGGGCACAGGCTATATGGCCCGTTTCGAAGAAGGTCACGCTATCGGTTACTTCTGGGGCTATGAGACTGCAGGTGTCATTCAGAATCAGGAGGACCTTCAGGCTTACATCAACCAGAATTGTAAAGGCGATGCAGCAAACTCACTGCAGGGTTCAAGCCTAAAACCTGGTGATCTGAAGTTCGTTGACAAGAATGGTGATGGTGTTATCAATGCTGATGACAAGACAGACCTTGGCAACCCGCATCCAAAGGTGACAATGGGTATCAACCTTGGATTCGACTATAAAGGCTTTGACTTTAACCTTACTGGATATGCAGCTCTTGGTCAGAAGGTGGCTCGCTCTTATCGTAAGTTCACTGATGGTGAGCAGGAAAACTACACCACAGAAGTGTTTAGCTACTGGAATGGTGAAGGAACATCCGACAAGTATCCTCTTCTTGCTCGTATGAATGAAGGTGTGAACTGGCAGTCAATTTCTGACATTTATATCGAAGATGCTGGCTATTTCCGCCTGCAGAATATGCAGCTTGGCTACGACTTTAAGAATCTGTGGAAGGGATGTCCATTCCAGCAGCTCCGTCTTTATGTTGCCGCTCAGAATCTCTTTACGATTACAAAGTATAAGGGAATGGATCCTGAGAATGGACGTGCGCTTAATGATAATGAACCATGGGTAACTGGTGTTGATGTAGGTAACTATCCTCAGCCACGTACATACCTGGTAGGTGTAAATGTAAAATTCTAAAATTGAGTAAACGATGAAAAAGATATCATATATCATTGCTTCGGCTGTGGCCGTTTTCGGTCTGGCTTCCTGCGGCATTGATGACGTGAAGAACGTCAACGAGATGTCAACAGAGAATTTCCCTGTATCAGCTGCAGATGGTGAAGCAGCCCTTGCGGGAATTTACGAGAACCTTAATGCGACGCACGCATATCCTCAGGAGTCATTCCTTTATTATGCATGTCTTGCTAGTGATGATCAGTATGGTGGTGGTGGTACCAACGACAAGTTGATGCAGGCCATGGACCTTATCACAAACTACAATGCTGATATGACTAACAATTTCTGGAAATATCGTTATGAGGGTATCAACCGTGCCAATACGCTGATTCAGGCTCTGCCAAATACGGCAATGGCTGATAATCTGAAAAAACAGTATTTGGGTGAGGCTATGTTCCTTCGTGCTTTTTATTTCTATGAGCTTGCATCTATGTACGGTAATGTTCCCTTGCTGACTGTTCCAAGTGGTGAGACAGTAACTCAGGGTGATGTGAAGGTACTTTGGGGTCAGATTCTTCAGGATCTGCGTGATGCTGCTAATATGATGCCTTCTGTGCGTAAGACGGATGGTCATGTAGATAAGTTCACAGCTGAGGCTATGCTTGGACGTGCTTGGTTGTTTTATACAGGAATGTATGGCAATGGTACAACTCTTGCCGATTTGACAAGTACAACTTATAACCCTCTTTCATCTGTGGAACTCCCTGATGGTACCACTCTTACAAAGCAGGATGTTATCGGATTTATTGATGATTGTGTGAACAATTCGGGCTATTCTCTGGTATCTGATTTCCGTAATCTGTGGGCATACACCAATCGTTGCACTGTAAATGACTATGGTTATACAAAGGATCAGGGTTTGAAGTGGGTTGAAGATGATAATGCCGTGAATCCTGAGGCTATGTTTTCTATCAAGTTCAACAAGAAAGCTGACTGGGGTACTACTATTGGTTATGCAAATGGCATAGCACTGCATTTCGGTGTGCGTGGTGGTCAGCAGTATTCTAATACATTCCCATTCGGACAGGGATGGGGTGCAGGACCTGTTGCTACTAATCTTTATAGCGACTGGAAGAGTATTGAGCCTGATGATATTCGCCGTGATGCTACTATCCAAGATTGGACAAATGTTCCAAGTTATACATATGGTGGTTGGTCTGACTTCGTTCAGGAAACTGACTATTATGGTAAAAAATGGTCTCCGATTAGTGCAAAGAACGATGGTTCTACGACAATTACTGACGAGTATGTTTGTTGTTTTGAGAACTTGATGTATGGCGCTGATGGTTGGCCTCAGGGCTCAAATAATATGCAGCTGAATAATATCCACGACTTGGTTCTTATCCGCTTTGCAGATGTTTTGCTGATGCAGAGTGAGTTGAAGGAAGATGTAACTGGAATTAATAAAGTTCGTGCTCGTGTTGGTCTACCTGCGATTTCCAGTTACTCACTAACAGCCCTTCAGCGTGAACGCCGTTGGGAGCTGGCTTGTGAAGGTATTCGCTGGAATGACATTCGTCGTTGGCATATTGCAGCAGCTGCTCTTGCTCTTCAGGAGAACCAGAAATGCTACTATTGTGGTAACGAGACGAAGAATACTCCACATAATGGTGGCTATGCTGCTCGCTACAACGCAACGGCTGGTTTCCAGAAAATGCCTGATAGTCAGGTTACAATCGGTAGTGTAGTTCAGAATGAAGGTTGGTCAACTGCTGATTCTGAGTATACAGGATGGTAATCGAGTAATTGTTTAATTATTTAAAGCGTAAGAAAATGAAAAAAAATATATTTGCTGCTCCATTGTTGGCACTCATGATGACGGCGCTCACATCGTGTGACCCTTCTCATGATAATGAGAGTGCCATTGGAGCTATTTCTCCAGACCAACTGACTCAAGAGTTACAGATTACTGCGAAGAGTGCAGGTAACAATAATCTAACTGTTTTCACGACTCCGACTCGTTATATTAAAGTATATGACGCAAAGACTAATTCGCTGATGGGTACTGGTACTTCAGTGAAGATTCAGATTGCACCGCCTACAACTGAGGCTTCTTTCTATGCTGTGACAGCAGCTATGGATGGAAATACTTCTGTGAAGTCTAGTAGTAAAAGTATTACGATTTCTGAGTATACAGACCTACCAGCTATCTATGATAAGATCTTCGGTGATGGCGCAGGTGGATTTACAAGCCATACATGGGGTTGGGATGCAACCGACAATGGTGGTATTTGCTGGGGTAACGGTGCTTATCTCGAGAATACTGCTCCAGGTTGGTGGACTGTTAGTATTAATGACATTGATGAGCAAGCTGCTGGTAAAGGATTGCCTAATGATGGTAAGGATGGTTGGATGAAGATGTCTTTGTCAGGCGTTTCCACAAGTCGTGGTGATGCTGGAATGGTGAAGGTTACAGAAGACGTTGTGAAATCTGGCTGGGATGTTGGTACAATGACTTTCTCTGGCACAACGCCTTTGATGGGTATTCAGCCAAATGTTGGTGGTAATCAGTACGTATATCAGATTCTGAAAGCTGATGGTGATCATCTTTATCTCTGTGCTCCGGAACCCGGTGCAGGAGATTGGGGTACAGCATGGTTCTGGTGCTTTAAGAAGCAATAACCATTAGTATAATCATTCCGCCCCGGGCTTCAGCAGCTCGGGGCGGCTTGCATTTTGCGAGAAATATCATGAAGCGTATACACCTCCCCTCCTCCCTTGAAGAGCTACAAGTCCTTTGTACAAAAGGGTTTTAAGGCGGGAGGTTACGATTCAACACCTCCCTAACACCTCCCATCACATCTCCATTCTAAGTTATAAAGAATCCTTGCAGCAGGAGGTCTTATGGGAGGTCAATGGGAGGTGTCTGGAAAACACCTCCCGTCTCACATTCCCTTTATCCATCGGCCTTTCACCTCCTTTAAGGGAGGATGGGAGGTCTTCTTATTTTGTCTTTCTCCCGACATCGGTACCAAATTCTTGCTCCCTGCTTAGGAAAAATTTGTTCCCTAGTTAGGTAACAAAAATTCCCAGCCTTGGGAACAAGTTATTCCCAACGAGCCTTATGATGATTATATTATTTTGTTCATTCATTGTATCAATCTGCTGTTTTTCGTGATTCTGTTCCGATAGATAAAGATAATTAATAAAAATAGTGTATCTTTGCGGAAGAAACTAAAAACTGCTATTGTATGAAGAACTTCTTATTTGTCACGTGTGCCCTTTTTGCAAATGTTGCCCAAGGAGCAGAGGATCAGACAAGGGGTATAGGCCAATATCCAGGTTGTCAAAAAGAGTATTTTGCACCCACCGTCAGTTGGACAGATGGCGACAAGTTGACAAATGTGGCTTTGCATAGAGCTGCATGGGCCTCGTCTTCCTATGACTATAACCATACGGCGCATCTGGTGACTGATGGCATCTGCGACTCGACGGAACCTGCCACTCTGAAGGTATCTACTCCCAGTGGAACATTGCCAAGACGTGAGGCTGAGTGGGCCATCGACGGAGGTCCATTCTCAAGAACCATACTTATGGGCAGTAGCAGTTGGCTCCAGTTTGATTACAGCGGTGCCTTGTCTGTCGCTGCTAATAAGCTTAAACTACAGGGCATGGTGATATACGATGACAAGGTTGCTACTAAGGGGTACACGATACGATGCCAAGTGTCGGCAGATGGTAAGGAGTGGCAGACAGTAGGGGAATTAAAAGGTGATAAGTTGCCTGGAACGCTGTTGCACTACAAGTTGCATTCAGATCCCAATAAACAAGAAGAGCAAAACTATCTGCCAGCTCGTGTGTTGAATGAGGAGATTCGTTTCAATGCACCTATTGCCACAAGCCATTTCCGTATAGAGGTTGATATGGATGGCGCAGCCCATTGGGATATTCACGAACTGCAGTTTAAGGACTCCGATGACAACGATGTGGAGGTGATGCCTTCACGGGAGTTCAGCAGTATGTGGATAAGTGATGGCGGTGGTGAGCAGTGGCTTTATACAGATCTTGGCAAGCGACTGCCTATTGAGCAGGTATTACTTGATTGGTATCAGGCGCCAAAGAAGTTTTGTATTCAAGTATCGGATGATGCCAAAACGTGGCAGACGGTTGCACAATGGAATCAAGTTTCTGCCCGTTATGTCCGCATCTTGATGCAGGAACCAGGTGAGGCAGGCTATTATGCCCTAAGAGAGATGCAAGTGCTGTCGAGGGAGAAGCAGGTGGTGACACCGCATGCTGTGGCTGGCAATCGAAATGGACGATATGAACTGAGTGGTGGCAATTGGCGTCTGCAACGAGCCTCAGAGGTGACTGCCAGAGGCGAGGAGATAGCTAGTGCTGACTTTGACAGCCATGATTGGATATATGCCACCGTGCCTGGTACTGTGCTGGCTTCCTATATTAATATAGGTGCTGTGCCGAATCCGAACTATGCCGACGATATCGACCAGATCTCCGAGTCGTATTTCCGTAGCAACTTCTGGTATCGTGATGAGTTTGAGGTGCAGACCATCGAAGATGGGCAGCAGTGGTTGAATTTCGATGGTATCAACTGGAAGGCGAATGTTTTCTTGAATGGGCAGTGCCTTGGTCGCATTGAGGGAGCCTTTATGCGAGGTAAATTTAATGTGACAGGAATTTTGCAGAAAGGTAAGAATTATCTGGCTGTGGAAATCATCTGCAATGAGCATTTTGCAGCCATTAAGGAGAAAGACGAGAATACGACACAGTTTAATGGTGGTATCCTTGGAGCTGATAATCCCACTTTCCACGCTACTGTAGGCTGGGACTGGATTACGACGACTCGTGGACGCGAGGCTGGCATTTGGAACGAGGTCTATCTGACCACAACTGGTATGGTAACTGTGAGCGACCCTTATGTGCAGACAACATTATCTGCTGACAGGAAGACTATCACACCTTCCGTCTTTGTACACAATCACGAGGCGAAGTCTGTGACAGGTGTACTGAGTGGATACATAGGTGATGTCAAGTTTGAAAAGACCATTACTATCCCAGCCAATACGGAGCAGGAGATTTCATTTTGCGCAAAGCAGTTCCCACAACTGTCAAGCAGTGACTTCCGTCTGTGGTGGCCTAATGGTTACGGTGAGCCGTATCTTTATGATGCAGGTTTCACCTTTACGCCTCAAGGAGCGAAATCTTCCTCGCTCAGCTATAAGGCTGGCTTGCGCCAGATGGCATATGTGGATGCCAAAGACTCGTTGCGCATCTATATCAATGGTCGCCGTTTTATTCCCTTAGGTGGCAACTGGGGCTTCGACGAACACAATCTGCTTTATCGTTCTCGTGAATACGATATCGCCGTGGGGTATCATCAAGATATGAACTTCACGATGATACGCAACTGGGTAGGTCAGGTGGGCGATGAGGCATTCTATGAAGCCTGCGACCGTCATGGTATCATGATCTGGCAGGATTTTTGGTTGGCTAATCCCGCTGACGGACCTGATCCTTATGACAATGTGCTTTTCCTGCAGAATGCTGAGGACTATACCCGTCGCATGCGTTCGCATGCCAGCATTGGACTCTATTGTGGGCGCAACGAAGGGTTCCCACCAGAGGCGCTCGATCGAAAACTTCGAGAATATGTCCACACGTTGGCTCCTGGTATGGAGTACATTTCACATTCATCATCAGAAGGTGTGAGCGGTGGTGGCCCATACAGGGCTTTGTCGATGAAGGAGTATTTTGAAAAACAGACTGGTAAGATACACTCTGAGCGCGGTATGCCTAACGTGATGAATATTGAGAGTATGCAGCGCACATTCTCGCCAGATGCTCTTTGGCCGCAGTCACTCCAGTGGGGACAGCACGACTTCACCCTACAGGGAGCTCAGCGAGCTGCCTCATTCAATAAGATGGTAGAGGAAGGCTTCGGACAAGCCAAGAGTGGCGAGGAATTCTGCCGATGGGCACAACTCATCAACTACAACGGCTATCGCGCGATGTTCGAATCTACCAGCAAGAGCCGTGCAGGCTTGTTGCTTTGGATGAGTCATCCCTGCTGGCCGTCGATGGTTTGGCAGACTTATGACTATTACTTCGATCCTACTGCTGCCTACTTCGGCTGCAAGAAAGCCTGTGAGCCCTTGCACATTCAATACAATTCTCTCACCGATAGCATTGAAATCGTAAATCACTCTGCTGGCAACCGTCAGGCTGTGATAGCTACCGCTACCATCTATGACATCAATGGCAGATGTGCCTATCAGCTGAAGACCCGTATTAATAGCAACGAAGACACCACTATTGCTTGGCAGAAATTGTCGAAGCTGATGTCTAAGTCTCCTTCGGCAGTCTATTTCCTGCGTCTGACGCTGGTTGACAAGAAGGAAGTGATATCTGAAAACACCTATATTATGGGCAATGAAGAGGGAAATTATCAGGCGCTTCAAGCCCTGCCCAAGGCAGAAGTGACACAGCAGATGACGGTTAGTAGCAATGGCAATGACTATACCGCCAGCATCACGCTACATAATAAGAGTAAGGTACCTGCACCATTCCTGCGGCTGAATCTGAAGGGAGAAGATGGCGAACAGATTCTTCCAGCTGTCTATAGCGATAACTACATCACCTTAATGCCTGGCGAACAGAAGACTGTAACCATTCAATGGCGGAAAGAAGATGCTCGTGGACAGCAGCCACACATAGAGGTGACAGGGATATATTAAATGAAAGTATTGATACACTCTAAATAATTGATGACGATGAAAGCAAGACTACTACTATTAATTGCATTTCTGATGCTGACTTTTGCGGGCAAGGCTCAGACCTGTGCTCGAGAGAAAATCCGACTGGATGAAGCGTGGAAATTTGCCTTAGGTCATGCGGCAGACCCTCAGAAGGACTTTGGGTGCGGCACAGAGTATTTTAACTATCTGACGAAAGCGAACTCGATTCATAATGAAGGACCTTATTCGCCTAAGTTTGATGATAAAGACTGGCAGGCGGTTCGCGTGCCTCACGACTGGGTGACAACGCTTCCGTACGCTTCTGAGGCCAGTCATTCACATGGCTATAAGACCGTAGGCTATAAGTATCCTGAAACCAGTGTTGGATGGTATCGGAAGATGATAAACATCCCGTCAGAGGATCTTGGCAAGCATATTTCCTTGCAGTTCGATGGCATCTTCCGCAATGCTCAGGTGTGGTTCAATGGCTTCTGGATGGGAGTTGAGCCCAGTGGCTATGCTACTCAGGTGTATGATGTAACGGAGTATGTGAACTATGGAGGGGACAACCTGATCTGTGTGCGTGCTGATGCCACGTTTGAAGAAGGCTGGTTCTACGAGGGAGCAGGTATCTATCGTGATGCCTGGCTCGTGAAGACGGCTGCTGTCAGCGTAGCGCCTTTCGGCACTTTCGTCTATGCAGACTTAAAGGAGCCTTATGCCTCTGTTGTCGTCCATGTGGAGACGGAAGTGAACAACCAGTCATTAGAATCTCAGACCTGTGAGGTGAGTCAGCGGCTGCTCGATGCTGATGGCAATGAGGTGGCCAAATGCAGTGGAGCGAGCGTCTCGCTGCAACCTAAGGAAATACGAGGTTGTAAGCAGCAGATGACGCTTGAAAACCCGCATCTGTGGAGTACAATAGATCCCTATCTATATAAGGTGGAGACAACGGTGAAAGTGGCGGGAAAGTTAATCGACGTCTATGAGACGACAACTGGCATTCGCGACATTGCTTTCGATGCTGATAAGGGTTTCCTCCTGAATGGTAAGCAACTGAAACTGAAGGGCGTCAATCTTCATCAGGATCATGCTGGCGTGGGTGCTGCTATGCCTGAGGCTCTGATGGCATGGCGCATCAAACAACTGAAGAAGATAGGTTGCAATGCCTACCGCTCATCACATAACCCAATGACGCTGGCATTGCTTGATATCTGTGACCGTGAGGGCATCCTCGTCATTGACGAGAATCGTCTGGCAGGCATCAATACTGAGCACCAACGATTATTAGAAAAGATGATTAAGCGCGATCGCAACCATCCCAGTATTATTCTTTGGAGCGATGGCAACGAAGAATGGGGTATGGAGAACACCATCCAGGGCACTCGTATCGCTGCCGCCATGCGTGAATATACCCGTTTGCTTGACCCTACACGTCCTTCTACGATAGCCAATGCTGGAGGCTCGGAGATGATTAAGGGTCTCGATGTCGTGGGTTTCAACTATATCCTCCAGAACGATGTGGATAACCGCAAGAAGGCTAATCCCTCATGGAGAATTGTGGGTACGGAAGAGACCACGGGCTGCGGAACGCGCGGTGTCTATTTCGATTCTCCAGAACGGCCTGGACACATGAGATCCATGAACCTCAGTCCTGACACCGACGGTACTGAGAACCGCATCGAGCGTGGGTGGAAATTCTATGCCGAGCGTCCTTGGGGTGCAGGCCTCTTCTATTGGACAGGCTTCGACTATCGCGGTGAGCCTAATCCTCTGAAGTATCCTGCTACCGACTCGGAATTCGGTATTTTGGACTACTGCGGATTCCCCAAGGATGAGGCCTATTATCTGAAATCGTGGTGGACAGACGAGCCAACGCTCCATATTTTCCCCCATTGGAACCTGCAAGGTCATGAAGGTGAGGAGATAGAGGTTTGGGCCTATAGTAACTGTGACGAGGTGGAACTGACAGTCAATGGAAAGAAACTTGGTCGTCAGACGATGCCCCGTAATGGTCACTTGAAATGGAAAGCTGTCTATCAGCCAGGAAAGGTTGTTGCTATTGGTTATAAGAATGGTAAACGCATTCTGACAGAAACGGTTGAGACCACGCGTCCTGCTTCAAAGATTGTGCTGAAAGCAGATCGTCATACGATTAAGGCTGATGGACGTGATGTGTCTGTCATTACTGTCGAAGTGCAAGATAATAAGGGGCGTATCGTCCCTGATGCTTGTCCGATGTTGACGTTCCGTTTAGAGGGCGAGGGCCGTATCATTGGCGTGGGCAATGGTGATCCTGCCTATTTGGGTGAGGATCATCCGAAAGAAAAGGACTGTCATGAATTCAGCATACCTGCCTTTAACGGTTTGGCACAGATGATAATTCAGAGCAGCCAGATTCCTTCAGCCCTTACTTTGTCGTGTACTGCCGATGGGTTGAAACGAGGTTATTTGAGTTTGACCACAGCAAATCGAGGGGAGTAGAAAGTGTCAGTGTTTTCCGTGCTATTCTTTGGTGATTTAAGAGAAAAGTTATAACTTTGCACCGGTTTATGAAGATAGGGATGACAAAATACTGGAATATAGGACTGTCGATGCTGGTGGGCATCGGCATGTTCTTGTTTTGGTATGTGGCTTATCCCCATGCTTTGTCCTATCAAGAGCAATATCAGCTTTTCTTGTGGACTGGCGATTACTTCCTTGAACGCGTGAGCGTTCCTGGCGGTTTCGCAGATTGGGTAGGAGAGTTCATTGTACAGTTCTATTATGTAGAATGGCTGGGCGCTCTCTTGCTGGCTTTGCTCTTTGTTGCACTACAGCGACTGACGGCTCGCTTGCTCCCGAAGTCATGGCTGTTGTTGAGTCTGGTGCCTGTGGCGCTACTCTGGTGGTTGATGGGTGACATCAATGTATTGCTGTCCTTGCCTGTGGCTGTGGTGCTGGCGTTGGCGCTAGCTTGTGTCCGAGTCCGGAGGTCATGTTCTTGGGCGGATGTTCTGATATTGCCTGTTGCCTATTGGCTGATTGGACCTGTTGTTTGGCTGTATGCAGTCATCCGTGTATTACAATTAGGATGGAAGCATCGATGGTCGGCAGGTTGGTTATTTGCTCTGCAACTGATGGCGTATGCCTGGTTGTTACCCCAGTGGCCGCTGCAGATGGCGATGACAGGGCTGAGTTACTACCGAATCCCATTGCATTATCCGCAGTGGAATGGCTACGACAAGGATATGTATGAACTCATCCGACTCGACTATCTCGTCAGGAACGAACGATGGGATGATATTGTGAAACGGGCAGGTGAGTGTCAGGTAAAAACACCATTTTGGTCGAACTGTGTTAATCTGGCTTTAGCAGAGAAACGTCTGTTGGCAGACCGTATGTTCGACTTCTACCAGAGTGGAGAAGACGCGCTGGTGATGCCTCGTGTGCGTGATCTCACTTCAATGTTACCATCGGCAGAGGTTTTCTGGCGTCTGGGTATGGTGAACTCTGCCCAGCGGTATACGTTCGATACTCAGGAGTCCATTCTCAATGGACGGAAGAGTGGGCGATGTACCAAGCGCATTGCCGAATGTATGTTGGTGAATGGGCACTATCAGACGGCAGCCAAACAGATTGCTTTGCTGAAGAAGTCACTCTTCTATCGCGGTTGGGCCTTAGAAGCCGAGCAGATGTTGGGTGATGAGGCAAAGATTAATGCCCATCCCGTATATGGAAAATTGCGCAGACTGCGTTATAAGGAAGATTTCCTTTATAGTTATGATGAACTGGACAAGATGTTTGGACTACTTTTCCAGAACAATCCCGAGAACAAGATGGCGCTCGACTATTTTATGGGTCAGATGTTGCTGAAAGGTAATGTGCAAGGCTTCGTGCAGTTTATGGGATGGGTGCAGCAATATGGTGGCTACAGACAGATGCCGTTGGGCTATCAGGATGCCATGCGATGCATTCAGTCGCAGGGTAAGGTACAAGGTTCGCCATATGCGAATTATGTCAAGCGAATGACAGAAAGGAGGCACCCATGAAACATCTGTTTTTTTCTCTGTGCCTCTGTGTCTCTGTGTCCCTGTTGTCGTGCAGCTCAGGACCCGATAATCCTACACTGGCAAGTCAGCTGCCAGAAATCTATCCCGATTATATAGGTGTGACGATTCCTGCCGATATCGCTCCCTTGAATTTTAACTTTGCCGATGAGGCTATCGACCGTATGGACGTAACAGTTAAAGGTGATAAGGGGGGTGAACTTCATGTGAACGGTGAATGGGCTGATTTTGATATCGACGAATGGCATGCACTGACAGAGCAGAATCAGGGTGGCAAGCTGACGGTGACCGTCTGTACGGAGAAAGATGGGCAGTGGACTCAATATAAAGACTTTGATATCTTTGTAAGCGAGGCTCATCTTGATGACTGGGGACTTACCTATCGTCGTATCAAGCCTGGCTATGAGGTGGGTGGTGATATAGGCATCTATCAGCGCGAACTTGGTTCTTTTGATGAGTATGCCATTATCACAGAGACCGTTGTACCAGGACGTTGTTTCAACTGTCACACAGCCAATCGTACCAATCCGAATCGTCTGACGATGCAGATGCGTGGTGAGGGTGGTGGTACGATGATTCAGAAAGATGGTCATCAGATGTGGGTGGAGACAAAGACCGACTCCACAAAGGCAGCAGGCTCCTACAGCTACTGGCATCCGCAGGGTGACTATGTGGCCTTGGCTGTGAATTCCGTGCATCAGGCTTTTTTTACTGGCACAGGACAACGCATCGAGGTCTATCATACGTTTAGCAATGTGGAAGTGCTCGACACGCGGACGAACGAACTGATACTTTCACCGCTTTTGCAGACAGACGATCTGGAGATTTTCCCAGCTTTCTCTCATGATGGTAAGTGGCTTTACTATAGTACGTCAAAACCCTGTCGTGTGCCTGCGGAATATGAGAAAGTGAAATGCTCACTATGTAGGATTGCATTTGACGCAGAGAAAGGCGTATTCGGTGAGACGGTGGATACCCTGCTGAATGGTCCGGCGACGGACAAGAGCTATGTATTGGCGCGACCCAGCTACGATGGACGTTGGCTGATGTACTGTGCAAGCAGTCGTGGCAACTTCCCCGTGAGCCAGAATGATGCAGACCTCTGGCTGATGGATTTGAAGACGGGGGAAAATCGGGAGCTTAAAGAGCTGAATACACCTCAGAGTGAGAGCTATCATAACTGGAGCGAGAACAGCCGTTGGCTTGTCTTCAGCAGTAAGCGTGAGGACGGTATGTACACGAAGCTTTATCTGGCCACTATCGACGAACAGGGTAGGGTGTCGAAACCGTTCCTGTTGCCCCAGCGCCATCCGAGAAAGTTCTATCGGGAGATGATGGATGCCTACAACTGTCCAGACTTCACGAAATCGAAGGTAGAGTTGGATGCTCATGAAGCTTATCGGCAGGTGTTTGACAATAAACGTGAACATGTAAAGATTAGATAAAGATGAAAAAGATTCTATTGTGTTTGATGGCTATGGTGGTTGCGACGATGTTCTACAGCTGCCAGCAGGCTAGTGACGGGAAGTGCCATATCAGTGGTACAGTGAATGGTGAAGAGTATGAAGGTAAACGCATCTTCCTTGTTCCCTTCTCAGGACCAGCTACAGCGGAGACGGTCGATTCGATGGAAATCACGAATGGCAAGTTCCACTTTGAGCCGGACTCGGTGCAGATGTATAAGATCCTGCTCGACTATCATTATCGCATGGGACTGCAACCGCTGATCGTGGTGGGTGAGCCTGGTCATATAACGGTGACTATCGATTCCGTGAGCCATGCTACGGGTACACCGCAGAACGATTCGCTGGAGCAGTGGAAGATGCAGACTGAGATTCATAACCGCCAGTATGGACTGATGCGCAAGAATGTAGCTGATCTGACGAAGCGTGGCGATACGCTACAAGCTAACTATATCAAGCAGCGTGCCGACAGTTTCCACTTAGTGTATAAGAACTATACCCGTCAGCTGGCGAAGAATATGGAGGGTACGACATTGGGTAATTTCTTAAAGGATTTATTCCCTTTGACCTATCAGCGTAAGCTTCCCGATGGTCGCGTCGTAACGATGAATGCCGATACGCATGAAGAGATTCCTGAGTAAATATGCAGACTGGCTGCTGACGCTCTTCTTTGGGCTGGTGGTATTCCTGTTCTGGGAGTGCCGCTATCCCTTTGCGCTGACTTTTCAGGAACAGTTGCAGCTATTCTTGTTCGATGGTGACTATTTCTGTGAGCGGATGGCAGAGCCAGGTGGTCTTGCTCGTTATGTGGGTGAGTTCCTGGTGCAGTTCTATAATGCCACCGTCATTGGGGCGCTGATTCTCGCCATACTCTTCATGATGGTGCAGCGCCTTACTTGGCGATTGATGCGTTGCGAGGGCTATTATTATCTGAGTCTCATCCCGGCATTGGTGCTTTGGTTTGCGATGGGCGACGAAAACGTGATGCTGGTGTATGTCGTTGCACTCATCATGGCGATGGGATGTATCTTAGGCCTGAGACCATTGGAAAGGCTCAACCTGATAGGAAGGGTCATCATCGCTCTGGTGGCTCTGCCCTTGTTATATTGGCTTATTGGACCTCTGGCCTTGCTGGTGGCTGTATGTATGGTGCCCACGTGGTTGGCAGGCTTGGCCGTTATCTATGTCGTAGCACTCGTCTTGGTTAGTGCCTGGCTATTGCCGTATCCGTTGGTGCGTCTGGCGGTAGGTATCGGCTATTATCGCTTCCCAGTGACGATTCCTTATCTCCTGATATTGATCCCAGTGCTGATTGCCATGATGCATTATGGCTGTCGTCATCTGCCGAAACCCAAGCAGGGGGTAAAATATGCGTTAATCCTTGCTATAACAGCTCTTCTATTCGTTCCGCAGCATTACGGATTCGATGCGAAGAAGTATGAGTTGATGGAATACGACTATCTCGTGCGTATTAAGGATTGGAATGGCATCATCGCCAAAGCAGAGCAGCAGACACCCGACAAGCCGATGAGTGTGAGTGCTACGAATCTGGCATTGGCAATGACCAATCAATTGGGAGAGCGTGCCTTCGAATTCTATCAGCGTGGCTCTCAAGGTCTGCTGCCGCCATTTGAGCGTAACTACGCCACGACGCAACTGACGGGCGAGATCTATTTCCACCTTGGATTAGTCAATACCGCTCAGCGTCTGGCTTTCGAGGCGATGGAGGCGATTTCGAATTATAATAAGAGTGGTCGCGCGCTGAAGCGACTGGTGGAGACTAACGTCATCAATGGACAGTACAAGGTGGCTGATAAGTATCTGAAGATGCTCGAGAAAACCATCTTCTATCGGCGTTGGGCAGAACGTATGCGAGCCATGCTGGGCGACGAAAAGGCCATCAATGCGCATCCGCTATATGGTACATTGCGCCAATATCGTCTGCAGGAGGATTTCTTATTTAGCGACACAGAACTGGACAAGATTTGTGGTCAGCTCTTCATGCATAACCACCAGAATCAGATGGCAGCGCAGTATCTGCTGCTCTTGCCGCTGCTCGACAAGGATGTGCCTCGTTTCATGCAGTATGCCCAGTATGTGCAGAGTCAGGTTCGGTATAATCCCCGTAGTTGTCAGGAGGCTATCGCCTTTGGTTTCATGCAGCAGCGTCAGCAACCTCCACAGGGGCTTATCAGTCCGCTGATTCTTCAACAGCTGAATGACTTTTCGCGCATCTATTCTGCAGGAGGCAAGGGCGCTCCTGGCTTGGAACAGTTCAGGAACTCTGTATGGTATTACTTAATGGTAGGAAAATGAAGAAGCTAATAATATCCCTGTGCCTTTGTGCCTCTGTGTTCCAGTTGTTGTCATGCAGTTCTGGCCCTGAGAATCCCACAATGGTTGATCAACTGCCTGCTATCTATCCTGACTATGTCGGGGTGACGGTTCCTGCAGAGATAGCCCCGCTCAACTTCAATAGCACGGATGAGGCTGTCGATTGTATAGACGTCGTGGTGAAGGGCTCCAAGGGTGGTGAACTGCATGCTCAGGGTGATTTCGCCGATTTCGACGTGGATGAGTGGCACCAGCTGACGGCACAGAACAAAGGAGGACAGCTCGTCTTTACCGTCTGTGAACGGAAGGATGGTCAGTGGTTGCAGTATAAAGACTTTACCGTCGATGTCAGCATCTATCCGTTGGATGAGTGGGGACTGACGTATCGCCGTATCGCTCCAGGCTATGAGGTATTCAGCAAGATGGGACTCTATCAGCGCGACCTGTCTTCGTTCGACGAGTATGCTATCATCGAGAATACTCAAGTGCCAGGCATGTGTGTCAACTGCCACTCGGCTCATCAGACCGATCCTTCGAAATTCGTCTTCCATGTGCGAGGCGAGCATGGGGCAACGATGTTCCAGATAGATGGGCAGCGCGAATGGCTGAAGGCGGGTAACAACCAACTTGGCGGTTCTATGGTATATCCCTATTGGCATCCCAGCGGTAAGTATTGTGCTTTCTCTACGAACCAGACGAAGCAGGGATTCCATGTGGTGCCCAATGAGCGCATCGAGGTGTTCGACTTGTCGAGTGACGTCTTTGTCTATGATCCTGCTACGCATGAGTTACTGATGGACTCGCTGCTCTCTACCAAGGACTGGAGTGAGAACTCGCCCGTCTTCTCTCCCGATGGCAAGACGCTCTATTACATGACCTGCAAACAACAGGAGTACCCACTTTATTACAAGGACGAGAAATACAACCTCTGCAAGATTTCCTTTGACCCTGAGACAGGCCAATACGGCGAGCGGGTAGATACCATCTTCAACGCTGTTGCGATGGGTAAGAGTCTGACGTGGCCGCGTCCTTCTTATGACGGGAAGTATATGCTTTTTACACTGATGGACTATGGGTACTTCTCTATCTGGCATGAAGAGAGTCAGCAATGGCTACTCGACCTGAAGACGGGCGAGGCTCGTGAACTGACAGAGATTAATAGCCCCAAGGCGGATAGCTATCATAACTGGACGACGAACTCTCGTTGGATAGTCTTTACCAGCCGTAGGGATGATGGCTATTACAGCCGTCTGTATTTGGCTTGCATCGATGATAAGGGGCATTTCTCCAAGCCCTTCATGTTGCCGCAGCGCAATCCGAAGGAGTACTACGAGGAGAGCATCTATTCCTTCAATACGCCCGACTTTACGAAGACGAAAGTAGAATTCGATGCTTATCATGCTGGTCTTGAAATCATCTCTGATAAGCGTGTCGAAACAAAGGTGCGACCATAAGTTTATTTGAAGATAAGTGCCTCTTGTCGTATGGCCTCCGCGACGTCATCGACATCGAAAGGCACTTTGCCCTTACCCAGCTCTGGGGCATTGAAGGATTTCAGGTTATTGTCGTAGAATGTAGGATGCTCCTGAGGCAGACAGAAAGGCTTGTGTGCCTTCCCCTCCTTATCAACATAGCAGAAATAGGGTTTGCCATACAGTCCGTCATCGCGTTTGGAGGCAAAGACAAACCAACGGCTGTTGCTGCTCCATGAGTGGTAGGTGTCGCTCTTCTCGCTGTTGACGATGGCGAGGCTATCGATACGTCCAGTCTTCAGGTCCATCATCTGTAGATCAGCCTCAGGGTGCCAGATGGGGAATGTGCCGTAGTCGGCAACGGTGTAGAGCAGATAGCGGCCGTCGGGCGAGATGCGAGGATGGCAGACGCTGGTCTTGGATTGAGGCGAAGCAGTGGCCCGCAGTAGGGTATCCACTTGAGTACCGATGGCGCCTGTCTGCTCGTCAAAGGGAATGCGCACCAGACTATATTGCAGTTGTTTGATTTCCATTGGCAGCGAGACGCTGTCGGAGACGCAGTAGTAGATGTACTTACCGTCAGGTGAGAAGGTCGGGAAGGTCTCCAACTTCAGACTGTCACTCAGCAGGGGCGAGGAAATGATGCGGTGCTGTTCCATATCTGCCACAAAGACATTAGACTTCGCGTCGAAGACCTCCAGTCGTTTGCTGGCAAGACTGTGGAAGGCGGGAATAATCTGCTGGGTGGAGTAGGTGATATAGCGCCCACTGGGACTGAAACCGAAATAGACGCTGCCTGGGATGCTGAGTTTGCTGAGCTTGCCATTTTGATTGAGAATGGCACCACCGTTCTCACCGCGAACGTACATCATCGAGAGGTTCGGATCCTGATTGGCAAAGGTGTGACAGTTCATGCATCGGTTGTCCAGCTGCTCGTAATGTCCGAGTGCATTCGTCTCGAAATTCTCCACACATCGCTGTTGTATCTGCACGTTGTTCCAGATCTCATAGTCGGGTTCGATGAGACGATAGGTGAGATAGGGATCTACTTGGTCTGTAACGACCTGCCAATGGAAGGTCTTGTATTGTATCCACCGCCCGTCGATGAGGGCCGTTATCGTGACGTCAATTTCCTTTCCTGCCGATTGTTCCATCAGTGCCTCCCAGTCGTCGATGTCAAAGACGGCTTCGTTGCCACGGGCATGGATGGTGAGACTCCCTGCCTTAACCTCGATGGCCTCACAGTTGGCGCGCAGCAGGAAGTTCAGCGGGGCGATGTTCTCTGGGATGGTCACCTCGCAGTAGTCTGGGTAGATAGGTGGCAGTTGGTCGCTCTGTTGCACATCCTTTGGGGTAGGGGCACAGGCGACACAAAGGGTCAGTATCGTTAGGAGATAGACAAGTTTCTTCATACTTCCGGTGCTTTAATCTTGTCGAAATAGTACCAGTAGGTATCCTTGAAGGCAGGGTTGCCACGCTGGCTGTTGTATTGCTGGAACCGTTGCAGCACGTCCTGTCGCTGGATATACTTCTGCCATTCCTCTGGTGAGGCGTTGGTGCCTGCGAGCCAGATGCAGAGGGCTTCCTGATAGAGCGTCTTCAGACGGGGTTTCCCTCGTTCCGTGCAGTAGCGGTCGTAGTCGCGCTTGAAATTGGTGATATCCTTCAGCAGCAAGGTGCTGCAGAGAATGTAGTCGAGGGCTACCAGATTGTCTGCGTTGGTGTCGAGCAGCTGCATCATCAGGAAGTGTGCATTGTCGCTGACGGTTATCGTGTCGCGCTGGGGCACCATCTTCATCTTCTCACGGTAGATATCCTTGCCGTGCTGACGGAGGTTTTCTGCCCATCTGTGATAGACCAGCGTCTTGTCAAGGATGCGGAGATACTTCTCGGCAGCCAGCGAGTCGCCACTGACGATGTTGCATTCTGCCAGACGGCGCATCATACGCACATTGCGGTTGTTATGGGAGAAGACGTTGGTCATCATGGCAGCCCGCTCTGTGAAGGTCATGTCGCCCAGCACCCAGTAAAGCTCATTCATGTTGCGGATGGTGAGCATCGGTGTCTCAGGGCCGATCTTGTAGAAGGTGCCCAGATCTGTGGGCGTGAACTTCAGCAGTTTGTCGGGCAGTTGGCCACGCTGAGCCTGCACCAGATTGTAGAAGAATAGCATCTGTGAACTGTGTTCCTCAGATGATTCCACGATGTTGATGACCTTGTCGTGGTTGCCGAAGTAATACTCGCAATCGACGGCAAAGTCCTTCTCCAAGATGAAGTCCGGCATTTTGATGGACTTGATCTGTGGAAGGCCGAAGAGCAGATAGGTAGGAATCAGGAGGTTGCAGGCTGCGAGCGTCAGTCGCGGCTTACTGCTGTTTACCCATGACAGTAGCCATAGTGTCAGCATCCAGACCATGATGGAGATCGTGCTACTTAGCCGATAGCTCGTGCTGAAGTGGCAGACGGCTACAAACGTCATCAGCGTCAGCGCTATGGCGAGGGCCAATGGACGGGCAACGTGGAAATTCCGGAAAGCCCGATAAGTCAGCAGTCCGATGACTGTGATACAGAGCGTCAGTATGATGGCGCCTACGTAGAGGTAGTAATAAAACTGGGTCAGGAAATCGCCAATGAGTGTTGCAAACCTAACAGGATAGATGTAACTGGAGAGGTAGTCTGACGACCAGAGGAACAACTGATTCTGCTCCTGAAAGAAGAAATGATAGGGATACCAGAACTGGAAGAATGCCCAGCAGGCAATAGCCCAAAGGACGATTGCCGCAACAGCGTAATATCTTCTAACGGAGGTTCTCATCCCAGGATACGTTCCAACTCGTCGATCTCTTCTTCCGTTGTGGCCCAGCTGGTGACAAAGCGGCAGATGGTATGATGACGGTCTGTCTGGCCGAAGTGACTGAATCCTATACGCTTCTCTAGCTTTTCCACTTGTTCATTGTCGATGATGACAAACTGCTGGTTGGTGGGAGAATCGACATAGAACTCAAAGCCCTTGCGAGTGAAGATTTCTTTCATCCTCATGGCCATCTTGATAGCATGCTCTGAGAGCTTCATGTACAGGTTGTCTGTGAATAGCGCGTCAAACTGTAAGCCGATCAGCGCCCCTTTGGCGATGACGGCTCCGTGCTGCTTCT
Source organism: uncultured Prevotella sp. (assembly GCA_900315525.1). Lineage (GTDB taxonomy): Bacteria > Bacteroidota > Bacteroidia > Bacteroidales > Bacteroidaceae > Prevotella. Next base: position 27,349 of record OMZO01000004.1, on the reverse strand, counting down.
GGATAGAGAAGAAATGCTTATGCGCCTTACGGTTGGTGAAGACGACGGCCTCGCCACAAAGGGCACCAATCTTAGTTCCACCGATATAGAATACGTCGCAGTGGCGTGCCAGATAGGGCAGTGAGATATCGTTGCCCACAGCCTTCAGACCATAGCCCAGGCGCGCACCATCGATGTAAAGCGGTATCTCGTAGCGCTGACATACCTGATAGATATCATCCAGCTCCTTCGCTGTATAGAGCGTACCGAACTCCGTAGGGAAGGTGATATAGACCAGTCCTGGGTGTACGGCGTGGTCCTTGTTCCCGTCGTGCATGTAGTCGTCGAGGTAGTTTTCCAGTGTCATAGCTTCCAACTTGCCGTTCTTTTCTGGTAGGGCGATGATCTTGTGTTCCGTGAACTCCACCGCACCAGCCTCATGCACGTTGATGTGTCCAGAACCGACGCAGATGACGCCCTCATACTGATAGAGCATCGAGTCGATGGCTGTGGCGTTGGTCTGTGTACCGCCAGTCAGGAAGAAGATCTGGGCGTCGGGCATGCCGCAGGCTTCACGGATGCGGGCCTTGGCTCTGTCACTGAATTCGTCGAAGCCATAGGGTGTAGGCTTGGCGCTGTTGTATTTCACAAGGTTGTCAAGCACTTGCTGACAAGCTCCGTTGTTGTAGTCACATTCGAATGAAATCATGTTCTTTTATTTTATTTTGCCTGCAAAATTACACAAAGTTTCCCGATTTATTTGTACATTACGGATGAAATTTGTATTTTTGCAGTCAAAAACTTTTCCTTTTAGGCGTATGAGTAGGTTTCGGACCATTTTGATACCATTGATTTGTACTGCACTGGCACTTACGATTTCCTCTTGGGATGTGCAATCAGTGAATTCAGAGTTGATGCCGCCGACCCCTCGTTATGAGGAGCCGTCTCAATGGTATATCCATGATCAGAAGGGAACGGCAGACATCTTCTATATTATCTCTACTGAGACGGGCGACCATCTGGAAGCAAAGGATACCTGCCACTATGCCAACACATACGATCCTCTGCAGCGTAGTCAGATGCTTGTGGAAATGGCGGCTGTCGATTCTTTCTATACGGGTAAGCTGAACTATTATTCTCCCTTCTATCGGCAGGCTTCCATGAACAGTTTTGTTTCACCGGAACTTGCGGCGGCACGTACATCAAGAGCCATTGAGGACGTGAAGCGCAGTTGGCAGTATTACCTGACGCATTTCAATCAGGGCAGGCCCTTTGTGCTGGCAGGCTATAGTCAGGGTGCTGCTGCGGTCGTGGAACTGATGCGGGAGATGCCTGACAGCATCGCCTGCAGGATGGTTGCTGCCTATGTGATTGGCTATAAGGTAACAAAGGAGGATCTGGCTGACATACCGCTCCTCCGGCCTGCACGGGGAGCGACGGACTGGGGCGTAACCGTCGGCTTCAATTCTGTGGCATCGCCGGAAAAAGCCATTCCGCTTATAACGGATGGTAATCAACTGTGCATTAATCCTGTCAACTGGCAGAGGGATTCGGTGGCAGCCTCTTTCGTGTACCAATCCCCGGAAAAGAGTGATACCCTCACCGTCAGATGTGACCCAGACAGCCGTCTGTTGATTGTGAAAGGATTCGAGACGGATGAGGTCCTGCCAGTCATTGGGATGCCGGGTAACTATCATAATTTCGAACTACGGTTCTATCGTCCATATATCCAGAAGAACATTGCCGACCGTGTGGCTTCCTATTTTCGGGATGTTAAGGGCCCTCAGCCTGTGGAGGAAGAGTTGATTCAGGATGTCGAGCGCTCTGCGGGTTGCGGAATGGCTTACCCCAGACAATCACTGCGCCCCTTGACGCCTGCACCGCAGGACAAGAAGCCTTTTGCGATGATTTATTACGGGCGTCACGGATCTTGCTATCTCAGCAAGCCGAGTGACTATGATGCCCCATATAAAGTACTTGCCAGCGCTGATAGCGTTGGAAAACTGACACCGCTCGGACGTGATGTGCTCGGTTGTCTGACAAAGATACGCAACGATGCCTACAACCATTGGGGAGAATTGACTGATGTGGGTGTTAGTCAGTTGAGGGGGATTGCGTGGCGGATGGCAGAGCGCTTCCCAGAGATCTTCTGTCAGGATGCCTATCATCTTGGGGCGCGTAGCCTGCGGACGACGTGTTCATTGTTATCTATGGAATATACGATGAACCAGATTGCTAAGTTTACGCGTATTCGTGTCTATCGCAATGCCAGTCAGGAGTTCTCTTATTATCTCAATCATCAGGATGTAAGCCGTCTTGCCGTCAGGGGAGACTCTGCAGCCCTGCAGGCCTATGATGCCTTCGCCCGCAAGTATAGTGATGGAAGTCGGCTTGCACAGCTGCTCTTCAGTGATACAGACTATGTGCGTGCTCATGTGGATGCCACGACGCTCAGTGATCAGCTCTTCAAGGTGGCTGGTAATATCCAGAATACACGACTCGCGGGGCAGGTCACCTTGTACGACCTGTTCACCAAGGATGAAATCCATAGCCTTTGGAAGAAGCAGAACGCCTGGTGGTATTTCAATTATGGTGGTTATGTGCATCATGCGGAGAAGAAGCAGGCTTTGCAGCATCAGCTGCTGCGTAACTGTTTTTACTGTGCTGACACAGCCTTGAAGACGAAGCCGACGGCCATCTTCCATTTTACCGACGAGACCAGTTTCGTCCCATTTGTCTGTTTGTTAGGCGTCAACGGCTATGGGCTGGCTACCGACCATCTGGAGTCACTCGAAAAGAAAGGGTGGGCTGACTATCGGCTCTGTCCGATGGGGGCCAATCTCCAGTTTATTCTCTATCGTAGGAATCCTGATGACAAGGATGTGTTGATGCAGGTCCTTCTCAATGAAGAGGAAGCTACGCTCCCCTTACCGACGGATGTAGCTCCCTATTATCATCTGAGTGACTTCTATTCATATTATCAGAAAATACTGGAGCCGTATGAGAAATAGACTATTGACCCTTTGCTTACTGTGGCTGTCGATTGCCGCTGGTCATGCTCAGCAGGCTCTCGAGATCATCAAGGCTAATCGTAGCTTTGCGGCCAGTAACTACAGTATCTATCCTGATACTGCACTGCCTGTTCTGACGCCAGCTCCTGAAGGAAAAGTGCCGTTCTATATCTCGCATTATGGGCGTCACGGCTCTCGCTATATTGAAAATCGTAAGGGGTTTGATATCCCCTATAATATGCTCTGTAAGGCTGACAGTATGAACGAACTGACAGATGTGGGCAAGAAGGCACTAAAAGTGATGCGGGTCATCTTTGCTGATACGGAGAAACATTGGGGCGACCTGACCAGTTTTGGGCAGAAGCAGCATCGTGGCATCGCTCGACGCATGATGGAGAATTTCCCTGAGGTGTTTGAGGGACCAGCCATCGTGGACGCCCGTAGTACGATTGTTCCTCGTTGTATCCTGTCAATGGGTGCCGCCCTTAATGTGATGACGATGAACAATCCCGAGTTGCGTATCTCGATGAAGGCTTCTCAGGAAGATATGTGGTATATGAACCATCAGGATCCGGTTTTGCGGAAGAATGGTATGGGGGGTGATGCAAAGACTCCCTATGATGAGTATATGAGCTCGCGAAAGCATAATGAACGCCTGATGGATCTCTTGTTCGTCCATCCTGATTCTGTCAAAGGGGTGATTAGTGATATCTGGCTGAACTACTATCTCATCAAGATGGGATTGTTCCAGATGAATACGCATCTCTACAAGGAGACCTATCTGACAGACATCTTCACAGCCAAGGAGATCTACCGTCTTTGGCAATGGGAGAATGTGTGGTGGTATCTGATGCATGGGCCTTGTCCGCTGAATGGCGGTCATCAGCCCTATACCCAGCGCTATCTGCTGCGACAGATTATCAGTGATGCAGATGATCACTTCAAGATGGAACGGCCTGGGGTGCAGTTGCGTTTTGGACATGAGACGGTATTGCTGCCACTCACTTGTCTGATAGGTATCAATGGTTTCGACTTCGAAACCAGCAATCTGGAGGAGGTGGAGAAGAATGGCTGGTGGGCGTCTAAGGTGTTCCCTATGGGCTCCAACTTGCAGTTTATCTTCTACCGTAAGGATATCCATGATGAGGATGTGCTTTTCAAAGTGCTGCTGAACGAGAAAGAGGCCACGCTGCCTATTCCGACAGACGTAGCCCCTTATTATCATTGGAAAGATTTCCGCACGCATTACCTAAAAAAAATCGACGACTATGAACAGCTGCGCAAGGCGGCTGCCGAGAAGAGGTAATGGCCGTAACCCTTATCTTAAAGTGCTTCAAGCATTCGTTTGATGACTACCGAACAGCTGATCTCGCGGTTGGCTGCCTCAGGGATGACGATGGAGTTGGGCGACTCAATGACGTCGTCTGTAACGATGAGGTTACGACGAACGGGCAGACAGTGCATGAACTTACCGTTGTTGGTCCATGACATGTGTTCTGTGTCAACAGTCCACGACATATCCTTTGAGGTAATCTTACCGTAGTCTGCTGGGTTGGTCACGCCTGGGTTACTCCAGTTCTTGGCATAGATGAAGTCTGCGCCTTCGAAGGCTTTCTTCTGGTCGTATTCCACACGGGCATTGCCTACAAACTTCGGATCGAGCTCATAGCCCTCGGGGTGGGTGATGACGAAATCGACATCAGCCGCATTCATCCACTGAGCAAAGCTATTGGGAACGGCCTGGGGAAGAGCCCGACAGTGAGGGGCCCAAGTCAGCACGACCTTTGGGCGTTTCACCGTCTTATACTCCTCGATAGTGATGAGGTCGGCAAAAGCCTGAAGGGGGTGTACGGTTGCCGTTTCCATCGCGAACACAGGGCGTCCGCTGTATTTGATGAACTGCTGCAGCACAGTCTCTGCGTAGTCGTACTCGCGGTCTGTCAGTCCTGCAAAGCTGCGTACGCCGATCAGGTCGCAGTAGCAGCCCATCACGGGAATAGCCTCCAGCAAGTGCTCCGACTTGTCTCCGTCCATGATGACGCCACGTTCCGTCTCCAGTTTCCAGGCACCAGCATTCACGTCGAGCACGATGACGTTCATGCCCAGGTTCATGGCTGCCTTCTGGGTGGACAGACGGGTGCGCAGCGAGTTGTTGAAAAAGATCATCATCAGGGTCTTGTTCTTGCCCAGATGCTGATATTTGTAACGGTCGTTCTTGATTTCCATTGCTTCGGCCATTGCTTTCTCCAATGGGCCGATATCCTCTACATTAATAAATGTTCTCATATATTTTTTACCTTTTTACTTTTTTACCTTTTAAGGACGTGTTTGTCCTTCGCCCTCGATGAGCCACTTATAGGTGCAGATCTCTTCAAGGGCCATTGGGCCGCGAGGACCCAGTTTCTGAGTTGAGATGCCGATTTCGGCTCCGAGTCCAAATTGGGCACCATCGGTGAAGGAGGTAGGTGCGTTCCAATAGACGCAGGCTGCATCGACGTGCGTCTGGAATTGGCGCGCTGCCTGCTCGTCTTGGGTGATGATGGCCTCACTGTGTCCACTGCCGTTCTCATCGATATGTGTCAGTGCCTCATCGAGTGAGGCGACGGTCTTGATGGCCAGTTTGTAATCCATGAACTCTGTGCCGAAGCTTTCCTCTGTGGCGTGCTCCAGATGGGGGTATTGGCCGTTGAGAGCGGCGTAGGCCTTGTCGTCTGCGTAGATGATGACCTGTTTCTCGGCCATCTGCTGGCAGAGGGCGGGCAGGTCACTGAGACGACGCTCATGGATGAGCAGACAGTCGAGAGCGTTGCAGACGCTCACACGACGGGTCTTGGCATTATTGATGATCGCCTTGCCCATTTCCAAGTCACCGTCCTTGTCGAAGTAAGTGTTCACCACACCTGCTCCCGTCTCGATCACTGGCACACGGGCTGTATCACGCACGAAGTCGATAAGCTTTCTGCCGCCACGTGGAATGCAGAGGTCGATATAGCCGACAGCGTTCAGCATCTCGCCTGTAGCCTCGTGGGTTGCAGGCAGCAGGGCAACGACGTCTTCCGATACGCCGAATTGCTGGAGCACCTCGTGAATCAAGGCCACCTCCTCGCGATTCGAACAGTCGGCGTCCTTGCCTCCTTTCAGCACACAGGCATTACCACTCTTAAAACAGAGGGAGAAGACATCGAACGTGACATTCGGGCGGGCTTCGTAGATCATGCCGATGACGCCAAAGGGTACGCTGACACGACAGAGACGCAGACCGTTGGGCAGGGTCTTCTGCTTGGTGATGTGTCCCAATGGTGTGGGCAGTGTTGCTACGTTACGCATATCCCCAGCGATCCCTTTCAGACGCTCTGGGGTCAGTTGCAGACGGTCATAAAGCGGATTTGTCTGTTCCATCTTGGCCAGATCCTCACTGTTTGCCTTCAAGATGCGGTCTTGCTGGGCGATGATGGCGTCGGCAACGGCATTCAGGATGTCATTGCGCTGGGCGTCGCTCAGCAGTGCCAGACGCTTGCTGGCTTTCTTCACGCGTTCAAATGTCTCTTTTAGTTGCATATCCCTTTTCCCTTTTCACTTTTCACTCTTACCTCAAACACGGTATGTGGTGTTTCGTCTTTATGCTCCATGAGGTCGATCAGGATGTTCTCACGTTCGCCGTTGGCGATAATCACGCGGATGCCTGCCTGTGATACCTTGCTGGCGGTGGTGTATTTCGAGTGCATGCCACCACGTCCGAAAGCGCTCTTCTCGACCTTGATATACTGACTCAGATCAGTACCTGGCGCCACACAGCGGATAATCTCCGACTGCGGGTCGTCGGGATGTCCATTGTAGATACCGTCGATATTGGAGAGCAATATGAGGGTGTCGGCGTCCATCATCTGGGCAATCAGACCACTGAGCTCATCGTTATCCGTGAACATCAGCTCTGTGACGCTTACCGTATCGTTCTCATTGACGATGGGCAGCACGTTGTTTTCCAACATCACCTTCATGCAGGCACGCTGGTTCTCATACTGTTCGCCAGGCTGAAAATTCTCCTTCATCGTCAGTACCTGACCTACATGGATGCCGAACTCGCGGAACAGGTCGTAGTAAAGTCCGATGAGCTTCACTTGTCCTAAGGCAGAGTACAACTGGCGCTGCTCCACTGAGTCGAGCGAGTGGTCAACCTTCAACTCACGTCGTCCGCAGGCCACAGCTCCAGAGGAAACGAGAATCACCTCGTACCCCTGTTTCTTGAGCCAGGCTATCTGATCGACGAGTGCCGACATACGGGTGACGTCGAGCTTCCCGTCCTGTCTCGTCAGTACGTTCGAGCCTACCTTAATAACGATTCTCTTACTCATTTCGCGTCCTTTTGGCGAATCTCCACACGACGGATCTTGCCACTGATGGTCTTGGGCAGTTCATCGACGAACTCGACGATACGAGGATACTTATAGGGGGCAGTCACCTTCTTCACGTGCTGCTGCAGTTCCTTGACGAGGTCGTCGCCAGCTTTGTCCTTCCACTCCTTACCCAGCACGACGGTAGCCTTCACCACCATGCCGCGGATGTCGTCGGGAACACCTGTGATGGCGCACTCTACGACAGCGGGGTGGGTCATCAGCGCACTCTCTACCTCGAACGGACCAATGCGGTAGCCACTCGATTTGATGACGTCGTCGATACGACCCTCAAACCAGTAGTAGCCGTCTTCGTCGCGCCAGGCCATATCACCAGTGTGATAGAGTCCGTCGTGCCAAGCCTCGCGGGTGAGCTCTGGGTCGCGGTAGTACTCCTTGAAGAGGCCGATGGGCTTGCGGTCGCCTACACGCACCACAATCTCGCCCTTCTCACCATCCTCACAAGGTGTACCGTCGGCACGGATTAGGTCGATGTCGTACTGGGCGTTGGGGATACCCATCGAACCGGGTTTCGGCTCCATCCAGGGGAAGGTGCCGAGGGTCATCGTGGTCTCTGTCTGTCCGAAGCCTTCCATCATCTTGATGCCTGTCTTCTCGTAGAACTTGTCGAAGACGGCAGGGTTCAGGGCTTCACCAGCTGTACAACAGTATTCGAGACTCGAGAGGTCGTACTTCGAGAGGTCCTCGCGAATCATGAAACGATAGATGGTGGGAGGTGCACAGAACGAGGTCACCTTGTATTTCTCGATCTGACGCAGCAGCGTGTCGGCATTGAACTTCTCATGGTCGAACACGAAGACTGTCGCGCCAGCAAACCACTGTCCGTAGAACTTGCCCCATACGGCCTTACCCCAGCCAGTATCGGCTACGGTGAGGTGGAGTGAGCCTTCGTGGAGGTTGTGCCAGAATACGCCTGTCGAGAGATGGCCCATCGCATAGAGATAGTCGTGAGCCACCATCTTGGGCTCTCCGCTGGTGCCGCTGGTGAAGTACATCAGCATCGTGTCGTCGTTGGAGTTGACGAAGGCGGGTTTCTCAAACTTCGGGGCCTGCTTCCATTCCGTCTGCCAGTCGTGGAAACCCTCGGGGATGGGCTTACCGTGATCGGTGATTGTGATATATTGCTTCACCGTCGGACTCTCCGACATAGCGGCCTGAATCTGACTTACCACGTAGGGATCATCCACACAGATGATGGCCTTCACTGAGGCACGGGTATTTCTATAGATGATATCCTTCTTTGTCAGCATGTGGGTAGCTGGGATGACGATGGCGCCGATCTTGCAGAGGGCGAGCATCACCACCCACCACTCATAGCGGCGCTTCAGGATGAGCATCACGGGGTCGTTCTTGCCGATGCCCAGCGACATCAGGTAACTGGCGGCCTGATCCGACTGCTCCTTCAGCTCACCGTAGGTCGTGCGAATCTCCTCGCCCTGATCGTTTGTCCACAGGATGGCCAGCTTCTCAGGGGCCTCCTCTGCCCACGCGTCCATCACGTCGTAGGCGAAATTGAAGTTCTCGGGGATGATGAACTCCAGGTTCTTGTTGTAGTCTTCAACAGACGTGAACTTCGTCTGTTTTAAAAATCTTTCTATCATAGTGTTTGTGTTTATTCTACTGTAAATGCGAGGAATTTGACGGGTTTGTTGCCTACCGCCAGCATGCCGTGGGGCTTGGTGGAGTCGAAGTAGATGGAGTCGCCCTCTTCCAGCACGATGGTCTTACCACCGATGTAGAGTTCCATCTTACCCTCCAGCACCATATTGAACTCCTGTCCAGGGTGTGTATTCTTATAGACCACATGTGCCTCGGGCTTCGGCTCGACGGTCACGATGAATACGTCGGCCTTGTGGCCTACGAAGCCAGACACCAGCGACTGGTACTTATACGCCTTGGTGCGCTCGATGCTCACGCCTTGTCCGTCGCGCACCACGAAGTAGCTCTTCATGTGGGGGGTCTCGGCGAAGATCAGCTCCTCTGTCGAGATACCGTACTTCTTGGCGATCTTCATCAGGTTCGAGATGGTGATGTCAGCCTCGCCCTTTTCTATATCCTCATACTTCTCCGAAGAGATACCGATGGTCTCTGCCATCTCGCTCACTGGGATGTCGAGCACGTCGCGCAGTCCGCGCAGACGCTCGCCGATTTGCTTCAATTGTTCGTCCATATCTTAATATTACTTCAATTCTTCACTATTCACTATTCACTCTTCCCTTTATTTCATTCCTGCTTTGAGGCCGCGGATGACGGCTGAGGTGAAGCCTGCATGCTCCATCTCGTTGAGGCCCTTGATGGTGACACCACCAGGCGTGGTCACCAAGTCGATAGCCTGTTCAGGATGCATGCCGCTGGCCTGCAACAGATCGACGGCACCCTTCATCGTCTGCATCACGATCTTTTTGGCGTCGTCGGCCTTGAAACCGAGTTCTACACCACCCTCAGAAGCCGCGCGGATATAGCGCATGGCGTAGGCGATGCCGCAAGAGGCGAGGGTTGTGCCTGCTGCCAGATGCTGTTCGTCGGTAATCAGCGTGTCGCCCATCTCGTCGAAGATGCTGACGACGGTCTTGGTCTGGGCCTCTGTGGTGCCGACGGGTACGATGAAGGTCATCGATGACAGTTCGGCGATGGCGATGTTGGGGATGATCAGGAACAGCGGGGGGCACTGCTCGCCCAACCACTCCTTGATATTCTGCGAGGGTACACCCGCTGCAATCACGATCAGCAGTTGCTTCTGCGGATTCAGCACGTCCTTGATACCCTTGAGCACCTTCTCGACCAACCAAGGCTTCACGACGACACAGACGATGTCTGCACCCTCGGCGGCCAACTGATTGTCGGTGGTCACCGATACACCCTTCTGGGCAAACTTTTCGATCACGGCCTCGCTGGGGTCGGCTACGGTGATGTCCTCGTTCTTGAAATACTGGCCTTTGATGAGGCCTTCTACGGTGGCGCCGCCCATAGCGCCAGCGCCTATCATTGCAATCTTGCTCATAGTGTTTTCTTTAGTCGGTTGATGAAGTCGTCGGCGTCGGCCTTTGTCAAGCAGAGTGGCGGCAACAGACGAAGGATGTTCGTGCCTGCACAACCCGTGAAGCAGTGCTCCTGATAGATGAGTGGCTGGCGCACGTCCTTGTGGGGGATGTCCAGGTCGATGCCGATCATCAGGCCTCGTCCGCGAACGTCCAGGATGTGACTCCTCTCTTTCTCCTTCAATTCTTTGTTTCTGAGATTCTTCAATGCTTCGATGAGATATTCACCCACCTCGTGAGCGTTCTCTACGAGATGCTCCTTTTCGAACACGTCGAGCACGGCCAATGCAGCAGCACAGGCGAGGTGATTGCCACCAAACGTAGTGCCCAGCTGTCCATAGACGGGCTTGAACTCAGGCGAAATCAGTACACCGCCCATCGGGAAACCGTTGGCGATGCCCTTGGCGACGGTGATGATGTCAGGACGGATATCGAGCCACTGGTGAGCGAAGAACTTACCGCTGCGCCCATAGCCGCACTGGATCTCGTCGCAGATCAGGATCGTGCCATACTTCTTGCATGCAGCTGCCAGACCTTGGGCAAACTCCTTGGTGGCGAGCTTGATGCCGCCCACGCCCTGAATGCACTCCAGGATGACGGCACAGACGTCGCCCTTCTGCAGCTCAGCCTCCCAGGCGGGCAGGTCGTTCATCGGCAGATAGGTCACGTGCCCGTTGTCGTTGATAGGCGCGATGATCTTCGGATTGTTGGTCACCTCGACAGCCAGTGAGGTACGTCCGTGAAAAGCCTTCTGGGCAGAGAGCACCCTCGTGCGGCCATTGGTGAACGAGGCGAGCTTCAGCGCGTTCTCGTTGGCCTCGGCACCGCTGTTGATGAGAAACAGCTGGTAGTCGTCGTAGCCCGAGATCCTGCCCAGGCGCTCAGCGAGCTCCACCTGCAGCTTGTTCACGACGGAGTTAGAATAGAACCCCAACTTGCTGACCTGTTCTGTGATCTTCTCGATATAGTGCGGATGGGCATGCCCGATGCTGATCACGGCGTGCCCTCCGTAGAGGTCCAGATACTCCTGTCCTTTGTCATCCCATACCTTACAACCTTGGCCCTTCACGATATTCACGTCGAAGAGCGGATATACGTCGAATAACTTCATAGATGTGTTCCTTATTATAAAATCGGTTGCAAAGTTACGGCAAATATCCGACAAATCGTCACATTATCTCATCTTTTTGCATAAATCTTCTCTCATTTCTGCCGATACGCTGTCTTTGTGTATAATTATTCAGGAAAAGGCACGATGTCACCGATGACACCGCTGACGATGACACCACTACCCCTATTTATTTTCTAGACGGAGTGGTTGAATAGACTTCTACTTATATATATTTATATATATAAATATATTAATAAGTAGCTCTGCAAATTGCGTCACGACGATAAAAATATAAATACCCCCATTGTCATCGCTGTCATCGTCATCGATTGTCATCGATTTGCTGTCATCGGTTGCCATCATTCTTCCTGTTGAATGTAATTTCCTTTACAATTCTCGTAACTATGTTAGAAAGTATTAATGATGGCGATTGCTACGATTAATACTAAAAATTGCGGGCATTAATAGTAGCAAATTTGCGCCCTAGTTATCCCGCAAATTTTTCCTGCCTAGCGCGCCTGTTTTTCCTAGGCGTCCTCTAAACCGTTTGATACAGAGCAGTTTTCGCAAATACACCATCCACAGTCTGGCCTGTTGTATGATAAATAATCAAATATCTTTACATACATCAAGGCACACCCGCTGACAACGACACTGATGACACCCCATGAACGCTGACAACGATGCTGATGACAACTCTATGAGCGCTGACAACGATACCGATGACACCCCCATTCAGCGCAGACAACGACACTGATGACACCCCCATGAACGCTGACAAACACCCGCAAATGATACGGATTCGGAGGCCAAACATTACGGATACCCCCTTCAAATGTTACGTTTCCCCCTCACCGCAGCCCTCGATGACGATGACAGCGCTGACAGCGGGGTGATTTATTAAAACGGGAGTCAGGCACATCTCAGAGAGTGTGTGCCTGTCCCCCGTTTTGGTTTTGTATGACCCTAATATCAGGTCCGTTTGTTTTTATTCAGGAATATCAAAATAAATAGTTTCATTTCCTTTGTACTCTGTATATGGTTGCCCATTGCTTTTGTTTGGCCAGCAATATATAAATGGCTTGTCCCCTGAGTTGGTGATATGTTGCTCTCTAGCAGCAAAATCCACCCATACAAGTCTTAGATAGAATGCCTTACCCGACTCTGTTTGGATATTGCATTCGCCTTCTAATGTTGCTCCATCCAGCCCTGCAGGGTAATTATCAATTGGTGAATGCTGTACGCATTCGCTGTTTTCAATGGAAGCTTCGCATTCGGATAACATAAATTCCACATGGGCAGCTCCATCCGCTTCTAAAGCTTTAAATCTGTCGGGGTTATTAAAATTACTATATTTAATATCACCTTTATAGACTTGTAGTGCCAGCGTCAAACCATTAAAGATTGGCTTTTTGACGACAACTTTATACTTTGCTTTAGTGATTTCTTTATATACTGGACAAACTAGCTTTCCACTAGGATTGTCAGCTGATACACCACAATCAAACTCATAGTATTTATCTGTGAGTTTGCGAATAGGCCAGATTGATGCGGATTCAATAATTGGTGTCGTGTAGCGCTCCCATAGCGGGTCGAATTCAATTTTTCCCTGAACGTCTCTCCAAACAGTTGAAATCTTGCCGTTGAGAACGGCGCCATAAGGTGCAATCTCCAATCCTGGAGTCAGGTGCACTTTCGTTGCTAAAATTGCTCCACTGGAATTTGTCTCATTTGCTATACCAAAGGTAAGTTTTGCGTCTGTATTGGCGCCAAAAGAGAACATTCCCGAAATGGACACTCCAACTCTCATGGCAATACCGCCAAAGGCATAGATGCTTGCAGATAGACCAGCTTCTAATTGAGGATTGAAATCAGTAGCAGGTTCTGGAGCAGGCGTAGGAAGGCGTCGGTATTGGAATCCATCACCCTTATTATATGCAAGACCATACGTGCCGAGATCGTAACTGAAGGTCTTGGAAGCAGAGAGCTTAGCCTCTCCACCGATACCGACAAACCCATCGAAACCTATTTCGGGCATAAATACAAGTGGACCAACGGGAATTCCTCCGAACAAGAAGTTCATTAACCTTTCGCGCTTCTCTTTCTCTATTTTTGCATACAGGGCAAAAGTTGTTTTCAGATCAAGAGTTGGATTGACGGTTTGATACACATATTGCAATTCTCCATGAATGATACCTATAGCAATGCGCATGCTTACACTCATTTGTGCAGAGATATCACAGGCGCAATGTTCCTTTTCGTCTATGCTAAGGGTTAAAGCGGGTGCCTTGAACTGCTTATGAATAGTGGCTCTGGTCTTTGCTTCACTTGCATTCGTATCGTAAGTTGGTACAGAGCGTGTGTTTATGACATTGCCTTCTCCGTCTCGTATCTCTTTTACGTAACTGCTGATATCGAGTTCTATGCCACCGTTTTCGTTTAAGTTGCCATTTTCGTCATAGAGAGGCTCGCCAATAATCAATTTCTCGAACGGAGCTGCAATATTTGTCTCTGGTACGGCATAGACCTCATAGTGTTCTCCATCAGCGGCAAGTGTACAAGTTTTTACTTTGTAAATACCACCCTGGGGCATCTCGTTAGATGGTTGGTTGAAGATGAGATATCCGTCAACCTGGGGATTCATGTCTTTATCGACCAGCATGGTCAGTTCTGGCATTCTAATGTAATTGCCATTTGCATCCATTGCCAAGCTTCCATCTTCTGTCACTACATAGTTGTTTGCATTGTCGATAATAGTGACCATATCAAGCTTCTCAGGGGTCATGATTTGTGCTGTTGGTTTCAACTCACAAATCATGCCAGGTATATCTTCATAAGTAGTGATATCACCTATTGGATAAACGACGCTTCGTTCGAGTTTCTTACCCTGTTTGGAACCTGCGGTTTTTATGGTTCTTTTGCCATCTGCTGCTACAAATGTAACCTCAAACCCTTTAGGATAGTTTCGAGCAGGCACTACGACAAATGCTGTAAAGAGGGTATTAGCTTCAGCCTTAATGCCAGAGGCTCCCATATCAAGCGTGATAACTTTCCCGCTACCTGTAAATTCTGAAGACGGCACACTACCAGCAAGGTTGATCTTGTAAGTTCCACAAACGGATGCGTCGCTGAGGTCACGGAATTCTATGCTACTGACTGTGGTCTCAGAAGTAAATACTTGTCCTACTTTCAATACAGCCATCACATTCATGAATTCAATACCGGTAGAAGCAGAACCCTTTCCTGCCATCACACAGGCCTTAGGGTCAGGTTGTGGTACACCATTAATACGGGTGTATTTTTGGGTGGCGGGGAAGTCGAGGGTAATGTCATTATCAGCAACAACAGCTTTCTCATTATAAGGATAATAGGCTACGAGATCGCCTGTAGGGGTATCTGAATTTGTCTTGAAATCTGCTGATTTCCCGTTGGCAGAAATCGTTCCCTCAGCAATCGTAAATTTCACATTTTGTGAAGCAGAACCAGATACTCCGATGATGTCGCCTGTATCCCAAAAGGTCTCAAGTTTTACCCCAGGATTGTCGATGACGATAGAGCGAGTAGCTGCTTTGTCTTCGCTGATAGTGGCGTGAAGGGTCTCACCACCAAGCGAGTTGACTGAGTTTATTGTTTCCTGTTCTGAGCAAGCGGTAATTAGTAGCGAGATTCCTGCTACAAACCACATTGATAATCTATTCGTTCTCATATTCTTCTAATTTTAATCCCATCCAATACTTGTTCCGTAATTATAGTCTTTTCCTGTCAGCTCTGACTCTCCATCAATGACAGTAAAGATACTTTGGTCATTATACGTGTCTGCATCATTGACAATTGTGACATTAGCACTGCGAGGTGAATCACTCGTGTTTAGTGTTGAAGTCACTATAAGGGTTGTGTAGTCCTTTTGTGTAAGAGTGAGCCAGTCTGCATCCGTTGAAGCTGACCAACTATAACAGTTTGCCTTTATGGTTACTTCCTTGGAAGCTCCTGGCGCAAGTTCGAGCGTATAACCTGTATCCTTATATGGGAGACCAAGTGTGGAAATGCTGACATTTGCGTTTTGTGCGATGGTGATAGAGAAGTTGTAGATATCACCCTTAATGAGAACTGTGGCTTTTCGTGGGGTTAAAAAGTCATTGGTTGCGAATTCCGTAACGTTAATGATGAGTCTTTTTAGGTTTTCTCTTTCAGCATTTTCCATTTGTACTGTACACCATGTTTCTGAACTGCTGATGGTGAAATCAGTGATGTTTGTTTCAAAATAGAAGGACATATACGACGCATCTTTACTAAAAACCCATACAGCAGGCATCTCTGTATTACAATAAAAAGATGTAGAAGGAGGCGTCTCGGTTTCTGGTGTCTCCGTAGGTGAATCCGTCGGAGAATCCGTCGGAGAATCTGTCGGAGAATCCGTCGGAGAATCCGTCGGAGACTCAGTGGGTGTGTCTGTTGTCGGGTTGTCTAATTGTTCATCGCAGCCTGTCATTACCAATGACAGGACGAAGAGCAGCAATGTGCCCAAGAAGGTCTTGTAGTTTTTCATCTTTAATTGATTTTAATGAATAATAGATAGTTAATATGTTGCAAATATAGGAAAAATACTCGTTAGAAGACTCACAAATTAAGAAAATCGACTCACAAATTCTGCATTTGTGAGTCGATTGTATGTTTTTCTCCCTTTAAGCCGCACAGGATTTCTATTATTCCCAAGAGAAACGGGGAAACGTAGAAAACGGGAGTCAGGCACATCTCAGAGAGCGTGTGCCTGTCCCCCGTTTCAGGGTTGTTGCTTATAATCCTATTCTTGTACTCGCAATAGAGCCATCCTTGAATGCGATCCACACTTCAATGAAATTGGCGGGGTTGTCGTAGAGAGACATGCTGATTCCTTCAGAAGAGTACGAATAATCCGTTATTGTTCCGCCCTTCCAGTGTGTATATATAACGGCATCTTCCACCATCGGAATGTTTGCGGCTTCAAGGTGCATATTTACAGTATAACCACTCCCGTATATTGACACTTCTGAATATGTCGTGATGCTGAATTTTGTAATTTTCGCCTTACCGCTCTTTATCAACTCTTTATCATCAATATCCAAAGACACTGTGGTTTGATGTGTGAACCCAGATAGTGGGTTGGTAACCCCAGAACCTTCAATATGCAGACCTTTCCCTTTGCTGGTCATTGTAAACGAGCCTCCATTTTCGGTTTGAATTGATCCTCCAAGATTATCATAAGTTTCTACTTTACCATCCTGGTCTATTGTGGAGAAGGTGCCTAAAGCAGTGACCATAACGACGTCTGACGTGGACTCTTGGTAGAACGTTTTGCCCTCAACAGGTTCAGTATCTTTACCTCCATAGATCTCACCATTATTTATGCCATCAAGAATCTCGCCTCTGGTGAGTAAACCTGGCAATGATTTATAGTTGGACTGAGAGTCCTGCTGGGGCTCGTTTGGTGACGTAGTGTCATCATCGGCGTTTGAGCATGACTGAAGCTGGATGGCAAAGCATGCCATTATCAATAGATAAATATACTTTTTCATTGTCTCATATTTTTAGGGTGAATACTATTACTTAGACATGACTTTAAGGAACTGCTTGCCTTTGTTCGAGCGGATGCTGATAATCAGGAGTCCCTTGCTGCGAGGGAGTGTATAATAGTGGGCTGGATTACTCCTGATTTCTGACAGCATCTGGCCGGCATAATTGTACACGGCGATGCTATAAGGCTCACTGAGGTTCTGGATATTCAGGCTATTCCCAGTTACAGTGTATCGGAGCTCTTCGTCGTTCTCCACAGATTTGATGCCATTTGTGCCTCCCAGTGTCACCTTCACAGAATCTATCACCAGCGCATTGTAGTCTGTGCGACCGATGGCATAGATCCATTTCTCGCCTTCGATACCACTCATATTGAAATGCATCTCGTCCTTTTCATAGTCGGCAATCATTTCGTCTTCATTCAGTAGGCAGAAGGCTACTTTTGTCATCATATCGTTGCTGGTGGTAAGCTTCAGCTCATGGGTGTAGTCGGCACCATCCACTTTCTTTGCTTCAATCTTAATGAACGAGGTGGACTTGGGTTCCTCAAATCCCTTGACAAGCTCTATTTTTTCCTCTTCTGCTCTGGTACCTGCGGATGAAGGTATATCCCCAAATCCCTCCGTGCTGAAGACGTGGTAGGTATCAGTAGCTGTCAGCAGCTTTGTCAGCTCTTCGTGTATGATATTCCATTCGGTAACATGACAATGCATAGCCTGAGTGTAACCTCCCTTATAGATATAACTGTATTCGCATCCGCCTTTTTGGCTTTCCACAGAGACCACATAGTCAGAGCCCTTTTCCGCTTGCTTATCAAGATAGGCTTTCCCCGTTCCGGGTTTCGCGTCAAAGAGGAAAGAGGCTATTTTGGGGAAAATGGCGTAGAACCCCTCCTTGACAGCAAATGTGAGTCCCCATTTGCTAATTTCGGAGCCTACAGCGCACACGGGTATTCCATAAAATGCTTCCCTTTTCGATGCCAGTCTCTGAATGGCAGGACTGTTTTTAGCAAGATCTTTCACGGCTTGCATGCTTCGATCTCTGCTAAAGGCTTTATCCAGTAGCGCGTTGAACTTTTCTATAGCTCTGTAGTATCCAACGCCTGGAGTCTGTCGGAACTCATCATAATCTATGAATATATTACCTAAAATCGATCCGAAGTGAGGCGTGTTCAGGGTAATCAGCCTGTTTGTGTGATTGTCATCGACTTCCTGGACGTAGAGGCGCTCCAGGATACCTCCCATGCTATGACCTATCATATCATACTTGGTGCTTGCTATGCCGGCTTTGAACAAACTCTCGCTAAGCTTTAGCAAACCATTCTTCACGACATTGTTCTTGTGCGTATTATCGTAGAAGGAGCTGGTGTTAGTTGAACTGTAGTCCTGAACGTATATCTGGCTTGAAAGATAGATTTTGGCAGTATTCCTCAAGTAGTCCCTATACGGGGCGAAACACATCCTATCACTATTCAGTCCATGCAACAGGAAAAGACCATTACGGGTGACGCCGATCTGCTTGGCTGCAGCAGCAGTCCTCCCGTCTTCAAGCTTCAACCTGATAATCACATAGTATGCGTACCACGAAATGTCGGGATCTGGGAATGCTTCTGGTGCCGTCAAATACAGGGTGACTGCCTTTTTTGATTCCTCCTTTGTGAAGGTCCCGACAACTTTAGGATCGGCGTCGAGAGCGATATATTCATCATTAAACAAGTCATCTCCTTTATAGAAACAGAACTCAACGTCTGACGACGCGATGTTATAGCTATCGTCGTTGTTCGTATATTCAAAGGTGACTTTCAGTTTCGTTGCTCCATCAGCTGTCATCATCCATGCTTCTTTGCCAAGCAGCTTTGTGTCAAAACAGTTCTCGATGACTGATTTGAACGCCCAGTGTTTTTTGTCGTCTGCTCGGGTAGATGCCTTGAAGGCCTTCGTCTTCCCGTTCTCCATATAGAAATAGCTTCTCTCCTTAGGAATGTCATCTTGAGCCAAGGCCTTGATGCAGAAAGCCATTAATAGAGCGAATACCAGACTAGATTTGAGTAGATATTTTTTTTCCATAGTTTAATTGTTTTTGTTATAGAATCTATTAATTTCCGTAAAAGTGGGCAAGACAACTAGACGATGCTGCCTTGTCCACTTTAATGTTAATGGTTCTGTTATATCAGAAGGCGAGGAATGCGCGGACGTGGCTGGTATTTCCAAGGTAGTCTACCTTCCATTTGTAATGATAGGTACCACCATTGCCTCCACACATAATGTTGCCGTTATCCTGCTTGTATTTGAATGTAACGTACCAAGCGTAAGATGCATCTCCCTCAGTGCTCGACCAGTAGTACTGGCCTTCCTCAAAGACGGTCTCGGCGGAAGAGTAGCCAGCATCGATAAACTTCTGATTCACTGCGTTGAGGTTGTCATCGACATCTCCAAGAGCTATCGCGAGAACGTTTGTGCTATCCCAAGTCCATCCGCACATGCCATGCAGGAACAGGTACCATTGGCCCATGCTGGGCAGGAACCAGTCGCTCGTGCCTGTAGGTGTCGGTACGTTATAGTTGTCAATTGCTGTAGCTGCTTCATAGGATGATCCCTTCCCCACGAGATATGCGGTGTTGCTGATACCACGTATATCCAGTGAAGCGTCTTGGCTGTTATCGGTAAGCCATTTGGGAATCGAACCAATACTCTCCCAAGCATAATTTGGTGCCCAGATGACGCTGCTAGTGTTGGCATCAGTCAGCGCGATGGCCAAGCCTTTGTAGGTAGTGCTACTGGCATCGGCTGTTCCTGCATCGCCCACATAGACAATCATGGCGATACCTGTCTTGCCGGCTGCTTCGACAGCGCTCTTGTTGGCATAAATCAAACCGTCGCTGCCGATGATCTTTCCTAAATCAGACGAAGTAACTTTGTCGAATGGCTTTACGTCAGCAACGGTTACCTTAAATGATACGGTGGCACCTTTGTACTTGGCAGTTTCTGCAACAGACACCGTGATGGTTGCAGTACCTGCAGCCAGCGCCGTGATTTTTCCGTTGGCATCGATACTGACAACACTGGGATCGGAAGAACTGTAGGTGATGACTGCATCTGAGTTGGATACAGCTGCACGCACTTCACTGGCGCCAACGCTGAGTGACAAGTCTGATACTGTTACCGTCAGGGTGGGTGTCTCCTGAGGTGCCTCAACTGGTGTTGACGGATTGTCTAACTGTTCATCACAGCCTGCCATTACTAATGACAGGACGAAGAGCATCAGAGTGCTCATGAAAGTCTTGTAGTTTTTCATCTTTAATTGATTTTAATGAATAATAGATAGTTAATATGTTGCAAATATAGGAAAAATACTCGTTCGAAGACTCACAAATTAAGAAAATCGACTCACAAATTCTGCATTTGTGAGTCGAAAATATGTTTTTCTCTCGGATTACCCCTTAGGGCGATAGGCGGCGTTGGGGCAATTCTGACAGAGGAAGTCATAGACGAAGTCGAAGTCTTCATCGGGTACGTAAACGCGATTCTTCTGTAGCAGCTGGCTGACCTTGATGAGATTCATCCAACGAACGGGAGTGAGCTTCTTGACATTGACAAGAGTGGACCTCGAGGTGGTGCGCGAGGCGGCAAGCACGCCTGTGCCTACCATTCCTGGGTTAGCGGTGGCTCCACCTACTATTGCGGCCAATGCTCCCAATACCTGGGCTTTCTTCACCTGATGGGGCATCTGCTGGTGCACAAGCTCCTTCTTGTCCATCGTGAAGATGACCACGTATTTCCATCCATAGCTCCATGCGAGTATAGTATAGGCGATGAGGCCGATGACGACGAACGCCAGCATAAGCCCTAAGAAGACCATCGTGAGATTCCAGAGCTTCTCAAGTGAAAGGTCGTCATCAAAGATGTCCAGCAGCACAGTGAAAAGCCACACGATGCCCAGACTGATGCCCAGCACCTTAAAGATGTCGATCAGGATGCTGGGATTCTTCATCATCGACACTTCATACACCCAGCGATACTTCCCGTCGGGATAGAGCGTAACGCGATTTATTTCTTTTTCTTCTTTTTGCATTTAGTAGCCTTTCGTGAATAATGATGGTACAAAATTACGAAAAAGCCCCTTTGCGGAACTCGCAAATTAAGAAAATCGACTCACAATTTCTGCATTTGTGAGTCGATTGAGTGATTTTTGACGCTTTTATAGGCTGTCTCGCCAGTCACCAGGCGTCTGACCTGTTGCCTGCTTGAAGATGCGGAAGAAGTTCTGTTCGCTAGAGAAGCCTGAGGCTGTACCCGCATTGCCTACCTTCATCTCCGGATTCTTGACCATCAGTTGCTTGGCATACTCGATGCGATAGTCGTTGACGAAGTCGGAGAACGAACGGTTCTCACAGACGTTGATGCAGCGTGAGATGTATCGGCTGTTAGTGCCCAACAGAGTGGCAAGGTCGGCCACTTTCAGGTTGCTGTTGAGGAAGAGTTTCTCCGACTGCATCGTTTCACGGATGCGCAGCATGAGTTCTTCGTCGGAGGGTTCTTTTTGGGGCAGCTCGGGTTCTTTTTGCGAGGCTGCGCGACGTTTCCTCATATAAAGATACAGGAATATGAGGGCTCCAGACAACAGAAAGGCTCCACTCGTCAGCCACACGATGAGCCACAGGCTGTTATCTGTCTTCCCTATGGCTGCAGGATGACCTCCAAACGGAAGCAGGTAGACCTTGTTGCTTGGTGTGAAGTTACTGCCGTTGTCCAGTCCGCCGGCTATCAGCAGATCGCCTTCTGGTGTCAGAATCGGACTGAAGTCGGGCATCATCTCCAGCGGCTCGGTATAGCAGAGTATTATCGGAACTCCGTTTGCTGAGGCGTGCGCATAGTCGATGATGAGAATGTAGTTATAGGTATCCTCCTGCAGTGTCTGGTAATGCTTGCTGAGACCGAAGAGGTAAGCCCGTCCTCGCTGACGATCGGCTGTGATATTGAAATAGACGATGCTGTCGCCCTTGCACACCATCGGGACAGGGCAGGTTGTCGGCAGCAGACTGGCCTCAGTGCCGCTGAAACGGGCAATCGCCACTTGTCCTGTACTATCCTTGACGGGCACCAAGGAAGTGAAGTCGCCCTTGGTCTCGTCGCCGATAAAGCTGGCATCCGCCTGGCGGGAACCGATGCTGATCGGCTGCCAAGTATCAAAGAGGGGGATATGCACGGAGTCGCCTTTCAACCGGTAGGCATAGGCCGTTCTCAGCGAATCGCCCCTGATGCCATAAGGACCGAAGATCAGGGCATCGTCTTTAGCGATGCGGATGATGGAAGGGGTCGTACGCTGTGTGGCTACATCTCTAATATAGGTGAAACTCTGTCGGTACTGATGGTCGCCCTTGACACTCTGTGCCTCATAGAACATCTCGATACCGTCGTTATGATACCAGTTGCCAGTGATGACTACTTCGCCGCTGTCGAGTTCGAGGGCTGATGCCCAGGCTCGTTTACGCTGCAAGATGCCGAAACCTCTGAAGCTGTGTGTCTCAGGGTCGTAAAGTTCTGCATTAAAGGTCTGTCCGATGCCTGAAGGCTGTTCGCAGCCACCAGCTATGAGTATCTTGCCTGATTTCAGTTTGGCTGAAAGGGCAAAGTCGTGATTGTAGGTCATCTGTATCACGTGCCACTGGCCATCCTTGAAGTATTCGGCCGTAGGGGTAGGGACGAAGCCATTGGTATGTCCGCCTGCTACGACATATTCGCCATTGATGCAGAATACCTGGTGGCCTGCTCGCGAAATGTTCAGGTCTGGCAGTTGTTCAAGTTCTATCTTCTGAACCTGACAGACGGCTGCGGAGTTATGGTCAGAAACAGCCTTGCTCTCTATGGTCGTAGAGAGCAAGAGCAGCAAACAGATATGCCCGAATCTGGTCATCATAGGAGTTAGAACGCTGAGGCTTTCAGGCGGAGACCTGCGGTCTCGTCGATGCCAAACATCAGGTTCATATTCTGTACGGCCTGACCTACGGCACCTTTCAGCAGGTTGTCGATGCAGGAGGTGATGAGCAGTTTGGTGCCGTATTTCTCAACATGGACCAGTGCCTTGTTGGTGTTCACTACCTGCTTCAGGTCGAGTGGCTTGTCACTGTAGTGGGTGAAGGCGGCATCACGATAGAAGTCCTGATAGGCCTCGATGACGTCCTCTACAGGAGCTGGCGTCTTGACAACGGCTGTGCAGAAGATGCCTCGGGCGAAGTCGCCACGATAGGGGATGAAGTCGATGTCGGCATCGAGATAACCCTGTACCTGCTTCAGCGACTGGCGGATCTCTGCGATGTGCTGGTGCTGGAAGGGCTTGTAGATGCTCAGGTTGTTATTACGCCAAGAGAAGTGCGTCGTGGCGCCTGGCTTCTGTCCTGCTCCAGTCGAGCCCGTGATGGCATTGACAGCCACATCGTCCTTGAGCAGATTCAGATAGGCAGCGGGCAACAGGGCTACCTGTATGCATGTGGCAAAACAGCCGGGATTGGCCACGTGCTGGGCTTGCAGAATCTCTTCCTTGTTGATCTCAGGCAGACCGTAGACGTAGTCGTGGTCGCCCTTGATGCGGAAGTCTTGGGCCAGATCGATGATCTTGACATTCTCGGGGATGGTATGTTCCTTGAGGAAGGCCTCGCTCTTGCCGTGACCGAAACAGAAGAATACGACATCGACCTGATCGAAAGGCATCTCGTCGGTAAACTTCAGATCAGTCTCGCCAATGAGTCCTTCGTGGACATCGCTGACGAGGTTGCCTGCGTTGCTCTCAGAGTTGGCAAAGACAATCTCTGCCTCCGGGTGGTTGAGCAACAGGCGGATGAGCTCACCGCCCGTATAGCCTGCTGCACCTAAGATTCCTACCTTTATCATCTCTTTTCGTCCTTATGGATACCATAGTAGACACGCAGCGGTGTGCTCGAAACCTTGATGAAACCCTTGGCCTCGTCGGCAGTCCAACCCGTCTGCGTCTCACCATATTCGCCAAGCTTCGACTTCGTCAGGTCGTTGTCGGAGTCGATACCAACGGTCTCGAAGCCGTAAGGACGGAGCTTCAGGATCGAGGTTCCTGTGACGTTGCGCTGGCTGGAGGTCAACATGGCTTCCATATCAGGCATCACAGGCTCCAGATACTGGCTCTCGTGGAGGAACATGCCGTACCAGTTAGCTACCTGGTCTTTCCAGTACTGCTGCCACTTAGAGAGAGTTGACTTCTCCAGCAGGCGGTGGGCCTCGATGATCAGCTTCGGAGCAGCGGCCTCAAAGCCTACTCGTCCCTTGATGCCGATGATTGTGTCGCCTACGTTTGCATCGCGGCCGATGGCATAGCTGGCACCAATCTCTTCGATCTTCTGGATAGCCTTGACCTTGTCGTCGAAGTGCTCACCATTGACAGCGACAATTTCACCTTTCTCGAACTGGATCTTCAGTAGTGACTCCTGTTCCTTGGCTGTGACATGCTTCAGATAAGCGTCCTCGGGCAGTCCCTGAGTGGGGTCGAGCAGTTCGCCGCCACAGATGCTGGTTCCCCAGATACCTACGTTATAAGAATACTTCAGTTTGGTGAAGTCAGCGAAGAATCCGTGTTCGTTCAGATAGTCAACCTCTTCCTTACGGGTCAGCTTCTTATCGCGGGTCAGTGTGATAATCTCCACACCAGGAGCCATCACGAGGAAGGTCATATCGAAACGGATCTGGTCGTTGCCCGCACCAGTCGATCCGTGGGCGATAGCATCAGCACCGATTTCTTTAGCATAACGGGCGATGGCGATGGCCTGGAAGATACGCTCGCTGCTGACGGAGATGGGGTAGCAATTGTTACGGAGTACATTGCCGAAGATCATGTACTTCAGCGACTTCTCATAATACTCATGGGTCACATCGAGTGTGACATACTGCACAGCACCTAGCTTATAGGCGTTCTCTTCGTTCTTCTTTAACTGTTCCTCGCTGAAGCCGCCAGTATTGGCGCATGCTGCGTAAACGTCCCAGCCGTCCTGGGTCAACTTCATAACGGTGTAGGAGGTGTCAAGACCTCCTGAAAATGCAACTACAACTTTCTTGTTTGCCATATCTTTTTATTTTTATTACCTTTTTGCTTTTTTACCTTTTCTATGCCTCACCATCGATTTGCCTGATGCGCTCAATGACTTCATCGGGTATTTTGGCGGGCAGATGCTCTGTCGGGTCGTAGAGCATGGCTGTACAGATGCAGTATTTGCGGCCTGTACGGTGCAGTACGTCCACATTGACGCATCCTTCACAGCCTTTCCAGAATGCTTCGTCGTCTGTCAGGTCGGCGAAGGTGACAGGCTGATAGCCCAAGGCGGTGTTCATCGCCATGACTGCTGCGCCACTGGTCAGTGAGAAAATCTTGGCGTGCGGCCAGCGGGTACGCGCCAGCGTGAATGTCATGTCCTTGATGCGCTTGGCTACGTGGTGCCCGCGGAAGTCGGGATGCACGATCAGACCGGAGGTCGTTACGTACTGCATATTCTCCCAGGTCTCAATATAGCTGAATCCCGCAAAACGTCCGTCTTTGGTCAGGGCGATTACCGCTTTAGCCTCCAGCATCTTCTTGGTGAGATATTCGTGGGTACGTTTGGCAATACCTGTCCCTCGTACTTTTGCAGCTTCTGCGATGGTCTCTAGAATCGTATCAACATATTTCTCGTGTTCCGGACCGGCTACGAGGACTTCTATTTCTATTTCTTGTTCCATAATGGTTTTCCTCTTTTGGAATCTTGGTAATGTAGATTATTTCATGTTTGGCACGATATCACTCAGTGCGTCAACTATCTCTTGATGCTTGATGCCTTCCTTGATGACAATGAAGATGGTGTCATCGCCGGCAATGGTGCCGAGTATCTCGGGTACGTCGCTGTTGTCAATGTTCCAAGCGATGCTGCTGGCGTAACCTGGGCGTGTCTTGATAATGCCGAGGTTGCCAGAGAAGTTGATGCTGACAAAGCCAGGCACTTTCATCATCTCGCGGATGCTGTTGGGTGTGCTGACGCGTTTGTACATCGTTTCATTGGGCAGTACATATACATAGTTACCGCTCATAGAGGCTGCTTTCGCTACTTTAAGTTGTTTCAGGTCGCGGCTCAGTGTGGCTTGTGTCAGTTTGAATCCTTCTTTCTGAAGGGCATTCAAGAGCTCGTCCTGACTTCCTAATTGCTGGCTTGATATGATCAGTCTCAGCGCTTCTAATCTATTGCTTTTAACTTTCATGCGGAATATTTATTCAAAATTCGGGTGCAAAAATACATATTATTTTGCACTCGACCAAATATTTCTGCATATTTTTGCAAAATTACTTGTTCATATCGAATCCGACACGTACTCCATCGTATTTTTTGCTCAAATCACCTATCGTCTGCAGATCCTTGTTGCCGCTCATGGCCGACATCGTCTGAAGCACAGTTAGCAGTTTGTTGGCCTCGAATAGTATGGAGATTCCGCCAAGTTCTTTTTTGGCATAGCAGTTGACACTCAGGAATAGGCCCTTCAGTGTGATCTTCTGGCTCTCCTCGTCGAAAGTGTATTTGCCGTTGAATGGGGTACCTACGATTTTTGAGGAAAACGTACCATCTTCCTTGAAGGTGATTTGGGTATTGCTACTGGATACATTTACCTGTTGATAGTAGGGGAGCAGCTTTTCTTCAATCTGTACGGCTGCCATTTCTCCACCAGCCTTCGCAAGCAGGTTCTCGCTCATGAAGGCACAGCCGGGACCTTTGTATTTCCATTCGCCTATAAGATTCTGCTGCTTGACCTTATCGAGGCCGATAACGCTCTTGATGGCGTTTGCGATACCTGTGCCATTGGTCATAGCACTCATTACCTGGCTCATGTTGCCACAACTCACCAAGGCCATACAGGCGATGGCCATCATTCCAATTTTGATTCTATTCTTCTTCATAATCTTCTATTGTCATAAAACGGCGGCGAAATTACGACATTTTTTTAAAACGGCCAAACAAAATCGGCAAATCTGAAGATTATTATCACAAATTCTTCCCCTATATATAATATATAATAAGGTGTATTGCAATTTTGTCTTTGATTTGCATCAAGAGGTATCGAAAAGTGGCATAAAAATCGAAAGTTTTTTCAGAAAAGTCTTGGTCGGATGGAAAAAAGTATGTACCTTTGCACCCGCTAACGAGGAAACGACCTCTGAAAGCACAGAAGAAAGAGTTCTTTGAAAGATTTACATAGACAGAAGTAG
>OMZO01000076.1 GCA_900315525.1 uncultured Prevotella sp. | reverse complement strand
TGGCAAATTAAGTAACTTTGCCCTTAGTTTTAATATGTTTTGTGATATGATAGACCAGATTATCGACTACAACAAGACTTTTGTAGCACAGAAAGGCTACGAGAAGTATCTCACTGATAAGTACCCCGACAAGAAACTGGCGGTATTGTCGTGTATGGACACCCGACTGACAGAACTGCTACCGGCAGCCCTCGGTCTGAAGAATGGTGATGCAAAGATTATCAAGAATGCGGGAGGCTTAGTCATATCTGCCTTCGACTCAGCTATGCGTAGCTTGATAGTAGCCATCTACGAGTTAGGCGTAGAGGAAATCATGGTGGTGGCTCACTCGCATTGCGGAGCCTGTCACATGAGCTATGACCATTTCCACCATGAGATGATTGCCCGTGGCGTGACGGATGAAACGCTTGACACCATCCGCAAGTGTGGCATAGACTTAGACCAGTGGTTAGAGGGATTCAAGGACACACCGACCTCTGTCCGCAAGACCGTTGAGACCATCAAGACTCATCCGCTGGTGCCGAAGGACATCGTAGTTCGTGGGTTTATCATTGATTCAGAGACAGGAGCTTTAGAAGAAATCCAATGAGGAAGATAATAAACCATTGGCTCAAGTGGACAGTATTATCAGATAATCGAAGCGATGACAGCCGTCTCTCTACAGAGCATGGTTTGTCAATCCTGTTGGATACAGAGCGGCACAAGATCCTGCTTGATACTGGAGCAAGCGATGTGTTTATCAGAAACGCAGAGCAGTTGGGCATAGATCTCAGCGATGTGGACTATGTCTTCATTTCTCATGGACACAGCGACCATGCGGGCGGCTTACGGTACTTCTTGGAACATCATCAGAAGGCTCAGGTTATCGTCTCGCCAGATGCCATGAGCGGAAAGTTCTTTTCTAAACGAGGATATCTGCACAGCATTACCACAGAGTGGCCTGAGATAGGCGAAGACAGACTCGTCTTGACAGACCAGACCTGCGAGATTTTGGAAGGTCTTCATGTCATTGCCCATATCCCACAGACTCATCCTATGCCTAAGGGAAATAGGAATCTCTATGTTCAGGATGCCAACAGCGATTATATCCACGATGACTTCCGCCACGAACTGGCCCTGTATGTGGATGGTCTGCTATTCACGGGCTGTGCTCACAGCGGACTGGAGAATATTCTGTCTGCATGTCCTTGGCCAGTTCATTCCGTTGTAGGCGGATTCCACTTACTCGACGGCCAAGAGACGGCTGATGAAATTAAAGCCTTGGCTCAAAGGCTGAAAGCAAAGTATCCAGAAACACAGTTCTACACCAGCCATTGCACAGGTGACCATGTGTTTGAGGTCATGAAAGACGTGATGGGCGAGCAATTACAGTCTTTTAGATGTGGAACTATCATATCATAAAATGGAATAGAAGGTATTTCAATTTGGGATTATTTAGCCCTTTCAAGAAAGAACTGGTGGATTCTCGGGTCGCAGTCTAATTCAGGATGGAATGCGGCAGCGAGTTGATTGCCTTGGCGTGCGGCGACGATATGGCCGTCGATGCTGGCCATGGGAATGCAGGCGTCCGAAAGCACTGTCTCGATGTAGGGGGCACGGATGAAGGTCATTGGTAGGTCTTTGCCGATGCCCTCAACGGTGCCGACAGTGTGGAAACTACCTAACTGCCGTCCGTATGCATTCCTGCGCACGAGGATGTCCATCGTGCCGAGATAGCCTTTGGAAAGGAGGATCATGCCGGCGCATGTGCCAAAGACGGGCAGACCGCCAAGGATGGCTTCACGGATGGGTTCATGCAGCCCCAGTTGTGAGAGTAGGCGCATCTGCACCGTACTCTCGCCACCAGGCAGGATCAGTCCGTCTTTGGGTTGCCGCCAGTCTTTCAGCTGTCGGATCTGAAAAGTCTCGACACCAAGTCGCTGCAGCATTTGCTCATGCTCGATGAATGCCCCTTGCAGGGCAAGAACCGCTATTCTCATTTTCCCCTCTCCGCCATTAAGAGTTCGATTTCCTGTTCGTTGATGCCCACCATGGCCTCGCCGAGGTCTTCGCTGAGCTTGGCCAGAAGTTTGGCATCCTGATAATTGGTGACGGCCTGCACGATGGCTGCGGCTCGTTTGGCGGGATTGCCGCTCTTGAAAATACCACTGCCCACGAACACGCCCTCAGCACCGAGTTGCATCATCAGGGCGGCATCGGCTGGTGTAGCGACACCTCCGGCTGCGAAGTTCACTACGGGCAGCTTGCCGTTGTCATGCACGAAGCGCACCAGTTCGTAAGGCGCCTGCAACTGCTTGGCAGCTTCGTAGAGCTCGTCTTCACTCATAGAAACCAGCCGTCGGATCTCGCTCTGCATCAGCCGCATGTGGCTGACTGCCTGTACCACGTCGCCTGTTCCAGGCTCGCCTTTGGTGCGGATCATCGTTGCCCCTTCGGCGATACGACGCAAGGCTTCACCCAGATTCTTTGCGCCACACACGAATGGCACGTCGAACTTCGTCTTGTCGATGTGGTAGATATTGTCGGCAGGACTGAGCACCTCGCTCTCGTCGATATAGTCGATCTCGATGGCCTGCAGTATCTGTGCCTCGGCAATGTGTCCAATGCGACATTTCGCCATCACGGGAATGGTGACGGCATCTTGTATGCCACGAATCATTTTCGGGTCGCTCATGCGGCTCACGCCACCCGCAGCCCGAATGTCGGCTGGGATCCTTTCCAAAGCCATGACGGCACAGGCACCTGCTTCCTCTGCGATGCGAGCCTGTTCTGGGGTTGTCACGTCCATAATCACGCCGCCTTTCAGCATCTGAGCCAACTGGCGATTCAGATCTTGTCTTGAGTTTGCTTCCATATTCTTTTTTGTTTATGTGTTGATGAATATGGCTGCAAAGTAACGGCAATTCCGCGAGAACACCGCACGATGTTCCCATTCTGATAAGCGAAAAGTCAATTTGTGCAAACTATCTCTTCCTGACTTCGCTGGGAGCCTTGCCCGTCTGCTTCTTGTAATAACGCGAAAGATGAGCCTGTGAAGAGAATCCCAGCAGACGTGCAATCTCCTTTAGGGGTTTGTTGGTGTCGAGCATTGCGGAAATATCCTCGGTGATGCGCTCGTCGATGATAGACTTGGGTGAACGGTTGGCGACGTGCCGTGTTACCTGTCCCAGATAACGGGCGCTGACACCCAACTGCTCGGCATAGAAAGCAACGTCGCTGTAAAGGTGATGAAAGCGATCGACAGCATCGAGAAACAGATTATAGAGCTCGCCGCTGCGGCTGCTGTCCTCAGTATAGCCCTTTGGGAACTGGCTCAGATAACTGCGCGCATGGAGCATGGCTTCGTTGGTGTTCTCGCCACAACTGAGATAATAAGCCAGTGCCGCCGACAACTGGTTGGCTTGGCCGTGCTTGCGAATGGCTGATGGAAGGTCGGAAGGCTCCAGCACAATGGTACACAGCGGTACTATCGTTGCTACTACATCAATCCGCCTGATGAGGCCAATCTTCACTATCTGAGGCTGCAGATCGTTGAAGATGGCTTCTATCTGTTTGCGGACGATGGTAGCAGGCAGGTCGTAGAACTCCTGGATGCCCAGCGTATTCTGAACGGTTATCGATGTGACAACCGAGGTGACCGTGCCTCCCAGTTCGCTGATACAGCGGATGTCAGCCTGTACACCCGAGCCGCCCGTGCCGTCAGAGCCTGTTATCGCTAGTATTGCCTGTTTATTGTTCATCTGGATTTCTTATTAGTTTTTGTTCCGTTAATCAACAATACCTTCATAAACGCTATATCTTTTCAGATGTTCGAGTCGTGGCGAGATTCAACTTTTGTTGAAACCGATGGCAAAGATAATGAAATTACACCGATTATTGATGATTTTGTCACCATATTTAAATGTATTTAGGCAAAAGAAGCCGAGTTGAACGGAAACAAAGAGAAATCCGCAACCTCTTGTCCGCCACTGTATTAAATTTTTATTTACCCTGCATTATAGCCGTCCCTTATTAAGGGACTCTAAAGGTATTAGACTTAAATTGCGGCGATTTTGCGGCGATTTTGCAGCGATTTTTCACCCTAAAAGTTGGACTGAGACCAAAAAGTTGGAAGTCCATACCCCTGAATGAAAATTATCGAGAAGCCCTTTGTTTACTGGGATTCTCGATAATCAAATGATTTTTCAAATCTGGATTGGCTTCGCCTATCCCTCGTGATCCCGTTGGGATTCAAACCCAAGACCTTCAGAACCGGAAACAAACGCTGAAATCTCCCAAAACGCCTTTATTTATCGGCCTTTCAAGGATTTGCC
>OMZO01000031.1 GCA_900315525.1 uncultured Prevotella sp. | reverse complement strand
GTGGAGAACATGTTGGAAACGTTGCAAGGAAAATAGCGCGTATGAAGAAAGTGCCGATGGTGATGCAGATGGAAGCCGTGGAGTGTGGCGCAGCCTCGCTCTCGATGATACTGGCCTACTATGGCAAGTGGCTTCCGCTGGAACAGGTGCGCGAGGCTTGTTGCGTGAGCCGCGACGGCAGTTCGATGAAGAACATCCTGCTGGCAGCCAGAAACTACGGTCTGGAGCCCGGTGCCTACAAGGTAAGCGCAGAGGGACTGGCCGGCATGGAGCCTGCCATCATCCATTGGAACTTTGAACACTTCGTGGTCTTCAAGGGCATGAAGCGCGGTAAGGCCTGTCTCAATGATCCTGGCATCGGCCCCGTGGAGGTGCCTATGGACGAATTCCGCCGCTCGTTTACGGGCATAGCCATGACCTTTGAACTGACAGATCGTTTCGAGCGTTCAGGCCACCAGACCAGCATCTTCTCTTATATCAGACGTAATATGACTGGCGCCTACGAGGCGTTCTGGATCACGTTTGTCTTTGCCCTGCTGGCGGCTTTTGTGTCGCTTTCGGTGCCTCTGTTCACGAGAGTCTTCTTCGATGAGATCCTTTCCGGGCGCAATGCCCAGTGGGCGAAGGTGTTCTTCTGCCTGCTGGCGATGCTGGCGCTTTTTAATCTCGTGGTGGTGCTCTGGCAGCAGCGCTACGCCAAGCGCATCGCCGGACAACTGGCACTGCGCAGCAACACCAATTTCCTGCGCCACCTGATGCGGCTGCCGATGAGCTTCTTCGCCATGCGCTATGTGGGCGACCTGCAGCAGCGCCAGCAGCTCAACGAGACGATCACCCATTCGCTGGTCGAAGTGCTTGCCCCGCAGATCATCAATGTGATGCTGCTCGTGCTCTATCTCGTACTCATGCTGTCGTACAACTATGCGCTGACGCTGATTGGCGTCGTGGCGGCTGTCCTGGACTTGGGCATCGTGCGCTACTATTCCAGTCGCCGTCTGGATATGGTCAGGAGCACACAGCAGAGCGAAGGCAAATATGGTTCCGCGACGGTCAGCTGTCTGGAGAACATCGAGAGCATCAAGGCCGCCGGAGCCGAGGAAGGGTTCTTCCAATACTGGAGTGGGCTGTGGGCGCGGAAGTTCAACAAGGAGCGCGAGATGCATATCCAGCAGAGCCAGATGAACCTGCTGCCCTCGCTGACGCAGAGCCTGCTGTCGATGGCGGTACTGCTGGTGGGTGCCTGGTATATATTGCAGGGCGATCTCTCCGTAGGTATGCTCATGGCCTTTCAGGGATTCATGACTGCCTTCATAGCGCCCGTTGACCAGATGGTACATGCGGGCATGCAGCTGGTGGAGATGCGCTCCCAGATGGAACGTGTGGAGGACGTGATGAAATATCCTGAAGACCGTCATGTCGAGGGTAGTGCGTCGGAAGAGGGAAAACTCCTGGGCGAACTGGAATTGCGTGATGTCAGCTTCGGATACAACCACATGAATCCGCCGCTCATCGAGCATTTCAATCTGCATCTCAAGCCTGGCGAGTCGGTGGCCTTCGTGGGCAGCAGCGGTTGTGGTAAATCGACGTTGGCCAAGTTGATCTCCGGTCTCTACAAACCCTGGAGTGGCGAGATACTGTTCGACGGACGTCCCGTGGAGAGTATCCCCAACGATGAACTCACAGCCTCTGTGGCCGTCGTCAGCCAGGATATCACGCTCTTCGACGACACGCTGGAGCAGAATATCCGCATGTGGGACCAGAGCGTTGAGGACTTTGCGATCCGCATTGCCTGCGACGATGCCCAGTTGCACAGCGACATCGTGCAGCGCCCAGAGGGCTATGCCACCAAGGTGGTCAGAGGGGGACAGAACTTCAGTGGCGGCCAGCGCCAGCGCATCGAGATTGCTACGGCTCTGGCCCGTGAGCCGATGATCCTGATCATGGACGAGGCTACGTCGGCTCTGGATCCCACTACAGAGGATCACTTGATGAGACGTATCCGCGAGATGGGCATCACCCTGATTGTCGTGGCCCACCGTCTGTCGACCATCCGCGACTGCAGCCAGATCATCGTGATGGATCAGGGTAGCGTCGTGCAACAAGGCACGCATGAGGAGCTGATGCGCCAGGAAGGCAGGTATCGGGAATTAATGGAAAACAATTAAAAGAAACAGATAGAAGGGAGAACCTCAGATGAGCATTTTTTCCAGTCAGATAGAAAAGCGCAGGAAATACGACGCCACCACGCTCGCACGCGAGATGATGGAGGGAGCAGCCCGCATGGGTCTGCATTATAGAGAACCTGTACCCCTGACAGACCAGCTGGCCGTTCGTCAGGTGCTCAGTGCGCTGCAGGTCGAAGACTACGACCTGGAAGACGAGGATGTGATGCCCCTTGAGCAGCAGTTCTCCAACATCGTCCATGCCCATGGCATCATGAAGCGAAAGGTGGAGCTCAACGGCGGATGGTGGAAGGTGACCTGCGGGCCTCTGCTGGGGCGCACAAAGAGTGGCCATCTGGTGGCACTGCTACCCAAATGGACGGGGCGCAGCTACTACTATATTGACGAGGAGGGCAGACGGCAGACGGTGACGCAACAGCGGATGGAGCACGACCTCGAGGCGGAGGCATACGCTTTCACCAAGTCGCTGCCGCTGCACAAACTGAAAAAGCGCGAGGTCTTGGCCTTCATCCTGAAGGCTGCCAACAGCTACAGCCTGCTTCACCTGGGTATGGCCGCCCTGATAGTGGTGCTTTTAGGCATGCTGCTCCCTGTGGCCAACAAGTTTGTATTCGACACCGTGATACCCGCTGGCAATCCTGCAGCCCTGGCTCCGATAGCCGGACTGCTGGCTGGTGCCGCAGTAGCCGTCATGCTGTTCACCTATCTTCGCAATCTCTATATCATCAGGGTGGAAAACATACTGGAGATGAACGTGCACAATGCCGTCATGGCGCGACTGTTTCTCCTGTCGCCCAGATTCTTCCATAAATACAGCAGCGGTGAACTGACCTCCAAGATGTGTAACCTCACCCTGCTCTGCCAGCAAGTCAACGAGACGATTGTCGGCGCACTGCTGGGAGGCGTGCTCTCCATCGTCTATTTCGTCCAGGTGGGCATCTATGGCGGAAAGCTCCTGTTGCCAGCAGCCATACTGTATGTCATCCAGGCACTGCTGACGGTGCTTTACTTCCGCACCGTTTCCCGTGTGCAGCAACGGTTTATCGGCAAGAACGATGCCCTCAACGGCATGGCGTGCAACCTGTTTTCGGGTATCCAGAAGATCAAGCTCACAGGCTCTGAGACGCGTGCCTACACCCAGTGGCTCAGCCGCTACACGCATACCACCCATATCATCTACAATCCCCAGTTCCAGCTGCGTATCTATCCTGCGCTGCTGGCGATGATGAGTGTGGTCAGCCTGCTGGTCATCTACTTCTTTACCCGCCGCCTTTCCATCGAGGTCAGTAATTTCATCGCCTTCACCTCGGCCTTCGGCATGCTGACAGCCGCACTCACCGAGATTACCCACCACATACCCGATATGGCCAAGATGGGGCCGCAACTCGACAGTGTCATGGCTATTGCAGAAGCAGAGCCCGAGGTGTCGGGTTCCGCTGTGACGATAAACTCCCTTTCAGGCGATATCAGCATCAACAACCTGTCGTTCCGCTATCAGGACGATATGCCGCTGGTGATCGACGATCTGTCGCTCCACATCAAGGCTGGCGAATACGTGGGCATTGCGGGCAAGTCGGGATGCGGTAAATCCACACTGATGCGCCTGCTGCTGGGATTTGAGACACCTCTGCGTGGCAGTATCGCCTACGACCACTACGACCTGGCCAAGGCCGACAAGGGCGAACTGCGACGGCGCATAGGCTCCTGCCTGCAGAACGGCAGACTCTTCACAGGTGACATCTTCCACAACATCACCATCACTGCTCCCTGGGCTACGCACGACGATGCCTGGGAGGCACTGCGCATGGCCTGCATGTACGACGAGGTCAGTGCGCTGCCTATGGGGCTCCACACCATCATCACCGAAGACGGTGGGGGATTCTCTGGCGGACAGAAACAGCGTCTGCTCATTGCCCGTGCCCTGATAGGGCGACCCAACATCCTCTTCTTCGACGAGGCCACCTCTGCGCTCGACAACATCAGCCAGAAGCAGGTGAGCGACAATCTCGACCGTCTGCACTGCACGCGTCTGGTCATCGCCCACCGTCTGAGCACTATCCGCCATTGCGACCGCATCATCGTACTCGACAAGGGCAAGATAGCCGAAGAGGGAACCTTTGAGGAACTGATGGCAAAGAAAGGGCTCTTCTACGAGATGAGTCTGCGACAATTATAGTATATAAGAAACCAGTAAACAAACGAAGATCCTATGCAGAAAAGAATATGGATTTCACTAACGATAGTACTGCTGTTGACAGCCTGCCGACAGCAGAGCCAGCCGAATGACTCTCAGGATACGAAAATAACGACTGACACCATCAGCCAGACAACGGGCTCACGGCAAGCCTCTGACAGTGCGGCGGTTCCCACTTTCCAGACCATGGGTAAGGTGGTGGCTACGCACTATGCTGACGTGAAGTTTGAGATCGCGCTGCCCGTGCTGCGGATGATGGTGCATAACGGTGATCGTGTTCGCCAAGGACAACTGCTGGCAGAGCAGGATGCCACCAGGCAGACCAATGCCGTCGAGCAGCATCAGCGGGAGATAGACCAGGCACATCTGCAGATGCAGGATGTCATCATCTCACAAGGCTACGACCCAGAACATATGGACAAAGTGCCACAGCGCGTGCGCCATATTGCAGAGGTGAAGAGTGGCTTGCTGCTGGCTCAGAGCAAACTGGCTGCGGCCCGTCATGAGCTGAAGATAACCCGCGTGACAGCCCCCTTCGACGGTGTCGTGGCTAATGTCACAGCCCACGCAGGACAGTTGGCACAGGTGGGTGACATCGTGTGCCGAGTGATCTCTCCGCAGCAGATGGATGTGGAGTTCCGTATCATGGAGGCCGACCTCAGCCGATTCGGCATTGGCACGCGTCTTCAAGTGGTGCCTGTGGGCGACGAGCATACGGTCTATGAGGCCAAAGTGACTGAGGTCAATCCCATCGTCGATGCACAGGGAACCGTCATGCTGCGGGCTCATGTGAATACGCCACACCAACTCTTCGACGGCATGCACGTCTCCGTCACCCAAAACACCACGCAGCCATGAGGAAGACAGCTATTCTTGTACTGCTCTTTACGGCCGTAACAGCCTCCGCCCAACAGACGGTAAAGCTCGACATGGAGCGTGTCTTCCAGCTGGCCACAGACAGCAGCGTCACTGCCGATCGCTACCGCAGTGTCTTCCAGGAGGCCCACTATGCCTGGCTCTCATGGATGGGAGGTCGCAAAACGCAAATAGACCTCACCAGCACACCGCTGCAATATGAGCAATACATGGTGCAACGCTATGTCAGTGATACCGATAATGATGAGTATCGCCAGCAGAAGCGACTGTTGTCGAGTGTCAATCTGCAGGCACAACAGATCATGGAACGATGGGGAGGATCCTTCTATGCCTCCACGGGACTCGCCTATCTGGGCAACTATGGCGATTTCATACAACATCAGTTTGCCACCACCCCCGTCAGAGTGGGTTACCGTCAGGAACTGTTAGGATATAATTCCTATCGCTGGAGCCGTCAGACAGAACCCATGCGGCTAAATGTTGCCCAACAGCAGATGAACTATTCAGTGGAGCAGACTGGCGCTGAAGCTGTCAAGCGATTCTTCACGTTGGCTGTGGCACAGGAACAGCTCAAAATGGCAGAGGAGCAGCTACAGTCGTGCGACAGTATACTTGCCATCGGCAAGCGACGCTTCAACATCGCGTCTATCTCCAAAGCAGAACTCGAGATCCTGACGCTGCAGCGCTCGCTGGCCACTACCACACTGAAGAGTGCACGGCTCAACCATCAGAAAGCCTCCAAGAGTCTGGCCGTATGGCTGGGAATGGACGAAATGACGCAACTGGAACTGATCGTGCCCTCCATCCTGCCGCATCTCAGTGTGACCCTCGACAATGCCCTCGATCAGGCCACGCAGCACAATCCTAACTATCTGTCGATGGAACTCAAGGAACTGGAGGCGCGTCGCGATGCAGAACAGCTCAAGCGCAAAAAGGGCTTGAATGCCAGTATCGATGCGTCGATAGGTCTCAATCAGGTGTCAGAGTACTTTGAACATGCTTATCGCACGCCATTGGTGCAAAATCAGGTGACAGTCAATCTGACCGTACCCATCAGCGATCACGGCAAGAAGCGCAATGCGTGGCTCGCAGCTCGAACCAAAGCAGAGACGGTTGCACGCCAGCGTCAGGAACTGCGCCGTGATACCGAACTGGATGTCGCACAAACGGTGGCGGAGGTCAATCAGCGACAGGCGATGGTGGACGATACCCGTCACTCACTGCAGATAGCCGAAGATGCCTACACCGCTATGCTGCAGCGCTTCATCCGCGGACAGGCCACTGTGAACGACTTGTCGCTGGCACAACAATACTGGCAGGATGCACGGCGCGGGCAGATCACAGCCCTCCAGGATTTCTGGAACAGCTATTACCACCTGCGCCAGCTGACGCTCTACGATTTTCTCAGGTACCAGCCGATACACCACTAAACTCTCATGAATATTTGGCAGAATCAAAAATAATGTTTACTTTTGCGGCATGATGAAGAAATATCTGGTTTCGATGATGATGGCACTCGTGGCAGCGGTGCTGCTGGGCGGGTGCGCTACGAGTGCGGAAAGGGCGGCTCATAAGGCTGAACAGGTGAAGAAGGTGGCTGCGGCACTCAACGAGCGGCAATACAAAATAGCCATTGCGCGGATGTACCCGATGAAGGGCCCGTCGAAGACGGTGTCGTATGGCTATTCGGTGGAGGTGAAGAACGACTCGCTGTTCTCGTATCTTCCGTATTTCGGTAGGGCCTATAACGTGCCTTATGGCGGCGGTAAGGGGCTGAACTTCTCAGCGCCTATCGAGAGCTATCAGGAGGGCATGGGGAAGAACGGCAAGCGCCATATAGAAATAAAACTGACGAACGAGGAGGATACCTATTTATATACGTTGGAGGTGTTTGACAACGGCAGTTCTTCGGTCAGCGTGATGTCGCGCCAACGGGAGCAGATCTCGTATTCTGGCGATATGGAGTTCGACCGTTAAGAGCTGTCCGGATACAGTAAGGGCCCGCAGATTACACTTGCGAGCCCTTTTCTGTTTGTTTCTTATTTGCGGTCGTCGATGTTGTCACCTTCTGTGGGGCTCATCTCCTCCTTGAAGTCGGTGATACCTGCCTCGACGAGGATGTTGTACCAGCTGATGAGCTTCTTGATGTGGCTATTCTGCACGCGGTCCTGATCCCACTCGGGCAGCACTTTCGTGAAATAGGCACGGAGCTCCTCGCTGCTGGCTTTCTTCTCGTTGATGCTGGCCTTCTTGCCACCTTCGAGCTTCTTGAGGTTGTCGAGTACGTCCATTAGGGGGATGTCGTCGGTCTCTGTGAACATGGCGACGTCTGCCAGCGAGGTGATGCGGTCGGTGGCAAAGGCGGGCATGCGCTTATGGGTGGCGTCGAGGGCTTCTACGATGAGGTTGTTGTTGCCTCGACTGACTAATTTGTAAAGTCCGGGCTTGCCGGAGATGGCTAAAATGGTTTGTTGCATTGTTGTATGATTTTATTTAATTGTTGTTCGATATCGGCTTGGCCGTCGTTGACGATCTCGAAGTCTGCGCGCCGCACGACTTCTTCCTGGGGCAACTGCTTGGCCATCCATTCGAGGACTTTCTCGCGGGTGATGTGGTCGCGGTCCATAACGCGGTGGATGCGCACCTCCAGAGGGGCAGTGACGACGATGACGCGATCCATCAGCCTGTAGATGCCCGACTCGTACATGATGGCACTTTCAAGCCACTCGAGGCCGCTCTCCTCGAAGTCGCGGAAGACGGCGGGGTGGACGATGTCGTTGATGGCCTTGGTGTTGGCCTCGGAGGCGAGCAGGAACTGAGCCACTGCAGCCTTGTTGAGCTGTCCCTCGGCAGTATAGGTGTCGGGACCTATGAGGGCGGTGAGCTGGCGACGGATGTCGGGAGAGGTGCGGATGAGGCGCTTGGCGGCACTGTCGCAGTCGTAGACCGTGATGCCTCGCCGCTGGAGCTGTCTGCACACATAGCTCTTGCCGCTGCCTATTCCGCCTGCTATGCCTATCCTCATTCTGTTTCCGACTCTATCAGGTAATCGACGAGGGGCGTCTCGATCTTGGCTCGCGAGATGCCGTGGGGCACGTTTTTCAACGAGATGCGGCATTTCTCAGTGGGATTCTGTTTGATCTCATTATAGTCGGCCACAATCGTGAAGTCGCTAGGCGTCAGGTTGCGGTAGGTGTTGATACCAGTGACAAAGGTGACGCTGGCCTTCGAGGGGAAGGTACGCAGCACCTTGCCTTCCGGCATGTTGATGCCTTGAACGGGTATGCCGTCGATGCGCTCTTCGGTGAGCACATCAGTGAAGAAGGTGACCTTCACATGGTCAGGGACAATCTTAACACCCTTCATCCTGGTCAGATGGCAATCTATCCGGAGCGTATCACGGAAGTTGGCATAGTTGAGCGGTTCGGTATAGATGATGCTGATGCTGTCGAGTTTGTCTTCTGCGGCATAGACAGTGACGCTGTCGGGCGAGTAGTGGACGCGGGAGATGAAAAACAACTCATCGGGAATGACGCGTCCGCTCCATCTGACAGGCACTTGCTTCTTGGTGCCGTAATTATAATAGAACTCGAGCTTGTCTTGTTTGATAGACGTGATCTTGGAACTGCTCAACATGCGCTGATAGACGAGTTTCTGAAGCTCTTGTGCTGACACGTGGCCTGTACCGTTGTTGCGTGTGTAGCTCCGAAACGGAATCTTGACATGTTTCAGATAGTCGCCATAGTTGTAGGCGAGCAACACGATGCCCTTGTCGCGGATGGTCATCCTGACTGTATCGACATCGTCGGAGGTCAGGACGGCGTTCTTAGGGATATCTGCCACAGAGAAAGGAATGGCAAATTCCTGTTCGTAGGTCTCGTTGAGTGTCAGTGACAGCCAGAAGGTGCCCGACAAGGCGAGGAAGAACAGGAAAATGAAAAACTCCTTGTTAGCTCTGCTGAACAGAA
Organism: uncultured Prevotella sp.; assembly: GCA_900315525.1. GTDB lineage: Bacteria > Bacteroidota > Bacteroidia > Bacteroidales > Bacteroidaceae > Prevotella. The sequence continues at coordinate 15,719 of OMZO01000031.1, read as the reverse complement.
AGTTACTGAAGAACTGCCAGATCCGCTGAAGTTGCTTCATTTCTGCATGGGCACGTTGGCGGTATCCTTGAAGACGTAGCTCTTATCGACGGTGATCACTACGTCGCGGGCAATCTTGATGTCAACGGTATTCTTCGTCAGATCGATGCTCTTGACGGTGCCATAGATGCCACCACCCGTGATGACCTGCTGACCCTCGGTGAGCTCGTTCTGGAACTTCTGGATCTCTTTCTGTTTCTTCTGCTGGGGCTTGATCATAAAGAACCACATGATGGCGAAGATGGCTACCATCATGATAATCATGCTCATGCCGCTTCCTTGTGCTGACTGAGCAGCTAATACTAAATTCGTCATAATGATTTATTTGTTTTTTTGTTGTTTACTCCTTGTCGCCTTTGTCGTGGTGGTCCTTCGGCTCTCTCTCCCTTTTCTCTTTGGGAACCTTAGGCTCCATGTACTTGGTGAGACGGCCGGTACGGATGAGGTTACGGCAAATGGCGTCGAGCATGCCGTTGATATAGCCGCCGCTCTTTCTGGTGGAATAGAGCTTAGCGAGCTCGACATACTCATTGATTGAGACGCTGACGGGGATATTGGGGAAGGTCATGACCTCAGCGATGGCCAGCTGCATGAGGATGATGTCCATGAAGGCCAGACGCGAGAAATCCCAGTTGCGTGATGCCTCGCTCATGTAGCGCTGGTACTGGTCGGCATTGAGGATGGCAGCGCGAAACAGCTTGCGGGCAAAGTCTTTCTCTTCGTCGCTCGACCATTCGGGCAGGAGCTCTTCCTTAGCGCCGTTCTGCTCGCTGAAGCGCTTGATGGTCTTCATCACGAAGGTATCGACGATGTCTTTGTCGTCGTTCCAGTAGAGACTCTGGTCTTCGAGCAAAGAGTCGAGGTCGCTGTTGTTCATGATGAAGGTCTTATAAAGCTTGCGCCACAGCTCACGGTCGGCCTCGTAGCTGTCGGCCTTATCCTCCATATATTCCTTATATATATCACTGCTCTCAATCTGTTCCAGGAGCTGGCCTACGAAGACCTCATTCTCGCTCCATGAGATTTTCTGGTTGGCAAGAAATTCTTGTAGCATCCTGTTCTCGCTGAGCTGGAGGGCAAAGCGGTTGAGGATGAATTTCTGTGAGGGCATGGGCTCGCCTTCACGGGCTGCGCGCGTCTGGATGACTTCGAGTCTGCGTCCTGCTTCCTTGGTGATGGCCACAATCAGGGCCAGAAGATAGTTATAAAGGTCATATGACTTAGACAGACTGAAGAATAGTTCCTTTTCAGCCGTGTCGATGTTCTTGTTACCGTTTTGATAGTAAGCGTAGGTTAACTGAACGATCTTGATTCTAATAATTTCCCTATTGATCATCTCACTTGATGTTTAGTGGTTTTACGATAAATGCTAACTTAATTCTTATAAATTTAGTTGCAAAGGTAGTGTTTTTTCCTGTATGATGCAAGAAAAAGGGCGAAATATTGAGTTTTTTTTAGTAAATATTTGGTTCGTAAGGGAAAAAATAGTACCTTTGCACCGCTTTTTCTCAAAGCACTACGATTTTTCGTGTGATGGCGAATTAAGCAATAAGTATTAATCACTTAATTTAGAGTAACACAATTATGAAAGAAATTAGCGTAAGTGGCGAGAAGCGTGCCACTACTGGCAAGAAAGCCGCAAAGGAGCTCCGCAAGGAGGGTCTCGTTCCCTGTAACCTCTATGGTGAGAAGAAAGGTGAGAATGGTCTGCCCGAGGCAGTCGCATTCGCTATTCCTGCTGCTCAGCTGCGCAAGGTGATCTATTCTCCTAACGTGTATGTTGTGAATCTGACCATCAGTGGCGAGGCACACAAGGCTGTGATCAAGGAGCTGCAGTTCCACCCGACAACAGACGCTGTGCTGCATGTGGACTTCTTCGAGGTGAATGAGACAAAGCCCATCACTATTGGTATTCCCGTGAAGCTGACTGGTCATGCTCAGGGTGTTCGCGATGGTGGTCGTCTGAGCCAGGCTGTACGTCAGCTGAATGTGACCGCTCCGTATAAGCAGATTCCTGAGATCCTTGAGATCGACGTGACCGAGCTGAAGCTGGGTAAGGCCATCAAGGTTGCCGAGCTGAACTTCGAAGGTCTGGAGATTGCAACTCCCGCTCAGGTGGTTGTATGCTCTGTGAAGGCTACACGTGCATCTCGTTCTGCTGCAGCTGCTGCAGAGGAGTAATCACTGAACTGTCAGGCACATGGACAAATTCTTGATTGTTGGCTTGGGAAATGTCGGTAACGAATACGAACTGACCCGCCACAATACAGGCTTTATGGTATTGGACGCTTTTGCGAAGGCGTCCAATATTCATTTTGAAGACCGGCGCTACGGCTTTGTGGCTGAAACGACGCTCAAAGGTCGTAAAGTGCTGTTGCTGAAGCCCTCAACGTTCATGAACCTGAGTGGCAATGCCGTCAGGTATTGGCTTAACAAGGAGAATATCGACCAGAGCCGTCTGCTCGTTATTAGCGACGATGTGGCTCTGCCTTTGGGTGCCTTCCGTCTGAAGGCTGGCGGCTCCAATGGCGGGCATAACGGTCTAGGACATATCCAGCAGCTTATCGGACAGAATTATGCCCGTCTGCGTATGGGCATCGGTAACGAATTCCCGCACGGGATGCAGGTGGACTGGGTGCTGGGCAAATACGACGAGGAGGATCTCAAGACGCTGCAGCCGAGTATCGACACGGCTGTGGAGATCATCAAGAGTTTCGTCCTGGCGGGTATTGACCTGACCATGAACCAATTTAACAAACTCGGTAAGAAATAGAGCATGGCTGAAGTTGCAAGAATAGACAAATGGCTCTGGGCGGCACGCATTTTCAAAACACGCTCCATTGCGGCGGACGCCTGTAAGAACGGGCGTGTCACGATCAACGGCGTCAACGTGAAGCCTTCGCATATGGTAAAGGCGGGCGAGACCGTGGCCGTAAGGAAACCGCCAGTCACCTATTCTTTCAAGATCCTGAAGACGATAGAACAAAGGGTAGGGGCCAAGTTGTTGCCAGAGATCTATGAGAACGTGACGACGTCTGACCAGTATGAATTGCTGGAAATGAACCGTATCAGCGGTTTTGTGAACCGTGCCAGAGGAACAGGGCGCCCTACCAAAAAGGACCGTCGCCAGATGGATGCCTTTGTGGGGCCGTCGCTGGAAGGGGATTTCGACACCTTCTTCGGTGATGACTGGGATGACGAAGACGAAGACTAAAATAGAATTAAGATGCTGCTTAACATTGTTTACATTGTGGTGGGCATTGCCCTTGTGCTATGGGGGGCCGACCGTCTGACAGAGGGCGCCAGCGACCTGGCTCGTGGTATGCATGTGCCCGAGATTATCATAGGACTGACCATTGTGGCTGCTGGTACATCAGCACCGGAACTCTTTGTGAGTCTGGTATCGGCTATCAAGGGTACTTCGGATCTGGCAGTCGGAAACGTTATCGGTTCGAATATCTATAACACGATGCTGATTGTGGGATGTGCTGCAGTAGTAGCTCCGATGACGGTGTCGCGCTCGACGGTGAGAAAGGATATTCCCTTTGCCGCAGTTGCCTCCTTGCTGTTGTTTATGCTTTGCATTGATGATATGGAGTCGCCCCACCTTTGGGGCAACGAGATTACCCGTAGTGACGGATTCATCCTGCTGGCGGGTTTCGTGGGCTTCATGATCTATACCTTCATCGCAGCCAAGAAAGACGGACTGATGCCCACAGAGGAGGAACTGGAGGATAACAGGGAACTGCCCAAAGACTATTCAAATCTATGGCGCAATCTCTCGTTTATCGCACTGGGACTGGCCTGTCTGATTGTGGGCAGTAATCTTTTCGTGGATGCCGCTTCGTATGTGGCTTATCGCTACGGGGTGCGACAGAGCGTGGTGGGTCTGACCATCGTCGCTGGTGGTACTTCGCTGCCAGAACTGGCCACCAGTGTGGTTGCAGCCTATAAGGGCCGTTCAGCCATCGCCATCGGCAACGTCATTGGCTCTAATGTGTTTAATATCCTGATGATCCTTGGTATAACAGCGGCGGTTCATCCGCTGCGGATTATGGGCATTACGATCATCGACCTGACTATGATGCTTGTCAGCATCGGGCTGTTGTGGCTCTTTGCATACACAAAATACTATGTCTCGCGTAGGGAAGGTGCGGTATTGCTCTTAGGATTTGCTATCTATCTGGGATGGCTGTTCTATTTGTTATAAGTAATAAGAATAGGGGTACTTGCTAACGCCGGTGAAAGTCACCGGCTGACCCCCTTTAACAAAACAAGATAATTATGAAACAGAAAAAAGATCAGAAGATCAGTGTGCTGTTTATGTTCTATGGCATACTGTTTTGTGTTTGCCTGATTACGGCAAACGTGCTTGAGACCAAGCAGATTTCACTGGGACCAGCCAATATGACAGCAGGTCTGATTGTGTTCCCGGTAAGTTACATCATCAACGACGTGGTATGTGAGGTGTGGGGCTATGGCCGCACGCGCATGCTCATCTGGTTAGGTTTCGCCATGAACTTCATGTTCGTGATGTTTGGTGCGATAGCCGACTGGATTCCTGGTGCCCCTTACTGGCATGGAGAAGAGGGCTTCCACCAGATTTTCGGCTTGGCACCACGTATTGCAGGCGCCTCGTTCCTGGCATTTGTCTGTGGCTCGTTTATCAATGCCTATGTGATGAGTAAGATGAAACTGTCGTCGGCAGGCAAGAATTTCTCCTATCGTGCTGTGATGAGTACCGTGTTCGGTGAGTTGACAGACTCCATCATCTTCTTCCCACTTGCCCTTGGCGGTGTGATTCCTTGGGAGGAGATGCCGTCGCTGGTTATCACCCAGGTCACCCTGAAGACGCTCTACGAAATCCTCGTGCTGCCAGTGACCATTCGCGTGGTGAAATACACGAAGCTCCATGACCACGAGGATGTCTTCGACCGTGATATTGCGTATAATATATTTAAAGTAAAGGAAATATGAGAGAGCAAGAAGGATTGCAGGCGTTGGGCAAGAAGACGGAGTATAAGTCTGACTATGCGCCTGAGGTGCTGGAGACATTCCAAAACAAACATCCCGAGAATGATTACTGGGTGCAATTCAATTGCCCGGAGTTTACGTCACTCTGTCCAATTACCGGACAGCCCGATTTTGCGGAGATCAAGATCCTCTATATGCCTGGTGAGCGGATGGTAGAGTCGAAGAGCCTGAAACTCTATCTTTTCAGTTTCCGTAATCATGGCGATTTCCATGAGGACTGTGTGAATGTGATTATGAAGGACCTGGTGAAGCTGATGGACCCCAAATATATAGAGGTCATCGGCCTTTTCACGCCCCGTGGTGGCATCAGTATTTATCCCTATGCCAACTATGGTCGTCCTGGAACAAAGTACGAACAACTGGCAGAGCAGCGACTATTGGCCTATCAGGTGAAATGATAATTAATTAAAAAAAGTCAGATGAAAATGCAGTTGTTCGGAGAATAATTGCTATATTTGCACTTCAATAATTGTTATTATCACCTTATAGATATGGCTAAGAAAAGAATACAGTTCAGTCTCGTGTATCGAGACATGTGGCAGAGCTCGGGTAAGTTCCAGCCACGCAAAGATCAGTTAGAGCGCATTGCGCCAGTCATCATCGACATGGGCTGTTTCGCCCGAGTAGAAACCAATGGTGGAGCCTTTGAGCAGGTCAACCTGATGGCAGGTGAGAACCCCAATCTGGCTGTAAGGGCATTCTGTAAACCCTTCAACGAGGTTGGCATCAAGACCCACATGCTCGATCGTGGTCTGAATGCCCTCCGTATGTACCCAGTGCCTGACGATGTGCGCGCCCTGATGTATAAGGTGAAGCACGCTCAGGGTGTGGATATCACCCGTATCTTCTGCGGACTCAATGATACCCGTAATATCATCCCCAGCATCAAGTGGGCCAAGGAGGGTGGCATGACGCCGCAGGCAACGCTCTGTATTACGACATCGCCTGTGCATACCGTAGAGTACTATACACGTATTGCCGACGAGGTGATAGCTGCTGGTGCCGAGGAGATCTGCTTGAAGGATATGGCAGGAATCGGACAGCCAGCGATGCTGGGTGCCCTTACCAAGGCCATCAAGACCAAACATCCCGATATCATCATCCAGTATCATGGTCACTCTGGTCCTGGTCTGTCGATGGCCAGCATCCTCGAGGTATGTAACAATGGTGCCGACATCATCGATACCGCTATCGAGCCCCTGTCATGGGGTAAGGTTCACCCCGATATCATCTCTGTTCAGTCGATGCTGAAGAATGAGGGCTTCGAGGTGGCCGATCTGAATATGAATGCCTACATGCAGGCTCGTACACTCACTCAGGAGTTTATTGATGACTGGCTTGGCTACTTCATTAATCCTGCTAACAAGCACATGTCTTCACTATTGCTTGGCAGTGGTCTGCCTGGTGGTATGATGGGTTCTATGATGGCCGATCTCGGTCCTATCCAGAAGATGATCAACAAGGAGCGTGAGAAGAAGGGCGAGAGCACCCTCACGATGGACGATATGCTGGTGAAGCTGTTCAACGAGGTAGAGTACGTATGGCCGAAGGTGGGTTATCCCCCACTGGTAACTCCGTTCTCTCAGTACACCAAGAACATCGCGCTGATGAACCTCCTCACCATGGAGCAGGGCAAGGGTCGCTATGTGATGATGGACGATGCCATCTGGGGTATGATCCTCGGCAAGAGTGGCAAGGTGCCTGGCACGATTGCGCCTGAGCTTATCGAACTGGCAGAGAAGAAGGGACTTAAGTTTACTGATGCTGATCCTCACACGTTGCTTGAGAACGCTCTCGACGGATTCCGCAAGGAGATGGATGAGAATGGATGGGAGTATGGACCCGATGATGAAGAGCTCTTCGAGTTGGCTATGCACCCCGAGCAGTATCGCCCGTTCAAGAGTGGTCAGGCCAAAAAGCAGTTGCTGGCTGATATCCAGAAGGCAAAGGATGCCAAGTTGGGTGGTGGTCAGAAGATCTCTCAGGAGGAGATCGACGCCCTGAAGCATGCTAAGGCCGATGCCGTGAAAGCACCGCTGGCAGGACAGTTGCTGTGGGGCTTTGGTGGCGAAGGTGTACTCGCTCCTTGTGTCGAGCCGTTTATCGGCCAGAAATATAAGGAAGGCGATACATTCTGCTATCTCCAGACCAAGTGGGGCGAGATCGTCGAGATTCCAGCAGCTCTGGGCGGCAAACTTGTGGATATCAGTGTGAAACCCGGGCAGCAGATACGTCAGGGAGACACCATCGCCTGGATTGAACGCGAGCAATAATATGGACTATCAGGCTATTTTAGATAAGTACTATCCGTCGGAGAATGAACTCCGGCGGATATTATTAACGCATAGCAGACAAGTGGCAGACAGGTGTCTGCGGATAGCAAAGGCGCATCCAGAATTGCGTCTTGACACTTCTTTCCTCGAAGAGGCTGCTATGCTGCACGACATCGGCATCTTCCGCTGTAATGCTCCTGGCATCCAATGTTTCGGTACTGAGCCTTATATCTGTCATGGTATCATTGGGGCTGAAATTCTGCGGCAGGAAGGGTGGGAAAGACATGCACTCGTCTGTGAGCGCCATACTGGTACAGGACTCAGCAAGGAGGATATCGAACAGCAACAGTTGCCTCTTCCGCATCAGGATTATATGCCTGTAACGTTGGAGGAACAAGTTGTGTGCTATGCAGATAAGTTTTATTCAAAGACCCATCCAGGTAGCGAACGTACGGTGGTAGACGCTATGCGAAGTCTGGAGAAATTCGGGTGGGATGGTGTCCGCCGCTTCCAAAAGTGGGTTGATATGTTTGAATAAAATCATTAATTCTGTAATAATCTCTGTTAATCTTTGACGGAACTCAAATTTTATTTGTATTTTTGCACCCGTGAAAAGGAAATCAACCCTGATCTTAATGCTCTTTGCCATCGTGATGATGATGGCCGAAGTGCCGTATGTCTTCTTTTCAAGGAAGGCAAAAGGGGATGAGGTGTCTGATTCCCTTCGCGCTGTGACTGACTCGCTCAAGAAGGTGGCAGATAGTCTTATGGCTGATTCCGAATACAGACAGGTGGCCGATACTCTGCTGGCTTTGGGAGAGGAGGCTGCTGCAAAGTTGAAGCGCGACACGACCACCATGGATTCTATTGAACTGGCTATTTATAAGCACAACAAGGCCGTCGATGACTCGCTGGCTCTTGACAGTATCAATCGCAGTCGTAAGAACGGTATCGACTCGCCTGTGGAATATTCGGCTGATGACTCTTTGACTTATAGTGCTGCTTCCGGATTGGCTCATCTTTATGGCAATTCGTCGGTGAAATACCAGAATATGGACTTGGCCAGCGAACAGATATACATGAGTCTGGATAGTAACCTCGTACATGCTACGGGTAAGATGGATACTACTACTCACAAGCTGACAGGAACTCCGGTTTTCAAAATGGGAAGTTCTGAGTATGAGAGTGACACAATGGCCTTTAACTTCAAGACGAAGAAAGGCTTGATCAGTAATGTGTATACCCAGCAGGATGAGGGATTCCTTACAAGTGAGCTGTCGAAGCGTGGTGCTGATGGTGAGATGTTTCTCCAGCATGGTCGCTATACGACCTGCGACGATCCTCATCCCGACTTCTATCTGGCGATGTCGAGAGCAAAGGTACGTCCAGGCAAGGATGTCGTCTTCGGTCCAACTTATCTCGTCGTGGCTGATGTTCCACTGCCTTTTGCCATTCCCTACGGATTCTTCCCGTTTACAAAGAACTACTCCAGCGGTTTTATCATGCCGACTTATGGTGATGAGACAGACCGTGGCTTCTACTTGCGTGACGGTGGTTACTATTTTGCCATCAGCGACAAGATGGACTTGAAACTGTTGGGTGAGATCTATACCAAGGGTTCCTGGGCTGTCTCGGCAGCTTCAAACTATAGAAAGCGTTATCGCTATAGCGGTTCGTTCCTGGTAAATTATCAGAATACGCTCCGAGGTGAGAAAAACATGCCGGATTTTTCGAAGACGACCAGTTTCAAGGTGCAGTGGAGCCATAGGCAGGACCAAAAGGCCAATCCGTATAGCAGTCTTACGGCCAGCGTCAACTTTGCGACGACAAGCTTCGAGCGCAATAATCTGAACTCTATGTACAATCCTCAGGCGATGACGCAGTCGATCCGAACATCATCCGTAGGATGGCAAACATCATTCTCAAGCATTGGAATGTCGCTTACTTCGACGTTTAATCTCAATCAGAACATGCGAGATTCAATGATTGCTCTTACGCTGCCTGACCTGACCATCACGATTGCACCTTTTTATCCTTTTAAGAAGAAAAAGGCTGCTGGCGATCCAAAGTGGTACGAGAAGATCTCAATCGCCTATAATGGACAGATCAAGAATGAAATCAACACAAAGGAAGAAAAAATCCTTCACTCCAGCCTGAGCAAAGACTGGGTGAACGGTATGTCGCACACGATACCCATTAAGGCCAGTTTCACGCTTTTCAATTATGTGACGGTGACACCGCAGTTTAATTTCGCTGACAAGACACTTTTCCGTAAGGTTAATAAGTCGTGGGATGAAGCGAGTCAGAAAGAAGTGGCGGATACCGTAAGTGGATTCTATAACCTCTACAACTGGAATCTGGGCGTGAATATGTCAACCAAACTCTATGGATTCTGGATTCCAAACAGGAAAATCTTTGGCGAAAAGGTACAAGCTATCCGTCACGTCATAACGCCGACTGTTGGTTTTACGTATGCACCAGACTTCTCAACTGATAGATATGGTTATTATTCAACTTACCAGAAGACAGATGCTGACGGAAAGGTAAGCCTCGTGCGTTATTCTCCCTATCAAGGCGGTGCTTTCTCACCACCGGGACCTGGAAAAACTGGTGTGGTCACCTTTGATCTGAGTAATAACGTCGAGATGAAGTTGAAGAGTGAAGACGACTCTACTGGTTTTAAGAAGGTATCATTGATTGATGAGCTCAGAGCGGGTATCAGCTACAACTTCGCTGCAGATGTCAGACCGCTGAGTGACTTGTCGACCAGCCTGCGTCTGAAACTCTCGAAGAGCTATACGCTGAACTTGAGCGCAATCTTTGCATCCTATGTCTATGAGGCTGATAGTGTTGGCGCTACCCCACGCGTTAGTGAGCATCAGACCTATTGGGCTCAGGGTAAGTTCGGCCGTTTCCAAGGCATGTCGCAGAACCTTTCATATACGTTGAACAACGAGAAGGTGGGTAACCTTATCAAGTGGCTAAAAGGTGAAAAGGTCGAAAAGAAGGGCGACAAAGGCAAGAAGAAAGAAGATGATGAGTGGGACAACGATGTAGAAACAAATATCGACAAGGATATGGAGAAGGCCAAGCATGGGGCGAAGAAAGGTGACAATGCAAAGGCTGAGACCGATGAAGATGGCTATATGGCCTTCAAGATGCCTTGGAGCATAAGTCTTGGATACGGTATCAATATGAGTGAAGATACTGATGTTAAGAAGTTTAACTACGATACGATGCGTTATCCTTATAAATTTACGCAGAACCTCAATGTCAGTGGTAACCTCCGTATCAGTGACGGTTGGAATATCTCCTTCTCGTCGGGTTACGACTTTGAAAACCAGAAGATATCTATGACGACTGCTTCACTGAGCCGTGATCTGCACTGTTTCAATATGTCCTGCTCGGTTGTGTTGGCACCCTATACAAGCTATAACTTCTCTTTCCGCTGTAATGCAGCGACGCTTACTGACGCGCTTAAGTACGACAAGCGCAGTAGCTATTCAAATGCTGTGCGCTGGTATTAGTTGTTCATCAAGTCAAGCTACATAAAACTTATCACAATATGGCAGAATTACCATCGATGATCAAAGACCTGGCCCTCATCTTGGTGATGGCTGGAATTGTGACGCTGATTTTCAAGAAACTCAAACAGCCTCTGGTATTAGGCTATATAGTTGCAGGTTTCCTGGTGAGTCCTCACATGCCCTATACGGCGTCTGTGGTGGATGTGGAGAGTATTCATCTCTGGGCTGACATCGGTGTGATGTTCCTTCTTTTCTCATTGGGACTTGATTTCTCTTTCAAGAAAATCCTCAGGATGGGGGCTTCACCTATTATATCTACTTGTACCATCATTTTCTGTATGTCGATGCTGGGACTGGCTGTCGGAAGAGCTTTTGGCTGGGGACAGATGGACTGCATATTCCTTGGGGGTATGTTGGCTATGTCATCAACGACGATTATCTACAAGGCTTTCGATGATCTGGGACTACGTCAGCAGCAGTTTGCCGGCTTGGTGATGAGTGTGCTGATCCTTGAGGATATCCTGGCCATTGTGATGATGGTGATGCTGAGTGCCATAGCTCATGGTAATCTTGAGGGCGGACAGATGTTGCACTCTGTGATGAGCATCGTATTCTTCCTGGTGCTATGGCTTGTGGTAGGTATCTTTGCCATCCCTTTGTTTCTCCGTTCCGTACGGAATCTCATCAACAACGAAGTATTGTTGGTGGTAGCCTTAGGCTTATGTTGTGCGATGGCTGTTTTTTCTACGCAGGTCGGCTTCAGTTCAGCCTTTGGCGCCTTTATCATGGGCAGTATTCTGGCTGAGACCATCGAGGCGGAACGTATCGAAAAGTTGGTGGAACCAGTCAAGAACCTCTTTGGAGCCATTTTCTTCGTTTCGGTAGGTATGCTGGTTGATCCCAAGATATTAGTGGAGTATGCTATACCTATCGCCCTTCTGGTACTGACCATCTTAGTAGGACAGAGTGTCTTCGGCACATTCTCGTTCATGCTTGGCGGAGAGTCCTTGAAGTCGGCTATGCGTTGCGGCTTCTCAATGGCGCAGATCGGTGAGTTCTCGTTTATCATTGCCTCGCTGGGTCTGTCCTTAGGCGTTATCAGTGATTTCCTATATCCGGTGGTGGTGGCTGTATCGGTTATTACCACATTCCTCACACCTTACATGATACGGCTTGCCACACCGGCTTATAGTAATTTAGAGTCTCACCTGCCCAACAAACTCATCAACTCGCTGAATCAGATAGCGGTTGGCAGTCATCATACGCAAGAGCAGAGTAAGTGGAAGAAGCTGCTCACCCAGATGGCAATTAATACTGTGGTCTATTCGATTCTTACATCGGCTGCCATTGCGATGATGCTCACTTTCGTGCTTCCTTTTATGCGCGAATTGTTGCCGGGATGGGAACTCCATTGGTATGCTAATGCCGTAACGGGTGTGTTGACGGTTCTTGTCATTGCCCCATTCTTGCGAGCAATGGTGATGAAGAAGAATCGTAGCGAAGAGTTCAGGGCGCTTTGGGCAGAGAATAACCGCAACCGCCCACCTCTGATATTTACCATTCTTGTACGAGTGGTGATTGCGGTTGCTTTCATCTTCTATATCTGCAATTATCTCAGCCGTTTCACTAATGCGCTGATGATAACTATCGCTTTAGTCGTCATCGTCTTGATCATCTTCTCGCGTTGGGTCAAGCATCGTAGTATTACGCTTGAAAGACTGTTCGTACAGAATCTGCGCTCTCGTGACATAGAGGCGCAGGTGCATGGAAAGAAACGCCCTCTTTACGAAGGACGCTTGCTTGACCGTGATATCCATATAGCGGAGTTTGAGGTACCCTCTGATTCGAAATGGATGGGACAGACTTTGAAGCAACTGAATCTAGGTAGGAAGTATGGTGTCCATATCAGTAGCATCTTGCGTGGTGGATGGCGTATCAACATCCCTGATGGTGACTATGTCATCTTCCCTGGCGACAAACTTCAGGTGATTGGTAGTGACGAGCAGTTCACGTCTTTCCGTGAAGCGTTGGAAAAAGAGCGTCTGGGAGTAGATGTCAATTTCGAGCAGCGTGAGATGTTGCTACGCCAGCTGATCATCGGCCATGACAGCCCCTTTGTCGGCAAGACCTTGATAGAGAGCGGAATCCGTGATTTCTACAGCTGCATGGTGATAGGCTTGGAAGAAGGCAAGCAGAACCTGTCATCCTTCAAGCCGAATCGTAAGTTCGAGGAAGGTGATATTATATGGGTGGTAGGTGAACGTGAATCACTTGACGCCTTGCTGCATGCCCATTAGTCGTTGAAGCCTGCTGTCAACTCACAGATGCGGACAATCACGCGCATGGCCTTTTCCATCGATTGGATGCTGACAAACTCATACGGGCCGTGGAAGTTGACACCACCTGCAAAGATGTTAGGGCAGGGGAGACCCTTGAAGGACAGTTGCGCACCGTCGGTTCCGCCACGGATGGGCTTTACCTTGGGAGCCACACCGCAATCCTGCATCGCGTGCAACACAAGGTCTATCACGTGCATCTGCGGATCAATCTTTTCCTTCATGTTATAGTATTGATCCTTCACCTCTGCTCTTACTGTACCTTCACCGTATTGCTCATTCATCTGCATGACGCATTTCTGAATCAGCCGCTTGCGGTCTTCAAACTTGCTGCGGTCATGGTCACGTATGATATAACTTAACTTTGCCGACTCCACGTTGCTTTCAATGCCCAGCAGATGGAAGAATCCTTGATAACCCTCAGTGGTCTCTGGACGTTCGTCTGCAGGTAGCATCTGTGCGAACTCTGTTGCCAGCATGTTGGCATTGACCATTTTTCCCTTGGCATAGCCTGGATGTACACTCATGCCTTTCATGTATATCTTTGCACTTGCAGCATTGAAGTTCTCGAATTCCAATTCACCAACATCTCCACCATCCATCGTGTAAGCCCATTCACAGCCGAACTTCTCCACATTGAAATGATGGGCTCCCATACCAATCTCTTCGTCAGGATTAAAGGCGATACGGATGTCGCCATGCTTTACCTCAGGATGGTCGCGTAGCCAGCACATCGCCTGTACAATCTCTGCTATGCCGGCCTTGTCGTCAGCACCGAGCAGTGTGTGCCCGTCAGTCACAATCAAGTCTTCACCGATGTGCTGGAGCAGTTCTGGAAATTTCTTTGGACTGCTGATGATGCCTTCAGAAAGAAGAATGTCGCTACCATCGTAGTTCTTGACGATGTGCGCCTGTATATTGGCACCAGAGCAGTCAGGACTGGTGTCATAGTGTGAAATAAAACCTATGGTAGGTATCTTTCCTTTGATATTTGCTTTTAGGGTGGCATAGATGTAGGCCTTGTCGTCCATTTCTACATCGCTGAATCCCTCGCTTTCGAGCTCTTTCTTCAGGTATTCTGCAAAGATAACCTGTTTGGGGGTACTAGGCACGGTGTCGCTGTCCTCTGCTGACTGCGTGTCGAATTTGGTGTAGTTCAGAAATCTTTCGGTAATGTCCATATATTTATTTCAGTAGTTTCGCGATTTGGGTATCATTGGCTTCAGGCAGGATGGTTCTCAGGTGCTTTGCCATCCGGTCGTACGACGCTTCGGGTGTACGTTCGCAGCGGCAGGCCTCCCTACCCAGCAATTGCTCGGGAGTGTTTAACAACGACCAGCCCCAGCCGTATTCCTTGCCGTGCTTGTCGGTGGGATACACAAAGTCCTCTGTTACAATATAGCAGCCCATCTGCAGGCGGGTGACGTAGCCGTCGAATTTGCTGCGCATCTTGGGACCCGTAAATCCACAGGCTGCACGTAGTTGTCGTGTGATGAGGCTACCTTGTTCGCGTAGTGTCAGCAGGATGGTGTCTTCGATACTGCCTTCCTCGGGCACAGGGTGTTTACTGCGACGGTAGTTGAAGAAATCGGGCCACCACTCACGGCTGATGTAGCCTGCCTTCCCTGCAAAGAACTTGCCATAGACACAGTTGCCTTCAGTCACGATCTGCCCCTTCCACTTCCACATCGGCCAATCCCAGCCACCATCAGGGAATACCACATAACGGCAGTCGTCTGTCACCACGTCTTCTGCCGAAAAACCATGGATGCCGCTATCCAGCAGAGGCAGAAATCCCACTTGCTGGATAAACGCCGACAGTTGCGCTGCAGAGTATATGTCCTGATGCTCCATTCTTTTTTCCTGCAAAGGTATGAAGAAAAAGCGAGACTGCAAAATTCTCTGGAATCTTTTTGTTCATTCCGAAAATCTTCGTATCTTTGCCATCGAAATATTTAATGATTACGATAGAGATGAAAAAGCAGTTTATTTTGTGTTTGATGGCGCTGGCATGGGTATTCGCTTGTCCGGTAATGGCCAGTACAGGTGCCAATGTAGAAGATGATGAGGATCCTATGCAGGTCTTCGTTGGCAGACAGTACACCGATTTGCAGTTGAAGGATTTCAATGGCCAGACGCATCGGCTGAGTGAGTATGTTGGCAAAGGGAAGTGGGTCCTGATAGATTTCTGGGCTTCCTGGTGCGGTCCCTGTCGTGAGGAGTTGCCTGATTTGGTGAAGATATACGAGGCATTCCATAACAATGGCTTTGATGTTGTCGGCATCTCGCTCGATGATGAAGTGGAGGCCTGGCAGAAAGCTGTCAAGAAAATGAAATTGTCGTGGCATCACCTCTCCGATCTGAAAGGCTGGGATTCAAAGGCTGTGGAGACCTATAAGGTGTTTGGCATTCCAACCAATCTGCTGGTGAATCCTAAGGGAAAGATTGTCGCAAGCAATATCGAACTTGAAAACTTGATAGATAAGCTCAACGAAGTGCTGGGAGAATAA
>OMZO01000001.1 GCA_900315525.1 uncultured Prevotella sp. | reverse complement strand
CTATTGTCAGTTATAATGTAAAATATAGTAAAAACTGCAGTTTAACGATTAAACAATGCTAAATTATGGACCAATTATTTGGTTTGCAACATAGAAGAAACAGCCCCTTGCGAGAAATTAATCTTGCAAGGGGCTATCCTAATTAGTAGTCAGTTATTCTGCTTCGAGCAGGAGTACGCGGCTGCTCCAGTCGTTCTTCTTCGACCATTCTGCGGGTTCATTGCGATAAGGCATCTCGAGTCCGTGATTCATTAGATAGGCACCGCTGAAAGTCTTGCCCTCAACGTCCATCGGGTTCTTGTCGATGCGGTTCAGCTCGTGTACCTTATACATCTTGTTAGCATCGAGGCCTGCCATCTTCACCAGGGGCAGATGCTCGTTCTGGAACGACTCGGTCTTCCACCAGAAGAAGACGCTCTTCGACTTTGTCTCATTGACATACATCATTGAGGCCAGTCCCAGCTTATCGTATGGAGAGACAAGACGGTAGATATCACCGAACTGCACGATAGGACGAATCTCCTTATACTCCTTGATAGCCTGACGACAGAGGGCTTTCTCATCGTCGCTCATATTCTTGGGCTGAATCTCCATACCCAGACGTCCGCTCATCGCTACATCGATACGATATTTCATGGCTGTGGTGCGGAAGACGGTATGGTTAGGCGTTGCTGAGATATGGCTGGCTTGTGCAATAGCAGGGAAGAAGTAGCTGGTGCCCCACTGCATGTAGATGCGCTGAAGGGCATCGGTATTGTCGGATACCCAGAATTCGTCGAAGTAGGGTAGCACGCCCCAGTTGGCTCGTCCGCCACCGCTGGCGCAGGCCTGGATGGTCAGGTCGGGATACTTGGCACGAATGCGCTCGCAGGTCTTCTGGAAACCGCGATGATACTCAATGTTCAGGTGGCTCTGGTCTGCCATATTCAGATACTGTGAACCGTGATTCATGATGGCCATATTGGCATCCCATTTGATATAGTCGATCTCAGGATACTTAGTCATCAGGTTATCGACGATGGAGAAAACGAAGTCCTGCACCTTGGGATTAGCCATATCGAGCACCACCTGCGTGCCGCCACGTCCAAGGACAGCATCACGTTTGGGGGCCTTGATGATCCAGTCGGGATGCTTCTCATAGAGTTCAGAGACTGTGTTTGACATCTCAGGCTCGATCCAGATGCCGAACTTGATGCCGTGCTTCTTGGCATCGCGGAGCAATCCCTCAATGCCCTCTGGCAGCTTGTTTGTATCAACTACCCAGTCGCCAAGGGCGCAGTTGTCTGTCTTACGAGGATACTTCACGCCGAACCAGCCATCATCCATTACGAAGAGCTCACCACCCATCGAGGCGATGTCGCCCATCATTTGGTCCATGCCTTTCTGGTTGATGTCGAAATAGACGCCCTCCCAGGAGTTGAGCAGGATCTTGCGCTCCTTGTCGCCATGAGCCAGCATGTATTTGCGGCCCCACTTGTGGAAGTTACGGGATACGCCGGAGAGTCCGCACTGTGAGAAGCTCAGAGCTACCTTCGGGGTAATGAAGGTCTCACCTTTCTTCAGGTGGTACTCGGAGTTGTCAGGATTGATGCCCGCATAGAAATAGTGGTAGTCGGAGTCATCGGTCTCCACCTTCAGTTGGAAGTTGCCGCTGTAGCAGAGTGCTGCGCCGATGACATCGCCTTGATTCTCCTGTCCTTTGCCGTTGAGTGAGAACATCACTTCAGCATGGTCGGTATGAGAATTGCGCACGCCGTCCTTGTTCTTGATGATCTTCTCACCAGGTGTGACAGGCTCCTCGCAGAGACGTGCCTCGTTGCCCCACGACCCGTAAAAATGGCTGAGCCATACGTTACCGCGGCGGATGGGCAGACAGATAGAGGCAAATTGAGTCAGCGTAACGGTCTTGGCCTCACCGTTCTTGATTTCCGTCCAAGTCTCAATCATATCTACTTCTGGACGAGCCATATAACAGAGATCTACCGTAATTGGATAGACGGGGTCTTTCATGCGGATACGCGTGATGGCCCCCTCCTGTTCAACATCGCCTGTAGCAATAAGTGCTGTCGAGAGATTGCCGTCGGCATGAGTCATGGCTAAGGCAGCTTCTGCAGGACAGTTCATGCCGTAGGCGGGATAGGCGTCCATGCGTCCGCCGTGGGTGCGCTGCATGTGTTGCAGGTCGCTATCGCTGAGCTTAGCACCGAAATATACATACTGGGGCTGTTTACCTTCGTCCACATTCAGAACCATCGTGGTGTTCTTAGTCTGGACAACAACTTGTTCTGCCGATGCAGTCTGAACACCGGCCATGAGTAATGCAAAGAAAAAAAGTTTCTTCATAAAGATGGTTTTTGGGTTATTGTTCGTTTAAATCTGAATGCAAAGGTACAAAATTATCTGGTTTCTTGGTGATATATTCTCGATTATTTTGTACCTTTGCCCCACAAAGTGTTGAAAAGAGACAAATAGATACTATATTATGAACTCACTTGATATTTGGTTATTGGCTGTAGCTCTGGCAATGGACTGTTTTACAGTTTCTATTGTGAGTGGTGTCATTGTGCGTCGCTTTATGTTGGGACTGGTGCTGAGGCTTGCAGTGTTCTTTGGTGCCTTTCAGGCGCTGATGCCGTTGATAGGCTGGATGGCCACGAATCATTTCAGTGAGGCGTTGGAATCAATAGATCATTGGATTGCCTTTGGATTGCTGAGCTTTATAGGAGGCAAAATGATTAAGGAGGCGTTTGAGGAAGAGAGCGAACACACATTTAATCCACAGCGTTTGGTAACACAGCTGCTGTTAGCTATTGCCACGAGTATCGATGCGCTGGCAGTTGGCATTTCCTTTGCTTGTATTGGCTATCATTCCTTGAACAGTCTGTTATGGCCTTTGATTGTTATAGGTGTTGTGTCGTTTACATTCAGTGTGATAGGTTATATGCTTGGGGTGCGTTTTGGCAGACGTATTGAACGTCGCCTGAAGCCAGAACTTCTGGGAGGTGTTATTCTGTTGGTAATTGGCGTAAAGATTCTTTTATCTCATTTGTTCGGCATTGGCTAAAGAAAAACCAAGTAAAATGATGATTATTCCATAAAAAGTATTATCTTTGCAGCATGAAGATAGGTGTCCTAGGCTTCTGATGAGGTTTATAAACAAGTGACAAAAAATATGAGTAACATTATTCCTGGGTTTAAGAAGTTTATCAACAAGAATAGTTTTCTTGTGATATTAACATTATTCATCCTATGGATGTGTATTGGCATATTTCCCCTTCGCTGCTATGAGACAGATGGACAGGAAATTATACTTGGATGTGATATCATGTATCGAGAAGGGTGGTCAATTCCGCCAGTTTACTCTTATGCTTATAGGATGCAGCCGCTGACAACTTTTATAGTAGTTGCTTTAAAACATTTACTTCCTTTCCTCACGTGTGAGCAGATATATTGTTTCCTGACCGCAGTTGCAGCATTGTTTTTTTTAATTGGCAGTATATCGTTTGCTCGTCATATCACCCATGCTTCGAGTAGCATGATTCTGTTGGCTGCCATATTGCTCCCAGAGATGTACGCCATTGCCATGTATCCTAACACGGCAATTCCTGCTGCAGCATGTTTTGTTTGGGCGTTGATTTTCATAACTCGCGAAAACTACTTGCTTTCGAGCTTCTTATTGATTATTTCTGTTCTTTTCCGCCTTGATATAGTTACCGTATTTCCAGCGGTAATACCCCTACTTGTCTATCAGGGGAAATCTCTAAGGCGAATGTTTAATTTGGCGACAGTTTATGGCTTGATAGTGCTTGTAGTGACTGGGTTCTTATATTGGATATTAAAAACGGATATATTCGGAACATATGAAGAGTATCAGAGAAATGGTCCGATGATTCCACCGGCATCAAGGATATTAGCTGTTGTTGGCTTTTATTCTGTGGCTTATTTTGTGCTATTGCCTATTGGTGTTGGTGTGATTATTGCCAAAAAAAGGTGGAAGGAACTATTTGTTGTATTGTTGCCTATTCTGATTATCCATTATGTTTTTGCTTCTTTTGGTAATGCCTCAAAGCATTTCCTATATAATGCCCCTTTTGCCATAATTGCTGGTACTCGTGCGCTTGAGTGGATTTGTTGCCAGTTGCGCAGACATGTTGCTTTGAAATGGGGCACCGCGGTAGCCATCGTGCTCTTTATGACGGTTTCTGTGCGTAAGTGGAATTTGAGTATGCCTTGGCTTTATAAGAATCCATTGAGCAAGGTGGGTGTTCTTATGCCATTATACGAGACGGAGCGTGGCAACACTGGCTATTCTGTGGGCGTGGGAGCTGGCTTTCAGTTGTGTACTAATGATGAGAATATGCTTTTGACAGGCCATCTGTTCTATCCTTGGTATATTCGTGAAATCAAGGAGTTGTTGGGTGATTGGCGCAAGCAACAGAAGACGGTCATTGACAAAGTGCCCACTTCCAATATTTTAATTTTGGAGTACGGAGCCTCTGCTCCCATTTCTTTTGAACTCATGACAGAAGAGAATCGGTTCAAGCTCTTGGAGAATATGCCAGAAACTTATCGATATACGATATCCAACCAACAACGTGATTTGCACTTTTGGCGTATTGTTATGCCTGATGCGATAACAGAAAGTAAACAGATTGTCTCCTATATTGACGGTGTTCTACAAGATTTCCCTGAAGGTGAAGTTTATCTTCTCTCTGCTGCAAATCATTATGGGGCTTCGTACTTCATGGATGAACTTGTTTCTATGGGTAAACTAGAGAAGAAAGCAGATCGGCTATATAAAATACTAAGATAATTTTGGGATTCTGAACATATTTTTGTATCTTTGCAGCATGAAGATAGGTGAAGAGACGATACAACTCAAAGGGCTTAACATCGGCTATCACACAAAGCGGGGTATCAGGCTGGTGGCTGGACCTATCAATGGTGCCATTCGGAGTGGTGAACTGACATGCTTGTTAGGAGCTAATGGTGTTGGGAAATCCACGCTACTGCGTACGCTTGCTGCTTTTCAACCTAAAGTGGATGGAGAGGTGTTTATCGAAGGGCGTAGCTTGTCTGATTTTTCCGATAAGGAACTAAGTCGGCTGATAGGCGTAGTGCTGACAGAAAAGCCAGATGTGCGGAATATGACTGTGCGCGAATTGGTATGTCTGGGGCGCTCACCTTTTACAGGCTTTTGGGGTACATACTCAAAGGAGGATTTACGGGTTGTGGATGAGTCGTTAGCTCTTGTGGGTATAGAGGCGCTATGCGGCCGGATGATTCATACGTTGAGCGACGGAGAGCGCCAGAAAGTGATGATTGCCAAGGCGTTGGCTCAGCAAACGCCTGTCATCTACCTTGATGAGCCAACGGCCTTTCTCGATTATCCAAGTAAAGTGGAGGTCTTACAGCTCCTCCGTCGTATCAGTCGTAAGGCGGAAAAGACCATATTCCTTTCTACGCATGATGTAGAGTTGGCTCTTCAGCTGGCCGATACCATCTGGTTGATGACCCGTGAAACGGGCGTCAGCATCGGCTCTCCCAAAGAGTTGGCGCAACAGGGGATTCTTGGGAGTTTTATCGAGCGGGAAGATATTGCATTCGACCCAGAGACACTTGCCATCAAAATTCTACGGAATAACTAAATATTAATAGAACCATGTTATACGGGCACGGCGACGACGCCTTTCGTTATGGCGATAAGATTAAGCTGAACTTCAGTTCCAATGTGTATTACGGGGCTGATCTCACTAAGTTGCGTGACTATGTTATGCAGCATTTCGACGTGGTCAGTCATTATCCGGAACCTCAGCCACATGAACTGGAGCAATTGTTGGCAGAACGACTGGGCGTGCCTGAAAATACCGTACTTATTACCAACGGTGCCAATGAAGCTATCTATTTGATAGCACAACTCTACAAGGGATGGGCATCGGTGATTCCCCAGCCTACATTCAGTGAGTATGCAGATGCTTGCAAGGCTTATAACCATCTGATATCCTATGATAATGCTGATGAGCTGAACATATTGCCAGAAGATCGTCTTTATTGGATTTGCAATCCTAATAATCCGACGGGCAATGTGCTCCTGAAACCGTTGGTCAATCGAATTATCCGCCAGAATCCACGCTATTTATATGTTATTGATCAGTCGTATGCCGACTATACGCTCCAGCCTATGCTGGAACCAAAAGAGATGACTGATTGCTACAATGTGATGCTTATTCATTCTCTGTCGAAAAAATACTGTATCCCAGGACTGCGTTTAGGGTATATGTTCAGTTCTCCTATTATTATCGAGCGTCTGCGACGTATCCGACAGCCTTGGACAGTTAACTCACTGGCCATAGAGGCCGGTAAGTATCTTTTGAGAAACGACCCTCGGATGATTCCCGACTTGAAGGAATACCTTATGGAAGCTCAGCGGCTGTATCATCAGTTGTCGGAGATTGAAGGATTAATGGTGATGGACACAGCCACAAACTTCATGTTGGCGAATATGGATTTCGGTGATACGACCGAGTTGAAGAAATGGTTGATAGACAACTATGGTATCTTGATTCGGGATGCCTCTAACTTCAGGGGACTTGATAACCATTGCTTCCGTGTAACAGCCAGGAGACCAGAGGAGAATGATCTGCTGATAGAGGCAATTCGTCAATATAAGGCTTGGAAATCGACAAATACGTAGTGATATGGAAGTAAGTATTGGCCAAACTCATTTCTACGACCGCATCTGGGCAGCACTGATATTCTTTACCCGTCTGCCGTTCTGGCGACTCTACCAACCGCCGAAAGCATGCTATGAGACGGTGGTAGAGCATTGGCCGTTGGTAGGATGGCTCACTGGCGGTGTGATGGCAGCCACACTTTATGGTGCGTCAATGGTCTTGCCATATCAAGTCGCTGTTCTAGTGGCTATCGTGATGAGGCTGTTATTGACGGGAGCACTCCATGAAGATGGGCTGGCCGATTTCCTCGATGGCTTTGGCGGAGGCGGCAACAACCGCCAGCGTATTCTCGATATTATGAAAGATTCGCATATCGGTACATACGGGGTAATAGGGCTGGTACTCTACCTACTATTGCTGTTTTTCTGCCTGAGTTCCATGTCGCCGGAAATGGCTGCTTTGGCAATCCTGGCTGCTGATCCCTATGCGAAGATGCTTACGGCCCAGTTAGTGTCGATGATGCCTTATGCCCGACGGGAGGAGGAAGCAAAAGCCAAAGTCATTTATCGGAAGATAACATTGGTAAGCGGTATCAGTCTGGCGGTGCAGGGCTTATTGCCGATAGGCTTGCTCGTCTGGTATATGGGCATTGCTTGGGAGACACTGATCTTTATTCCTGCCCTCGTGATGTATTTCCTTTATCTGCTTATCTGGCGAAGACTTCATGGCTATACAGGCGATTGCTGTGGAGCTGTTTGCCTGATGGTAGAGTTGTCTGTGTATCTGACACTAATGGTGACTTAAACCCATAATGACGAGGAGATTGATTATGAGCATACTGCATTTCCAACCCATCAAAGGACAGGTTCGCACGATACTCCGTGCTATCCTGAACACGCCAGAGGTCTCTTCTTGCCGTTTGAAGGTGGTCCTGACGCTCCGGTTGGTTTGTGAGGAAATCGTTATGAATGTGACATCATATGCCTATCCCGAAGGAACAGAGGGTTATCTGGATGTGGATATCCAGAAAGTTGCAGTAAGTAGCGGTCACCCCGATAATCGCGTCGTCATCCGTTTCGAAGATGGGGGCATACCTTTCAATCCCTTGGAGCAGAAGAAACCAGACATCACGCTTCCATGGAAACAGCGTCCCGTTGGAGGCCTTGGTGTCTATCTTATCCTCCGTATGATGGATGATGTACGCTATGCTTATGTTGATAATAGAAATGTTTTGACTGTCGAGAAAATAATATAGTAACAACACTTAAAAACCAGTAAGATTATGAAGATTAAAGCAGACTATGCCAATGCTCCCCAGTGGAGGACTTTGACTGTAAAGGCTACATTGCCTGAAGAACTGAAATGTTTGAATGAGATTGCCCATAACATGTGGTGGGTGTGGAATCACGAGGCGCGCGATCTGTTCCGTGAACTCGACGTAGATATCTATCATGAGACGCGGCACAATCCCGTCATGTTGCTCGAGCGCCTCACCTTTGATCGCAAGGAAGAGATCTTGAAGGATAAGGCTCTCATGAAACGCATCAAGGATGTCTATGCCAAGTTCCGCAAGTATATGGACGTGGAGCCAGATACCAGTCGTCCGTCAGTGGCCTATTTCTGTATGGAGTATGGTATCCACTCAGCATTGAAGATCTATTCTGGCGGTCTAGGCATGCTAGCCGGAGACTACGTGAAGGAGGCTTCTGACTCAAACGTCGATATGTGTGCCGTCGGTTTTCTCTATCGTTTCGGCTACTTCACACAGAGTCTCTCGATGGACGGACAGCAGATTGCCAACTACGAGGCACAGAATTTCAACAGCCTGCCTATCGAGCGCCAGCTTGACAGTGATGGCAACCCGTTGGTGATTGACGTGCCCTACAACAACATTGAGGTGCATGCTTATGTATGGCGCGTAAACGTAGGTCGCGTGAAGCTCTATCTGCTCGACACAGACAATGAATTGAACTCCGACTTCGACAAGCCCATCACCCACAGCCTTTATGGTGGTGACTGGGAGAACCGTCTGAAGCAAGAGATCCTGCTCGGTATCGGTGGTATGCTGCTGCTGAAGAAGTTGGGAATCAAGAAGGATATCTACCACTGTAACGAAGGCCACGCGGCTCTCTGTAACCTGCAGCGCTTGTGCGACTACATCTCTGAAGGCCTGACGTTTAATCAGGCTCTCGAACTAGTACGTGCTTCTTCTCTTTATACTGTTTGCAAAGCTTGGTATCACATGGGATGAGTTCATCGGCATGGGCCGTACCAACCCCGATGATCATGGTGAGCGTTTCTGCATGTCCACCTTTGCTTGCAATACCTGCCAGGAGGTCAATGGCGTATCTATGCTTCATGGCTGGGTGTCTCAGAAGATGTTTGCCCCCATCTGGAAGGGTTACTATCCTGAGGAGAACCATGTGGGCTACGTCACCAATGGTGTCCACCTGCCTACTTGGGTGGCTACTGGTTGGTTGACGAACATCTACGAGAAATACTTGGATCCCGCCTTCATGTCCGATCAGTCGAATGAGGCCAGATGGCAGGGCATCTACAACTGTCCCGATGACGAGTTGTGGAAGACTCGTCTGCTCATGAAGAAGAACTTGACCTTCTATTTAGAGAAGCAATTCTCTGCAACGTGGCTGAAGAGACAGAACGATCCCTCACGTATCACGAAGTTGGCTCAGCACTTCAACCCGAATGCACTGATCATTGGCTTCTGCCGCCGCTTTGCTACCTACAAGCGAGCCCATCTGCTCTTCACCGACCTGAACCGTCTGAGCCAGATAGTGAACAATCCGGAGCGTCCTGTCATCTTCCTCTTTGCAGGTAAGGCCCATCCTGCCGATGGTGCAGGTCAGGGACTCATCAAGCGAATCTTCGAGATCTCACAACTTGATGAGTTCCAGGGTAAAGTGGTCTTTGTTGAGGACTACGATTTCCTGCTGGCCCGTCGTCTTGTCTCAGGTGTTGACATCTGGATGAACACCCCAACACGTCCTATGGAGGCTTCCGGTACCTCTGGCGAAAAGGCAGAGATGAACGGTGTCGTCAACCTCTCTGTAAAGGATGGCTGGTGGCTGGAGGGTTATCGTGAGGGTGCTGGATGGGCACTTACTGAGAAACGCACCTACCAGAATCAGGAGTATCAGGACCGTCTCGATGCCGCTACCATCTATGGTCTGCTCGAGAACGAGATTATACCTCTTTATTATAATAAGGATAAGAATGGCATCTCAAAGGGCTGGCTCAAGGTCGTTAGGAACTCTATCGCCCAAATCGCTCCTCATTATACGATGAAGCGTCAGCTTGACGACTATTATGAGAAGTTCTACAACAAAGAGGCTAAGCGCTTCAAGGAGATTGCCAAGGACAACTACAAGCTGGCTAAGGATATTGCCCAATGGAAGGAAGTAGTGGCCGAGCGTTGGGATGCCATCAGCATGGTCAGTTGTAGCTGGGACTTCCCTGCAACTGGTGCTGAGACAGGCCAGAAGTATCACCTGCAGTACGTTATCAACGAGCAGGGTCTCGAAGATGCTGTCGGTTTGGAGAAGGTCGATATCTATACCGACAAGAACGGCGAGGAGCGCATCTTCCACGTCGAGCCGCTGAAGTTGACGGGCCGCGATGGTAACAACTACACCTTCGAGGCAGAGCTGGCTCCTCAGCAGTCAGGAAACTACAGGAGTGCTGTGCGTATGTATCCGAAGAACAAGAACCTGCCTCACCGTCAGGACTTCTGCTATGTCAGGTGGTTGGAGTTGCCGGATCTGAAATAGTCAATCTCGGAAAGAGTGCTTATATATGCGCCCTATGAAATTTTTGAAATATCTTATACTTGCCTTGGGCCTTAGTGTCTGTGAGCCATTAATGGCCCAAGGCGGTTTATTCTCACTTGTCAAGAAGGTGGGCACCATGATCGACTCTATGTCGGTGAAAGGTGTTGACCGCCGTTATATAGATGCGCCAGAGAAGCCTTGGCAGCTCATCGTGAGAAGCAGCGTGAGCCAGACGATCGTAAGCATGAATACTCAGGGAAATATGTTTGGTAAAGAATATAGTGCCAATCCGCATTTGAAGACGACGCCTGCGCAGTATATAGGTCTGTGGGCTGGATATCGAGGCTATGGCTTTGGCTACACGGTGAACGTCGGTGGTGACAAGGGTAGTTATCTGACCTTCGGTGCCACAGGAGGAGCCTTCGGTATCAACGTGCGCATCCACTCATTTGAGAACCGCAACCCGAACCTGAATTTCAACAGCGACCTTATTGCTGAAGAAAACAAGGATACATGGAACGAAGTTCAGTTGACCGACCCCATCCATGTGAATACGGTCATAGCCGATGGATACTATCTCTTCAACGGTAAGAAGTTCTCTTATGCCGCTGCCTACGACCAATCAGTCATCCAAAAACGTTCGGCAGGGTCGCTGATGGCTGGACTGATGTACAACTATACTCATATCGACTATGCCTCTGACTTGAATGGCGACATCATCTATATGATGGACGGACTGGGGAGAGTGAAATTGTGGCAGGGCAGTGTGGGCGTGGGTTATGCCTACAACTGGGTGCCCGTACGCGGATTGCTCGTCAATGTGATGGCTATGCCTATGCTAACTTTTGTCAACAAGCTCAAAGCCTATGGATTTACCACCAACGTAGAGGAGTTGATGGAAGCCCCCTACTTCTGGGATCCGGATGTGAGCAATGAAGAGTGGGATAAGTGGTTCTATGGTAGCCTGCGTGTCACCCCAATGGGTGATCAGTCCTTCAACAGTGGTATCAGCATCGGCTTCGATACTCGCATGTCGCTGACTTATAACGTTGGGCGTTATTTCTTCAATGTTTATGGCCAGTTCAACAATATTCGTTACCATCACAACAGCACCAACGGCTATCTGAACGACTGGTTCGTTAATGCCTCTATCGGCATCCGACTATAATCGGAGACTTTTTATCCGAGCAGCAACTATTTCAGGTAGCCCTGTTTCTTAAGAAACAGCTCTACGTGGTCTTTGCTGGTTTTGGCATCGTGACCATAGATGGCAAGACCTTGTCTGACGGTGGCTCTTGGGTAAAGTTTGGTGAGATCCTGCAAGCAATTGCCCAAGCCAGAGCCTTCGTGAGTGGTAAAGGGTATGAGGATCTTGAGTGACAAGTCATGTTTCTTCAGGAAGGTGAACATCACCTGTGGATAGGTGCCCCACCATACGGGACCGCCGATGAAGATGGTCTCATATTGTGATACATCGATATCACCTTCGTAAGGTGGCATCTCGCCATTCTCTTGTTCTTTTTTGGCAAGGTCACAGAGGGGCTTGTAGGCCATCCCGTCGTACTTGTCTGTCTTTATCTCAAATTGGTCTGCACCTATGAGTTCTGCTATATAGTCTGCCACAATCTTCGTGTTGCCAACCTTGATATTGCCGACGGCGTAGTTGTCACCGGCATGCGAGAAATAGACAATCAGCGTCTTTCCTCCGCTCTTTGCGGGCTCTGCCTGAACTTCAGCTTCTGTTGATTCGTTTTCACTATTACCACTCTTCTTGTTGTTGCTGCATGCTGTCGATACCAGCAAGCACATGGCTGTTGCCAGCAGATATTTCATAAATTTCATGGATAGTATCTTTAATAATATGTTATTGATAGTTATCTTATAGTGCCTCGTCGAAGGGGGCAGCAGTGACGCACTTCAGGTTCTTTTCAAGCTGAGAGGTAGAGCTGGCACCGATGAGGACGGAGGTGACGGCTTTCTGATGTAGGATCCAAGCGAGGGCCATCTCTGCCAGTGTTTCGTTACGGCTCTGGGCCACTTCGTTGTAGTGTTTCAGCTTGGCCAGCAGTTCTGGCGTGAGCATTGAACTCTTCAGGAATTTCTCCTTGGCCATGCGGCTGTCGGTAGGGATACCATTGAGATAGCGGTCTGTCAGCAGACCCTGTGCCAAGGGTGAGAAGGCGATGAAGCCGATGCCCTTTTCAGCGCAGAAGTCAGTGATACCCGTCTCTTGCGGTTTGCGGTCGAGCATGTTCAGGCGTCCCTGATAGATGAGTAGGGGCACGTCGTGAGCTTTCAGGTAGTCATAACCGAACTTCAAGGGTTCGAGTGGCCAGTTGGAGATACCCACATAGAGTGCCTTACCCTGACGGACGATATCGACCAGCGCCTGAAGCGTTTCCTCTAGTGGGGTCTCAGGATCGTAGCGGTGGCTATAGAAGAGGTCTACATAGTCTATCTTCATGCGCTTCAGACTCTGATCGAGCGATGCCATCAGATACTTGCGGCTACCCCAGTTACCGTAAGGGCCTGGCCACATGTCATAACCTGCTTTGGAGGAAATGAATAGTTCGTCGCGGTAGGGGCGGAAGTCCTCGTCCATGAGTCGTCCCATCGTCTCTTCAGCAGAACCATAGACGGGACCGTAGTTGTTCGCCAAGTCGAAATGGGTGATGCCGTGGTCGAAGGCATAGTGGGTAATCTCACGGCTGCGCTCGTAGGGATCAACACTTCCAAAGTTATGCCAGAAGCCAAGGCTAACCTTAGGCAATAATACACCAGAGCGCCCACAACGCTCAAATTCCATTCCGTTGTCGTAGCGGTTCTTTGCCGCAAAATACAGTTCTTTCATATAGCAGGTTTTGGGTTTTCTGCTGCAAATATAGTAGAAATCTTCTGATTATCCAAACAACTTGTCAGAAACTGCAGCCGAAAAGCCAAATAATGATGATTTCTCTTCAGTTTTCCGTTGCTTTTGCGACGGATTTCAAGGCGTTGTCCCTGTTTTGTCGCAATATGGTTTAAGTGTCGCTACTATCTGAAATGTTTTTCTCAAAAAAAGTTGGAAGGGGAAGAAATCCATCTTATCTTTGCATCGTCAATCAGACAAAAAGGGTTCTGAGCGACATCAGAGAATATTTCAAAAAAGGTATTAACAATTAAATAAAGAAAGGAAAAGAATTATGGCAAAGACACCAGTAACAATGAAGATTGACGGTTATAAGGACCGTGAGGTAATGATGGTATACTACGAGTTTGAGCAGGAGACTGACGTAGAGGGACAGATGAGTGGTATCCCCCGTGGTGGTAAGATTATTGTCCGTGTGAAGGCCCTGAACGACGGCACCCCAGACCTGCTGGCTTGGATGACAGAACGCAACCTGCCGAAGAACGGTAGCATCGAGTTCCTCGAGACGAAAACCGGCAAGGCTATGAAGACTATTAAGTTCACCAACGGCTACTGCGTTGACTTCGAAGAGAAGTGGGAAGACAAGGCAGGCCACTTTGAGGAGATCGTCATCACCTGCAAGCAGATTGAGGTTGGCTCTATCAAGTTCGAGAACGAGTGGGCTTAATAAAGGTAAAAAAGTCAAGTTTAACAATTAAAGTAAAGAAAGGAAACAAGATATGGCAGAGAATGTAACACCAGTAACCCTCGAGGTGAAAGATTTCAAGGCACGTGAGGTAATCTTAGTAGATTACAAGTTCAATCAGGCAACTGATCGTGAAGGACAGATTTCAGGTATCCCCCGTGGCGGACGCGTCAACATCCGCGTGAAGGCCCTGAATGACGGCAACGCCGAGCTGCTCGCTTGGATGCTGGCTCCGACAGATCCGCGCGACTTCACTCTCAAGTTCCAGAGCACGGTTGACGGCAAGGACATGAAACAGCTGAAGGGCACAGGTTGCTACTGCGTGAAATACAAGGAGTATTGGGCAGACGGTGAAGAGCACTACGAGGACATCGAACTCGTATGCCAGAAGCTGGAGAATGGTCCTGTAGCTTTCGAGAATCCTTGGAAGTAAACGAGTAAGCGAGAGCAGAGTGGAGCTCGCTCCAACTCGCTGAGCGCGAGTTTACTCGATGCGAAACATCAAATAGGCGATATAGCAAAGCACAGCCAAAATAACCTTTTGAGAGATGTTGAAGGGTTGGCAGAAATCAGTTCTGCCGGCCTTTTTTTGTGAAAATTAATACGGTTTTATTTTGCATTTTGCCCGAATTGCACTAACTTTGCCATCCAAAGAGAAAATACGATGGAAATAGAACAAACTAAATCCTGTACGGCAGAGAACAACAATCATACCTATCCCTTTATCAGTCGTCCGGCGGCAGGCACGCTATGTTATCCGTTTCGTCGCATAACCAAGGGCGTCTCCAGCCGTATTGCCAAGGCATTCCTTATCAGGCTGAGGGAGTGGTTGCCTGCAGAGATACAGGTGCTAGATGATGTCTGTGTTAATGTTTCAGAATCCTTACCGCCACTACGGGTGGACATCGCCCTGTTGCGGGAAGACCAGCCTGACTTCCGCATAGATGTAGAGATAGACGTGCCTTATACTAGAGACGGTGAGCCGGTACACTATATAGCCTGTGGTGACCAGTTTCGTGATGCCTGGTTGAGTCGTCATGGGTGGACGGTGGTGCGTTTCGCAGGACAGCAACTGCTGGCAAATCCGAAAGCATGTGCTGACTATTTGTTGCATCTGGACAATCCTTCGGCTTTGATCTCCGTGAGCCAATGGACACGCAACGAGGCACTGAAGGCAGTCGTCAAGGTAGGGGGCTATCCTGAAGAATGGCAACAGCTGGCTCCCCTTCCGCTAACGGAAGAGGAACGCCAATGTGGACTGTTGGTGAAACCGTTCCCACGTACCCTTGAGATGGAGGAGAAGATGGCGGCCTTTACTGATGCAGGTCGCTATGAGCAGGATCGGCACATCGACTTTGAACCCAACGAACATATCTACATATACGACGGAAGGGTAAGACTGCTGCCTGTCAGTTCGCTGATAGCGTATTTCTTCGACGAGTTCAATGCCCTGCAGATGGCACTGCAGCAATACGAGCGTAATAAGATTCCTGTAGAGGATTCGTTGGACAAATGGGAAAGGACGGGACGTCTGGCCAGTGAGGTGGGTACCTTCGTGCATGCCCAGACGGAGAACTATTTCCGTGATGGCTCCTTTGAGACCCTTTGTTCCCTCCGCTTCGGCAACGAGACGGAAGTGATATCCGTAGAACGTGAGCGGGATCATTTCCTCCGTTTCGTCAAGGACTATGATATCCATCCTTATCGACAGGAGTGGCCCGTCTATGACACAGAACTGAACATAGCCGGCACCATCGATATGATATGTAGGAATGCTGACGGCACTTTTACCATTTACGACTGGAAGCGCAGCAGCAAGGTGGTGAATGCTCTGGGACAGCCCATCACGGAGGGCTTTGGTGGCAAGATGAGTAAGAATGGCGTCAGTCTGCCCGATACCTCCTTCTATCACTACTGCATCCAGCAGAACCTTTATCGCTATATGTTGGAGACCCACTATGGCTTGCGTGTCAGAGCGATGAATCTGGTGGTGCTCTGTCCCGACTATCCGACTTATTATGTGGCTCAGGTACCGAGGATGGAGGAGGTTATCAGTCAGGTGATAGGTGTCTGTAAGATGAAAGACTTGGGTCACTATTTGTTGGTATAGTCTGCTTTTTTCTCCAATAATGCAATCTGTTTCGCCTTTTTTGTGTAACTTTGCACGCGAAAGATGATCCGCAGACACAACCTTCTTATGATATTGCTGTGCTTGCTGTCGATGACAGCCAGTGGGCAGTCCGTCCGTCGAGATACTGTTACGGACAGGACTCATCAGCTTCGTGAAGTGACGGTGACAGAGAGTCGTCGTCAGCAGGAGGTAACGAGTACTGCCCCACTACATATTATCAATCGTGAGCAGATGCTGAGTCTAGGTGTGACCGATGTGGCCGATGCCTTGCATCGTATTCCTGGCGTTACCCTCCGTGACTATGGTGGTGCAGGAGGTCTGAAGACAGTCTCTGTGCGCGGTTTTGGAGCCAAGCATACAGGTGTGAGCTACGACGGGGTGATGCTGAGTGACTGTCAGAGTGGTGAGATAGACCTTTCACGCTATTCGCTCGACAACGTGGATCAACTGTCGCTTGTCATAGGTGATAACGATGATATCTTCATCCCTGCCCGCAATGCCTCAGTACCAGCCATTCTGAGTATTCAGACCATCGGCATGCCCTCCGCAGACAAGCATCCGCATCTGACGGCACAACTGAAAATGGGTTCCTTTGGCTATGTGAGTCCTTTCTTGCGCTATGAGCAGAATGTCAACGACAGACTTGCTATCTCAGCTGTTGGGGAGTATGTCTATGCGGAGAACGATTATCCTTACGAACTGAAGACGAATGGCACGACAGTCAGCGATCGCCGAACTAACAGCCGGATGAACAGCGGGCATGGAGAGTTGAACTTCGTGTGGTGTGCCGATACTTTCAATCGCCTGAGCGGCAAGATTTATTATTATGATAATGACCGCCAGTTGCCAGGAGTGGTGCACTATTATAGTAATCTAAGCAAGGAGAGCTTGCGCGACCGCAATTTCTTCGGACAGCTGATGTATCAGACTTACCATCACAAGGGTTGGTCGCTCAAGTGGCTTGCCAAATTTAATTGGAATGCCTCAGTCTATAAGAATCCCCTGATTCCGAACAACAATTACGATGCCAGCTATTGGCAGCGCGAGGGCTATACTTCTGCTGCCGTACTCTATACGCCGTCGGAGCAGTGGGCATTCGACTATTCGGCAGATTATAGCTTCAACAACCTGAGTAGCGCAGAGGTCAGGACGATAGGTGTGAGACCTTATCGCCACACCATTCTTCAATCGGCTACCGCTAAGTACCGCAGTGGCAGACTGACAGCGCTGGCGCGCCTGCTCTATTCACTCTATTTGAATGACGCCAAAGACGGGGAGAGCAGTCATAACATGCGGCGATTGTCACCTTCGTTGTCGCTTTCGTATCAGTTAGTCGAGGATGAACAGCTCTTCTTGCGTGCATCGTATAAGAATATCTTCCGGGCACCGACGTTCAATGAGAGCTATTATTTTCATTACGGCAGTACAGACCTTCTGCCAGAGAGTACCGATCAGCTGAATGTCGGTATGACGTGGAAGATGCAGATGGATGGTCTCGGTCTGCAACTGACGGCTGATGGCTATTACAATCATGTAAAGGATATGATTGTGGCAGTGCCGTATAATATGTTTATCTGGACCTGTGTCAATGTAGGAAAGGTACGTGTGCTGGGAGCCGAGTTGACGGGCTTTGCCTCCTATCGGCTTAGTGACCGTCATACCTTGAATTTATCGGGCAACTACAGCTATCAGCAGGCAGAGAACCGCACTAATCCGTCGTCGCCTAACTATGGTCATCAGATAGCCTACATACCGAAACATACAGGAAGTCTTGCCATAGGGTGGGAGAATCCCTGGGTCAGTCTCTCCTTGCACGGTTCTGGTATCAGTAGCCGTTGGGCAGACAACAACCATGCTGAAGGTATGAAAGTGAAGGGCTACTGGGATACAGGTCTGACAGCCTACCACACTTTTTGTTGGGGTAGGCAACAGCTGGAGGCCCGCTTCGACGTGAAGAATCTTTTCGATACCCAATATGAGATCGTCCAGTTCTACCCCATGCCGGGTCGCAGCTGGCAGTTATCAGTGAAATATCAAATCTAACAAAATAACAAAAAGATGAAAAAGTACATTTTAAGCTTTGCGATGATGGTGATGGGCGCCTCGCTCCTCACCTCTTGTCTGAATGACAATGACAACAACAACAATCAACCAGTCAAGATTCCCATCACAACAGGACTCTATGTGGTGAACAATGGTCAGTGGAACAAGAACAACGGTAGCCTGACTTATTTCGACTATACGACGTTGAAGGCCCAACAGTTGTTCTCTGGTGTTGGTGAACTTGGTGATACGCCAAATGATGCTTATACCAAGGGTGACACCATCTTTATCGTGGTGAGCACAGACAATATGATTGTGGCATATAACAAGAAGACGAACAGTGTCATCGACCGTATCAGCACTACCGACGAGATGGGTGCTACCGAAGGTTACACACCACGCCACATTATTGGTTATGGTGACAACATCTTCTTCACGACTTATGGAGGCTATGTGGCCCGTTTGGATGCTAAGACACTGACCGTCACAGACAAAGCACAGGTAGGCTCTGCACCAGAAGGCCTGACACTGGGTGGTACACAGGCAGCTCCTGTGCTCTATGTCTGCAATAGCGACTATGGTTATGGTAATGCCTCCATCTCAAAGATTCCTCTGGCCTCTAACGGCAATCTGGGTAAGGCCGAGACAATCACCAACGAGAATATTCGTAATCCGCAGGACATCGTAGCAGTAGGTGATGCTCTCTATTATCTGGATTGGGGTCACTATACGGAAGACTATTCCAAGCAGCTCGATGCAGGTCTCTACTACTATGAGAATGGTATTTCGAAAAAGATTATTGAGAACGCAACAGGCTGGGGTGTTGGTATGATCTATGTGAATAGCTATGTCGTCGGTTACAATTTTGTGACCTTCAATGATCCTTATGGCAATGAAGGTAACCCGACCTATAGCACGTTCAACACCTATACGCGTGGAACAACTACGCTGACGCTGAAGGGTGATTCTGGTTACGAGATCTTCAGCCCTGCAGCTATCGGTGTGGATCCGCTGACTGGCAATATCGTCATTGCTTCGCGCAGCAAGGATCCGGATACAGGTTATGCAAGCTATACACTGCCGGGCTATGCCAACATATACAACAGCGAAGGCAATTACATTAAGGGTACCAACTTCCAGACTGGTATTGAGCCTCATGCCATTGGCTTTACTATTGGATCACAACTTATCGGAACTAAATGAAAATCGTCTGCGGACTCATCATCACGCTAACACTCCTTTCCTGTGGTGGGCGTTCTGCCCACCTGCAGGAAGGCGGTGATAGTATTCCGTTCAAATACGCCACGTTGCCCTCCATCGTCAAGTATGATGGCTATACGGTGGTCACCCTTGCCAACCCCTGGAAGGAGGGCAAGGCACTCCACACGTATGTCCTCGTGCCAAGCAATGCACCCCTGCCCGTTCATCTGCCGAAAGGAACGGTGATCCGGACTCCACTGAAGCGGGCGGTAGTTTTCACGACGGTTCATTGCGCCTTGTTGATGGAACTGGGGTGCCGAGATAAGATTGCGGGTGTCGCCGATCTGAAGTACATCAAGATACCTTGGATTCAGCGACAAGCAGCCAAGGGACGTATCGCTGATTGTGGTGACGGGATGAGTCCAATGATAGAGAAGATTATCGACCTACGGCCAGACGCCATCCTGCTCTCTCCTTTTGAGAATAGCGGAGGTTATGGCAAGCTGGAGGAAATCGATATCCCGTTGGTGGAGTGCGCCGAGTATATGGAGGTGTCGCCATTGGCGCGAGCTGAGTGGATGCGCTTCTACGGACTGCTGTTTGGCTGTCAGAAGAAGGCTGACAAGCTCTTTGAGAAAGTGGATAAGAACTATTGCGACCTGCAGCAGAAGGCGCAAGAGGCAGGCGAAGGGCGCTCTGTGCTCATCGATAAACAGGTGGGTTCTGTATGGTATGTACCAGGTGGTCAGAGCACCATCGGACAGATGGTGAAAGATGCCAGCGGCCGCTATCCTTGGGCCGATGATGACCATAGCGGTTCTCTCTCCATGCCTTTTGAGCGCGTGCTGGAGGAGGCCTTTGATACGGAGGTGTGGATGTTTCGCTATGATAGCGACAAGCCGATGACCTTCGACGACCTGCTGGCAGAGAAGGAAGGTTATAAGGAGTTCCGGGCTTTCGAGACACGTGAGGTCTATGGCTGCAACGTGCGTACTTCGCTTTTCTATGAAGAGTCTCCTTTCCATCCAGACAGGCTACTCAGTGACTTCATCCAGATTTTTCATCCCAACATCAAGGGCTTGCCCCCACTCCACTACTATAAGAAACTGCCTCAGCAGTAGTCCTTTTCGCCTAAATATATATAAAAAATGTAGGTGAAGCGAACAACTTTCACTAAAGACATTTGTCCTTTAGTCGCTGCAAAGGTACGATTTGCTACACGAAAAAGCGAAAAAGTTCATAATTCAAGGAAATTTTGTATCTTTGTCCTCCAAAAGATTATCTACAGCAATCATGACAGAGATTCACAAACAATACAGACAGGCTCTGACTCCAAAGGAACTATACACCGAGCGCATCACGAGGCTGACGGAGGAAATACGGCAGCTGAACAAGTACAACCGGCTGGTGGTGGTGCTGGAGTTGTCGGCCATTGCCTTGGCTATTGGTTGTGTCGTGGGTTACACGATGTGGAACAACGTAGCGGCGCTGGTGGTGGCGGTATTGTTCATCGCTGCCTACGTGACCATACGCTGGCGAGACAGCAGGAACAGCCGGATGGCGGAAGAGAAGGAGAGCCTGCGCAGCGTCTATCAGAAGGAGCTGAACTATCTCAGCGGCGACTTCTCCGGCTTTGCGTCGGGAGAGCAATATATCAATCCCCGCCATGCGTTCACGCTCGACCTCGACATCTTCGGTCCGCAGTCGCTCTTCCACCGCATCAACCGCACCGTGACTACCGGCGGCAGTGATTTCCTGGCAAAGGAACTGGCTGAGACGCGGGTGAGGACCATTGACGAGATAGAGGCGCAACGCGAGGCTATCCACGAGCTGTCGGAAAAGGAACCGCTGCGAGCGGCATTCATGGCACAAGGCCAGGGGCGGCAGATTGACACGACAGACATTCTGGAAGCCCTGCACGCGGTAGAGCAGATGCAGGTCTCTCGCCTTGCAGCCCATTGCCTTACCCACATCGCAGCCATCGGAAGCATCGTCGTATTCTATGTACTCCTGGTCGCAGCCATCTTTGGTCCGCTGTCTGGTACATTCCCCATGCTCTGGGTACTGTTTCAAATTCTGGCAGTCTATCTCCTTTTCGGCCGAACGCTGAAACGTATCAATCAAAGCATCAACATCATCCTGCCGCGATTAGGCACCTATGTCAATATGATCATGCTGATAGTGACTGCCGACCTGAAGAGCCGCGAGGGGCGCGACATCATCAGCCAGTTGTCTGCCGACAAGCAGGATGCCCTCAAGTCCTTCCGCCTGCTGAAGGGCATCATCAACGCCCTCGACCAGCGCAACGAGATATGGGTGCCCATCTCCAATGCCCTCTACCTGGCCGACTACTTCATCGTGCGCCGATTCCTGCTCTGGCAAGACCGCTATATGATGCATATTGAGGAGTGGATAGCCGCCGTGAGCCACTTCGACGCGCTGGTGTCGATGGCCACGTTCCGCTACAACGAGCCTGCGGCTACGGATGCCAAACTGGTGGATGCCGACGAGGTGGTCTATGAGGCGCACGGACTCTATCATCCGTTCCTCGGCGTGAAGGCCGTGCGCAACGACTTCACCATTGCTGACCAGCACTATTACATCATCACTGGTGCGAACATGGCGGGCAAGAGCACCTTCCTCCGCTCCATCGGCATCAACTACGTGCTGGCCTGTTGTGGTATGCCCGTCTTTGCCGACAGCCTACGCGTCTCGCTCTTCTCACTGTTCAGCAGCATGCGCACTACCGACGACCTCGCCCACGGCATCAGCTACTTCAACGCCGAGCTGCTCCGCCTGCAACAGCTCATCGAGATCTGCCGGCAGAACCGCCACACGCTCATCATCCTCGATGAAATCCTGAAGGGCACCAACTCGCTCGACAAGCTCAACGGCTCGCGCCTGTTCCTCCAATCCGTGTCGGCACTCCCCATCACGGGCATCATCGCCACCCACGACCTCGAGCTGTCGAAGATGGAGGAAGAATATCCTGCCCACTTCCATAACTACTGCTTTGAGATCCAGCTCTCCGACGAAATCACCTACACCTATCGCCTCTCCGAGGGTGTGGCCCGCAATCAGAACGCCACGTATCTTTTGAGGAATATCCTAAAGACAGCATTGGAATAAACAAGAGCAAAACACCTACCCCGCGTTTCGTGAGATTGGTGCTTTTTGAAAATTCTCTCTCAAATAGTGTAATGTTTCTTAGATTATTGCGTATAATAGAGTAGAGACAAGAAACATTAGTAAATTAACTTAAAAGCAAAAGAATTATGGATTGGATTATGATTCCGCTGAACTGCCTCATCGTGTTCGGCACCATTTACAAAGTTGTGGAACTGTTTGTGCGTAAGCGTGAGCGGCTGATGCTCATCAGTAAACTGACGGAAATTTCGAATGTGGACTTTAAGGGTATTAACCTCTACAGCAGCGGCAACAAGTTTACTGCCCTTCGTATCGGTTGGCTGATGTTTGGTGTAGGACTGGGATTCCTGGCAGGCTTCCTTATCAACATGATGGCCACCTATGGAAGATATGCCTACGACTTCGACAGTGTATGGCGCTTCCATGACCATGTGGCCGGAGTGGTCTACATCGCCTGTATCTGTATCTTCGGGGGGTGGGGGCTACTGATGTCATATCGTGCAGAACGCAAAGCTGAGCATCCAGAAGAGCAGAAGAAGGACGATGAGTTTCATATCTGATGCAACAGACAGACGAGCAACGACTGATAACGCGCATCCTCAACGGCCACACCGAGGATTACAGCTATTTCATGGAACGCTACGGGGAGAATGTGTTTCGCCTCGTAGCAAAGCTCGTCACTACCCAAGAGGATGCAGAAGAACTGGTGCAGGACGCTTTCGTTCGTGCATACAATCATTTGTCAGACTTTACAGGAGAAGCATCGTTTTCAACATGGATTTACCGCATAGCCTATAACCTGACCGTCAGTTGGCTACGCAAGCAAAAGATGAAGTATTTGCAGCTTGATGAAAAGATGGATGTCAGCGACAAAGACATTGACCAACTGCTTGATGATGTATCGCGAATCGAGCAGCTTCATCATGCCTGTTCCAGGCTGTCACCAGACGAACAGACGCTCATCAATCTCTTTTACTACGAGGACTTACCGATGCGCGATATTGCCTACGTCTTAGGTCTGGAATCGGGTAATGTCGCCACTCGTCTACATCGTATTCGCAAAAAACTATATATCATCATCAAAAGAATGGAACAACATGAACTTTCTCGTTAAGCAAAATGACAAAGCACTTCGAGAGGCCTTGCGCCAACAGTCAGAACAGCACATGCGCCTCCCCTCAAATTTCGCGTATGCCACTATGCGCAGGATTGAGCGGGAACGTCAGACAGAGGAAAAACGTGAGAAGTTAGCTGCCGTTATCACCATTGCGGCCTGTTGCCTGCTGGGAGTAGGCACTATGGCTTATTTCTACGGCGAAGCAGTATTAGGCGGACTGTCGTCCATGCTCCAGCAGCATGAGGGCTTTGACGTACTGCCTGGTCTTACATTCTGTTGTCTGTTCTTTGCCCTGTTTAATACCTATTTGCGTAAAAAATTTGCATCATAGGATTTGATGCTCTGGCTCAAGTAAGGCTTATCGATTGATTATCAGCAAAATGACCGGGTGATGAGTTCTTAATATATCAATTCGGGTATAAATTTGGATGAAGCATTCAAAATTATACCCGAACTGACGTAATAAAGCGGTTGCGACTATCTAACGGTCATGTCTTTTTTACATTCAGATAGCTTTTCAGCGCTTTCACATAATCCTCAAACGCTTTCAGTCCTACAGGCGTAATGCGGCAGAGGGTACAGGGTTTCTTGCCCTTGAAGGTCTTCTCCACCTCGATGTAGCCTGCTACTGAGAGCTTGTCTATCTGCACACTCAGGTTGCCCGCCGTGGCGCCCGTCTGTTCCTTGATGTAGGGGAACTCGGCTTCCTCGGCACTGATGAGCAGCGACATCACGGCCAGTCGCAACTCGGCGTGCAGCAGGGGGTCTAATGGTTTGAACATGGGTTGGTCCTCCTTTATTTCTGGTTTTGCATGAAAATCGCTACACCTGGCACAATCAGCCCAATCAAGGCCACGACTGCCATCACATAGAGCTGTGTATGACCAGGGAAATGCAATGCACCGAAAAATCCGCCGATGCCTGCGATAAGTCCACACACCTGAATGATGCGGTTTCGGATGACGAGTCCTGTGATTGTTGTACCCATGCCGAAGCATAGCGAGATGATGCTGGTGATGCAGCCAAACACATATACCTTTGGCATAATCAGTTCCATTGGCAGCATTCCACTACCGATAAAGCCGAATATCATCCCTACACCACAGCAGAAAACGCCAAACGTTGCCCACACATGACCGATGGTCTTCCCTACAAAAGTAGTCGGGATGCTTTCTCTTCGTTTGCCAATTATCCAGTCGCCTGCATATCCTATCAGCCACAACACAGCCCACAGCATATTCCATACTGGCCCGCCATGATTCTTCCACAGGTAGGCGATGAGCAACGAGAATATGATCACACAAAGTCCCCACCAAATGAGTGGTATGGCCGAATTCTTGTTGATGGTGCGCTGACTGCGCTCTATTGATTCTCTGATGATCTCCAGACTGCGCTCGGCAGTCATGTTATTCTTTTCTTCCATTGTTGTTTCATTTTTAATGATGTTCTACTTTTGTTTACTGCTCTCTGGCCTCGTCCGTGCTCCTGCAGAAAGCACGTCTTCGGCCTATCGTGTCCGGTTCACGCTGCAAAGATAGATAAGTTTATAATATAAACCAAATTATTTCGTAAATATTTTGCTTCTCAGGCAGATATTTAACATTTCAT
Source organism: uncultured Prevotella sp. (assembly GCA_900315525.1). Lineage (GTDB taxonomy): Bacteria > Bacteroidota > Bacteroidia > Bacteroidales > Bacteroidaceae > Prevotella. The sequence continues at coordinate 203,159 of OMZO01000001.1, read as the reverse complement.
TAAAGAAAATGGCCAAGGTTGGCTGAACTTTTCGCCTAAATATATATAAAAGGTGAGGCAAGGATGAATCTCTTTCGGATTATTTTTGTAACTTTGCGGCGTTAAATCATATATGAGTATATGGACATCGCTTTTCTGTTAGACAAATATTTCAAGGGAACAAACAACGTCTCAATTGACGTGTTTGATGCACAAGAAGAATTGGAATCCATATGGTAGAGTTTAAGTTTATAGAATACGGAACAGACTTCGGCACCCGCGACATGGGCATGAAGCTCCGCGAGAAGCTGTTGCCACTCATCAAGGAGAATGACAAGGTTGTTCTTGATTTCACAGGTGTGAACGTTGTTTCCAACTCCTTCGCAGATGAGTGTATAGCCAAACTGCTTTTGGAAATGCCGTTAGACGAACTCAAGCAGCACACGACTTTCCGTGGACTCAACCCTATGGCAGAACGTAGCGTGCTCGTTGCGCTCCAGCGAAGATACAAGGTGCTGAAAACAAACTGATTCATGATTTGGGATATTGATTCCCACATTGGGACTGCTATGGTCCCAGGGTGGGAATATTTTAGTCCCAGCGTGGGACTGTTTTATTCCCTTAATGGGACTGATCTTCGCTGCCGAGGTTCGTTCCGTGTGAGATAATGGCAGGTTATCGATCAGTAAGGCACGAGTATTGAAAAATAATCGGCAATTATTGCGAGACCTACCGTTCATTTCTGAAAAAACGCCTGTATAAAGGGGTTCTGAGCGATTTTCCCGCTTTCAAGACCTAACTAAGACCTACCATAGAGGTAACATAGACCTAACATGAGACCTGGCACGTGAACCAAACTTGCTGAGCCTGAGACGGATTTCATTTAACATTTGCAGAAAAGCGTGCAAATTTAACAGGGAAAACTTGCAAAACGCGATTTTATTTTGTATCTTTGCATCTGGAAATACAACGCTGTGAAAAGCGCATCGTCCATCAAGGAGATAGCATCAAGGACTAAGTTTAACATCAAAAATAATTTTCTCTATGAGTAAGAAAAATCTTATCAATGGGGGAGCTGTGAATGCTGCCCTCGAGACAACGCTCGCTGTCGAGCAGTTTCTCAACGAAAACTACTGCTTCCGCCGCAATGTGCTGAACGGAAAGGTGGAGTTTGCCACGAAGCAGCCCTGCCAGGACGGTGAGACTGCTGGGGACGAGGCGCCAAACGACTGGCGCCCGCTGACCCAGGAGGCTCTCAACAGCATCATCCGCAGGGCCAAGAAGGAGGAGGTGTGCGAGAAAGGGAGTCCGAAGACGGAAATCCTGGAGTTCGTACACTCTGAAGATGTACCCGTACATAATCCTATCGGCGACTACCTGAAGGGCCTGCCCCGCTGGGACGGACAGAACCACATCGGCCAGCTCTTCAGCCGCCTGCCTGGCATCACCTCCGAGCAGCAGGGCTATCTCGCCACCTGGCTGCGTTCGGCTGTGGCCCACTGGCTGCAGATGGATACGCTTCACGGCAATGAGTGCGTGCCGACGCTGATTGGCGCTCAGGGATGCGGCAAGACTACCTTCTTCCATCGCCTGCTGCCAACGGCGCTACGCGAGTATTATCTGGACCACCTGAACCTCTCGAACAAGTTCGACAAGGAGATGGCGCTGACGAACAATCTGCTGGTGAACCTCGATGAGCTCGATGCCATCCGCCCCAGTCAGCATGCGGCACTCAAGCAGACGCTCTCAAAGAGCAAGGTGAACGGGCGCCCCATCTATGGTGCCTCGCAGGAAGACCGTCCCCGTTTTGCCTCGTTCGTGGCAACTACCAACAATCCGCACCCGCTGACAGACGTAACGGGCAGCCGCCGATACATCTGCCTGACGATTCCTGACGGGCAGTATATCGACAACTCAGGCGAGATATGCTATGAACAGCTCTATGCACAGGTGGTCTATGAGCTGAGGGTGGCCAAGACGCCCTATTGGTTCTCAAACGACGAGGTGGCACGTATCCAGCAGCTGAACCAGAACTATCTGGAGCAGAAAGACATCGCAGAGATGGTGGAAGTGTGCTTCCGTAAACCCAAGGAGGGGGAAGCCGCCAAACTGATGAACTCGAAGATGCTGCTGGATTATATCCAGAAGGCCTATCCTTCTGTTGAGATCAGTCACGGCAATAAGGTACGCGTGGGAAATGCAATGATTGCGCTCGGCTACGACTCCGCAGTCCGCAGCAATGTGCCTTTCTACAAGGTCATTCCCCTGCAGGCTGCTTAGACATCCGAAAGGTAGGTCTGATGGTAGGTCTATGGTACCTCTATGGTAGGTCTTAGTTAGGTGTGAAACATCTGTTTCGAGAACATAACAAACTGGAAATAAAGCAATTACAAATTTATAACGTTAGGTCTTATGGAAAAGAAACTTGAAATGAAAAATATTCCTTGGGGATATGAACTTTGTTTTAACGACAACTGTCAGCAGCGCGAGAAGTGCCTGCACTATCTGGCCCGCCAGGTGCAGACAAAGGAACGGCTTGGCGGTCCTGCCGTCTATCCGGCGGCCTGGGAGAGCGGAGAGTGTAAGCGTTTCAGCGAGAACAAGCTGGTGCAGAAGGCCTGGGGCTTCAAAAACATCTACAAGAACGTGCCCCACTACCAGCGGGCAGAGGCACGTCAGTGCGTGAAGAACTACTTCAGCAATGGCAACGGCCCTTACTACCGCTACCATCACGGCGAGAACAAGCTCACGCCCGGTCAGCAGCAGGATATCCTGCAGATCCTGGCGAAGTTCGGCCCCACCGACGACCTCGCCTTCGAGCACTACGAGACGGACTTTGATTTTGCATAAACGTGAAGTATTTGACATAATGATTATGGCGTAGATGCTTTTTTCAGTATAATAAACCGAGTATGAAAGATTTGTATCTTGTCCCAGAGTGCTATGTTGATACTAATCTGGTGGAGTTATTATTGGATACTGATGGAGTAAACGATCAGAAAGGGTGTAATACAGTTGTTAATACGATGAAGGCCAAAGTTCTCAAAGATAGCTTTGCCGTTAGTGTTATAGACCTTGACAAATAGATTGTGCTGATGAGAAGGGCGTCGATTTGAGCGAGTACGGTCTTCCTTCTGATTTGAATGCAGTTAATGATTTACCTTATTCATTTTCATGAAGACAACACAGAGGTGAATAAGGCATAGACCAAAGTGCAGAAGATGTTTCATAAGAGATGATGAAGGGGTTTATAAATGAAGTTATTTCAGCAGTACTCTTTTTCTTTTGTGTTCATGCAAAAAAACTTCTAAACATTTGGTTGTTTCACGAATTTTACTTACCTTTGCCGTTGAGTTGCCAAGTGCCGTTGAGTGCAACGGCATGTGTATAAGGAACTCAACATCGCAGTGAACCATCTGTTGTAAAGCTGCATCGAGAGTGTTTGACGCATGTTAATCCCAGAACTGAAACGTCGAAAATTTCTACTGGTGGATAAATATGCAATAGCGTTCACGCATTTTGAGATTATATATAACTATCAAGATAATAACTTATGAAAAAGAAACATTCTATTTATCTTTCAGTCTTACTTTCACTAGTAATGCTGTTTATTTCGTGCGATGAACAATTAGACAACGCAGTGGATAATTCTGCAAATACCACTGAAGACAACTCAGGATCAGGTTTTGATACTCCAGCAACAGAACATAAAGGGAAATCCACTATTACATATCAGTTTAGCAAGGATGTTTCATTGCTTAGTGCAAATGCTCAAAGAAAATACCTTGTAAAAGTAGAGAAAGACTCTGTCCTATTCTTCTTGCCAGAAACACCAGATTCTATTATGCCCAAAGTGGGAAAAATTCTATCTTCCCGCATTTCTGATAAATTGCCATATGGACTTGGTAACAAAGTGGTTTCAAGGACAGAAGAGAAAGGGCTCATCAAGTTTGTGACATCTGTTGCCCCCTTAAATGAGGTATTTGAAGAGTTTCACCTTGACTCAGAGTTTTCGATAGAAGATATTTTCCCTCAATCAACTTCTATTATTGATGACAATGGAAATACATATAATATATCTGTAAAGGATATCAATGAGTTATTCCCCTCAAAAGCATGGACTAGAGCAGAATTCGGTTCTGACAAAGTTTTGGAAATTCCAATTAAGAAATCAAATGTTGAAGACGGATTTGGCTTTGATACTGAATCAAGTTTGATTTTTGGTGTTATTTTTAAGTATGAAGCAGACGACAATGGTACTTATGAGTACTCGATTAAACCATCTATAGGCGTTGTTGGTAAAATAGGCTTCAAATATACAAAAGAGAAGTCTAAGGACATTACTAATGGTACTAAAGCATTGATAGAATTCTTATCTAAAAAATCTTTGGTTAATATGGCTGTACAAGTGGGCCCCGTAACTCTACGTCCTTTTCTAGACTTAAGTGCTGCATTTGTTGGAAAGATTGAAGGAGAATATTCTTGTGGAATAGAATATCAGGCCGGATGCAAGATTGGCTATAATAACCAGGAGGGCTTTTTCTGCAAGAATACATCCGAAGAACTAGATGTATTTAAATTGTTCAAAGATGTAGACCTAATGGGGAAGGTACAAGCTGGTCCAGAAATTGACATTGCTGCTGGAATCGGATTATATACTAGGAATCTTGCTGTGAAACTAAACATAAAGCCTTCTTTACTCTTTGGAGCAGAATTAGGCATGGGAGTTGATGACAATTCCAACAAGTTTGTTGTTAAGGATCAAAATCTGACACTAGATTTATCAGCCTCAGCAAGCGGTGCTGTTTGTGCCGATTTGATATTTGCAAAGGTGGGTAAGGAAACACCAGAGGCTACCATCAACTTTTTTAATAAGACATGGCCAATTTTCCCAGAATTAGACCGCTCAAGATTTGAATTCAAAGTATTTAAGGACAAACCACTGAGAATTCATATTAGTTATTATTGTAAAGAAGGTGCCTTTATGAAACTTTTTGGAGGACTTCCTGGCATTAAAATAAAGAAAGGTGAAACTGAGGTATTCAGTACGGAAAACAATTTTGGTAAAACAGGCTCCAATTTTGTTGCTGAGACTACGCAGTATGTGTTCCCCTGTAAGGACATGGAGCCTGGCGAGAAATATTTTGCCTGTCCCACAGTCAGATTCTGGAGAACTGGCATAACATATGAATGGCCTGGTGAAGAGTTTACAGCCGGTGATTCGTTTATAAGAGTTCAAATGTGTCCAGACGATAATCACCCACATATGATTGATCTTGGATTACCAAGCGGTACAAAATGGGGTTGTTGTAATGTCGGTGCTACAGAACCTGCTGCTCTTGGGAAATATTTTGCTTATGGAGAGATTGCAGAAAAAGACACTTATACAGCAAGTAACTATAGTTTTATTACCAGTTTGGATAATTTTTACGAGAATTTTGGGGCAGGCGCTACTGGAACTATTGCAGGAAATGCCAAATATGATGCAGCTCGAGCTATAATGGGTGCCCCGTGGCGCATGCCGATTGGAGCCGAATTTAAGGAATTAATCGAAAATTGTACTATTGAAAAAAAAGTAATACATGGCTTTGAGGATCCTTTCTTAGGTGGAAATGGGCAAATGCGAGATGTTGTTGTGTGGCTTTTTACGTCTAAACAAAATGGCAATATGATATTAATTCCACACTCAATACAGATCAAATCAAAAATAAATTTAGAAAATCTGGGGGCGGCATCAGTTTTTAACTACATGGCTGCTGATGGCAAACCTTGGGAAAACAAAGTAACAGGAAATAAGGGATTTGGCAGGCCCTATCGTATCTACTGGGGTAAACCTACGCCCACAGATGAAGAAGAAATCTTCAGTGTATTTGCCAACGCTCCCGACATACTGATAGTTGGAGGCCTTCCAATACGTCCTGTTCAATAAGAATGGGCCTCACTATAGCTATATTTTGCAAGATACTTAAAACCCCAAACTCGGCAAGTAAATGAAGAAGTAGCTGCAAGGTTACTTCTTCTTGTATTTTAACGTGAGTTCGACGAATTCAGAAGAGTACCCCAGTTCGGGATTCATTTTCATATTAAATTATTATTATGGATTTCTGCTGCAAAGATAAACATAAAGTCTGAATAAACATACTAAAAAACAGAAATATCTTAGAATTTGATTTGAAGTCTGTACTCGGGTATAATCTCCACCTTTTTGATATCCACTACGGGGCCGTTGGTGAAGTCGGGAATGGTCTCACGGGGCAGGTCGCGCAGGAAGGGAACATCGGCTCGGAGGGGACGGACGTAGAAAGTCATCGGATCGGTCTTCAGGTCATTGTAGTAACGTTTCAGGCCGATGGTCCACGGCTCGCCGTGATAGAACTCATCCTGTACCAGTTGGCCCTTCATGAAGGCCATCGCTACATCGCCTACATAGTGGATACGGAGGAAGTATTCTTGCACTTGGGTAGGGGATGGCAAATCCCCTCCAACGTTGAGGTGAGCGGTGAGAGAAAAACGGCGAGGGCCAGCCTGCTTGACATCAAACTGCGGAGCGACGGTCTTGACGGTGGCAGTCTGAGGCTTGAAACCCTGCCTGCTGGGATAGACGATGTAATCGACCGTGTTGCGGCCCAGACAGAGCAGGTCGGCTCCATCCTCACAAGGCAGTACGGTGGCATCGGCTATAAGCAGACGACCATTCACCTTGAGGGCGTTTAGGGCTTGTTGTCGTGTGAGTGTCGTTACCTTGACGGTCTTGTCAGTAGCGGTCTTCAGGACAAAGGTGCTCTTAAACCCTGCCACGGGCTTATACAATGCCTTCCCTTTGACAGTAGCTTTGTCGAAGAGATACTCCGAAGCCATACCTTCGGGCGCAAAGAAGAAGTAATGCTCCACACCGTTGTCGTCAATCTTCATCAGCAATTGGGCGGTGGCATATTTCAGCAGGGCACCGTTCATGTCGAGATTGAAGGGCAGGATGACGCTCTCATCCTTAGGCAGCGTGAAAGTGCCGCTGGCAGGGATGCTTAATACTTCGTCTTTCAGATTGAGTTTCAACTGAAGGTCTGTCATATCGTGGCGCAGGGTATCGTGGTCTTGGAAGTTGACCATGAAGACGAAACCCTTGTCATCCTTCATGCGGACAGCCCAGCGCAGGTCATCGCGATTGTCGCGAGTCATCTTCTGCCACCCCTCGGGCAGTACGGTCTCCATCGGAGCCAGACGGTCGCCGAAGTCTGTGAGGAAGGAGTGCAGCAGACGCAGGTTACGATACATCTTGCCCTCCAGTCCGAACTCGCCTAGTGGGGCCTGGAAGTCGTAGGACACCTTGGGCATGCCCATCGGCTCGTCTTGGAACGAGCCAACGCCGCCAATCTGCTTCGGCGTAGAACCACCATGATACATGTAGTAGCCGATGCCGTTGGAGCCACTACCCAGCGTGCGCACCATGAGGCCCTCAGCAGCCTTAGCTGTCACGATGGGACGACTATCGTAGATCATCTGGATGCCGGCCCCCATCTCGGCACAGAACGAGGGATAGTCCTGTGGATTATAGCGCGTGGGGGCATAGTCGGCCTCCCGCGTCAAGTCCTTGAATAGGAGGAAGGGCGACATCTGCGGCACCTTGTCCCAGAAGGGATAGGTGTAGGCAGCAGTCACGGGGATGGCTTCACCCTCAATCACGGCAGCGTTGCCCCAACCTGTAGCGGTATAGAACGGCGTGACGATGCCAGCCTCCTCAGCCATTCGCTTCAAGATGCGCATGTGTTTGTCGCCCATCTCGGCGCCCGTGGCTTTCATAGCCTGTACTTCCACCCCGATGTTGGCCTCACCAGCGTTGTACGATGCTGCCGTATAATCCTTCTGTTCGCCAGGGTAGCAGATGGCCCAAGGGGCTGCCGAGTGTTGCATCTCATTTTCTAGTTGGCAGCCGATGATGGGGCCGCCATCCTTATAGTAGAGGCCTTGAGTTTGTCGGCCAATCTCTGTATAGAGTCGCTTTACTAGTCTCAGGTATTCAGGGTCGTTGCTCCGCACCTCCAACGGCTTGGCGAAGAGCCAGTCGGGAAAACCACCACTTCGTATCTCACCGTGACAGAACGGGCCGATACGGATAATGACGGGCATCTCGTGCTTCTTACAGAGTTGGAGGAAGTAGCGCAAGTCGCGCTGACCGTCCCAACGGAACTGTCCTTCCACCTCTTCATGGAGACTCCAGAACACGTAGGTTGGCAACACATTGACACCGCCGGCCTTCATTTTCAGAATCTCCTCCTCCCACTGCTCCCGAGGGTAGCGCGCATAATGGAACTCACCCATTACGGGAATCAGAGGCCGCCTGTCGATGGACATATAGAAGTTGTTCACGCTGATGCTGCCACCCGTAGGCGACGAGCCTCCCATCCGCAGGTGGTCGCTCTTGATAACCTTCGGCGTGGCAGGTACCGTAATCTCATAGACCTTCTGGGAAGATCCCGAAACAGACAGTCCGACAAATGCAGTAATAAGGAGTAATCTGTTCAAGCTGCTCTTCAGATGTTAGGCTCGTCCCATACCTTGGTGCGCTCGCAGGCGGTAGGAACGGTCTGATTGCCGATCTTCAGGATGAAGTCACCCTCTTCGAGTGTCCACTTGCCGTCGGCACCGACGAAAGCAAGGTTCTTGGCAGGCAACTGGAAGGTGACGGTCTTTACCTCACCAGGCTGCAGCTCAATCTTCGTGAAGTCACGCAGACGACGGTTGTCGGGCACAACGCTGGCCACAAGGTCGCTGGAGTAAAGCAGAACGGCTTCCTTACCGGCACGTGAGCCTGTATTCTTCACATCGACACTGATGGTCAATACGTCGTCGGCAGAGAAGGTTGCCTTATCAACTTTCAGGTTCGAATACTCAAAGGTGGTATAGCTGAGGCCATAGCCGAAGGGCCACTGCAGCGAAACCTTTGCATCGTAGTTGTAGGCGCCAGCCATCGTACCGACTTCCTCAGAGACTTTATAGTCGTAGGTGTTGAGTGAGTTGATCTCACGTGGATAGGTGTAAGGCATCTTGGCAGAGAAGTTAGCATCGCCAGCGAGCAGGTTGGCGAGTGCGTCACCACCATAGTTGCCTGGGATGAGGATATCCACGACTGCCTTGGCCAGCGGCTCGATGTCAGCGATGAGACGCGGACGACCTTCGTTGAGTACGAGGATGATGGGCTTGCCAGTCTTGGCGAGTTCCTTCACGAGCTTACGCTGGTTCTTGGAGAGCCAGAGGTCTGTGAGGTTGCCTGGTGTCTCGGTATAAGAGTTTTCACCGATAGCTGCGATGATGATGTCAACTTGAGCAGCTGCTGCTACAGCCTTGTCAATCTGCGGTTCATTCTCATCGTAGTAGGCACCGTCTTCATTATAGGTCACACCCTGTTCGAGGATGATGTTCTCCTTGCCGTATTTGTTGCAGAGTGCTTCGTAGATAGTGTTGTATTTCTCAGAGAGGTCTTCGGCCTTAGAACCCTGCCAAGTGTAGCTCCAGCCACCGTGCAGACAGCGCATCTGGTTGGCATTAGGACCCGTGAGCAGGATTTTCTTTCCCTTGGCGAGTGGCAGGATGCCGTCGTTCTTCAGCAGCACCTCTGATTCCTCTGCAGCCTTGAGAGAAGCCTGGGCAAACTCCTCACAACCGAATTTTTCGAAGCCCTTGCCGCCAGTGTTTGGCTCGTCGAAGAGGCCTAAGCGATACTTCGCACGGAGGATACGGCGCACGGCATCGTCGATACGCGACATCTTCACCTTACCCTCGTTGACGAGTTCCTTCAGCAAGATACAGAACTCGACGCTATAGGGATCCATTGACATGTCGATACCGGCATTGATGGCGATGCGGATGGCATCTTTCTTATCCTTGGCCACTTTCTCACGAGAGAAGAGGTTGTTGATGTCGGCCCAGTCGGTGACGAGGAAACCGTCCCATTGGAGGTCTTCCTTGAGCCATTTCGTGAGGTATTCGTAACTGGCATGTAGGGGCACTCCATTGACGGAGGCTGAGTTGACCATCATGGTAAGGGTGCCAGCAAGGGCTGCTGCCTTGAAGGGCTCAAAGTATTTCTCGCGGATGATTTGTGGATTGAGGTAGGCGGGGGTACGGTCCTTACCAGTCCAGGGGGCGCCATAGGCGAAGTAGTGCTTCGTGCTGGTACCTACATGGAAACGGTCGATATGATTGTTGTCCTCGCCCTGATAGCCTTTGATTTCAGCCACTACCATCTTAGCGTTCAGGATGGCATCCTCGCCAAAACTCTCATAGACGCGGGGCCAGCGGGGATCACGGCTCAGGTCAACGACGGGGTTATATACCCAAGGACAATTGGCGGCACGACTTTCGTAGGCCGTAATCTCTGCACCTCTGAAAGCCAGTTCGGTATTGAAGGATGCACCTAAGTTGATAGGCTGTGGGAAGAGTGTACCGCCCTGTGTATAGGTGACACCGTGGTTATGGTCGAGACCGTAGATATCGGGAATGCCGAGATACTTCATCGACTTCTTCTGGATGAGTTGTATCCACTGCTGCCACTGAGCAACGGAAGAAGCTCGGGTGCCAGGGGCATTTAGGATGGAGCCAACCTTCCATTTCGAGATGAGGGTGTCGAGCATGGTCTCGTTGAGCTTCCACACTCGTTTGGTCTCTCCCTGATAGATATCCACGGGATAGCTGCCGAAGCGCTCGAGAATCTGTGCATCGGTCAACTTGAGTATGGCCTCGACTTCCGCCTTTGGCGTGCCGTATTGCTGCATCACGGAACGTACTTTCTCACGATCGATCTTGGCATTTTCTACGGTGGTCTTTCCCATCACGTCGAGGTTCAGTTCGAGCATCTGTCCGATTTTCTCATCGAGGGTCATCTTCGATAGGGTCTTCTCGACCTTTGCTTCCAACGCTGCATCGCGAGGGATAGCGGGCTTCTGTGCCTGTGCAGCCACTGCAACACAGGACATAAAGATAGTCAATAATGTTGTTCTCATAAAAATCTGGTTAGTTATTGAATAATTTCGGTGCAAAGATAAGAAATATTACTGATATACGAAAGTGATTCTTGTCAAATCTATAGAATAAAAATGGTTAATTCGCAAAAAAGTTGTAATTTTGCAGGCGCAAGGCGTGTTGAGCTTGATGAACAAAGGTGTGATATATTGCATTGGGTTGGGCCTCGTTATTGTAGTGCTTTTTGTCCTGAACCTGCTACTGGGATCGGTATCGATTCCTGCAGGGGAGGTGATGCGTATTCTCGCAGGTGGCGAGGCTGCCAAGGGGTCATGGCGGTTTATCGTGCTGGAGTCGCGGCTGCCTCAGGCTATCACGGCGACGCTGTGTGGGGCTGCTTTGGCCGTCAGTGGCCTGTTGTTGCAGACGGCTTTCCGTAATCCTTTGGCAGGTCCAAGTGTTTTTGGTATCAATAGTGGTGCCGGTCTGGGTGTGGCGCTGGTGATGTTGCTCTTTGGTGGTGGTCTCTCAGTGGGCTCTCTTCAGTTGAGTGGTTTCGCGGCCATCCTGTTGGCTGCCTTTATCGGGGCGATGGCGGTGATGACTGTCATCTTCTTTTTCTCAACCTTGGTGCGTAATAGTGTGATGTTGCTCATCATTGGCATCATGATTGGCTATCTCTCCAATTCGGCCATCTCGCTACTCAACTTCTTTGCTACCGACGAGGGGGTGAAGTCGTATCTGGTCTGGGGCATGGGCTCTTTTGGTGGCGTGTCGCTGAAAAACCTACCTGTATTTGTGACGGTCACTCTGGCCGGCATCGTAGGGGCACTTCTGTTGATAAAGCCGTTGAATGCCTTGATGCTTGGCGACCGTTATGCGGAGAACCTCGGGGTGAACATCCTGCGGGTGCGCAACTGGCTGCTCATCGTTACGGGCATCTTGACGGCTGTCACCACGGCTTTCTGTGGACCGGTGGCTTTTATCGGACTGGCGGTACCTCATATCGCCCGTCTGTTGCTCACAACCGACAACCATCGACAGTTGCTGCCTGCCACAATACTCTGTGGCGTGGTGGTTGCACTCTTCTGTAATCTCCTCTGCTATCTGCCAGGGGAGGAGGGGGTGATACCCCTGAATGCCGTGACCCCTCTCATCGGGGCACCTGTTATCATTTATGTCATCGCAAGAAAAAGGTAAAAAAGGTAGAACAACAAGATATGGCACGAAAGATCTTTCTGATAACTGGCGGGCAGCGCTCGGGTAAAAGCAGTCATGCCGAACAACTGGCATTAAGTCTGGCACCTGATCCCGTCTATATGGCTACGGCTCATGTGTGGGATGAGGAGTTCAGGGAGCGGGTGCGCCGTCATCAGGCACGACGAGGACCGCAATGGACCAACATCGAGGAAGAGCAGTTGTTAAGTCGTCATGATGTCAGTGGGCGTGTGGTACTTATCGACTGTGTGACTCTTTGGCTCACGAATTTCTTTTTTGCGGCTGATGGGCAGGATGTGGAACGAGTGCTCGACATAGCCAAGGATGAGTTTGACCGTTTTACGGCACAGGATGCTACTTTTATCTTTGTTACGAATGAGATTGGTTCGGGCGGGGTCAGTGAGAATGCTCTCCAGAGAAAGTTTACGGATCTTGAGGGGTGGATGAATCAGTATATCGCTCAACAGGCCGATGAAGTTATATTAATGGTATCGGGGATACCATTAAAGGTAAAAGTGAATAGTGAAAAGTGAATAATTTGCTACCGCAATTTAAGGGAAAAGATGAAATCATTTAATATCCAACCGCTCGACCGCTCGATGCAGGATGCAATCCAGCAGAAGATAGACAACCTGAACAAACCTAAGGGTTCGCTTGGGAGACTGGAGGAACTGGCCATGCAGATATGCCTTGTGCAACGGACGCTTTCTCCTTCGTTGGCCCATCCTTGTCATCTGTTGTTGGGTGGTGATCATGGCATCGAGCGCGAGGGTGTCAGTGTGTCGCCTCGCGAAGTCACGTGGCAACAGATGATAAACTTCACGCGTGGCGGTGGTGGTGTGAATATGTTCTGCCGTCAGCACGGCTTCCATCTTCGCATTGTCGATGTGGGTGTCGATTACGACTTTTCTGCTGTGTCGGGTATCATCGATAGGAAGATAGCGCGTGGCACGAAGAACTTCCTCTATGAGCCGGCGATGTCGGTCGAGGAGTTTGACAAGGCTATTGAGGTAGGTGCTGGTCTTGTCGATGACTGTGTGGAGGAGGGGTGTCGTGTGCTCTGCATCGGTGAGATGGGCATCGGGAATACGTCGCCGTCGAGTATCTGGATGAGTCTTTTTGGAGATATTCCGCTTGAGGACTGTATCGGTGCGGGTGCTGGTCTTGATGCACCGGGTATCCGCCATAAGTATGAGGTGCTTTCGCAGGCGGTGTCGCGTTTTACGGCGTCTTCTTTCAGCGAGGAGGGCGCATTGGACATCTTGCGCTATTTTGGTGGCTTCGAGATGATTGCTACTATCGGGGCAATGCTCCGTGGCGCCGAACAACGACTCGTGGTGTTGGTTGACGGCTTCATCATGACGGCCTGTGCTCTGGGGGCCATCCGTCTCTATCCAGCGGCGAGAGAGTATATGATCTTCACGCACTGTGGTGACGAGTCGGGTCATCGTCGGATGCTCAATCTTGTTGATGGGCGGCCTCTGCTCTCGCTTGGACTGCGGCTTGGTGAGGGGACGGGGGCGCTTTGTGCTTTCCCCATTATCGACTCTGCTGTGCGCATGATGAACGAAATGAACAATTTCGACAATGCAAAAATTACGAAGTACTTTTAAAGATGGGGGTGTTTAGATTATTTAGGGTGAAGGCGGAGGAACGGCTTCAGGCGGTGATTGCCCTGGCAGTGATCGTGGTGCTTAATGGCTTGTTTATCTATCGCATGCATGGGTTGTTTATGCAGCCTGGGTTTGGGGGTTATTGGAAAGTGTTCGAGCGCGAGTTGCACTTGTCGGGCTATGATCCGCTGACTTATCTGACGGTGACGGACTGGGATGTCGTCTATCAGGTGTATCGTCATCCGCTATTGGCCTTTATGATGTGGCCTCTCCATGTGGTGAATGAGGGGCTGACCTCCTTGTCTGGCGTCAACTGTGTGCAGTATCTGGTGGCTTTGTTGCTGATTGCTTGTTCGATGTATTCCTATATCTTCCTTTATAGGATTCATCGAGAGGTGATTGGGCTGAAGCGGGGTGACGCTACGTTGCTGTCGGTTTACGGCTTTTCGTTTGCCTATATCCTGTTGTCGGTTCTGGTGCCCGATCATTTCACGATTTCTATGTTCTTGCTTCTGGTGACACTCTATATCTCTGGTGTGTGTATCAAGAAACGACGTGAATTCAAATGGTGGCAGTCGGCTCTCTTCTTCTATATCACTGCTGGTGTCACCCTGTCGAATGGTATTAAGGTGTTTCTTTCTGGGTTCTTCGTCAATCTGAAGGATTTCTTCCGACTGAAGTATCTGCTGTTGGCGGTGGTATTACCAGCCGCCCTGCTATGGGGTACGGCGGTGTGGGAATACCGTACCTATGTGTTGCCGAAGGAAAAAGCACGGGCAGAGATGAAGGAGAGGCGAGAGAAAGCCCTCGAAGAGCGGGTGGCACAGATGACCACTGAGGAACGGGCTCGGTATGAAGCCAAGAAGGCACGGCGAGAGGCAGTGCTGAAGGCGCAGGCTGCCAAAATGGGTGAACCGATGGAAGACCATGGTTTCCTGAAGTGGACGGATATCTCCACCTCACGGTGGCAGACCTTCTATGAGAATCTGTTTGGCGAGTCGCTGCAATTCCATCAAGACTATTTACTGGAAGATACGCTGGTGCATCGGCCGGTGTTTGTGGCTTATCGCTGGACGTTGAGTTATGTGGTCGAGGGATTGATCCTGCTGCTATTTGTGGTCGGCGTATGGTGTGGGCGTCAGCAGCGCTTTCTGTGGCTTTGCCTCTGTTGCTTAGGTTTCGATATGTTCATTCATCTAGTATTAGGCTTTGGCATCAATGAGATCTTCATCATGGCCCCTCACTTTATGTTTGTGCTACCGATAGCTACCGCCTATCTGTTGCAGAAACTGGGTGAACTGGCTGCAACGATGGTGAGGGTCAGTGTCCTGATGTTGACGCTTTGGCTCTTTACCTATAATGGTTATTTGTTGATAGACTTCCTCCTATCGCCTATCCGTGCGACCCTTTAGGCATGTCGCTCGGTGCCGAGCCATTTACGGAGGCGGCGGGTAAAGGACTTCCCAATATGACGGAAGCGCCCATAGCGCAGGTTTAACAGGAGTTCCTCGATGGAGTTTTGTATCTTGATCCATGGATGGTTCCAGGCATTCGCCTTATAGAGCCGTTCGAGGTAGGCCTTGTGCTCCGTCATCTTTGTAGGATGGGTGAGCGGAAAGGCTAGTTCATGGCGCTGCATGGTGAAGATACGACGAAGCCGATGGGGCGTGGTCTTGAGATCAGCGGAGAAGTGGGTGGAGTCGGTCATTAGTCCGATGTTGCTGATCTGGTTTTGTGCCGGCATGATGGCCAGTGAGTCATGAAGCAGCATGTCGGCCCAGTAGATGGTCTCGAAATACTCTTTGCCACTCTTGCTGTGGTCGTCGAACATCTGTATCATGTCACTGCGCAGATGATGCTCGTTGGCGATGGTCTCCAGTTGCTGGCGTTTGGCCGGATCACGCATGAAACCATAGGTGGGATCCCAGCGTTCGGCCACGCGTCGCCATGAGGCCCACCCCCAGATGCTGAAGGCAGAGGTCAGGAAATAACTGTCGGCGCCGCAGTCTGTAGTTACCTCGTCAATATTGAAGCCTGCTATCATCGAAATGCGCTCGTCGTTTTCATAACGGTCGAGCATCTCCTTGCAGAACGGGAAGAAGGATTGTGCCGGGACCACATCATCTTCCAGAACGATGACCTTATCGGCCAGTGAGAAAGCCCACTGATGGGAGCGGAAACCTGAAGGGTCGCAGCCTTGATTGTGGTCTAGATACTGACGGTGTACCTCACACGCCCAGTCGATATGCTCGTCGCTGGCAATCTCGCGGCAGGCCTCGATGCCTGGCAGATCCCGTTCGCCGCGAGGACCGTCTTGATAGAGGAACAGCTTCGAGGGCCGTGCCTGACGCACAGCCTCGAACACCTGTCGGAAGGTGTCGCTGCGCGTGAAGAACAGCAGCAATACGGCGATATTGGTCTTGGCGGGATATTTCATTTTTGGTGCAAAGATACAATTTTTTGGCACGGATTACATGGATTTACACGGAATTTTTATATTTTTGCAGCAAAATAAAGGAATTAGCATATGCAAGCAATCATCTTGGCGGCAGGAATGGGTCGCCGGTTAGGAGATCTGACGAAGGAGAATACGAAGTGTATGGTGCCTGTCAACGGTGTGCGGCTGATAGACCGTCTGCTCGTACAACTCTCAGGACTCAGTCTGAAGCGTGTCATCATCGTCGTGGGCTACAAGGGGCAGGAACTGAAGGACTATATCGGCCATCGCTATGACGACCAGCTCAAGATAGCGTACGCAGAGAACCCGATCTACGACAAGACCAATAATATCTACTCCCTTTCGTTGGTCAAGCAACAGCTACAGGAAGATGATACACTACTGATAGAGAGTGACTTGATCTTCAGTGACAGCCTGTTCCAGATGATTATAGCCGACCCTTATCCTAATCTGGCGCTGGTGGCGAAGTATGAGTCGTGGATGGATGGTACGATGGTGCGCCTTGATGCAGACAACAACATCGTGAACTTCGTGCCTAAGAAGGCCTTCAAGTATGAGGACATTGATAGTTATTATAAGACGGTGAACATTTATAAGTTCTCACGCGACTTTTCGCAACAGAAGTATGTACCCTTTCTGGAGGCCTATTGTCATGCATTAGGCAATAATGAGTACTATGAGCAGGTGTTGCGTGTGATTACACTCCTCGACCATGCCGAACTCAAGGCACTGCCCATTGGCAACGAGAAATGGTACGAGATAGATGATATCCAAGACCTGGATATCGCAGAGACCATTTTTGCCGAAGGCGACGAGATGCTGCATCGTTTCAATTACCGATACGGAGGACACTGGCGTTTTCCGAAGATGCTGGACTATTGCTATCTGGTGAATCCCTATTTCCCGACAAAGCGTATGAAGGACGAGCTTCGCAGCAGTTTCGACACCCTGCTGACCGAATATCCCTCAGGTATGTTTGTCAACTCCCTGCTGGCGGGTAAGTATTTTGGCATCCGTCAGGATTATGTCGTTGTGGGTAACGGTGCCGCAGAACTTATCAAGAGTCTGATGGAGCGGTTGTTAGCTGGCCCGTCAACCAGTAAGGTCGGTGTTATCTATCCGACGTTTGAGGAATATCCCCATCGTCTGAAGCAGGAGGATATCATTGCTTTCCAACCGGATAACCGTGACCTGAAATACACGGAAGATGATCTGATCGCCTTCTATAC
This sequence comes from uncultured Prevotella sp., assembly GCA_900315525.1. GTDB lineage: Bacteria > Bacteroidota > Bacteroidia > Bacteroidales > Bacteroidaceae > Prevotella. The sequence goes on along the minus strand of OMZO01000001.1, from coordinate 185,706 downwards.
AGGTAAGGGCATCTCGAGTCTGTTGCTTATTAATCCCGACAATCCGTCTGGAAACTTCATCAGCATGGCAGGTCTGCAGAAACTGTTGGCGTGGAGCAAGACACAGCAGATACAGTTGATTGTTGACGAGTCGTTTGTGGATTTCAGTGACGACTTTGAGCATAACACCCTGCTGCGTAATGAGACGCTGGCCGACAATCCCCAGCTCGTGGTGATGAAGAGCATCTCCAAGTCGTATGGTGTTCCGGGTCTGCGCTTGGGCATATTGGCCAGCAGCGATGTAGCACTCATCAAGTGGATCAAGAAGGACATCTCTATCTGGAATATCAATTCGTTTGCAGAGTTCTATATGCAGATCTTCGGCAAGTACGAGAGCGACTATCTTGCTGCCTGCCGTAAGTTTATTGCTGAGCGCAGCCGTTTTGAGGTGCTGCTCCGGGAGATACCTTATATGCGCGTGTTGCCGACGCAGGCTAACTACTTCTGTATAGAACTGACAGGCAAGTATTCATCTGCAGAGTTGACCAAGCTCTTGCTCGAACGTTATAACATCATGGTGAAAGACTGTGATTCGAAGAACGGTCTGAAAGGTCGTAACTTCATCCGTATCTCCGTTCGCAGTCAGCAAGATAATGACCAACTGATAGCAGCCCTCAAGGAATTGTCATGAAGCAACGTGTGTGTATCTGTGGTGGTGGCAACTTAGGTCATGTCGTGACGGGATTTCTCGCCATTCACGGCGATTGTGAGGTCAGTCTGCTGACCCGCCATCCGGAGCGCTGGCAGCGACAGCTGACTATCCGTATGCCTGAAGGCGACACCAGACAGGGCGAGATCAGCGTCATCACAAGTCAGCCGGCAGAGGTGATCCCAACCGCCGATATCGTGTTACTTTGTTTGCCGGGTTTCTCCATCCGCGAGGAACTGCAACTTATTCGGCCTTTCCTGCAGACAAGCACTGCCGTTGGCAGCATCGTCAGTAGTACGGGCTTCTTTTTTGAGGCACTGGAATTGTTACCCGCCACCACTCCATTGTTCGGTTTTCAGCGTGTACCCTTTATTGCCCGTACCACAGCATACGGGCAGGCCGCCGACCTTTTGGGTTATAAGCCGTCATTGAACGTGGCTATCGAGCAGACAGCCGACAAGGCGCGGCTGTGCAGCACATTTGAACAGTTGTTCCATACGCCCACCACGCTGATGCAGAGCTATTATGAGGTAAGTCTCACCAATAGTAATCCTATTCTGCATCCTTCCCGTCTCTATACGATGTGGAAGGACTGGCATGAGGGCATCGTCTATCCTGTACAGCCGAAATTCTATGAGGAGTGGACAGACGAGGCTTCAGCGCTGCTGATAGCGATGGACTGTGAGTTCCAGCAACTGCTTCAGGTGCTGCCTGTGAGGGAGGGGAGTATCCCCACGATTCTCGACTACTATGAGAGTTCCGATGCCGCGTCGCTTACCCGTAAGCTCCGTTCGATACAGGCTTTCAAGGGTATCCTGGCTCCGATGAAGACAGTAGAGGGTGGTTTTGTACCAGATTTCAGTAGCCGTTATTTTACAGAAGACTTTCCCTACGGTCTCCGCATCATCCAGCAGCAGGCCAGGAAGCATCAGATACCAGTATCCACCATCGACCGCGTCATGGCTTGGGGAATCAAAAAGACTGCCTTATGAATCAAGATGAACTCCGCGCCCGTTTTAATCCCGATGGCTCGCTGTTGCGCCGCCAACAACTTCGTATGCTCGATATATTGTTGGAGGTCGATAAGATCTGCAAGAAGCACGATATCCGTTATTGGCTCAGTAGTGGCACACTGATCGGGGCGATGCGCCACGATGGCTTCATTCCTTGGGATGACGACCTTGACATCGAGATGCTGCGCAGTGATTATGTCAGACTGATGAAGGAGCTGCCATCAGAACTGCCTGACTGGTTGGCCCTGCAGAACGATGAGACAGACCCGAACTACTTCTACTTCTACGCGAAGGTGCGCGACCGCCGTTCAAGGATGCTCGAGCAGAATGGCTATGACCGTCTGTGGCGGGAACAGGGTATCTATATTGATATCTTCCCGATGGAACGTCACCCTATCTGGCTTCATAAACTGACGGAGAAGACTGTGGGGCACATGTATAAGATATGGCGTACGAGCACAGACGACGAGAAGAGCATCAAGGCGGTGCGGCATATCTTCAATTTCAACAACCGGGTGCTCTTCCCTTGTCTAAGAGCCGTGCTCTCACACATGTCTTTCGGTTCGGCTGTCATTACCAGTGGCATGGGAATCCCTTTCCACAATCCAAGGTACCTCGATGAGATATTCCCGCTGACGACACACACGTTTGAGGGTCTGCAACTGCCTGTACCAGGCCATGCTGATGCACACCTGCGACATATCTTTGGTGACTATATGCAGTTGCCTAACCTGAATAAACTTGCGCCCCATGTCGGGAAACTAGAGTTCTATGACGAATGAGACTATAGCGGCGAAGAAGCCACGTCTGGGCTGGCTTGATGCACTACGGGGATTTACGATGATTCTTGTGGTGACCAATCATGTGGCCTTGAAATCGTTCGGCATGCAGATCCGCTGGTCGACAGCCCTGCAGTTCTTTCTCCTCTTCCGCATGCCGCTGTTCTTCTTTATCAGTGGTTTCCTGGCCTATAAGGCGAGTCGCCTGTGGGATGCTCGTACACTGCGTGAGCTGTCGTTGAAAAAGATGCGGGTACAACTGATACCGACGATTGTGTTCTTCCTGTTGTATCTGGCGATGATTCCATCAGCACCTTTCCTCGATAGTCTGCAGGAGGCTTTGGCATCGGGCATGAAGGCTGGCTACTGGTTCACCCTTGTGCTGCTCTATATGCTGCTCACTTATTATCTGTTCTCGTATGTTGAGAGCAAGTGCTTGCCTCGTCGCTTGTCATGGATTCCCATCACATTCCTTTTCGTTGTCTCACTCTGTCTGTTTGAGACCTGCTATCTGCCCCGTTATTTCTCATGGGCTTTAGGCTATAAAGGTGAGCCGAACGCATTTATGAACTATTCCAGTTTGGTGGAGATGATCCGTTACTTCCCGTTCTTCCTCTTTGGTACGATGGTTCATCGTTATTGGGACCGGGCGCAGCGATTGATGGATAGCTCGTGGTTCTTTCCAGTGGTGACGGTGCTGGCAGTGGTCTGTACCCTGGAAGTCATCGTGTGGCATAACCTGCGCTTGGCTTGGGCTTCATTCCCCCATACGTTGGCGATGTTCCTCTTGTTGTCGATGGTATTCATGTTCTTCAGGTATTACCGTGATTTCTTCGAGCAGACACGTTTTGGACTGTCTTTGCAGTTCATCGGTCGTCGTACACTCGATATCTATCTGCTCCATTATTTCTTTCTGCCGAAGTTGCCGATGGTGGGTGATTTCTTCCGGGTGAATCGTCACAACTTCATCCTTGACACCACCGCCTCCCTGGCCATCGCTTTGCTGGTAGTGGCCTTCTGTGTGCTCGCCTCTAACATATTGCGGGTAAGTCCTTTCCTGAAGAAATATCTTTTCGGTCGTTAGTGCCTCTTGCGCTTGGAGAAGATGAAGTCCATGCACTCCTGGAGAATGACGGCTCCTGCAAGGCGCATGACTGCATAATAGAGTAGTGAGGCTGTGACGACCCGGCTGAGTAGTTTCAGCCAAAGGTTATCGATAGCTTGTGTCATGAAACCTGTAGCTGCCATGACTGCTGCGGCAGCAAGGGCAAAGGGCACTATGTCCTTCAGGAAGGCCAGCAGTCCGTAACCCATCAGTCGGCGCACGAAAAGGTGCCATACAAATACCCACAAGATATTTAATAAGGTATAGGCGATAACCATGGTGTAGATGCCCTGTTGCCAAAGGCCGACCATCAGACCTATCTGAAGGACGCCAAGAACAAGCGTACTCCACAGATAAATGTCGCTACGGTGCTGACTGATGACGGCATCAGTCAGTAGTGTCGAGAGGGGCATAAAGGCACCACTTAGACAAAGCAGGGGTAAGAGCGAAGCCGCAAAGAGCCATTTCTCACCGATGGCCAGTATGATAAACTCATGAGCTACCAGTCCGAGGCCGAAGAGTAGCGGGAAGGATATGAAGGCCGTGAATCGCATCATCTTCCGCAGTACAGCTAACTGCCGTTCCCGTTCATCATCAAGACCGACGAGAACTGTCTGATCGACCTGTTTTAGCATGTTTCCCACCAATAGGAAACACTTAGAACTCCATTGGTAAGCCTGGTTGTAGTGGCCCGTATTCGCCTCCCCATAATAGCGACCTAAGAGCAGGTTCATGATGTTGCTATTGACCTGCGTGAGGATGGCGGAGATCATGATTCGTACGCTGAACGGGAACAGTTTGCGGATAGGCTTGAAGGTGACGGAGAGCGAGGGGCGCCAAGGACTGAAGTACCAGAGCAACAAGGTGTTGATGGCGATGTACATCAGATACTGTGTGGCGAGCGCCCAGTAGCCGAAACCCTGCCAGGCCAGGAACACACTGACGAGACTCGACGAGAGTGTGGCTGTCATACCGCATTGGGCAATCTGCCTGATCTGCATCTGCTTCGTCAGATAAGCCGACTGTGCCATTCCGAAGCTGGAGAACACAAAGCCCAGGAACACGTAACGGCTCAGGGGAATCAGTTTTGGCTGGTGGTAATAGTCGGCAATGAAGGGAGCGGCTACCCATAATACAATATAGATGAGGGCACCAGCAAGGATATTGAACCAGAACACTGCGTTATAGTCGTCGTGAGTAGGAGCCTTCATGTTGATGAGACCGGTCTTGAATCCACTTGCCTGCAACTCATTGGCAATGACGGAGAAAACGGCGAGCATGGCCGTCATGCCGTAGTCGGAAGGATCGAGCAACCGCCCGAGGATGATACCGAAGGCCAATCCGAGCAACTGCTGCACACCGTTGTTCATCCCGCCCCAGAAGAGCCCCTTCGCTGTCTTTTCCTTTAATGACTCCATATCCAGTCTGCAAAGATACTAATTTATTAAGAATATATGGAATAAGAAAGATGAAATTTTTGTTATTCAATACTTTTTTGTACCTTTGCAGCGCTTAAACTCAACCATCTCATTACCGACGTGATCAAGAAAAGTATCATCTATATTATAGGCATCATTGGCTGGCTGCCAATGAACCGTGTTTGTGCCCAGGTTCTGATTAATGAACTGATGCAGTCGAACGTCGATTGTATCATGGATGACCTGAACGAGTTTCCAGATTCTTGGGTGGAGTTGTATAACGCGGGCGACGCACCTGTCAATTTGAGGGATTACCGCTTGGGCGTGAGTGACAAACCTGATGACGGGGCCTGGCAACTGCCCGATAAGACCCTTGCGCCACGGCAATATGCAGTGGTCTATTGCGACAAACAGGCACAGGGGATGCACACCGATTTCCGTCTGGAGACGGCCAATGGCTGCGAGGTATGGCTGTTCAACGGGCAGACGGTATCTGACAAGGTGACAGGATTGAAGAAACAGCCTGCTCCCAATATCGCCTATGGGCGCAAGACCGACGGCAGCGATGAAAAAGGCTATCAGACCATACCGACCCCCGGGGCCGCTAACTGTGGTGAGGTGTCTGATCAGGTGTTAGGTGACCCGGTATTTAGTGAATTGGGAAAGGTCGTCACAGATGGGCAGTCGCTAACCATCGAGCTTACACTACCTAAGGGCAGTCCTGAGGGTACGGAGATCTATATGACTGTTGACGGCTCGGAACCAACGCGAAGCAGTATGAAATACACGTCGCCCCTGACTGTTTCCAATACCAAGATCGTGCGTGCCCGCCTGTTCTGTGATGGCTGGCTTTCTCCGCGCTCTGTCACGCAGAGCTATATTTTCCACCCCCGACAGATGACGCTGCCCGTCGTCTGCATCGCCACCGACAAGCGCTACCTGAACGATTCAAAGATTGGTATCTACGTCGATGGAAGCTATCAGGCAGGGAAGAAAAACTATGAGTTCAATTGGCGACGCCCGATGAATATCGAGCTGTTTGAAGAGGCAGGGCAGCCCAGTGTCATCAACCAGCTCTGCGAAGCCCGTGTCGCTGGTGGCGCCACTCGGGGCGCTAAGCTGAAGACCTTGGCCGTCTATGCCCATAAGCGTTTTGGCAAAAAACATCTCGAGTATGAGTTCTTCCCCGACCAGAAACCGGGCATCAGCGAGTTCAAGAGTATCATGCTCCGTAACTCTGGCAATGACTTCGACTATCTCTACATGCGCGATCCGATCATACAGCGGACGATGGCCAGTCATGTTGACCTCGACTGGCAGGCTTGGCAGCCCGCCATCATCTATATCAACGGGGCCTATAGGGGCATACTCAATATCCGGGAGCGCAGCAACGAGGATAACATCTGGTCAAACTACCAGAAGCTGGAGGACATTGACATGGTGGAGAACTGGCGCGAACTGAAAGCAGGCAGCTGGGATCACTACAACCAGTTCATGGCATTCTGCAAGGAACAGGGCCATACGCTCGCGGAATATGAGCAGTGGATGGACTGCAGCGAGTATGCCGACTTGATGCTGGCCAACCTCTACTTTAACAATCTGGATACTCCGGGCAACAACTGGATGATGTGGCGCCCGAGGACGGAAGACGGGCGCTGGCGCTTCGTAGCCAAGGACATGGACTACACCATGGGCCTCTATGGCGATCCAGTCGATTATAAGATTATCGAGTGGCTCTATAACCCCAACTTCGACGGCGGGCATAACTGGGGGGCCAACAGTTATGATGGCACACGTATCTTCCGCCGGCTGATGGACGATCCGGACTTCTTCCGCCTGTTTATCGACCGCGCCACCATCTATATGGGCGACTTCCTGAACGAGAAAGGTGTCAGCACCGTGTGGAATCCCATGTACGACTACCTCAAGACTGAGTTCACCTACCACCGCCGCCTCTATATGCAGAACCCCTGGTGGCCTCGCGACTACAAGGAGGAAATGCGCGACGTGCGCAACTGGCTTACCCGACGCACCAACCTGTTTTACCAACAGCTGGGCAACTACTACCAGCTGGGCTCTCCCATCTCGCTGACGGTCAATGCCTATAAAAGCGCGGATATTCGATTGACCTTCAATGGCATCCCACTTTCACAAGGCTCTTTCGACGGCCAGTTCTTTAAGGACAGAGAGGTAACGCTGGAAGGTGTTGCACCTGAAGGACAGGTTATCAAGGGTTGGAAGATTCTGACCGTCACCCATGATGGCAATATCGAGACTCGCCAGGTCGATGGTGCTCAGTGCTCCTTCACGATGCCCTCTTGCAGTTCGCTGGCCGTCGATGCGATCCTGGCAGATGCTACTGCCATCGAGACCGTGAACGACTCCAGGTGGTCGTGGCATCGGGATGGTCAGCGGCTCTTCCTGACAGGCGTACCTGCGGGTACCAGCATCAGCCTTTACGACCTGCGCGGTATGCGCTTGCTGCAGATCACGGCTGACGGTACGGACATTACCCTGCCTTTAACAAAAGAAAGGCTGCACATCCTGAAGGTGGGCAGCCAATCTGTGAAGCTATAGTATGACGTTTTATCCTACCTGCGAGCCAGGTTTCACGTCCTTTGTCGTGGTAACCACGCTGAGGCTTTCGTCGAAATCGACGGCTGAAAGGATCATGCCCTGACTCTCGATGCCCATCATCTGGCGAGGGGCAAAGTTAGCCACGAAGAGGATGCGCTTGCCGATGAGGGCCTCGGGGTTCTCGTAGAAGGCTGCGATCCCGGAGCAGATGGTACGGTCGGTGCCGGAGCCATCGTCGATGGTAAACTGCAGGAGTTTCTTCGACTTCTTCACCTTCTGACAGTCCTTCACCAGACCGACGCGGATATCGAGCTTTTCGAACTCCTCGAAGCTGACGGTATCCTTGATAGGCGCAGCCTTATAGTTAGCCGCCTCGTTGGCCTTCTTGGTGGCCTCGAGCTTGTCGAGCTGTTTCTGGATTACCTCGTCCTCAATCTTCTCGAAGAGCAGAGCGGGCTCACCCAGTTGGTGACCGGGCTGCAGCAGGTCTGTTGAACCCAGCTGTTCCCACTCGAAGCTGTCAATGGCCAGCATCTCACGGAGCTTCTTGCTGCTGAAAGGCAGGAACGGCTCGAAAGCGATAGCCAGATTAGCTGTCAACTGTAAGCAGATGTTGAGGATGGTCTCACAACGCTTGGGGTCAGTCTTCCAAACCTTCCAAGGCTCACACTCGGTGATGTAACGATTACCGATACGGGCGAGGTTCATGGCCTCGAACTGGGCATCGCGGAACTTGAACTGCTCCAGCAGAGCCTCCACCTTAGCTTTGACATCCTTGAACTCCTCAAGGGCCTGCTTATCTACATCCTGCAGTTCGCCACAGGCGGGAACAATGCCATTCCAGTATTTCTTGGTGAGCTGGAGGGCACGGTTCACAAAGTTGCCATACACGGCCACCAGCTCGTTGTTATTGCGATCCTGGAAGTCCTTCCAAGTAAAGTTGTTGTCCTTGGTCTCCGGCGCATTGGCTGTCAGCACATAGCGCAGCACATCCTGCTTGCCCGGCATATCCACCAGATACTCGTGGAGCCATACGGCCCAGTTGCGCGAGGTCGAGATCTTATCGTTCTCCAGGTTCAGGAACTCGTTGGCGGGCACGTTGTCGGGCATGATAAACTTGCCGTGCGCCTTCATCATCACGGGGAAGATGATACAGTGGAACACGATGTTGTCCTTACCGATGAAGTGTACCAGACGGGTGTCCTCGTCCTGCCACCACTTCTCCCAGTTGCCCCACTTCTCGGGTTCTTTCTCACAGAGCTCCTTGGTGTTCGATACATAGCCGATAGGCGCGTCGAACCATACGTAGAGCACCTTACCGTCGGCCCCCTCGATGGGTACGGGGATACCCCAGTCGAGGTCGCGGGTCATGGCACGGGGCTGCAGGTCCATGTCGAGCCACGACTTGCATTGGCCATATACGTTCGGACGCCACTCTTTATGTTCCTCGAGGATCCACTGCTTCAGCCAGTCCTGATAGTCGTTCAGGGGCAGATACCAGTTCTTCGTCTCCTTCAGCACGGGAGTGGAGCCAGAGATGGTTGATTTCGGGTTGATCAGTTCAGTAGGCGAGAGGTCGCGTCCGCATTTCTCACACTGGTCGCCGTAAGCGTTGGGATTGCCACAATGGGGGCACTCGCCAGTGACGTAGCGGTCGGCGAGAAACTGCTTAGCCTCTTCGTCATAGAGCTGCGTGGTGGTCTCCTCTGTCAACTTGCCTTCGTCGTAGAGCTTGCGGAACCAGTCGGCGGCAAACTTGTGATGGGTCTCAGAGGTTGTGCGGCTATAGATATCGAAGGAGATACCAAACTCCTCGAAACTCTTCTTGATCATCTCGTGGTAGCGATCTACCACATCCTGTGGAGTGATGCCCTCCTTACGGGCACGGATGGTGATGGGCACACCGTGTTCATCCGATCCGCCGATGAACAGCACTTCGCGCTTCTTCAGACGAAGATAGCGCACATAGATATCAGCAGGCACATACACACCGGCCAGATGACCGATATGCACACCGCCGTTGGCATAGGGTAGCGCCGACGTCACCGTCGTGCGCTTGAAGGTCTTGTTTTCCATTATTCTAAATACGTATTTTTGAATTTGGGTGCAAAGGTAGTGCAAAACGAGCGAAATACCAAATTTATTTGGATATTTCCGAGGTGCAGCCTACTTTCGGCGAAGCCAGAGTACGAATAAGTGAGTAAAAAGCCAAAAGTTTTTGGACTTTTTCGAGCGTAAGTAGCCGCAAGGCTGCTTTTTAGGTTTACAATTGTATAGCAGTTTGTATGTATTCGTGCGCTTATTAATGCGCAGTACGCGTGAAAGATTTCTTAATTCTACTGTCCATTACTGTCCACTGTCCATATTATACGGAGGCTCCGCAGGAAAATTTGGTGCGTCCAAATTTCCAAGCGGAGCCTCTAAATTTTTGTGCGGAGCCTCTAAATCCTGCGGGAAGAGCGCTCTCGTATTTCGCGATTATTTCTCTAAGTTGCGGGCCTCGATCTTCTTGTTGATGTCGTCGATGACCTCGTCGGTGAGCTCATACTTCGAGATGATGAATATAGCGAGCAGGAGCAGGGCGGCGGGGATGACGCAGACGAGCCACAGGATACCCTCCTGAGCCTCGGGGGTCTGGTCGATGACCTCTGGATTGTAGGATACGTAAGCGAGGATGGCGGGAGCCACGACGCTACCGAGGGTCATACCGGCCTTGAAGAAGATACCCGTCAGGGCATTGACGATGCCGGCGATGCGCTTGCCGCTGACATACTCACCGTAGCTGATGACCTCAGGAACCAGAGCCCACATATAACCAGTGGCCACGATGACACCCGTGGATTTCACGAACTGGGCGATATAGACAAGACTCATGCTGGGCTCATCCATCTTGGCTACCATATAAAGGAAGGCCATGCCGATGATGGCGATAGAAAGGAAGATGTAGAACATGTTCTTCTTGCCCACCATCTTCTTGATTATCGGGACGAGTGGCATGAAGATGAACGACGGTGCCGAACCTAAGCCCATGAAGACGGACAACTGCTCTGGCGTGCCGTGCATATTACTGTTGATGAAATAGGCACCGGCAGCATTACCGATCGACATCATGGCAAAGGCGGTGATGAAGAAGAAGGCGATGATGCGCAAAGGACGGTTGTGGAAGAACTCCATCCAGAGGTCGCTGATCTTCACGTTGGCAGCCTCGCTGGCATCCATTACCACGCGCTCCTTACACTGGCTGAAGCAGAAGAACAGCAGGGCCAGCCCGACGAGGGCATAGATGCACATCGTGGTGAACCAGGCGACGGGATCCTTTGGCAGACCCTCTGCAGGTTCATTGGTAAAGTAGGCAATCAGCAGGGGCAGACCAGAGCCGACGGCCAGACCACCACAGTTGGCCATGAACATACGGACAGAGGTCAGGATGGTGATCTCGTCAGTATCGCGGGTCAGTGAGGAGTTCAGGGCGCCATAGGGTACGTTGATGAAGGTATAGAGCAGTGTCATGGCGATATACGTCACGTAGGCATAGAGCAGCGACGGGGCGAAGCCATTCCAGAAGCAGAGGATGGCGAAGCCAGTGAGCGGAATACCTACAAACACCAGATAAGCACGGTATTTACCGAGACGGGGATTACTCTTGTCGATGAGGGTTCCCACGATGGGGTCCCAAATCACGTTTGCCACGTTACCCACCGTGAACATCACCGATACATCGACGGCGTCGAGGCCGTAAATGTCAGTGTAGAAGAACAGCAGGTACATACACGTAGTCTGGAAAATCAGGTTTTGGGCCAGGTCGCCCGAGCCGAAGCCGATGCGCTGCAGCCATGAAAGCTTATAGAAGCCTTTTGATTCGTTGGTTGTTGACATAATAACTATTTTTTACTTTTTTACCTTTTTACTTTCAATTCAAACGATGACATAGGCAGGCCGCTGAGCGATCGTACGTTTGCCTTCTGGGGATTATCCTTCCAGGCGTAGCGCACGGCAGTGGGGGCTGAAATCGATGTACAATCCAGCAGCACTGTGTTCTTGGCACCTTGTGCAGCGACATTATGGAAGATGCCGTCCTTGCCGGCCACTTCAAACTCATACAGGTTGCCTTCTTGTATGGGCTGGTCGAGGGTGAGGATGACCTGACCTTCCTTTATCACTGCAGCGATGACCTCTGGCGAGAGTGTCACCTTATGATGATAGACAAGACGGTCGAAACCGATACCGATACGTTCTGCGACTTCCTTCTTGCGCAGGGGGTGGATATCTACAGTCTCACCCAGATCATTGATGACTGCCAGTTCTGCCCTCGGGTCAGCCTTGGCGACGATGCGCTGGGCCTCACGAAGTTGTGCCCAACCACTGTTCATCGGTTCTGTCTGTGGTGTGATAGGTCTGGGGAAGCCCGACTGCTGACGGCCGTCGTAGTTGGCTAGCTGTACGATGACGAAAGGCATCTGCTGATCGTGCCAGAGGTCGCGCCAGCAACCTATCATCTTCTTTAGATAGTCGGCATAGGGAGCGGGATGGCCCGTGTTCGACTCGCCCTGGTACCACACTACACCACTAAGGGCATAGGGAGCCAGCGGATGGAGCACGGCATTGTAGAGCGTTGTGGGCAGGTTCTGCAGCGAGATATCGCCACTGGGGCAGGAGGGCATCTCGGTGCCGAGGTGCATCTGCCAGTTCTCTGGCAGGGGGATGACGTCTGTAGGCAGCGGGTTCAGACTCATGCGGTCGTCGCCGAAAGCCAGCATATAGGGCTTTTCAGGAATGAAGTGCGCCATGCCGTATTTGTTGATAAAGCGGACGGTGATGACGTTGTCGCCCTCCTGGAGCATGCCTTCAGGAATGTCATAGCGGCGAGGGGGGTATTGGTAGTAGGTATGGCCAATCTCTTTTCCATTGAGGTAGGTGACGTCCTGATCGAAAAGCGTACCCAACAGCAGCCGTGCAGGTTTGCCTGCATGAGCCTTGTCCACTTGGATGTGCTGCCGTAGCCAGATGGTACCGATGATAGGCCGCTTTGACTTGGGTGACAAGGCCCAATCCGTGGTATATTGGTTGACGGTCTGCCAGTCTGCATCGTCGAAATCAGGTGCGGTCCAGTTCTGCTCGATGCCCGGATCCTGTTCGTTCAGCAGTCTCTGCCACTGTCTGTCAGCCTCCATGTTAGCCTGTGCTTGGGCTTTCACATAACTGTCGTTCTGGTAGAGTTGTGTCTTCTTGACCAATAGGGGATAGTCCGGTTGCAGGGAGTCGGCAGAGATCCAAGCTTCGATGGGTGTGCCGCCCCAGCTGTTGACGATGATACCCTGTGGCACCTTTGTCTGCTCCTGCATGCGTTTGCCGAGGAAATAGCCAACGGCAGAAAAGAGCCAGGCGTTCTGTTTATTCAGGGGTTTCCAGTTGATGGGTGTCGGTTTGATATCGTCTCTGACGCCATGAGTGTCGGTCTCGTTCTGCACGCGGAACAAGCGGACGTTAGGATTCTCGTACGTGTCAATCTCCTGGGTGTATTGCGGATAGACGCGTTCGATGGTGACGTCGATATTCGATTGTCCTGACAAAAGCCATACATCACCTATTAATATATTAGTAAGCACGATGTCGCCGACAGTCATCGTATAAGGGCCGCCAGCTTTCATCTTTGGCAGGTTGATGCGCCATTTGCCGTTAATTCCGGCCGTCGTGACATATTGTTTTTTGTTGAATCTGATGGTGACCATCTCACCGGCATCAGCCTTGCCCCAGACGGGTATAGCCTTGTCTCTTTGGAGAACCATGCCAGACTGGAACAGCTGTGGGAGGCTGATCTTGGCAACCGCCTCAAGGCTCAAGAAAGCGAGACACAATAACAGGTATTTTCTCATAATCGATATTTTTTATGTTGCAAAAATACGAAAAAAGTCTGTCAAAGCGGTTAAAATTATCGATTTTCTTTGATGATGAAACAATTTAAAAAGCATCTGTAACAAATCAGAATGTCGTGTAGACGAATTATTCCTACCTTTGCAGACAGAAAAAAACCTATCCTTATTATCAATGAAAGAATTTGCATCACAGAAGGTATCATTAGGAGAGAAAGTCGGCTACTCATTGGGAGATGCCGCCGCCAATCTGGTGTTCCAGATGATGATGATCTTCCAGCTGAAGTTCTATACGGACGTCTTCGGCCTTGATGGTGCCATGGCGGGCAGTATTCTTATGATTGGAAGTATCTCTGCCATCATCGTGGATCCTACGGTGGGTATTCTTTCTGACCATACGAACACCAGGTGGGGAAAGTTCCGTCCCTGGGTGCTGTGGACAGCTATTCCTTTCTGTGTGTTCTACATGCTGGCATTCTATAATCCTGGTATCGAGGAGAAGAGTATGGTGGCTGTCTATGCAACCATTTCCTATGTGTTGCTAATGACGGTCTATTCCTTTAATAATATACCATACACTTCTTTAGGTGGCGTGATGACCAGTGACATCCGCGAGCGTACCAGTATCACGACCATCCGTTTCGTGGTGGTGACTATCGCGCAGTTTGTGGTACAGGGACTGACTTTGCCGTTGGTCAATCATTTCTCTGATGGTAGCACATTGCAGCATGGATGGTCTATGACAGTGGCGCTTTATGCCTTACTGGCCTTTGCGATGTTTATCATCACGTTTAAGGTGACGAAAGAACGTATCCAGCCGCCCCCCACTCAAGATGTCAATATCCGTGAAGATATCAAGGATACGGTATCCGATGTGTCATGGAATGCGATGGCCCTGCTGACCTTTGCTTTGTTTGTCACACTGGCCATGTGGGGATCGGCCATGAGCTTCTATTTCCAGTATAATGTTGACCAGCGGTCGCTTTATGAATTCCTGACATTTTTTGGGTTGGACATTGAGCAGGAAGAGGCTTATGCCGTCGGTTTCTCGGCTTTCAATATGATGGGTGCCATCGTGCAGTTTGTGGGTGTCGTGTGCTTGTCGCGTTTCCTGGCGAATAAGTATGGTAAGAAGAATACCTTCATGGTCTGTCTCTCTCTGACAGCATTCTTCACGGCGCTTTTCTTTATTCCCTCTCCCACCGATGTCAGTCTGATGTTTGTGCTTAATTTCCTGAAGTCTATGTCCTATGCGCCTACCGTTCCGCTGCTTTGGGCGATGATTGGCGATGTGGCAGACCATATCGAGTATGAGAATCATCGTCGTGCTACGGGCTTCTGTTTCTCGGGCATCGTATTGGCTCTGAAGCTGGGACTGGGGTTCGGTGGCGCCTTTGCCGGCATTATTATCTCGATGTTCGGTTATGTCTCAGGCAATGTGTCGGCGCAGGACGAGATGGCCATGGATGGCATTCGTCTGGTTTCGAGTTTCCTGCCAGCCCTTTTGCTGGGTATTGGTGTACTTGCTCTTCATTTCTATCCGATAAGCAAGGAATACAATGAGAATATGCAGGCAGAGTTGACAGCTCGTCGGCGTCTTATCAAGCAGGAGGAAGAATAGTTAAATTTTTAATAGTATCAAGATTATGGCAAAACTACCACGCTATCTGTTTCCGAGTGATTATATGGCAGATCCCTCTGCCAATGTGTTTAATGGCCGGCTCTACATCTATCCGTCGCATGACTGGGAGGCTGGCGCTGCCTTCGACGATGATGGTGGACATTTCCAGATGAAGGACTATCATGTGCTTTCGTTGGACGATGTTGAGAACGGTGAGGTTACTGATCATGGTGTCATTCTCGATGTCGAACAAGTGCCCTGGGCTGAGAAGCAGATGTGGGACAATGACGTCGTGGAGAAAGACGGAAAGTACTATCTGATCTTCTCTGCCAAAGACTATAACGGTGTGTTCCACCTTGGTGTGGCCGTCGCTGACAAGCCAGAAGGTCCGTTCGTACCTCAGGCACAGCCCATCCGCGGTTCGATGAGTATCGATCCCAGCGTGTTCAAGGACGACGATGGTCAGATCTATGTGTATTTCGGTGGCCTCTGGGGTGGACAGCTGCAGTGGTACCAGGCACCGCAGAAGTTGGTGAAGGAAGGTGTGGACCTTGGTCCTGCCGCTGACAAGAAGACACAGCTCTTCGCTCCTGCCGATGTGCCCGCTCTGCCTAGCTTCGTGGTTCGTCTGAGCGACGATGTGATGCAGTTTGCCGAGGCTCCTCATGACGTGGTTGTCATCGATAAGGACGGTCAGCCCCTGAAGGCTGGTGACCCACATCGTTTCTTCGAGGCATCATGGATGCACAAGTATAATGGAAAGTATTATTTCTCTTACTCTACTGGTGACAGCCACATGCTCTGCTATGCTATCGGTGACAATCCTTACGGACCCTTCACCTATCAGGGCGTGATTCTCGATCCGGTTGTTGGTTGGACGACCCATCATTCTATCGTGAAGTTTAAGGACGAGTGGTTCCTCTTCTACCACGACTGTGTGCCCTCTAACGATATCACCCATCTGCGTAGCCTGAAGGTACAGCGCCTCTTCTACAACGAAGATGGTACGATTCAGAAGGTGATCAACGAATAACGCTTCGACCAGAGGTCGTTTGACATGCAACAACTTATATCCAATTATTACATTGCTCACCGCGACGAGCTACTGGCTTTTGCCAGCAGCCGTCTGGGTGACAGCCGTCTGGCGGAAGATATCGTTCAGGATGTCTTCCTCAGACTGCTTTCTACCGACAAGATGATTACCGAGGTCACCCTGCCGGCCTTAGTCTATACCATTACACGAAACCTGATCAATGACTATTATCGTCGTCATACCACCTATGAGCAGTATGAGCACTATATCAAAGGTGTGTGCAGTGAGATGACGACCATGGAATCCGTCTTCTCTGCCTTTGAGATCATGGAGCGCTTAGAACGGGGTCTGGTGCGTTTGCCAGAAAACTGTCGTGAAATCTACCGTCTCCATATCTACGGTGGTATGAAGGTAGGGGAGATATCCCGTGAACTTGGTGAGGGCTATAAGAGCGTAGAACATCGTCTCGGCACCGCCCGCAAGGTGATGCGCGAGTATCTCCGCTGCTACGCCTCAGCCTAAGGTTATTAAACTCGTTTGAGCGAGAAAATACCATGATTTGAAGGTAAAGTACTATTGTTTTTATAATTTTAACGTAAAAATTCGTTTTTATACAGATTTTATGCTACCTTTGCACCCAAATCCGAATAAGTAGCTACTAATTTAGAATGACAAAACGAACTCTTTTGGGTGCATTACTCTTGTGTGGGATAGAATTTTCATTCGCACAAACTGTATATGACGTAACTGCTGCAGGGGCAGTAGGTGATGGAAAGACAGACGACGCCAAGGCGATACAGCAGACGATTGACCGCTGTTCGGCAGAAGGTGGTGGACGGGTGCTTTTTCCGCGTAACCATACCTTCTTGGCAGGTCCCATCGAACTAAAGAGCAATGTAGAACTCCATTTGGAGGCTACTGCCACCTTGAAAGCCAATCCCGACGAATCGATTTATCAGTTAAGTGCCTTTGGTGAGAACAGAGGTGAGGGTATGCTGTGGCTCTATGCCAACGATGCAGAAAACATCAGTATCACCGGTAAGGGAACGATTCATGGCAATGGTATCGCCTTCATGGGCAAGGAACTGGAGGACTCGTATGAACTGAAGCCGCTGGCCGACCAGACCTTCGATCCGCGTCCGCACGTGCTGACGCTGACAGCCGTGAAGAACCTGACCATCCGCGACGTGACTATTAAGGAAGGTGCCTACTGGACGGTTCACCTGATTGGTTGCGACGGGGCTGTGATTGACGGTATCCAGTTGCTGAACAACCTGAAGATCCGCAATGGTGACGGTATCGATATCGACCACTCGAAGAACGTACGTATCGCTAACTGTCACATCACTTCGGGCGATGACTGCATCTGTCTGAAGAACCGCCGAGAGTTCGAGAAATACGGTTCCTGTCACGACATCACGGTGACCAACTGTGTGATGTCTTCGCGCTCATGTGCTATTAAGATAGGTAGTGAGAACATGGACTCCATCTATAATGTGGTGTTTGACAACTGTATCATCACGAAGTCGAACCGTGGTCTGGGTATTCAGAATCGTGACGAGGGTACGGTGACCGACATCATCTTCTCGAACATACAACTCGATTGTCGCTTGTGGAGCGATGTGTGGTGGGGTAAGGCAGAGCCCATCTATGTGACCAGCTATCCGCGTGCCAATGGTAATCATAAGGATGCCAACTGGCGATTCCCGAAAGGACAGATTGAGGGCAAGTGCGGTGAGGTAAAGCGAATCCGTTTCTATAACATCTCGGCTATTTCTGCTAATGGCTGTTTCGTCGGCTGTGACGAGGTTGGCAAGGTGGATGGTATCAGTTTTGACAATGTCCATATCAAACTGGCTGGAGCAAAGACGGATCAGTATGTGTTCGACAAGCGCCCCTGCAAGGGTGAAGGCTTTATCACCGTCAGTGCTAAAGACCTGGAGAACGCGAATGTCCCTATTGTGACGGAGAATGCCGACTTTACGCTTGAATAATTCTTATTTTCAATATTACTAACTTTAATTAATGATTATGCAAAAGATCCTAAATCTCAAGCATGGAACAGTGAAGACAATGTTCTTTATGTTCTTTCTGTTGTGCAGTACGGTGATGCTGGCACAGAACAAGGTGTCAGGAACTGTACTGGACGCTGCAGGTGAGCCTCTGATTGGCGTGAGTGTCCTGGAAGCAGGAACCACTAATGGTGTAGTGACCGATTTCGACGGTAAGTTTACTCTGACTGTCAAGCAGGGTGCCAAACTCACGATCTCGTATGTAGGCTATACCTCGCAGACGGTTGCTGCCCAGAACGGCATGACCGTCACACTGGAGGAAGACAATCAAGTACTGAATGAAGTGGTGGTCGTCGGTTATGGTACGATGCGTCGTAAGGACGTGACCTCATCTATCACCACTGTGCAGTCGAAAGACTTGAACAAGGGTGTGTTCACCGATCCTGCTTCTATGCTGCAGGGTAAGGTGGCCGGTCTGGTTGTAACCTCTTCAGGTGACCCGAATGGTGCGCCTTCTATCACACTCCGTGGTGCCTCTTCACTTCGTGATGGTGCTGCCATGCAGCCTTATTATGTCATTGATGGTATCCCCGGTGTGGATATCTCCATGGTGGCTCCTGACGATATCGAGACCATCGACGTGCTCCGCGATGCTACCGCTACGGCTATCTACGGTTCTAAGGCTGCCAACGGTGTGATCATCATCACCACGAAGAGCGGCGGCAAGACCGAGCGCACGAACGTCAGCTACAACGGCTATGTGGGCTTTGACATCATTTCAAAGAAACTCGACATCGCTTCAGCAGACGATATCCGCGGCTATGTCAGAGCTAACAATCTCGACTATGCCTACGATAAGGGCGGTAATACCGATTGGCAGAAGGAAGTGCTCCGCACCGGTATTAGCCACAATCACAATGTATCAATCACTGGTGGTTCTGCCAAAACCAAGTACATGGCCAGCGTGAACTACATGAACCGTCAGGGTGTTATCGACGGCACGAAGATGAATCGTGTGAACATCCGTTCGCTGATCAGCTCAAAGATCTTGAAGGACCGTCTGGACGTCTCTATCGGTGTGAATGCCATGTATGGCAAGCACGTTGGTGTTCCTATGGGCGACACAGGTGCTTCTGTCCTCGACGCTATGAACTACTTCAACCCGACGCTGAACACCCAGAATCCTGACGGTACGTGGACGACGGGTGACGGCTCTGCCAACTACAACCCCCTGTCGATGATCAACGAGGATACCTCTGAGACCATGTGGAAACGTAACCAGATTATTGCCAAGGGTACGCTGCATATCATCGAGGGTCTGGACTGGAATGCCAACTACTCGTTCAACCATCGTCAGAGCACCTACAGTGACTATCACTCTCACAACACACAGCTGGTGCCCTACAACGCCTATAACGGTAACGCTTCAAGAAATACCTATTTCGGTGACGACCAGACCTTTGAGACCTACCTGAACTACGACCACACCTTCGCAAAGGTTCACAAGCTGGCCCTGATGGCAGGTTATTCTTGGGAAGAGAGAAGATCAAACGACGGTTTTGGTCTGACAGTACACAACTTCTTTGATGACTATCTGAAGTGGAACCAGCTGACATACGCTGGAACCATCGATGGCATGCCTGCCGTTCAGAGTGGTACAAAGGAGACGATTCGCAACATCTCTTTCTATGGACGTCTGAGCTATTCATTCAACAGCCGTTATATGTTGCAGGCAACCATCCGTCGCGATGGTTCGTCAGTATTCGGCAAGGACAATCGCTGGGGTACCTTCCCCTCTGTATCAGCTGCTTGGAATATCACCGAGGAGCCGTTCATGGCTAATCAGAATGTGTTTGACAACTTGAAGCTCCGTTTCGGTTATGGTGTCTCTGGTAACGCCCTTGGTTTCGGTGCCTACTCTGCAGTAGCTACCTATGGCGCAACGGGTTCTACCTTCACCTATAACGGCAACCAGTGGGCCATCCTCGGTGCCACGAAGCTGGCTAACCCCGACCTGAAGTGGGAGACTACAGGTATGTTCAATATCGGTATCGATTATGGCTTCTGGAACAACCGCATCAATGGTAGCATCGAGTTCTACCACAAGAAGACCAAGGACCTGATCTGGAACTATCCTGTATCTACCGTCATCTATCCGTTCGACAATATCGCTGCCAACGTGGGTGAGATCACCAACAAGGGTATCGAGTTCACAATCAATATCGACGCTATCCGTACGAAGGACTTCAACTGGATGACCACGCTGAACCTGTCGCACAACAGCAATAAGGTCAACAAACTCTCGAACGACAAGTTTGAGGTGGGTTACTTCACGCAGGGCGACCCGATGGTAGCTGGTGTATCTGCCAACGGCTATACTCAGCGTATCATGGAGGGTGAGCCTCTTGGAACATTCTATCTGCACGCCTTCGCTGGCTACAACGCAGAAGGTAAGGCTACTTACTACGTCTTCGATGAGAACGGCAACCAGACCAGTGAGACAACCAGCACACCTGACGATCGTAGAGACCGTTACGTGGCAGGTAATGCACAGCCTAAGCTGAACCTCGGCTGGAACAACACCCTGAACTACAAGAACTGGAACATGACCCTGTTCTTCACTGGTGTCTTCGGCAACAAGATCTACAACGGCTCTCGCGCTCACTACACTGCTCCCGATTTCTTCGCTGGCGGTAAGAACGTGCTGAAGGAGTTCATCACAGACCGTGCTGTAGCCGACAACCTGAGTAACATTCCTTCTGACCGTTTCCTGGAGAAGGGTGACTACTTCCGTCTGCAGACCCTTTCTATCGGTTATACCTTCGACAAGCTTGGTGACTGGCTCCAGAGCCTGCAGCTCTATGCTACCTGCAACAACGTGTTCACCATCACAGGCTACAAGGGTCTCGATCCTGAGGTCAATATGGGTGGTATCTCTCCGGGTGTTGACTATCGCTGGAGCAACTATCCGCACACCCGCACCATTATGGTTGGCACAAAGATTAATTTCTAATTCTTAATCAGACGCAATTATGAAAACAAATATAAAAGGATTATTGATGGTAGGCCTGGCCTCACTGGCTGTCGGCTGTACAGATTTGAATGTTCCTGTTGATTCTCAGTACACCTCTTATCCTAATAGTGAGGCTGCACTCGAGGCTCAGCTCTCGGGAATATACTTCCAGATGCGTGACTGCTTCGGACGTCGCTACATGGAGGGACTGGCACTCTCGAGCGATGAATATACGGCTGTGTCATACGGTGGTAACTGGTATGACAACGGTGCATACGCACACCCCAGCCTGCACAACTTCGTTTATTCTGATGCATCTATCGACTGGATGACCGTATTAGCATCTGGCGTTGTGAAGGCCAATGAGGTTATCAACAGTGATGCCGACGCTAAGTACAAGGCTCCTGCTCGTGCGATGCGTGCTTACTTCACCTACATCATGATGGATTGCTGGGGTGATGTAGCTATCAACGATGCTACCAAAGCTGGTGAGATCGACCTGGAGGCTCGTCAGCCCCGTGCTGATGTGGCTCGCTGGATTGAGAGTGAGCTTAAGGAGATTATTCCGCAGCTGACCACTGAGACCACTGGCGAGAACTATGGTAAACCTAACAAGTATATGGCTCAGGCCCTGCTGGCCCGTCTGTATATCAACTGGCCCGTTTTCACCGCTTCGGCTGTTGAGAACTACGATGCCGCTACTGCTACCAACGAGAAACTGGCTGACTGTATCGCTGTCTGCGACGAGATTATCAAGTCGGGTAAGTTCGAGCTTGGTCCGGATGCCTATCGCTTCAAGTTCGCTTCTGACAACACAGAGCGTGTAGAGGCTGGTACTATCAAGGACTTCATCTATGCAATGCCTTATCACACCACGCAGGCTACTGGTATGCAGTATGGACGTTCTCACTCTTATAAAGACATCAAGAACATGAATCCAAGCTATTATGGTGAGCAGCTGACCAACTCGGGTGGTGGTTACGTGACGATGGTGCCTGAGTTCGTGAAGCTCTTTAACCTGAAGGGTGATGAGCGTAATAAGCTGATCATCGGTCTGTCTGAGGATTTGGATGACTACCGTTATGACACTGGTAAGGATGAGAATACCGTTTATGTCTATGACCCGAAGACCTTGTTGCCTACTACACAGGTTGCGCTCAACAAGGAGGGTAATCCGCTGAAGATTAGCCGTAACATCAACCTCGTGGAGAAGGACTTCACCATCAACGTTGGTGATAACCTTGATGGCTGGCGTCAGGGCTGTCGTACTACAAAGTGGCATGTCACAAGAAGCGATTTCGCAAACGGTCGTAACCAGTCGAACGATATTCCTCTGATGCGTTATGCTGAGATCCTCCTTACCAAGGCTGAGGCGCTGACCCGTCAGGGCAGTTCTTCAGAAGCTAAGGATTTGGTGAACCAAGTACGTGCTTATGCAAATGCTGAGTTACTTGCCAACAATCCTACTTTGGACGATATCTATCAGGAGCGTGGTCGTGAGTTCTTCGATGAGAACCTGCGTCGTGCTGATATGATCCGTTTCGGTCATTTCGAGGATGAGTACTTCCCTCACTACAAGGACTTCCCGACGGCTAATTTCGACAAGACCCGTCGTGTATTCCCAATCAATGGTAGTATGCTTGACCTGAACCCGAAGTGGAAGCAGAATGCAGGTTATTAATTTGAGATTACTTGTAACCTCTATGATTATCTGGGCAGTCACAGCTGTGGCTGCCCAGAGCATTGAAATAGTGGTCCATCGCGGAGCGAATGCATTGGCACCAGAGAACACATGGCCATCAGCAGACTCTGCGCTGCACTATCAGGCGAAGTGGATAGAGGTGGATGTGCGCAAGTCGAAAGACGGCGTGCTTTTCAATTTACACGATGAGACATTAGAACGTACTACGAACGGTAAGGGAAAACTTGCTGACATGCTTTCCGAGGATGTCCGCAAGCTCGATGCCGGCAGTTGGTTTGGACCACAGTTCGCAGGTCTCCATGTGCCTACGATAGCCGAGATGCTCGACTCGCTGCAGGGCAAGGCTAACGTCTTTTTCGATGTGAAACGCGGCACGCCCATTCCGACACTCGTAAATCTTGTGCGAGAGAAGGGATATGCAGGCAAGAGTTTCTTTTGGTTTGGCGACGAAGGGATGCTTCGTGAGTTCATTGCCTTGGCACCAGAGATGAAGATCAAGGTGAATGCTGGTGATATTGAGCGTTTGAAATACTGGCAGAATATTTGTAAACCATCTTACGTAGAGATAGCTCCAGAGAAGATTACTGAAGTATTTCGCACTTATTGTCATCAACACAACATCAAGGTGATGGCAGCTTGTCAGGAAGACGATACCTCACAGTTCCAGCTCGTCATCGACAAAAAAGCAGACTTGGTAAATCTTGATCGTCCAGAGGTGTTTGTCCGTTTGTTGCCTTCCTGTCAGGCAAAACCAGGAATGAGTACCCAAGCATTGCAGATGTTGATTGACAAGATGAGCAACGATGGTGGAGGAAGGGTAACATTCCCAAAGGGGGTGTATCATATAGGGCAGTTGAAGTTAAAAAGTGGCATAGAACTACATTTGGAGGATGGTGCTATTATTTTGGGTAGCACAAATCCTTACGACTACCAGCGAGTAGATACCAAGCAGTCTGCTGGCGATGAAAGGAAAGACAATTCGCAATTAGGACTGATAATAGCGAAAGATGCACATCATATCGCCATTACTGGTATGGGAACGATTGATGGTCAGGGATTGTCTTTGGCCTTGACAATCGATAGCTTGCACCATACTGGCGAGATGACGGATCCTAATTATAATGTCCGACGGCAGCGTCCCAGCGAATTGGTGCGCCCCACCTTATTTAATTTTGTGGATTGTCAGGGCGTTCGTGTTGAGGATGTCCATTTGCGGAATAGTGCAGGCTGGGGCCTTTCGTTCCATCAGTGTCGAGATATGGTTCTAAGGAATCTCGACATCTATAATCGTGCCTATTGGAACAATGATGGCATCGACTTAACTGATTGCAAACAAGTGCTGGTAGAATGCTGTAAGGTGAATAGTGCTGACGATGGTATTTGTCTGAAGTCGTATAACCCAGAAAGCAGTAACGACAGTATTACTATCCGCAACTGTGAGATTCGCAGTAGTGCCTCTGCAATTAAGTTTGGCACTGCCTCTTATGGTGGCTTCCGTCATATCCGCATCAATGGTATTCGAGTGTTTGATACCTTCCGTTCTGCTCTGGCCATCGAGAGCGTTGATGGTGCTATCATTGAGGATGTAAAGGTTGATGATATCATCGCCCAGAATACGGGCAACGCACTCTTTGTCCGTTTGGGCCAGCGAGCAGGCAATCGAAAAGGCGTGGTGAAGGATATCCATATCTCAAACCTTACAGCTCAGATTCCTTTTGGGCGTCCTGATATTGATTATGACCTAAGAGGACCAGAGGTAGACTATTTCCATAATATCCACCCTGCTCCTATCTGCGGTATTCCAGGCAATTGTATCGAAGACATTACCTTGGAGCATATCCAGATCACCTATCCTGGCAGAGCGACGAAAGGTATGGCCTATATACCACTTTGGCGAAAGGGCGATGTTCCTGAGCAGATACAGAAATACCCAGAATTCACCATGTTTGGCGAGTTGCCTTCATGGGGCCTTTATTTACGGCATATTCGCAATATCAAGCTGAAGGATATTCAGCTAAAATTAGTTGACGAGGATTTCCGTCCAGCGATTGTCGTGGATGATGTAGAGGGATTGACTACAGATCGTATTCAGTTGTATCCGTGATACCGGCTTCTGCGAGCGCTTCACGGCGCTCCACGCAGGTGCCACATTTTCCACAATGCTTATCGCCACCTCTGTAGCATGACCATGTTTCTGCATAGTCGATGCCCAGAACTTTTCCCCTTGCAGCAATCTCTGCTTTCGTCATATTACAATAGGGCGAAAGCAGACTGACCCCGTTAAAAGTACCTGCTTGAGTGGCTTTGCCAAAGGCCTCTACGAATTCAGGGCGACAATCTGGATAGATGGTATGATCGCCACCGTGATTGGCCATCATGATGTATTGCAGGTCGTTGCTTTCTGCCATACCTGCAGCAATGGCGAGCATGATACCATTACGGAAGGGTACTACTGTCGATTTCATGTTCTCATCAGCATAGTGTCCTTCTGGGATAGCTTCATCGCCAGAGAGAAGGGAACTGCGGAAATACTGCGACATGAAATTGAGGGGGATAACCAGATGCTTGATGCCCAATCGTTCGCAATGCAGACGGGCAAAAGGTATCTCCTTGGCATTATGATTAGAGCCATAATCAAACGAGATGGCTAGTGCGATACGTTCTTGGTAATCGTAAAGCAGGGTGGTGGAATCAAGGCCTCCACTCAATATCAATATGCAATCTTTCATCTTCTTGTCTTTTTGCCTGCAAAGGTACGATTTCTTTCCGAAATTGCTAAACTTGTGGGCTATTTTCTACGATGCGGAGGAAAAGTTTCTGGGCCGCATCGTAAATAGTTTTAGGATGCGGCCCAGAAAATTATCGTATGCTCCACTCGAAGAGGCCTGCGGCATTGTCGGCTGGTAGGGTCACTTCCAGGCGGAGTGCTTTGGTCTTCACGGGGTCGAAGTTTACAGTACAGGCACTGCCCTTATCTGTCGGATAGGCATCGGCACCGCTGACGGGCTGCCACTGTCCCTGCTGGTCCTGATAAAGGATGCGCCAGGACTGTGGTACACGACATCCACCCCAAGGGCCGTCATCGTACCAATAGACGGTAGCACTCTGAACGGTGGCCTCCTGCGGGAACTCATAGCCGAGCCACTCGGTGCAATCCTTCTTCGGCCACCAGTGAGTATATGGCACAGAACGGTCATTCTCATCCTTTGGCACCAGTCGGTCGTTGATGGCTGAGAGGGCTGGCATTCGCTCCGATGAACTGCTGACTTTACTCTGTGAGGCGAGGGTCTCGGGTTGTGACGGATTGGTGGCATTCAGATCTTGAGGCAGCCAGACGCGCATCTTACCAGAACCTCGATGGCACCAGGCATAGTAGGGGATGAGGGTTAGTGTCTGGTCCTGTGTCTCCAGTTTGCCTTGCTTATTGAAGTTCAGTGTCTGGGCACTGGTGGTGAGTGTCTGGACAGGTGTGCCAGCAATCTCACTCTTACCGAGTGTGAACTGAGGCGTCTGGTTGATGAGAGCACCCATGATGTCAAAGCTATTGTCCGGGTGTTCGGCACAATATACAATCGGGCCGCGTTCGATGCTCACCATACCACGGTCTGCCTCCACCTTATTATTAGCGCGTACGGTACGAGCCTCCATGTCGAAATGTATCTGCAGCTTGTCGCCCTTCTTCCATTTGCGGTTGATGGTGTAGTAGCCATCTTCTGTTACATTTGCAGTAACAGCGCTGCCGTTTACCAGGATGGTATAGCCGAGGCGTTTGCCATCGGTATATTGGTAGAGATTAGAGGGCAGGACCTGATTCTTAACCCAACCAGGGATACGGATCTTCATGGCAAACTGACCTGCGGCATTCTGATCGACAAGGATGGTGATATCGCCGTTCCATGGGTATTCCGTCGTTTGGCTAAGCGCCACTTTTTTGCCAGCCACCGTTAGGTTGCTTTTGTTGGAGAGAAAGAGGTTCACATAGACGTTCTTATCTTTTACTGCATAGATATAGCCGGGCAGTGAAGGAATGAATCGGCAGATGTTGCTTGGACAGCAGGCACAGCCAAACCAAGGCTGGCGCTGGTGCTGCCCCATCGATTCCAAGGGGTTGGGATAGAAGAAGCCGTTGCCCTCGAGCGAGACACCGCTGATAAGACCGTTGTAGAGAGTGCGCTCTAGTACATCGTAGTATTTCGAGTCACCGTGAAGCAGGAAGAGTCGGTAGTTCACATACACATTACCAATGGCGGCACAGGTCTCGCAGTATGCACTCATATTGGGCAGTTCGTAGTTCTTGCCGAAGGCCTCGCCATTCGAAGTGGCGCCGATACCGCCAGTGATATAGAGCTTTTTGGTGACGATATTGTCCCAGATGGCATCGATGGCCTTGATATAGTCTTTGTCACCTGTGAGGGCAGCTACATCGGCCATACCTGCATACATATAGGCAGCACGAACGGCATGTCCTACGGCTTCGTCTTGCTCGATGACGGGCTTATGAGCCTGAGAATAGTCATGTACGATGGTGGTCTTACCACGGTAATCGAGGAAGAACTTAGCTTCGTCGAGATATTTCTTTTCGCCAGTAACAAGATACAGTTTGGCAAGTGCCATCTCTGCGATCTGATGTCCCGGAACCACACAAGCCTGACCTTGGTTCGGGCCAACCTCACGGCAGACACAGTCGGCATAACGGATGGCGATGTCGAGGAACTTACGGCTGCCTGTGGCCTGATAGTGGGCGATAGCACCTTCCACCATGTGGCCGAGGTTGTAGAGCTCGTGACTCAGGTCCTCTTCCTGACTCCAGCGTTTGTCGCCAGCCCACTCGTGGGGTTCCTTTGGATTCTGGGTGCGTGAGGTGTAAAGATAGCCATCGGGCTCCTGAGCAGAGGCAATCACATCGAGTACAGAGTCGATGTACTGTACCAGTTTCTTGTCTGGATAGGTCTGCAAGATATACGAGGCGCCTTCAATAGTCTTGTAGGGGTCGGTGTCGTCGAAGGAAAGGCCGCCAACCTTGAACACCTTAGAGGGATCCTTCAGATGCTCTGCTGCATTTGAGAAGTTCGTGTAACGTCCAGTCTCCTCACACTTCGAGAAGGCGAGGGGGATAGTGACCTTGCGGCTGGCCTCCAGACGTTGTCCCCAAAATGTGCCAGGGGTTACTTTCACTGCTGTAAAGGGCACAGGACTGATGGGATAGCCGTGCGCCTGCTGTTTCTGCTTTTGGGCTGCGGAGGCGGTCAGGGTCATCGCTGCCGCCAATGCAATAGTTACTAGTTTCTTCATATTCTTATTTAGTGATAGATGATAAAATCACGCAGTTTCACCCACGACGGGTTGTTGCTGTAGGTGGTCTGGTAGGCTCCGATGCTGAGTTTGGGACTGCTGACTTCAATGGGTGAGCCTGGCATGTTCGTCCATGTCACGCCATCCCGACTGGTGCGGGCAAAGAGCTGATTGCCTCTACGCTCGAACTGTAGGATGGGATCGAAGTCGTAGCCAGTGTAGTTGGGGAACTGCGGACGCCCCTGCGCACTGAGGATGGTCAGCATGTTACCGCAGTTGTAGAGTGGAAAGACACCAAGTTGATAATAGGTGCCTTGCCCGTTGCCGATGAGCAGACCGCCATCGTTATAGGCTGTGATGTTTCGCGTTGCCAGTCCTTCCATATCGTCAAAGCGCGCCATCACGACGAAGTCGCCCTCAATCTCTTTGCAGATCAAACCGCCATTCTTTAGGGGGGCATCGTTAAAGGCGGCGTTACCATCACTTAATTTCATTTCACCCTTATGTTCATAGACGGGCTTCATGGCTGTCGGCAGCGTGAACTTGCTGTCGGGCTCGATCTCCTCAAAGTTATCATCACCCAGCGAGGTAACGGGTGCCGTCATACAGTAGGCATCATAGAGGGCCTTCACTTCCTGAGCAGTCATAGCTTGAGGGACGATGTTCAAATGGCTGATATAACCCATGAAGTTGTTGGCTCCTGAGCCGTCTGCACCGATGGTAATATGACCTTCAGGACGGACCATCAGGAAGTTGTTCTGTTCATGAATGAGTTGACCGTCTTTATAAACACGCTCCATCCAACCATCATAGGTGACTGTCCACAGCGTCCAGCGCCCTTCAGCGGCTTTGACAGCCTTGGGAGATCCAAAACTCTCAAACGAACCGTTATGATTCAGGATACCTGTTTGGAGGTCGCTGCCCAGACGGAACTCTGTGGTGGCGAGATCGGCATGCGATGTTGACAATGAAACGACTGTAGGCACAGGTCCAATCTTTGTCTGATATACCAGTGCAGAGATGGTGTATGGCGCATTATAGCTGAAGTCTTCTGTTATAGGTTTCTCGCTCTCTAGACGTTGCGTGCCGTTGAGGAACATAGCCCAACGGCCATCCTTTACCCTCATGCGGATAGGCTTATTGGCCTTTAGCGAACCTACTTTTGTGATATCGAAAGGCTGTATGGCGCCTTGAGATGCTGCTATGGCAGCAGCATTGAAGTCTATTGTGGCATCAGTGCTATAGCGCGAGACTGGCTCTACGTCCTTCTGATGCATACCAGGATAGCCGTCGTTGGTCTCTACATGGATCTCTGGCAGTTCTGGAGCTTTCTGCCAGACCTTGATGTTCCAGATGGCAGGCATGTGACCATTTTTCTGCGTATCAGTGATGGTGATTCGCAGATAGCGGGCTTTGGCTGCTACTTTGTCTATCATAGGCGAGCCCTGCATGGTGTTGCTGGTACGATCAGTATAGAGCGTCCATCGCTTGCCATCGAGCGATGTCTCTATCTTATACTGATAAAAGAAAGTGGCGTATTCGAACTGCGTCCATACCTCATTGAACTTCATGGGTTTGCCAAGGTCTATTTGTAACCATTCGTCTTGGTGACTGCCTCGCCCCCAATTGGAGTTGCGAGCCTTCCATAGCGTAGCATTGTTATCATCAACGGCATACTCCGGGCGGAACCAGTCGTCGTAATAGGAAGATGCCGTCACCTTGGCATTCAAGGCGAGGTTTTTCGAAGTGTGAGTCTTGAAGAGGTCAACGCCCTGGGCATCGTGGGTAGGTACGACTGGCAGTATATTTCCATTGCTGTCGAACTTCATCTCGTCTATACAAACCTGACGATTGAAACCATGCACGCTTCGTGGCAGATTGTGGC
The DNA here is from genome assembly GCA_900315525.1 of uncultured Prevotella sp. Classification (GTDB taxonomy): domain Bacteria; phylum Bacteroidota; class Bacteroidia; order Bacteroidales; family Bacteroidaceae; genus Prevotella. The sequence continues at coordinate 155,698 of OMZO01000001.1, read as the reverse complement.
GATGGTAAACGATATAATATTTCCCATCCTTCTCAAAAATCGAGTGATGGCCTGGACCATGAACCGTCTGATCTGCATTGGTCTCAAGGATGCAGCCTTTGTATTCAAATGGTCCCATGGGTCCAACAGTCGAAGTGGCATATTGTACTCGATAGGTATGATCATGACAGGAACCAGATGAATAGGTGAAATAATAAACGCCATGATGTTTGAAGACATACGGAGCCTCGAAGATATCTTTCAACTCCGTATTAGGAATGAGTCGTTTTTCGGAGAAGAATTCATCTGCAGCAATAGGAAATGGTGCATTCTCGTTCCAATGACGAGCATCTTGATTCATGTCCCTATGATTTAAATACCCAGAATTCAATTTCGCAACTCCACAACCAAAGCCTTTATAGATGCCCCAGGTGGTAAAATACAGATACTCCGATCCGTCGTCATCACGAAATAGTTGGGGATCGAGTGTGATGACATTGTGTACATAACGGTCGGGCACCATCACGGCATCTTCCTTACCAAGGATATTTTCCCAAGGACCGATGGGAGATGTGCTCTCACCAATATTAATATTGCATGGCTCACAGTAGTAGTAACGGAAAGAGCCGTTGGGCTGCTGTACCACATCGGGCGCCCAAACCACCTCTGTAGTGGGCCAGTTCATCACGGTGTTCTTCCAGTTCTGGAAGTCCTTGCTCACCCAGACCTGAGCCGGGCCATAGCCATTACCCGTGCCATCGGTAGTGGCATAGAGATAATAGGTATCGCCAAACTTTCTGATGGTAGGGTCGGCGAAATAGCCTGGGATAAAGGGATTTCCCGCCGAAGAAGCATTATAGACCATTGGTTGGGCACTCGCCAGAAGTACCCAGCCAACTATGACTGCTATCGCTAATCGTCTCTTCATATCTTATTGCTGCTTGATCAGTTTTATCAGGAAGCCACCGCCATTGGCCATCTTGAGGCTCAGTTGGTCGTTGGCTGTCAGTGTCTTTTGCTCGATGCGGTAGTCTTCAGCGTTGTGGTTGGCGTTGATGCCGTCGCTGACGATGGTAGCTTGGTACGTGCCTGGGGGAAGGATGTCGAGAGAGAGTTCGACATCCCGTCCATCCCAGTTCGTCTGTCCGCCCAGATACCAGTCGCTACCGTTCCGACGGGCTACAATAATATAACTACCTAACTTACCTTGTATTATCTTTGTTTCGTCGAATGTGTCGGGGAGACTGGTGATGATATCCACGCAGGGCTGTTCGCGCTCATAGTTGGTGGGCGTATCGCAGAGCATGGTGAAAGGTGAGTCGTGGACAATGTAGCATGCCAATTGGTGGCAACGGGTGCCCATCGATACTGGATTCTGATAGCATTCTACCCAATTTTCTTTCGTGCCATTACGCATAGCACCAGGCGTGAAGTCCACCTGTCCGGCCATCATGCGGATGAAGGGGAAGGTGACATCGTAGCGTGGCATATCCGTCTCTTTCTTTGCCCAACGAGCCTCTTCCATACCGAATACGCCCTCGTAGTTGAGGATGTTCGGATAGGTGCGGCTCATACCAGTAGGTGCGTAGAAGCCGTGATAGTCGAGGAAGAACTGGTACTGGGCACAAGTCTTGGCGAGTCGCTCTGCCATTTCCACAGCCGTCTGGTCGTTACGGTCCATGAAATCCACTTTCCAACCCTTGACACCCATCTTGGCGTATTTCTCGCAGGCTTCAGTCAGGTGTTCGTCGAGCACATTGAATACGGTCCATAGCGCGATGCTGACACCTTTCTCCCTGCCGTAGTCGATCAGTCCTTGCAGGTCGATGGCAGGGATGGGGTTCATGATGTCGCCTTTTGATGAGTCGTACCAGCCTTCGTCGAGTACTACATAGGGGATATGGTTCTTAGCTGCGAAGTCGATATAGTATTGATAGGTACGCGTGTTGATGCCAGCCTCGAAATCGACACCCTTCAGATTCCAGTCGTTCCACCAGTCCCAAGCTACTTTTCCAGGTTTGATCCAGTCTGTGCTGCCTATCTGATTGGGTGTGGCGAGGGCATAAACGAGATTGTTCACTGGCATTTCGGTATCCTGTTCCGTGATGGCCATCACGCGCCAAGGATAGGTTCTTGGGCCTTTGGATTTGGCGATATAGTCCTCGGTCTCGGCTACGTAGCTCATGCCTCGCCATTTGTAGTAATCCATCCGTTTTGGATATTTTGCGAAGGCGGCTCTCAGATGTAAGCCGTCAGCCTTGACGAACATACCTGGATAGGCACGGAGGTCACTCTCGAGGATAGTTACCTTTACGTCGCCGCTCTCGATGGTAGCAGGCAGGAATATGTATTTATCCTTGGCCTTAGAGAGATGAGTCTCGTCGTAATAGTTCTGGAAGGCCATCGCAAAGGGTTTTTCGTCGTTGGAGGAGTAGGCGAGCCAGGCTTTAGCATTCTCCGGGAAATGGAAATCTGCAGTTTCATCGGCAATGACCGTCCCTTTCTTGTTCGTCGTATAGAAACGGTAGGCTACGCCCTCATCATAGGCTCTCACTTGCATACCGAAACCATCACGCAGTTTCAGGTCGATTTGTTTTCCTTCGATATCAATCTTTCTCTGCCTATAGAATGGTGCCTGAATGGACTCGGCGATACGGGAGGTTCTGGCTCCCTTGATATTCCCAGTGTGGGAACGTTTTATTCCCAGTGTGGGAACGTTTTGTTCCCAGTGTGGGAATAAACAGTAGGTCTGGTCAGCCTTGATTGTCATCACTTGTTTTCCTGAGTGGGATACTGTGATGTTAAGACTGTCATCTACTGTTGCCACGTTCTTGCCGTTGGGCGAGCTCACCGTATAGTCCTTGGCAGATAGGTTACTGCCATATATTATAAATAAGGTGGCGAGTGCTAGTAGCTTCTTTAGGTTCATTTTCATACGCTTGTTTAATTCTGGTGCAAAGATAGCAACATTCCGGTAAACAGGATAAAAATATCGTCCAAACTCGCTGGAAAAATCGTCCAAATATGCCCTTTTTACGCAACTTTGGACGATATTTGCATTATCTTGGACGATAGTGGCATACGGTCTCAACATTATTTTATTATTTTGCAGCAGAATTCTAAACCGCTAACATAACGAACAAAACCAAAACCAATCAGCAAAATGGAAAAAAGAGTATTATTCCTGATAGGCATGACTGCACTGACCATTACCGCCAGTGCCGCAAAGAAGTCACAGCCCCAGGCTCCGATTCAGGAGGTGTCCTTCACCCAGGTACACCTGAACGACGGTTTCTGGTCGCCCCGCATCGAGATCAACCGCACGGTCTCTATCCCCTCCGCCTTCCATGAGTGCGAGGTGAACGGCCGTTTCGACAACTTCGCGATTGCCGCCGGACTGATCAAGGGTGAGCATCGCGGCGACTTCTCGTTCGACGATACCGACCCCTACAAGGTGATCGAGGGAGCCTCCTACTCGCTGGCCGTCCACTACGATGCGAAGCTCGACCACTATCTCGACTCCGTGATCAACATCATCGCCCAGGCCCAGGAGCCCGACGGCTACCTGACCACTTGCGTTACTAATAAATGTACGCGCCTGAGCGGCTGGTGGGGCACCCGTAAGTGGGAGAAGATCAACTCGCACGAGCTCTACAACTCAGGCCACCTGATCGAGAGCGCCGTTGCCCACTATCGTGCGACGGGCAAGAAGACCTTCCTCAACGTGGCCATCAAGAACGCAGACCTCGTCTGCAAGACCTTCGGTCCCAACGAGGGACAGATCCACCGTCCGGGCGGGCATCCCATCATTGAGATGGCACTCTGCAAGCTCTACAAGGTGACGGGCAACAAGAAGTACCTCGAAGGCGCCAAGTATTTCGTGGACGAGACAGGGCGCTGCACCGACGGGCACAGGCCCAGCGAGTATTCGCAGGACCACATGCCCATCCTCCAGCAGGAGGAGATCGTGGGTCACGCCGTGCGTGCCGGCTATCTCTATTCGGGCGTTGCCGACGTGGCTGCCCTCACGGGCGACAAGGCTTATCAGGAGGCCCTGGAGCGTATCTGGGAGAATATGTCCTCGAAGAAACTCTTCATCACTGGTGGTATCGGCAGTCGTCCACAGGGCGAAGGCTTTGGTCCTAACTACGAACTGAACAATCATACGGCCTATTGCGAGACCTGTGCTGCCATCGCCAACGTATATTGGAATTATCGTATGTTCCTCGCCACTGGTGAATCGAAATATATCGACGTATGCGAGCTTGCCTTATATAATAATGTGTTGAGCGGTGTCTCACTGAGTGGCGACAAGTTCTTCTACGACAACCCGCTGGAGAGCGACGGCGAGCACGAGCGCCAGAAGTGGTTCGGTTGCGCCTGCTGTCCAGGTAATATCACCCGTTTTGTAGCTTCCGTTCCTGGTTATATCTATGCCCAACAGGGGAAGGATATCTTCGTGAACCTCTATGCACAGGGCAAGGCCAAGATTGGTAACATCGAACTGGAGCAGACTACCGACTATCCCTGGGATGGTAAGATTCGCATCAAGATGACAAAGGGCAGCGGCAAATTTGCCATCAAGTTCCGCATCCCTTCCTGGTTGAAGACCTCACCCACGAACAATGACCTTTATCAGTATCAGGACAAGGCCAAGACTTATAGCGTCAGTGTGAACGGTCAGGCACTCTATCCAGAGAATCGTGACTATATCACCCTGAATCGCAGTTGGAAGAAGGGCGACGTCATCGAACTCAATTTCCCGATGGACGTGCGTCGCATTGTGGCTAACGACAATGCTGAGGACGATCGTGGCAAGGTGGCCCTCGAGCGCGGTCCTATCGTGTTCTGTCTCGAAGGTGCAGACCATGCCGACCACAAGGTCTTCAACAAGTATATCCTGGACAGTGCGCCCGTCAGCGCCCATTTCGAGCAGAACCTCCTGAATGGTGTAATGGTGCTTGAAGGCAATGCTAAGGAGCTGCAGCAAGACGGTGAGGTGAAAGACGTGAAGTTCCGTGCTATCCCTTATTCTACTTGGAACAATCGTGGCAACGAGCAGATGGAGATCTGGATTGCCAATACGCCTGTCAAGGCTGTAGCCACTCCACTACCGACGATTGCCTCGAAGGCTCAGACCTTCTGCAATCGTGGTCCTATCCAAAACGATGCACCAGAGACGGCACCTGTTGATTCCTATGCTGGCGGCGCCAACGACCAGTGGGAGCCCAAGCGCTCCTCCGACACCTCGAAGCCCTACCACTACTGGTGGCTGAAGCAGGGCACCACCGAGGCCATCACCTATCAGTTCGACCAGGCATACGAGGTATCGAACGTACAGGTGTATTGGCTCGACTTCGACCACTATGATGGTAACTTCCGTACCCCAGAATCATGGAGCCTTTACTACAAGGACGCCAAGGGCGAGTGGCAGGAGGTCGAGGGTCACAGTCCCTATACCGTGCGCAAGGACTGCTACAACAGTGTCGATTTCACGCCCGTGAAGACGACGGGACTGAAGATCCTCGCCAAGCTCCAGAAGGGCGAGTCGGGCGGTGTGCTCGAATGGAAAGTGAACAAATAATTCATTATAACATAAAACATTAACAAACCTAAAAAACAATTTGGTATGAAGAAACATTTCTTATGTTTGCTTTTGCTGGGCGGCGCTCTTGGCGCACAGGCCACAGAAAGCACTTCTCCAGCCGTTGCTGAGGTCACTCAGCAAGGAGTTTTAGTGAAGGGTGTTGTCAAGGACGCCAAGGGCGAGCCGATCATCGGCGCCACGGTGACTGAGAAGGGCACCAAGAACGCAACGGTTACCGACTTCGACGGTAACTACTCTCTCAGAGTTGCTAACCGCAATGCAACGCTTGTTGTCAGCTACATCGGTTTCACCGCCCAGGAGATTAAGGCAGGCGGCGATGTGACACTCCAGGAAGACAATGCCCTGCTGAATGAGGTTGTCGTCATCGGTTACGGCACCCAGCGCAAGGGTGATGTTACCTCTGCTGTCGCCTCTGTGAAGGCCGAGGACTTCAACGCAGGTAAGATCGGCGATGCCGCAGAACTCGTGAAAGGTAAGATTGCCGGTCTGACGGTGGTCAACGCCAGTGGTAGTCCTACTGCCACCTCTTCTATCCGTCTGCGTGGTATTACGACCCTCGTGGGCAGCCTTACACCGCTCATCCTGGTGGATGGCATCGAGGGCGACCTGACCACGGTGGCTCCAGAGAACATCGCCTCTATCGACGTGCTGAAAGACGCTTCTGCTGCCGCTATCTACGGTACGCGCGGTGCCAACGGTGTGATCATCATCACCACCAAGACCGGTAAGCGCGACACACCTGCATCAGTGACATACAATGGTTACGTAACGTTCTCAAAGTGGGCTAAGACTGCCGACTTTATGGATACCCATGACATCATCTACGGCAAGACCGCCCAAGACTATCTGGGCTACGACACCGACTGGCTGAAGGCCATCTCGCGTAAGGCCGGTTTCAAGCACAACCACGACCTGCACATCAGCGGCGGTACGAAGAATGCCACCTACTCGGCCAACGTGAGCTATGCTAAGGAGGAGGGTATCATCCGCAATACCGACAATGAGAACTTCAAGATGCAGCTCGACTATACCCAGTTTGTATGGGACGACATCCTGAAATTTAATGTCAATGCGCTCGTGACCCGTCAGAAATACACGAATACCGATGCCAACTACGCCTATCGGCAGGCCGTCATCCGCAACCCGTCGGAGCCTATCTATAATCAGGACGGCAGCTATTACGAGAACTTCAATAAGCTGCAGTACTACAACCCTGTTGAGTTGCAGAACGAGGCCTACGGCAATACCCGCATCCGCTTCTCGCAGTTAGTGGGCAACGTCACCGTGGAGCCAATCAAAGGCTGGAAGACCAACCTGATGCTCTCATGGGGCGAGACCTCTGCCGACGGTGAGAACTGGACGTCGCCGACTCACTATTCTATCGTGCGCCAGGGCTACAACGGCTCGGCTGGCAAGAGCTCAGACTACAGCGTCAACAAGAACCTCGAACTGACCTCGCGCTACGATGCCCAGTGGAACGACCACCGCTTCAACGCCATCGTGGGCTACAGTTACCTCTATAATGAATACGACGGCTTCAATGCCTCTAACACGGACTTCTCTACCACAGCTTTCCTCTGGAACAATCTGGGTAACGGCTCGTTCCTGACTGACAAGGATCATCACGCCTCAATGGGCAGCTACAGGAATGACAACAAACTGGTAGGTTTCTTCGGACGTGTCAGCTACGGCTATGCCGACCGCTACAACGCACTAGTCAGCATTCGTCATGAGGGAAGTTCGAAGTTCGGTGACAACCACAAGTGGGCCACCTTCCCCTCTGTCTCTCTCGGTTGGAACATCATGAACGAGGAGTTTATGAAGGGCACCCGCTCGTGGCTCGACAACCTGCGTCTCCGCGTAGGCTTCGGTGTCACGGGTATCACACCGGGAAGTTCTTATCTGGCTCAGAACATCTACAACTTTGCTGGCTATGGCGATGTGCTCTCAATGGACGGCAAGTGGATTAAGACCCTCGAGGTAGGTCAGAACCCCAACCCCGACCTGAAATGGGAGGTGACCAAGGAGTGGAACTTCGGTCTCGACTACGGTTTCCTGAATGACCGCATCCACGGTTCGCTCGACTTCTATATCAAGACCACCAACGACCTGCTCTTCTGGTACAACGTGCCGATGCCGCCAAACCTCTACAGCCAGACGCTGGTGAACGTGGGCGACATGCGCAACACCGGTATCGAGCTGATGATCGAGGCCATCCCTGTGCAGACGAAGGACTTCGAGTGGACTACCACCTTTACAGGCTCGCACAACACCAACAAGTTGCTCAAGCTGAGCAACGACCTCTATGAGACCGACAACTTCCAGGAGCTGTGGCCCTCGGCTGGCAGCTGGGATCCGATCTCTACCACCACGCACTGCATGGAGGTGGGCAGCACGCTGGGCGATTTCTGGGGCCTGAAGTTCGTGGGCTACGACAAGGACGGCTTCGCCCTCGTGGAGGCCAGCGACGGCAACGGCGGCTGGACCGTGAAGCAGTTCAACGCCAACCTGAACGTACAGGAGAACCGCCAGCGCCTGGGCAACGGCTCGCCGAAGTTCATCCTCGGCTGGGGCAACACCTTCCGCTACAAGGACTTCGACCTCTCGATGCAGTTCACCAGCCAGCTCGGCTATAAGATCCTGAACGCACAGCGCGCTTTCTACGAGAACAACTCAATCGCCTACAACCGCCTGAAGAGTGCCGCCGACCTGCATCCCGCCATCAATACCGACGGCACACCATATATCGACGCCGAGACAGGCCAGCAGAAGATGGTGGCCCTTAGCCCCTCGATGGGACAGGGTATCTGGAGTGACCATCTGGAGAATGGTGACTTCCTGAAACTGAGCAACATCACGCTGGGCTACACCTATAAGACCAAGGGTGCTCTGAGCAAGTACATCAAGAAAGCACGCATCTATGCCAACGCCACCAACCTCTTCTGCATCACGGGCTATTCTGGTCTGGATCCTGAGGTTGACAACAACTTCATGACGCCTGGTCTGGACTACCGCGACAAGTATCCTACCACCCGCAGCTATACCGTAGGACTTTCACTTAACTTCTAAAAACGAGACAGCAATATGAAAAAGATATTCAACAAGGTACTGATTGCCTTTGCAGCAGGAAGCATCAGCCTTTCATCCTGTACGGATCTTGAGGAGACGCTATACAGCGACCTCAATGAGTCGAACATCGACCTCTCCAACGAGACCGACCTCTCTCTGCTGCTCGGCGCTGCCACCGCTCAGTACCGCTACTTGGTGGAGGACTGGTTCGGCATGTATCACCTGCTTGAGGAATCGACAGACCAGTATATGGTGCCTGCCCGCGTCGGTGTGGGCTGGGGCGATGCCTACATCAACCTGCACAAGCACAACTGGGGACCGTCGGTGGATCAGATCTACAACCCCTGGCAGATTGCCTATCGCGGCATCGGCTATGCCAACAAGGTGATCGACGCCATCGACCCGGCCAACCCCTCTACACAGCAGAGCCTGGCCCACGCCCGCTTCTTCCGCGCGATGTTCTACTATCACCTCTTTGATATGTTCCGCAACGTGCCCCTGCAGACCACGCAGAATGTGGAGCCCGGCTATCTGCCGCAGCAGGTGACCCCCGAGGAGATGTACAACTTCCTCGTCACGGAGTTCACAGAGGCCAAGGCCGGCATCGGCGACGATGACTTCTATGGCTATGGCAACAAGTACGCCTGCTCGATGGCTCTTGCCAAACTCTATCTGAACAAGAACGTCTATCTGGGCACCAGTGATAACGACGGCTACGAGAAATGTCTGGCCGAGGTGGAGAGCATCATCAACAGCGGCAAGTACAGCCTCGCCGCCAACTACAAGGACTGTTTCAAGGAGGACCTCACGGGCAATCCCGAGATTATCTTCGTCATCCCTGGCGACCGTACCCATACCGTGCAGTTCGGTCTGCAGAGCTACTGCTTCCCGCAGTCGGGTATCGAGGCCTACGGCTCTACCGCTCCCGGCTATAACGGCAGCTGTGGTATCCCCCAGTGGATCCGCACCTACGATGCAGCCGACGGTCGTCTGGCCGACACCTGGGCTGGCGGTCCACAGTATAAGGCCCTGAAGCAGGGTGATACCTATATCCCCAATGGCGACAAGGACAACCCCATCATGTTCGAGGCTGACGACTGGACAGGTACGGGTATCCTGACCTACAACCTGAACGTACACTCCATCGACAAGCCCGGTGCCTACCAGCAGGAGGGCTATCGCCTGCACAAGTATGAGATTGTGGGCGGCACCGACGACGGTACGACCTCCGACGACTTCGCCGTGTTCCGCTATGCCGACGCACTGATGATGAAGGCCGAGTGCCTGCTCCGTCTTGGACGTGACAAGGAGACCGCTGCCCAACTCGTCACACAGGTTCGCCAGCGCAGCTTCGGCTCCAACGTGGCCAAGGCTACCCGTACGGTGGCTGACCTCGAAGGCGGCTCTGTCTATCAGTATGGTCACGATGAATACACCGTGCCCGAGGATGCCACCTCCGGCTACACCGACTGGTCAACCCACGTGACGACCTTCGAGGGTGGTTCCGACATCGAACTGGGCGGTCTGCTCGACGACCTCGGATGGGAGTTCTGCTGTGAGCTGCACCGTCGTCAGGACCTGATCCGCTTCAAGATGAAGGACGGGCGTAGCGTATGGAACGGTAAGTCGTGGTTCTGCAAGGATGCCACCTCGGAGACCACCTACACCATCTTCTCTATCCCCAACGAGGCGATGAAGGCCAACATCTCGCTGAAGCAGAATCCCGGTTATCCCGGAGCGAATTAAAAAGTGAATAGGGAATAGTGAATAGTGAATAATTATTAAGAAAGACGATTATGAAAAAGTTATCATATATCCTGAGCGGACTGCTGATTGCCGGCTCTTCGGCCTTCTTCAGCAGCTGCGGAGACAACAAAGATTTCTGGGGACCTCACACCCTGACGGATGATGAGATTGCCGAGATGGAGCGTCAGGAGGAGATCAAGCGCCAGCAGCGTGAGCGCATCGATGCCGACCTGATCCTGAACTATACCGTAGAGTTTTTCATCAGTGGCAACTCCTATGACGGTGGCGACGTGAAGATTGATATGGACAAGATTGCCAGCGAGCTGGGCATCTCGAAGGATGCCTTAGGAACAGCGCTCAACGGAGACGGCGGTGCAGACGTGACAGGCTTTGCTATCGAGGGCTCTACCCATGCCGACAATATGACCTCCTCCAACTCTGGTGCCTACTGGGGTCACTGGTGGGACAAGGACGGCAACGTGAAGAACTGGGGCGACGAGGCCATGGTCTTCGCAGAGTTCGAATACACTGAAGGTGGTGAAGGCATCTTCCACGTAGGTCAGTATCCCGGCCACCTCGTAGCCGATCAGGAGGTGAAGTTCATCGAGGCCCTGAAGTATCAGGACAAGCGTGTAGCCATCGTCATCACGGCCATTGGTCGTGAGCGAGGCGAGGTGAAGGCCACGGTTGTCGCTTCCAACAAACTGACGCTCGAGACTGCTCCTAACGATACTTACGCTACCGTTGCTGTTGAGGGCTTCGATGCCGATGCTGCTCTCTCTGCTCTCGGAGCAGGCTCATGGGCTGATGTAGCATGGGTTTGCACCAATGCCGACGGTTCTTACGCTCAGGAGTACAGTGCCGATGCACCGGGCTTCTGGTACGACAAGGAGGGCTTCTCTGGTGCTTGGGGCGACAATGCCAGCGTCTTCGCTACCTTCCAGGAAGGTCAGATTCTGATTGGTCAGATGCCAGGACAGATGACTGCCGGCTCTACCGTCACCATCAATTTCAGTGCGATGTACAACAATAAGATTGTCGAGAACATCATCACCGTCACCATCAAGGCGTATGAGGATCCCGAGACAGCCCCCGAGGGCGAGCCTGCCTCTATCGAGAAAAACATCACCCTGACGAAGCCTTACGATGCCGAATGGGGCGCTACCGACGAACTCGATGTGAAAGAAGAGTTGCGCCAGTGCTTCAAGATGACCACCTATCAGATCTTCTCTGCCCTGAAGAGCGGCGAGATGAAGCTGTGGGTAGGAGAGATTGGCAATAAGGCCAACGAGGAGACCGGCGAACCTGCCTATACCGGTGAGGCTCCAGGCTGGTGGCTCAATGGCGAGGGCGCTCCTGTCAGCTATGGCGAAGAGTCTGTGGCATACGTATTCCTTGGTATTGCTGAAGATGCATTGACATTCTACGGCGGCAACCATCCCGAGAACTGCTCGCCCAACGGACAGACCATCAAGACGAAGTATATCATCGAGTACAACGGTGTGACAGCAACGTATAACATTACTTTCAATATCACTGCTGCAGCTGCTACAAGATAGTATTTGGATGGAGGGGCGAGTTATTAAGTCCGCCCCTCCGTCTTTCCAAATAGACAAAGTATGATGACTAAGAATTATTTCAAATACCTGCTTTTGCTGTTAGCCACAACGGTCTTTGCTGCTTGTAACAGTAGTGATGGCGATAGTACAACAGCTGTGGCTCCGACACTCAGCGAGACCGAGGTCAACGTGGAGTGTGATGCCACCTTCTATAGTCTGACCGTCTCATCGCGCACCATCTGGACGGCCACCGTCGAGAATGGGGGCGAATGGCTGAAGCTCGTCAGCGGCAAGGGCACTGGCGGTGCCAGCGAGAAACTCTCGTTCGAGATGACGAAGAACACCACGAAGCAGCCTCGTGTGGCTAATATCAAGGTGAGCAGCGGCACGGCCAGCACCAACCTAAAGGTGACGCAGGCCCCGACGACTGTCGAAATCATGGATCAGAGCCAGGTGAAGGACTTTGACAAGTACTATAAACCAAAAGAGTTCAACTTTGACATGCTGCGCAACGATGCCAAGTGGTCATGGTTCCGCTCTAAGCAGAGTGAGCACTTCTTTGTGTTTTGGGATGCCTACTTCGGCGACGATCCCAACAGCACCAGCTTGAAGGAGGAAGACCGTGTTGATGTTGACGACCTGCTGCAGAAGGCAGAGCAGTTCTATAAGACCAACATCACCCGTCTCGGTATGGTGGTGACAGGTCAGGGCAAGTCCTACCTCGACCAGTACAAGATGGAGATCTATCTACTCGACCCGACACCCGAATGGTGGGTGGCAACGGGTTCTGGTTACGATGATGTGATTGGCGCCCTCTGGGTGACACCATCTACCTGCAAACCCGTCGGCAGTGTCATCGGACATGAGATAGGTCACTCCTTCCAGTATCAGACCTATTGCGACAACGTGAAGAACGGTGCTGCCAACGACTTCAAGTCGGGCTATCGCTACGGCTACGAGGGTTCCAACGGTGGTTGTGGCTTCTGGGAGCAGTGCGCCCAGTGGCAGTCGTATCAGGACTATCCGCAGCAGGCTCTCAACGACGACTGGAACGCAGTGTGGTATCAGCAGTGCCATCGTCATTTCGAGCATGAGTGGCAGCGCTATGCCTCTTACTATCTGCAGTACTATTGGACAGAGCTCCACGGCGACAAGACCTTAGGCCGCATCTGGAACGAGTCGAAATATCCTGAGGATGCTTCAGGCGCTTATATGCGCATCTTCGGTGTCAACTATGAGAACTACAAGAAGCAACTCTTCGCTTATGCCCAGCGCTGTGTCACTTTCGACTTCGACGGCACACGCAGCTATTTCACGAACCAGAACACGCTCTATAAGACCACGCTCTACAACCAGGATGGTTACTATCAGATTAGCTACGAGCAGTGTCCGCAGCCCACTGGTTTCAACGTGATTAACCTCGAAGTGCCTGCTGCCGGCACCAAGGTGACCGTGAATATGGAGGCTCTGAAGGCTGGTAGCAAACTACCCGATGCCGATCCTGGTAATCAGGTTAATGGCGACTTCCAGGTAGTAGGCAATACCTCTACTTATAATAAGGTGGGTAGCGATCAGGCCATCGCCTATGGTTTCGTAGCGATCAAGGAAGATGGTAGCCGTGACTATAGCAAGATGAACCTTACTGATGCCAAGGGTACGGCTACCTATACTGTACCTGCCAAGACCAAGATGCTCTATCTCGTCGTACAGGGCGCTCCGAAGAGTTATCGCCAATGCCCTTGGGACGACAAGGAGGAGACCGATATGCAGTGCCCCTATCGCTTCAAGATCGATGGTACCGACCTCTACGGCAACTTCTCTATCGACGAGACCAAGGATCCTGCAGATGTCGCTTTCACCTTCGACGTGAAGTGCAATGCTGCTTCCGAAGACTATATCCAGGGGAGTATCCAGTTGCAGGGCAGCGACCTGAAGAAAATGGCTCAGGCCTTCGTGATGCAGCCTTCTGTTCTCAGCGGAGCCACACTGCCTATCGCCGCAGGGCAGACAGCAGAGCCCGCAGAGGGCAAGGTAGCCCTCGGACTTATTCAGTCCGATGGAAAGATCACCTATCAATATACGGCCAATGTCGGCTTCTGGTGTAATGCCAAGGGCGATCTCGACAACTGGGGTGATACGGCTCCCGTCTATGTGGAGTACGATAAAGACAGCTTCACGCTCACTTACGGTCACCGTTTCGGTGTGAGCAAGGCCGGCACGAAATACGTGGTGAAGCCCGTGCTCGTCTATACCAAGGGCGGCAAGCAGTATAAGGCTACGATCACGTTGAACATGCAGTTCTAACCTCCGTTTTTTAGGTTATATTTGGTTAGTAGCGAGGGGGCGGGCACATCTTCCTGATGGCCTGCCCCTAATTTTTTACTAATTAAAAAAGGTTAAACAAATTCCTGGGGATGCAAGTTTTTCACTATCTTTGTATTTAGTACATAGAAGAATTTAAAAAGTCAGATAATATGAGAAGTAACTTTTGGTATGTACTGTTGCTGATGATCTGCCTGATGACTACGGCATGCTCAAGCAGTGAAGATGAAACAGTCGTAGCCCCGGAACTGCATCCTGAGTTTACCGAGGCAGAAATGAATGAGGCTTACAAGCTAAAAGCAGACAGTAAGAAGGAGGTGGAAAGGGCCGGATGGCCTGCTGTTGTCTATGATGAAGAACTGACCATGGTTGACTTCGAGAGCCGCACAGACTTGACGCCTCCTGCCAATGCGGAGGAATTCTTCAGTATGATTCTGGGGTGCGGAAGTGACTATGAGTTCCGTAAGAGTGCTGCCAGCAGGGATGATTGGGTAATACCTTTCAAGACGCACGGGCAGAGAGGGCGTATGGAGGTGTATAATCCATATTATAAAGGTGTCCATATTGCTGGTTCGTGCACATTGTGGTACGATAAGAGTGGCAAGATGCTGCGTATGGAAGGCTCATACAAACCAATAAATAACTTCAATGTCATTCCAGCACTGACACCCAATGAGGCCAAGGAGAAAATGGCTATGTATCTGGGAGTTGGGGTTAATGATCTGGATCCTCAGGTGATAGATGATTGTTATATCACATTCTTCCCGAAAGCAGGGCGTTGGCAGCCCCGCCTTTGTTATTCAGGGCGTAGCAAGAAACGGGATTATGTGAGCTTTATTGTCATCGATGCCAATACAGGCCGTCTCATCAATGTCGTTTACTATGATGATTGGTGCGGCACCAAATCTCCCTTATAATTCTGGACGATATTTGTATTATTTTAGACGATTGTGGCAGTCGGTCTAGGGATTATATAGTACCTTTGCAGCCAGAATTCAAACATGCATCATGAGGAAACTACTACTTTTTGGACTCTCTGCCCTGCTGATGGCTGGATGCTCCTCAGAGGGCGACCTGCCCGAGTCAAAGCCTGTCATCCCCGTCGCCCCATCGACACCAGAGGAGCCGACGGACACCAAGGAACTGGAACCAGAGACACCGACGGTGAAGACCTATCCCGCGAGATATTGTGTGGCAAGGATGGATATCACCGTGGATGGCGGCATGGGCGTGACCGGCAAGAAGAAAGAGGAATACCTAGCCTGTACCATCAAGATAGAATCGGACACCGTCGCATGGAACTACGAGGGACGAGGCCGTGTCCGAGGACGCGGTAACTCGACCTGGGAATGGTATCCGAAGAAACCCTACCGCATCAAACTCGATGAGAAGGCAGAGATCCTCGGACTCGACGCCAACAAGGACTGGGTGCTGCTGGCCAACTACCGCGACCCGACCCACCTGATGAACACGTTCGTGTTTGAGATGGGTCAGGGCTTGGGGATGCCTTATACGAATCATACGCGCTTTGTGGAGGTGACACTGAATGGCGACTATAAGGGACTGTATCAGTTGACGGAACAGGTAGAGGTGGCTAAAGGCCGTGTGGATATTGGCAAGAAGAAAGGTTGGCTGCTGTCGCTCGATGTCGATGACGGTCCTAAAGAGGCACCAGGGGCAGTGGATCGCTCGGCTTTGCCGCTTGGCTCGTCCAAGAATTTCTGGTCGGAGGTGTATCGGATGCCTGTGTGCGTGAAGAGTCCTGAGGCTGAGGATTATGCTACGCCGGAGACACTCAGAGAGGATGCCCGCGATGCGCTCGCCACCCTTGAAACGGCGATTCAGCAGCACGACTACGACGCTTTGGCAAAACTGTGTGACATCCCCGTGATGATCGACTATTTGCTGATTCAGGAATTTGTCTATAATGTGGAGGTGGCTGCACCGCGCAGTATCTTCTTATATAAGGACAAGTGCGATGATGCCAAATGGACTTTTGGGCCGCTATGGGACTTCGATGCGGGTTTTGACTTCGACTGGAGTCAGATGACGACAGGACACAAGTTCTTTGCCGACTACCGTGAGACGGTGCTCGGCACCGATCCTGCCCGCCACGTCAGCGACTACACTTACACCTCCAGTTTCTTTACCGATATGTGGAAGAGCAAGCAGTTCGTCAGCGAGGTAAAGGTGCGCTGGAATCGGATGCGTCCTCGTATCATGGCAGAGTTCTGGCCCAGGACGAAAGCCTATGCTGAGGCTGCTGCCGGGGCGATGGAGCGCGATGCCAGGCGATGGCCCATCGACAGACAGCCGAAGACGGAGATCAACCGCATGGAGAAGTGGCTGAACTCGCGAACCGTATTTATGGACAATATTGTAACTAACTACCCAAATGGGAACTAAGATGAAACGACTGATTATTTTAATCTGTACAGCCTGCTGGCTGACAGTTTGTGCTCAAGGAAGCGAATCCCCAACCTACGAGATGTACTACACGGTGACACCCGACACGGCGAACCACTATCTGGACGTAAGGCTCGACTATGAGGGAAAGGAAACGGGGAATGCAGAACTGGTGCTGAACATGCCGCGCTGGGCGCCGGGCTACTACCAGATACTTGACTTCGCCAAGCACCTCTGCGACTTCAGTGCCAGCGACGGTGCAGGTCGCGGCCTCACCTGGCGTAAGGACGGCATGAATCGCTGGCGCATCTCGTTGCCGGACAGCCGCCGTGCTGTAGTTACCTACCGTGTCTATGCCAACGAGCGCGACGTGGCCTCCAGCAGGGTGAGCAGCCAAGTGGCCTTCGTGGCACCGCCGGGTGTGTTCATGCACGTTGACGGCGACCTGTGGCATCCTGTCACTGTCACCTTCCGGATGCCCTCCGAATGGCAGCACATATCGACGGGGCTAAGGCCGCTCCCGGACGATGCGGTGACCTTTACCGCTCCCGACTTCGACACGCTCTACGACTCCCCCTTCCTGCTGGGCAATCACGAGGTGAGCCGTTTCAGTCATGAGGGGCACGACTATGAGTTTGCCCTGGAGACACCCGACGGCGCAGCCGAGATAGGACTGGAGCGTGACTTCAGGCGCATCGTCAGTGCTGCCACGCGGATGATGGGCGACGTGCCCTACGACAACTACTGTCTGATACACATGGGCAAGGGCGCCGGCGGGCTGGAACATCAGAACTCGCAGGCCTGTTATACTGACGGCACCTATCACTTCGCATCGCGCCGGGAACACGTGAAATTCCTGGCTTTCGTAGCCCACGAGTACTTTCACCTCTATAATGTAAAGTGCATCAGGCCCGCCGAACTGTGGCACATCGACTATAACCGCGAGGCCGTCACTCCGATGCTCTGGGTGAGCGAGGGGCTGACATGCTACTATGAGTTCCGGCTGCTTCAGGAGGCGGGTATCACAACTACCGACGAGGCGCTCGAACTGATCTCCACCTACTTCGGGCTCTATGCGCCCTATCAAGGCCAGCATCACATGAGCCTGCGCCAGAGCAGTTACGACATCTGGCTGAACTTCATGAACCAGGACGACAACTACCGTGACGTGCGCATCAATTACTACTTCAAAGGGCCGGTTGTCGGTCTGCTCCTGGATGTGGCTATCCGTGAAAAGACGGCACAGCGGCAGTCGCTCGACGACGTGATGCGTCTGCTTTACCGGCGGTACTATCACGAACTGAAGCGAGGCTTTACGGAGGAAGAGTTCTGGCAGGCCGTGACTGAGGTAGCCGGCACACCGCTGTCGGAGATACGCAGGCTGGTCGATACGACAGAAGAGCCTGACTACGACCGTCTGCTGGCACCGGCAGGACTGTGCGTTGACAAGGTCAACTGGATGATCCGTTGTGTGGAAAATCCTGATGCGTCACAACTGGCCTTCCAGAAAAGTATGGGACTTTAATTTGATATCGACATGAAAAGAGCAGCATTACTACTGGCTGGCGCATTGGTGGGCATGAGCCTGCAGGCACAGAACAAGAAGATCTATATCCCGGAGGACCTGCGGAAGATGGACCTGCAGGCCGACACCTCGCAGTGGAGCCTGAAACGTTCGATAGAGACCGATGACCTCATCCTGATGTGGGAGCGCGGCTTCGGGCATGATACCAGCAATCCGCCCATGCTCGAAGGCAAGCCGATGGGCTTCAACCTCGCGAACCTGCGCGACAGGGTGCAGTCGTTCTACACCTTCTTCCGCGACACGCTTCAGTTCTCGCTACCAGGGTCGAAATGCGACCAGTATAAGATGATGGTGATGGTGATGTACTCGCTCGACGGTACGGCCTATGGCGGCACCTACGACAACTTCATCGGTGCGCTCTGGGTGGCTCCCAACCGCATACAGGACCAGAAGATGAACTGCATGGCCCACGAACTTGGTCATTCCTTCCAGCTCCAGATACCTGCCGACTCGGTGGGCGATGCCTGGGGCGGCAGCGGTTTCTTCGAGATGACCTCGCAGTGGATGCTCTGGCAGGTGAACCCCGACTGGCTGACGGATGAGAACTACCACTTCGAGGCCTTTAAGCAGCTCACCCACAAGGCCTATCTCCATCTCGACAATATCTATCACTCGCCCTTCGTCATCCAGTGGTGGAGCGACCTGCACGGAAGGAAGTCAATCGCAGAGCTTTACCGTCAAGGCAGGATCGGCGAGGACCCCGTGATGACCTACAAGCGGCTCTACGGACTCTCGCAGGACGAGTTCAACCGTGAGATGCTGCGCGGCTACCAGCACCTGGTGAACTTCGACTTCAAGCATGCACGGAAAGAGACCCGCAAGTATGCCTGCACCTTAAATACGGAGTTGCAAGGCACGGGGGAACGCTCGATGAAGGTGGGCAGCGGATACCGTCCGAAGCAGTTCCCAGAGGAATACGGCTTCAACGCCATCCTCCTCGACAGTCTGGTGGATATCCAGAAGCCCGTCGAGGTTGCCGTCAGGGGTGTAAGCAATCTCCACGCCCTCACGGGTATCACCACCGACGACGAGGAGATATACAGCGACATCGATGCAGAGCGTTTCGAGGTGCCGAAAGGCAAGACGCTGAAACATCTGTACCTGATCGTGATGGGTGCGCCTACGGAGCACTACCAGATACCGATGCCCACAGAAGAAAACCCAGAGCCGCCAAAGGCCGAATTAGAGGATTTCCCCTACGAATTCTGGGTTGGCAACGAATGAAAAAAGACAGAGTTCTTGCAAGTTCAGGAATTTTTGTGTATTTTTGCACGCAATGAAGCGAATCCTGTTACTGCTGACCGCCATGATGTTGCTCTTGCCCTGCGAGGGAAGGGATGACTATCGTTACCGCAACCTGACGATGAACGACGGGTTATTGTCGAACGCGGTGCGCAACATCGTGCAGGATCCCTACGGTTTCATCTGGCTGGGTACTGATAACGGTCTCTGCCGCTATGACGGCACACAGGTGCAGCCTTACCGCATAGCCCAGCTCGGCATCAGCCAGTATGTGTCGGCTCTGCTTACGACAGAGGATGCCGTCTATGTGGGTACAGAGAAAGGCGTGTTCCGCCTGGCGCAGACGGTGCAGCAGTTCAAGCAACTGCCGATGGATATTAACTCGGTGGTGACCAGTCTGGCTATCGACAAGGAGGGTAACCTCTGGGCAGCAACGATGGAGGACGGGGTATGGCGCTATGTCGTCAAGACGGGACAGGCCAAGCAATACCAGTTGAACAAGAGCTACAACGGTGCGGCTCAGGTGTTCATCGACAACGCCAATCAGGTATGGACCTACACCAGCTGGGGAAAGCCTTTCGTGCAGCGGCTGAACCGTCTGCACGACCGGTTTGAGCCAGTAGAACTGACTTATAGCCAGGACTACAACGGACTGCGGATGCTGCAGACCCATG
This sequence comes from uncultured Prevotella sp., assembly GCA_900315525.1. GTDB lineage: Bacteria > Bacteroidota > Bacteroidia > Bacteroidales > Bacteroidaceae > Prevotella. The sequence continues at coordinate 135,508 of OMZO01000001.1, read as the reverse complement.
ACGGGCGCATCTGGCTGGGAACCTGGGAAGAGGGCCTGCTGCTGATGCATGCTGATGGAAGGCTGGAACAAGTGCTGTCACCGACGCTTACGAAGGTTGGAAACCATATCCACGCTTTGTTCGAGCGCGACGACGATACAATCTGCATCGGCTGTGACGACGGGGTTATCTGTTTTAACCCGAAGACCCGTGAGTGGAAGAGGCTGATGGATGACAATCGGGGCGCGGGCGACCGCTTTGTGTATGCCATCACCAGCGATATGGAAGGCGGCCTCTGGGTGGGGACGTTCTACGGTGGTGTCCACTATGTCTCGCCTGTAAGCAAGCGTTTCGAGGCCTTCACTATCGGTACAGGACTGACGGGTAATGTCATCTCCCGTTTCTGTGAGGACAAGAACGGACGTATCTGGGTGGCCAGCGACGATGGCGGTCTGATGTGCTATTCGCCGAAGGAAGGCCGTTTCCTGGATTATCCCCATCAGAGCGTGCTGGGCCGTCAGAATGCCCATGCCCTCAGTTTCAGCGGCGACGAACTGTGGGTGGGAACCTATACCAGCGGTGTGTTTGTACTGAACATAGAGACCGGCAGCCTGAGACAATATACGCAGACTCAAGATCCAACATCTCTCGACAACCCCAGTTGCTATGCGCTCTATACTGACATGCGAGGCTGGACATGGGTGGGCACGATGGACGGCCTGAATCTTTATAACCGTACGGAAAACTGTTTCGAGCGTATCTGTAAGATGGAAGCGATGGTCATCGATATTGACGAGGACTGGAACAGCCGACTATGGGTATCCACCCAAGGCAACGGTCTGTGGCGCTATGGCGTGAAGGACAAGCAACTGAAGCGTTACCTGCATGACGATGAAGACAAATACTCCTTGCCCAACGATCAAGTGAACTGTACGCTGGTGGATGAGAGTGGACGGCTCTGGATAGGTACCGTCGGCGGACTCTGCCGTTACGACGCCAAACGGGATGCCTTCGACCGTATCCGTCTTGAAGTGCCCAGTCACAACATTATGGGTATCATCGAAGACAACGGTGCCCTGTGGCTCTCGACAGAGCGTGGCATCGTCAGATACGAGCCAGGAGCAAGCAACACGAAAGCGGGAGACGAAACCCTGACACGCCCCCAGACGCAGCGCTTCACGCACCACGACGGAATCGTCAGTGAACAGTTCCAGCCAAACTCCGGGCTGAAGGCCAGCGACGGGCGCATCTACTTTGGCAGCACCTGTGGCTTCAATAGTTTCCTACCCTATCAGATTAAGATCAATCACGTGATGCCACCGGTCTATATCACCGGTCTGAGCATCATGAATCAAGAGGAGCATACGGCGGAAGGGCTGCCACTCGACTTGTCGCAGACGAAGGAGCTGACGCTTGGCTATAGTGACGGGCAGATGGTGACATTCTCGTTTGCTTCGCTGAGCTACTGCTCGCCAGAGAAGAACCAGTATGCCTATATGCTTGAAGGCTTCGACCAAGACTGGAACTACGTAGGCAATCAGAACCGCGCCACTTATACCAACCTGCCTGCAGGTACGTATATCTTCCGCGTGAAAGCTACCAATAACGACGGTGCCTGGTCGGCTAACGAGGCAGCACTGCAGATTGTGGTCCATCCGCCTTTATGGTGGAGCTGGTGGGCCAAGGTCCTATACCTCTTATTGATAGGTGTCGCTATCTGGTATTATGTACGTTTCCGTCTGAAGCGTGCCGAGCATCAGCATCAGCAGGAGATAGAGCGGCTGAACGCAGCGAAGGAGAAAGAGGTGCGTGAGGCTCGCCTGAACTTCTTTACGATGATTGCCCATGAGATCCGCACGCCGGTATCGCTGATTATCGGGCCGTTGGAGAAAATCATGAAGAAAGGTACGCCCTCTGACGACATGCGCGTCATCGACCGTAATGCGCATCGACTGTTGGAACTAGTGAACCAATTGCTTGACTTCCGCAAGGTAGAACAACAGAGTCTGGTGATGCACTTCGCTCCACAGAACATTCATGAACTCATAGAAGGCGTAAGTGAACGTTTTGCTCCAACCTTCGAGCAAGGAGGCAAACGGTTCACGGTGGATTGCCCCGATGAGCACTTTACAGCCATTATCGACAGGGAGGCCATTACGAAGGTGGTGAGTAACCTGCTGACAAATGCCAATAAATATACGAAGGACGATGTGCGGCTTACCTGTGGGGTGGAACCTGATGGGGAGCATTTCCGTATTGTGGTCAGCGACAATGGTGTCGGAATCCGTGAGGAAGACCGTCAGCGTATCTTCGAACCATTCTTCCAGGCGATGGACAACAAACCGGGCACGGGTATCGGCCTGAACATTGTGAAGAATATCGTCGATCTGCATCACGGCATCATCTCACTTGATTCTGAAGTGGGGAAGGGCACTACCTTTACTGTCATATTGCCGGTGAAGCAAGAAGGCCGGGAAGATGTTTCGCAAGAATCGTTCGCTATGAGTTCTTATAATCCCGCCTCTATCACGCACAGTGATCATGAAGCAGAAAGTTCGACCCCAGTTTCGGCAAAAGGGCCTGTTCATCATCATCCCGTCATGCTCATTGTCGATGACGCAGAGGATATGGTGGCCTTCCTGAAGGATAGCCTCAAGGAACAGTATGAGGTCATCACCGCCAGTGACGGCATTGAGGCTCTTGACCTGCTGAAGAAGCATGAGGTGAATATTATCATCAGCGACTGGATGATGCCGCGAATGGATGGTGCCGAACTCTGTCGGCGCGTGCGACTGAATCCTTTGACGAGCCATATCCCCTTCGTGATGCTCACCGCCAAGACGGATGACGATGCCAAGGTGGAAGGTATGGATGTCGGTGCCGATACCTATATCGAAAAACCCTTCTCGCTGGAGTATCTCGAGGCCTGTATCCGTAATATGCTGAAGCTGCGCCGCCAGCTGATGGAGAAATTCTCCACGCAGCCGCTGGAGCCCGTGACGGAGATTGCCCAGAATGCGACGGATAATGAATTCCTCGTGAGGATGAACAGGATTATAGAGGAAAACTTCTCCAACTCGGAGCTGAATGTGAACTTCCTGGCAGAAAAGCTGAACATCAGCCGCAGCGGTCTCTTTGCCAAGATCAAGACGCTGGCAGACATCACGCCCAACGAGATGATCCAGATCGTACGTTTGAAGAAGGCAGCCCAGCTTTTGCTTGAAAGGAAATATACAGTCAGTGAAATAGGCTATATGGTTGGGTTCTCTAATCCCTCCTATTTCTCGAAATGTTTCCAGAAGCAGTTTGGCATCAAGCCGGCTGACTATATAAAGTCCAATCAGGCAGAATCCTAAAATACGGCTATTGACCATGATGATAAAACGAAAACTTTGCATGTTGCTTTGGCTGCTGACGGCGATGCTCTGTCGGGCGCAAGTCTGGCAGTATGTCGATCCGCGTATCGGCAGTGAGGGCGTAGGGCGCACTTTTCCTGGGCCTTCGATGCCCTTCGGCATGTGTAAGCCCGGACCCGACTGCACGGTGAAGCCCAATGCGGGCTGGGCACCGATGCCAGAGGTGGTGACGGGCTTCTCGCAGACCCACGTCAGTGGTACTGGAGGAGGTCAGAAGTACGGCAATATCCTGATTCAACCATTCTTGGGGAATCAGCCTTCAGAACAACTGCGCGTGTCGGAAGACTTTTCTCTTGGCTATTATGCGACAACCTTCGAGAATGGCATCCGTACAGAGATCACGACCTCAGAGCGATGTGCTTTCTATCGGATTCATTTCCCCTCAAATGGCTCGTTGTTCATCGATGCGGCGCATTATCTGGGTAAGAATCCGATTCCAGACCAGCGAGAACAACAGCAGTTCGTCGGAGCTGAGGTAGAGGTGGTGAGCGATTACGAGGTACGTGGCTTCTCTCGCATTCGTGGAGGTTGGAATAATGGCGATGCCTATACCGTCTATTTTTGCCTGATGAGCGATAAGCCTTTCTCCTCGGCAGAGGACAAGGGAAATGCTACCCTTCGTTTTTCTGACACCTTATTAAATATAAAGGTAGGCATCTCGTATGTCAGCACTCAGCAAGCCAAGCGAAATATTTCTTCCTGCGATTTCGATACACAATTAAATCTTCTGCATGATAGTTGGGATAAGCTCCTGAGTCGTTTTGACGTCAAGGGCACGGAAGTTCAGAAACGTATGTTCTATACCGCCCTTTACCATACGCTGATCATGCCTGTCGATAAGAGTGGCGAGAATCCCAAGTGGCGAGAGACACCTTATTATGATGACTACTATGCCATCTGGGATACCTATCGTTCTTCCTCACCGTTGATTACCCTGCTCGATTCCAAGCGCGAGGTTGACATCGTCAATTCTCTGTTGAATATCTACAAGCGTGAGGGTTATATGCCTGATGCCCGTAGTGGTGACTGTAATGGCCGAACCCAAGGCGGCTCGAATGCGGAAGTCATGATTGCCGATGCCTTCGTCAAGGGATTGGAAGGCATCGATTACGAGTATGCCCTCGAGGCGATGTTGAAGGACGCAGAGGCCGATCCTGGTGCTGATCATGAGAAACATGGGCGAGGCGGACTCAGGGAATACACTACGTTGGGCTATCTCCCCTATGGGATTGATCGTGCTGGTACCCGTACCATCGAATATGCCTATAATGACTATTGCATCGCAGAGGTAGCGAAGGGCTTAGGCCGTGAGGATGTCTATGCGCACTATCTGAAGCAGTCAGGTAACTGGCGCAACCTCTGGCGCAGCGACTATGAGTGGGACGACGTGAAGGGTTATATCATGCCGCGTGATGCTCAAGGCCGATGGCTCGATTCCGTGCCCTGGGGACATTCGAAGGTGTTTCATCCGACGATTCCCTATACGCCAGTGACCAAGGTGGCTCCTTGGTATCTGCCTTGGTGGAGTACCTTCTTCTATGAAGCCCTCTCGGCAGAGTATTCGCTGAGTATCCCTCACGACGTACCAGGACTGATTGAGGCCTGTGGCGGAGCGGAGACTTTCCGTAAACGACTCGATTTGTTCTTCGATCGCAAGCGCTATAACGTGGGCAACGAACCGTCGTTCCTTACGCCTTGTCTCTATCACTGGATAGGACGTCCAGACCTGACGTCAGACCGTGTGCGGCAGATTATCACCGAGAACTACAATGACACACCCGACGGTCTTCCTGGTAATGACGACAGTGGCTCGATGTCCTCCTGGCTTGCTTTCCACATGCTCGGACTCTATCCCAATGCAGGCCAGAGCTACTATCTGCTTCATGCCCCGTTGCTGCCAGCGTGGACCTTGCAACTTGATAACGGTAAGACGCTTCATGGCACGCTGAAGGGTAAAGGTACGCATTTCGAGAAGGTGACCTTCAATGGTAAGGTACTTGAGGACGCCCGTATCGAACATGCCGAACTGATGCAGGGAGGGGAACTTGTCTTCTACGTCTCGGCCCAAAAACAGGTGACGAAGAAAAAAGAGTCCGCCCCAGGCGGACTGTGGGTCCTCCCCGGGCGGACCAAGCGTCCGCTTGGGGCGGACTATCCGTCGCCCTGCGTTCAGACGCGAATTGCCTTTACACTGAACAAGCAGTATCGCACCTGGCCGCTGACATTCGCCTGGGATGCTGATACGCTCCACGTCACTTGTAAGGAGGCAACCTATCGAATCCCTAAGTCTGTTGTTGAAGGTGGAACACAATTCTGTTGGGATATCCCTGCCGACGGTGCCGTCTATCAGCCTCAGGGCACGTTTGCCTTTGTCTCCAGAAAGGCGATGCGTGACTTGCAGGAAAAAGGCTATTTCGTTTACGATGGTATCACTTGGCGTCTAGTGAGTCAGGGAGAGACCACGCTGGTGCGTGCAGACATCGATCGCACGGAGATGGTCATTGCCTATGCCAAGGAACCAGGACTTTATCTGGTTATTGAGATGAGGCACAATCCATTGGGTATAGACTGGCAGATAGCCGTCGACGATGCGTTTTGAAAGTTTCTATGGAAAAATTTGGTACTATCGATAAAAATGGGTACTTTTGCATGCAGGTGTAAAAGTACCCCCTTTTTTAAGAATGAGACAGCTATTAATCACCTTTTGTTTTCTGATAGGATGCCTTTCATCGTTTGCTGGTCCGACAGATAGCATGGATGCCGCTGAGGCAGCTCTTGCAGCTGCTGACAGTCTGATAGGCTACGAACAGCAGCAAGGTGATATCGGGAAGGAAGCACTTGCCCGCTGGCAGAAGATAGTTACGCTGAAGAATTACTCTTTGACTGAGCAACAGGCCGTTGAGGCCAAAATACAGATGGAGTGGTTTCGTAAACACAAACAGTGGGACTACTATTATCGTATCTGGCAACTCAGGGCCAATGCCCTCTGTGCATTAGGTAAGCTACAGCCAGCCTTGCGGGAGACACAACAGATGCTGAACGACGCAAAGGAGCGTAACAATAAGTTGGGACGAGCTATGGCTTACAAGCAGATAGGCATTATCTATCTGAACATGAAACAGACGGAACCTGCCGTCGAGGCTCTGAGACACTATGAAGACCTGATGAAAGATGAGAAAGGTGACTATGCTTCGTTGAGCAATATCTACTATCGTATGGCTAAGGCCTATGATTATGATAAAGCGTATGACCAGGAGTTACAGGTGACAAAGGAATGGCTTAGCTTTATCCGTGACAAGGTTGCTAATGATCCTAAGGCAAAGACCCAAGAGTTTTATAATTCCTGCTATCTGGCAAGGGCAGCTGCCTATATCGGACTGAAGGATTATACGCAGGCCAGACAATCTCTTGACGTGGCAGCCCATTACGCTCGTCAGAACAATACGGTACTCGGCTTGCATCACTACTATAAGATGGAGGCGCGCTACTATCTGGCTCAAGGCGATGCCTCTAACGCCCTGCTTTATACGGACAGTGTGCAACTGGTGACCAATGAGAAGGATGACCATACCGCGGAGATGCGGGCGCAGGCTCTTATGATGTTAGGGCAGGGAGCCGAGGCAGCACGTATCTATCAGCGGCTGTATCACGATAAAGACTCCGTCTTCGGGCGTGACGCTCGACATCACCTTGATGAACTAAATACATTGTTTCAGGTAGATGAACTCAAGACAGAACAGCAGCACACCAAGTTCAAATATACCGTCGTGGCAGCATTGGCTATCATGCTGGCACTTCTGATCCTCTTGCTCTTTGGTTGGCGTTCTGCCATCAGACAGAAGAAGGTGAACGAACAGTTGCGCATCGCCAATGAACGGGCTGCTGTCTCTTCGAAGATGAAGGCCGAGTTTATCCGCAATATCTCCCACGAGATACGTACGCCGCTGAATATCGTTTCTGGTTTTACACAGATACTGACGGCACCGGATATGGAACTGTCTAATGATGAGAAGAAGGATATGCGGGAGCGCGTTACCGAGAATACGGATCGTATCACCAAGTTGGTGGATCGTATGCTTGGTCTGAGTGATGCTAACAGTGAGGCCCTTATCGAGTGCGATGATAAGACAAATGCTTTGGAGATTGTCACACATGCCGTAGAACGTTCTGGTATTGCCCTTCAGACTCGTCCAAAGAATGAAGCATCGGCAGTAGTCTTTGAATTTGCAGATAGCGAGACTGCAGCCTCAGTGGGCCTGCGTACGAATAGGTTGTATGCAGTTCGCATAGTGGGCCATCTGTTGGAGAATGCGGCGAAGTTTACGAAGGAGGGCTGCATCACACTCCGTATAGAGACTACGGACGATCGGGTTCGTTTCATCGTTGAGGATACAGGTATCGGTGTTCCAGCAGACCAAGCAGAGCATATCTTTGATGAGTTTGTACAGCTCAACAGTTTCGTGGATGGTACTGGCATCGGTCTGACGGTAGCACGTACTGTTGCCAGACGTTTGGGTGGTAACCTGTGGCTGGATCCCAATTATTCACAAGGTGCACGCTTTATCTTTGAATTGCTCAAAGGGTAGGTGCCGATAATTATAATTATAACGATATGAATAGACTATCAAATAAAATCCTCCTGCTTGGATTGGCTCTGCTGATGGCAACTCCATTGTTCGCCCAGTATGAGAAGATGGGTGGCGTGTATTATGCCTACCCGGTGACAGAAACAGAATTTAGAGCTGCGCCTGAAGGGTATCAGCCTTTCTATATTTCCCATTACGGACGGCATGGGTCGCGCTGGATGACGAGTGACCAGCGTTACGAGTGGATATGTCAGCAGTTTGATGACACGCAGAATCTGACCAAACTTGGTAAGGATGTGCGCAAGCGGATGGCGAAGGTGTGGAAGAACGCCAAAGGAAACGGTGGCAAGTTGACACCCCTTGGTGGCCGTCAGCATCGTGGCATTGCCCGCAGGATGTACCAGAACTTCCCACAGCTCTTTGCAGCGGGTGCTCATCTCTCGGCTCATTCGAGTGTTGTAGGCCGTTGTCGGGCAAGTATGCTCAATTTTCTCGACGAACTGGGAAATCAAGGGTGTGCCCATGTGCCTGAGGCTGTCACCGATTCCGCAGATATGGCCTGGATTGCCTATACCTCACCAGAGACTAAGGCCTTTGAGAATCGTACGCACATCCCGTTGATCCTATCTCCTGACCGTTTCATCAGGTCGATGTTCATCGATCCCTCGCGATTGGAGAATCCGATAAAACTGATGACGGAACTTCATACGGTGGCTTCTGATATGCAGGATGTGGAACTGAAGCTCTCTTTCTACGACCTGTTTACGGAGGAAGAGTTCGAGGCGATCTATCAACAGAACAATACGAGGATGCGCCGTTGTAATGGGGACGATATCCTGAACGAAGGCATCCCCCAACGTTCTGCCATCTCACTTTGGCAACGTATTGAGGCTGAGGCTGACGCCGTGATTACTCAGGGCAGCAAGGGTGCAGACCTCCGCTACGGACATGATACCAATCTCTATCGTCTGCTCTCGTTGATGGGAGTGGATACAAAAGACAAAGGTATGGACGAGATCCTGCCGATGGCTGCCAACCTGCAGATGATATTCTACAAGAATGCACTGGGCAAGGTGATAGTGCAATTGCTGCATAATGAGAAACCGGCTAAGTTGACCATAGATGAGGGTATGGAGGGCTTCTACGCTTGGGAAGACATGAAGAGACAGATAGCTACTCGCATCCACCACTTGGAGCATCTGCGCCAACTCTGTGCCTTGAATACGATGGTTGGTACGGCTCCTGCCAACACCAAGACGGCAGGTCTCTTCGGCAAGGGTTCTGAGGAACATGGACAGACATTGCCTGCCGTACTGTCTCCCAATGGGCAGAACTTCTGGACACCCCAGACCCGTGATACGGAAAAGAAGTGCGTTGCACCTTATTATTATACGGACTCCCTCTTCCAGGGTTTTCGCAACAGTCATTGGATTGTGGGCGGTTGTACGCAGGACTATGGTTCGTTCACGCTTGCTGCTCTGGGAGGAAGCCTACGTCTAAAGCCTGTGGAGCGGGCTATTCTGTTTACGCATGCAGAAGAAGTGTCTCATCCTCATTATTATGCCGTCCGTCTGCCTCAGGAACATCTGAAGGTGGAGATGACGGGCGATAGCCATTCCGCTATCTTCCGCATTACACCAGAACAAGACGGGCCAGTACATGTCGTCTTGAATCATAACAGTGATGAGGGAGAGGGCTTCCTGACGGTGAATAGTCTCGACAAGACCATCTATGGCTACAATCCCGTGCATCGCATCTATCAGGGATGGGGTGAACCTGCAGGTTTCTGTGGTCATTTCCTGTTACAGGCTTATGACGAGATAGAGGATGCAGGCTGTGATAGTCTCTGTGCCTGGTTCACGTTCAAAGGAAAGGCCCATGAACCGATTATCCTCAAGGCGGCTACCTCGTTTACTACCAAAGAGGGCGCGGTGAACAATTTTGCGGCTGAGGCTGAGGCTCACGACTTTGAGAGTATGATGGAGCGTCTGGCGTCGAAATGGATAGCCCGTCTGCATACGATTGATGTGGAGGATCAGGATACGGCTCGTGTCAACCAGTTTTATGGTGCCCTTTATCGCACCTCCTTCCTGCCTCGTGAGATGAGTGATGTAAGTGGTGACTATCCGAAGTTTGCCGACGGTCTTACGATGGAGCCCTCTTCAGCAGCTGAGCCGCGAACCTACTACGGCGATTTCTCGATGTGGGACACCTATCGGGCTGTGCATCCGCTGTATAACATCATTGCTCCACAACAGTCTGCTGATATGATGCAGTCGCTCGTGACGATGTATGAACAGGGTGGTTGGCTACCCATCTTCCCTTGTTGGAACTCTTATACGGCTGCGATGATTGGCGATCACTGTTCTGTGGTCTTAGCCGATGCCTATGTGAAAGGCATCCGTAACTTCGACTATGAAAAGGCCTACGAAGGTATGAGGAAGAACGCCTTTGAGACGCCTGCCACTTTTGAGGACTATAAGAACGGTATGGGCCGTCGGGCACTGCCCAGCTACCTGAAGTATGGCTATATCCCCTTGGAGGATGGAGTGAAAGAGGCTTTCCATCAAGACGAACAGACCTCGCGCACGCTGGAGTATGCCTTCGATGACTTTGCGGTGGCTCAGATGGCAAAGGCACTGGGCAGGAATCAGGATTATACCGAACTGATGCGTCGTTCTGAGAACTGGCGTCATGTCATCAACCCCAAGACGGGCTACTGTGACGGTCGTCATGCACCTCAGCAAGTGAGTAGGAAAAAGACGGATGGTGGTCTTTTCGAGAATAATCTGGACTTGATCCATCGCAAGCCATATATCACGGAAGGTGCCACCTGTCATTACACTTGGTATGTGCCGCAGAACGTTGAGGGACTGGTAGAGATGCTGGGTGGAAAAGAGCGGTTTGAGGCTAAGCTCGACTCGATGTTTACAGAGGGGCGTTACTGGCACGGCAACGAACCCTGTCATCAGATAGCCTATCTCTATGATTTCATCGGCAAACCAGAGAAGACGGCTCTTCGCGTGGCGCATATCCTCGATACGGAGTATAACGATACGCCAGGCGGTCTCTCGGGCAACGACGATGCCGGACAGATGTCTGCCTGGTATCTCTTCTCGTCGATGGGCTTCTATCCTGTCTGTCCTGCAACAGACCGCTATATGTTGACTCAGCCTCGTTTCCAGAAGGTGACACTGAATCTGGAGAACGGGCGACGGTTCACAATCACCCCTGCGTCGTTGCCAAAGGATCGCAACTTCATCACGCATGGTGAGATTGTCAGTGGGAATTGAGGATCTATTTGAAGATGAGAGTCGTCAGCACATCAGTGGCAAACAGTTCGTTTGCCACTTGTTGTATCTCCTCAGCCGTAATGGCATCAATGCGCTGGTAGAGCTGTTCGAGATTACGTTCTTGTCCGTGGTGGAGATAGCTCCTGCCGAAGTCAAGGGCAAACTGCTCACGGTTGTCACAGGCAATGGCGAGCTGACCTTTCAACTGGCGCTTGGCCGCGTTGAGCTGGGTCGTGTTAAGTGGTTTCTGCATCACACGGTCGAGTTCATGGCGCACCAGGTGGAGGCACTGGTGGATATCATGATGGTCGCAGCCGAAATAGACACACCAGAGTCCGCAGTCGCCATAGCTGGCCATCGAACTCTCGACGGTATAGACCAGTCCGTGGCGTTCTCTCAGCGACAGGTTCAGACGAGCATTCATGCCTGGACCGCCTAAGATGTTGTTCAGCAGATAGAGTGTCATACGGCGCGGATCGGTGTAAGCATAGGCACGACAACCAGTCATCACATGGGCTTGATGGGTATGGAGTTCGCGGGTGATGGTCTGTCCGATAGGCTGATGAGTTAAGACATTCGGCTCGTTGTTTTGCGGTTTGTCCGAATACTGTGGTATGTCTTCTTTCTCCAATAGTTTGACGAGTCGTTTGAAGTCGATATTACCATAGACGAAGAACACGGCGTTGTCTGGGCGGTAGTTCCTATGTACGAAGCGCAGGGCATCGTCTGTGGTATATGTGCGCAGTTGTTCGGCATTGCCAAGGATGTTGTGTCCAAGGGGATGTCCTTCGAAGAGGATATTCTCAAACTCGTCGTAGATCAGTTCGGCGGGCGAGTCGTTGTAACTCTCGATTTCATCACAGATCACCTCCACCTCCTTGTCGATTTCCGACTGTGGGTATTGACTGTGGAAAACGATATCTGTCAGCACATCAACAGCCTGTGGGAAGTGCTCCTTTGAGATGGCAGCATAGAAACAGGTGTCCTCCTTGTTGGTGAAGGCGTTCAGTTCACCACCCAGTCCTTCGATGGCATTGATAATCTGAAGGGCATTACGGCGCGTTGTGCCCTTGAAGGTCATGTGTTCACAGAAATGAGCCAGTCCTTCTTCGCCAATACCCGTGCCGTCACCTACCCGTCGCCTTTCGTCTCGGGTGCCCGCGGCGATGTCATAGCCACAATACACCACCTGCGAAGCAGAAGGCAGGTGGATGAGGCGCAGGCCGTTTTTGAGAATATATGTATTGTATTTTGTCATTTTGGCTGCAAAGGTACAAAAAACTCTTAATTCTTAATTCTTAATTCTCAATTTATTTGTATCTTTGCAGCCATAAATCATGAAACAATGCGTAAGGTAATAGGTATAGGCGAGACGATTCTCGATATCATCTTCAAGAACAATCAGCCCATCGGTGCAGTGCCGGGTGGTTCTATGTTCAATGGCCTCATCTCCCTCGGGCGTGCGGGCTTGAACACCACGTTTATCAGCGAGACGGGCAACGACAGGGTGGGAAAACAGATTATCGGCTTCCTGGAGGAGAACCATGTGGATACCAGTAACATCAGTGTCTATCCAGAATCAAAGTCACCGGTATCGCTGGCTTTCCTGAATGATAATAATGATGCAGAGTATATCTTCTACAAGGATCATCCCCATGACAGACTGGACTTCTCCTTCCCAGAGATTCAGCCCGATGACATCGTGATGTTCGGTTCTTTCTATGCGGTGAATCCTGTCATCCGCCCACAGGTGTTCTCCTTTTTGGAGTATGCCCATAATAATGGGGCAATCCTGTATTATGACGTGAACTTCCGTTCGTCTCATCGTAACGAAGTGATGAAGGTCACGCCGAATATCCTGGAGAATCTGGAGTTGGCAGACATCGTAAGGGGCAGTCAGGAGGACTTTGAGGTGATGTTCAATAAAAACGATGCAGAGACCGTCTATCGTGCCCAGATATCTTTCTACTGCAAGAACTTTATCTATACGCAAGGGGCCAATCCTTTAGAGATGCGCTCTGCAGGTGGACTGAGTAAGCAGTATCCTGTTATGAAGACGGAGACTGTCAGCACTATCGGAGCAGGTGATAACTTTAATGCTGGTTTCATCTATGGACTGGTAAAGTATGGCATTACGCGCGACCAGATAGTCTCTGGTATGACAGAGCAACAATGGGATCAGGTCATTGCTGAGGCCCAGCAGTTCTCGGCAAACGTATGCCAGAGCATCAATAATAGTATCGACTTGACGTTTGCAAATCAGAAGAAACTTAATATTTAAAGATATGATGATTAGTGATACCATTAAGTACATCGGTGTTGATGATCTTGACATCGATCTGTTTGAAAGCCAATATGTGGTGCCTGAGGGCATGAGTTATAATTCCTATCTCATTGATGATGAGAAGATCGCAGTCATGGATACTGCTGACCGTCGCAAGGGCGAAGAGTGGAAGACAAACTTGAAGGCCGCCCTCAATGGTCGCCAACCAGACTATCTGGTGGCTCACCACATGGAACCCGATCACGCTGCACTTATTGCAGAGATGCTGGAAACCTATCCAGGTCTTCAGCTCGTTTGCAGTGCCCAGGCTGTGAAGATGCTGCCTAATTTCTTTGAAGGCTTCAACTTCGATGGCCGTGTCATCACCGTCAAGGAGGGCGATACGCTCAAGCTGGGTCAGCATACGCTACAGTTCATCTCAGCGGCTATGGTGCATTGGCCAGAGGTCATCATGAGCTACGACACCAAGGATAAGGTGCTGTTCTCTGCTGATGGTTTTGGAAAGTTCGGTGCTTTGGTGAATGAGACCGATGACTGGGCTTGCGAGGCTCGCAGGTACTATTTTAATATCTGCGGCAAGTATGGCACGCAGGTACAGAGCGTGGTGAAAAAGATGGCTGCTATCGATGTTCAGACCATCTGCCCGCTGCATGGTCCTGTGCTGAAGGGTGAGGCGCTGGCTGAGGCTGTCAAACTCTATGATACATGGAGCAAGTACGAGCCCGAGAGCGAGGGCATACTCATCGCCTATGCCAGCATTCATGGTGGAACTGCTGTTGCAGCTGAGCGTCTGGGCGAGATTCTGCGTGAGAAAGGTGCCAAGAAGGTGGTGGTGAGTGATCTGAGCCGCGATGATATGGCTGAGGTCATTGAGGATGCTTTTCGTTATCCCACTGTCGTGGTGGCTGCATCGAGTTATGACGCAGGCGTGTTCCCGGTTATGCACGATTTCCTCTATCACCTGCAGATTAAGAACTATCAGCGCCGTCGCTTTGGTATCGTCGAGAACGGCAGTTGGATGCCTACGGCAGGTAAAGTGATGCGCTCGATGATTGAGAGTCTGAAAGACTGTGAGATCGTAGAGCCAATGGTCACCATCCGCTCTCGCATGAAGGCTGCCGATGAGGCACAACTGGAGCAGTTGGCTGATAGTCTGCTGTCATAAGACAGATCTATTTTTAGGCACGGATTAACACGGCTTTAAATAAATTTAAAGACACGGATTTAATTAAATCACCATAGAGACACGGAGAGAAAAGTTCCGTGTCTCTCGATAGAGAGCCGTGTTAATCCGTGCCTAAAATTGAGCCTATTTGTTCGATGGAATCGGCTGTTTTAATGTAATCTCGCCAATTCCCGCGGATCATCCCTTTGGCTTGCAGGTCGTCGAGCAGGGCGATGAGTGAGTCCCAAAAGCCTTTCATGTTATAAAGAATGAGGGGCTTCTGGTGATAGCCAATAGTGGCTGAGGCGGCTACTGTGAACACCTCGTCTAAAGTGCCGATGCCCCCAGGCAAGGCGATAAACATATCGCTCTGGTCCATCATCAGCTGTTTACGGTCTGTCAGATTATCGCAAGGTATCTCTACATCCACATAGTCGCTGATGCGCCCAGACTTCTCAACAATCATCGGCACGACCCCTATTGTACGGCCTCCAGCCTCCTTCGAAGCCTTGGCCACGCACTCCATGAGTCCCTGATTTACACCGCCATACACGATACTATGACCGTTTTCTGCGGCCCACTTTCCCAGTTCTTCTGTCAATGTGAAGAACGCAGGGTCTATCTGCTCATTAGCAGAACAAAACACACATATTTTCATATTGCTTGCAAAGATACGATTATTTTTTGTATCTTTGCAACCAAATAACGAAAAATCCGATGAAGACATTTGAAGAATTAGGCGTTTGCGAGTCGATACGCAAGGCAATTGAGGAGTTAGGATTTGTACAGCCGATGCCTGTACAGGAGGCTGTCATTCCGTTTCTGCTTGAGAATCAGAATGACGTGATAGCACTGGCCCAGACGGGTACAGGCAAGACAGCCGCATTCGGCATTCCGCTTCTGGAGCGTATTGACACCTCACGCAGAGAGACACAGGCTCTGGTGCTGTCGCCCACCAGAGAGCTCTGTCTGCAGATTGCCGATGACCTGCGCGACTTTGCCAAGTATATGGATGGCATACATGTAGAGGCTGTATATGGCGGTGCAGCCATCGAACCACAGATGAGAGCCCTGAAGAAGGGTGTCGAGATCATCGTGGCTACGCCAGGACGACTCGTTGACTTGATGCATCGCGGCTTTGCGCATTTGGAACAGGTGACAAACATCGTGCTCGACGAGGCTGACGAGATGCTGAACATGGGTTTCTCGGATAGTATCAACGAAATCTTCGAATCGCTCTCCGAGGAGCATCACACGCTGATGTTCTCGGCCACGATGAGCAAGGAGGTGGAGTGCGTGGCTAAGAAATATCTGCACGACTATCAGGAAATCGTGGTGGGCAGCCGTAACGAAGGGGCCGAAAACGTGAACCATATCTATTATATGGTGAACGCCAAGGACAAGTATCTGGCGCTGAAACGCATCGTTGATTATTATCCTCGTATCTTCGCCATCATATTCTGTCGCACGAAGATAGAAACGCAAGAGATTGCCGACAAACTCATCAAGGATGGCTATAATGCGGAGTCGCTGCATGGCGACCTTTCGCAGCAGCAGCGCGACCTGACGATGCAGAAGTTCCGTAACCACCTGACGCAGTTGCTTGTGGCAACAGATGTCGCTGCACGCGGACTGGATGTGGACGATCTGACGCATGTCATCAACTTCGGACTGCCTGATGATATCGAGAACTACACCCACCGCTCAGGCCGTACTGGTCGTGCTGGTAAGAAGGGAACGTCTATCTCCATCGTGCATAGTCGTGAGAAGTTCAAGATCCGCAATATCGAAAAGGAGATCGGCAAGGAGTTTGTGAAGGCAGAGATTCCATCAGCTGAGGAAATCTGTAAGAAACAGCTCTATAAGGTGATGGACCAGATCGTGAAGACGGATGTCGATGACGAGGAGATTGCCCCCTTCATGCAGGATATCAACCGTTACTTCGAATATATCGACAAGGAGGAACTCATCAAGAAGATTGTTTCGTTGGAGTTTGGTAAGTTCTTGGCCTACTATGCCGAAGCGCCTGAGATTGAAGCAGTCGTGCCTGACAAGAAGGAAAAGAAACCCCAGAGTGACAAACAGAAACTACAGAACAAGGCCCAGAAAGGCTATCGCCGGCTGTTTATCAACTTAGGTAAGCGTGATGGCTTCTATCCTGGTGAGCTGATGCAGACGCTGAATCGTTTTGTAGGTGGTCGTCAGGAGGTAGGGCATATCGATTTGTTGGATACCATCTCTTATTTCGAGGTACCAGAAAAGGATGCCAAGAAGGTGATGATCCAGCTGACAGGTATCAGACATAAAGGCAGAACTGTGCGCTGCAACGATGCAGATGAGGGTGGAAAACCATCTGAAGGCAGATCAGCAAAGTCAGCATCCAAGCCCAAACACCAGAAAAAGGACGATTGGCGCTCATTGATGCACTCGGAAGAGGCTCGCTCGAAGGGCAAGAAGAAATCATCGAAGGAACTACGAGGTGACGAGCCTGATTTCAGCGAAGAAGGTTGGGCGATGCGCAAGCCTCGCAAAAAGAAGAATAAATAGGCACAATTATAGGTGTGATTTTAGGCACGGATTAACACGGCTTTCAAAAGAAAGACACGGCTTCCTATTAACTGGAATAGCCGTGTCTTAAATAATATTTAAGCCGTGTTAATCCGTGCCTAATAAATCGCCTATATATTAATAAGGTGAGATGTTGTTTAGTTCACCAATCTTACCTTCCACGACGGGTGTTGTCATCAGTTTCTGGAAATCCTCGAGGGTGATGTGCGTCTTAGGCACGAAATCCTCAGAGGTCATGTACGATAGCACACTACGATAGAAGGCCCGACCTTCGGGGTAGGCGGTGGCTTTCTCAAGGTCTGCCATCGAGACGAGCAACTTGCCCTTGCCGACGGCAAACTCAAAGATGAGACCGAGCTTGTGGTTGCGCTCGATATTGTCGATTACCTGTACGATAGGGCGATAGTCCTTACCAGTGTTGTCGAGCATCATCGGATGACTGGCCTTGATTACGGGGAACCACTGCCAGT
Source organism: uncultured Prevotella sp. (assembly GCA_900315525.1). Taxonomy (GTDB): domain Bacteria; phylum Bacteroidota; class Bacteroidia; order Bacteroidales; family Bacteroidaceae; genus Prevotella. Next base: position 117,747 of record OMZO01000001.1, on the reverse strand, counting down.
TGGTGTGCATCTCTGTGGGGAATCCCTTGAAGATGGGGTGTTTCGGATCTGTCAGGATGCCCAGAGTACCTGGTGATACAGTCTTCTTGTTGTTCTCCGAGATGGTCTTGAACATACGGTAGTTCCAATAGTCCGTCTGGAAGAGACCACCCACACAGAGGTTCGTGGAGTCTGGCATCAGCAGTACGCGCTTGCCGTCTTCCAACTGTTTGGCGATGTAGTCTGTCAGTTCATTGGTAACGATGACTTGGCTCTCTAACTTACTCAAGTCGCTCCAGGCTGGATAAACCCAGAGGTCGTAAGTGTTATGATAGGGCACACCATAAAACTCTGTACCTTCGATGGTGAGACAGAGTTGCAGTTTTGTCGGCTTGTCGAAGCTCTTGAGATCGATTTTCAGTTCTCCTGCGGTGAAGAGTCCTTCGGTAGCGGGTAGTTTCATCTCACCACTCATGGGGACGGGGTGGCTGTGAGATTCTGCCTGCGGAGCATGCAGTTCCCAACGAAGTGTCTTGCCGTTGAGCGACGCTCCGCTATAGTTGGCAACCTGAATCCAGGCGTGGATCCCATCCTCGTTGGTGAAACAGAAACGGTCTGCCACCAGCAATGGCACTACTGGGGCGCACCACTCCCGCCATTCGCGCTCTGTGCACAGTCCCTTCGGATCCATGAAGGCATCGAGAATGCCAACGTAGGCCGAACCTTGTCCTGGATAGTCCTGAAGGTCGAGCAGTTGGAAGCCTGCCATATTCTTGGTGCGCAGGTCCATCTCGATGTCTTGTTTGTAGAGCTGCAACGACCAGGCACCACTGGCCTGATGGAAGTCTTTGGCCTGATCCAGCATGCCGGCTTTCTCGAGGCGTGAGCGGAACACCTCCATATTATAAGGATAGAGCACGCCCTTATATTTCGCGATTTCATCGAAGTCGGGGTAGGTCTGGAACTGTGCTGTCTCATGCGAGATGACGGGTATGGCCTTCGTCCATGCCTCTCCCTCTGGGAATGCCAGCTTACAACCTTCCTCGAAGTTCATCATCGTGTTGGGGTAGAAATGGTTGATCATACCGCCATCGGCTACATCGGCAAACGAGAAAGAGCCGCGGGTGTGGGTGTTGTAGTTTCCCCAGCCCTCACCGCCTACACGACAGGTCGTGAAGTAGTCCATGCCTTTCTTCACACCCTGGTAGCCGAGGTAGTAGTTGCTGCCGAAGGTAAAGACCTTATCAGGTGCAATCTTGCGGAAATCCTCGATGAATTCGGCCATTTTACTGATGCTGCCCCAGAGTTCATTGCCCAGAGCGAACATCCGGAATGAGGGATGATGGCCGTAGGTGCGCAGGATATTCTCACCCTCCTTGTGCAGGAACTGCATCAGCACGGTGTCCTTCTCGTTGAAGTCGCCCCAGAAGGGGAGCTCTGGCTGCAGGATGATGCCGAGTTCATCAGCTGCGACGAAAGCGGCTTCGGGAGGGCACCAACTGTGGAAACGAACATGGTTCAGACCGTAGGCTGCACAGGTACCGAGGTAATCCATCCACGAATCGACATCCATAGCGACATGTCCTGTGAGAGGCCATACGCAGGCATCATGCTTGCCGCGCAGAAATATCTTGTGACCATTGGCATAGAAGTGTTGTCCCTCGATGTGGAAGTCCTTGAAGTTCAGGTGGATTTTAGCGTTCTTATCCCCCGTCTTTGTCTGATGGGGATCAATCGTAAGTTCCATTCTTCCGATGATACCGTTCCAGTTAGTCTGGGTGTCCTCGGTATAGGCATGACTGTTGGCGTAGATCTGTTCTGGCACTCCGCTGCTGTTATCCACCATGATGGCGAGCTGGTGCTTGCCAGGGGTGAGCCACTTGGATAGTTCAAACACCTGAGGGGTGGAGATATCGTTAGAGTTTCCAGCAAGTTTGGCATCAATATAGATTTCTGTCGGCTTGGTGCGCTCCAGTATCAGGTAAATGGGTTTGCCCTTCCATACTCTTGGTATCTCTACCTCACGTTTGTACCAGGCTCTGCCCTTGTACGACCAAGGGCGCGTCAGATGGGTAGTTTCCTCACTTTTCGCGATGAAATCGCCTTTTTTATTGGTATCGGTGGTTCCAGGCAATTGTACTGTCTCTGTCATGACGTTGTCGGGCTGCACCTGTTTCTGGCGGTCCAACGTAAATTGCCACGTGCCGCTGAGGTCGATGGTCTTACTGTCGTTGGCAGCATTGCTGCTGAGACTGAGCAGTAAGGAAAGGAATAAGCTGATTCTCTTCATTGTTTTAGTTTTTAGATAAGGGACGGTTATTGAGTAATAAGGGATGGTTATTGCGAAATAAGTGCCACTTATGCGACGATAAGTGGCACTTATTCTGGATTACTTGGCGTTTATTTCACGGAGCAGACGGTCTGCCTTGCCCCAGCTCTCCATCATGTAGAGCACGTAGCGGATATCGACGCCGATACAACGGGCAAGCTGACGGTCGAAGAAGATGTCTGACGACAGCGAATCCCAGTTGCCGTCGAAGGCCAGTCCAATCAGTTCGCCCTTGCCATTGAACATCGGAGAACCAGAGTTGCCACCCGTGATATCGTTGTTTGTCAGGAAGCAGAGGTGCAGTTTTCCCGTGGTCTTATCGGTATATTTGCCGAAGTCGGGCTTCGAGAGCAGTTCCTTCATGATGGGCTCTGCCTCGTAGTCGATGACGCCCTTCTCGCCCTGTTCCATCTTCTTGACGATGCTGCTGGCCTCCGTGTAGTAGCCTGAGGGCTGACCGCCTAGCAGGTATTCACCTACCTGCCCGTAAGAGAGACGCATGGTGAAGTTGGCATCGCTGTAGTTAGGCAGGTCTTCTTCCATGCGCAGCTTGGCAGCACAGAGATAGCGCTCCTGTATGTCGATGGAATCGTAGGTTGCCTCGAGGTCAGCACGGATAGCAGCCTGTATGTCGATGAGGCTCAGTCCATAGACCACACCCGGATCTTTCTGGTAACTCCGCTTGTTGATGTAGATCTTCTTATCGTTCTTCATCAGCTTCGACTTCTTGTAGATGTGATCGACGAACTTCTGGTAGTTGCCCTTGAAGTCGTGGTCGATGACGTTATAGAAGTCAGGCTGGTACTTGATCTCCACCTGCTCGCGGTAGTGCTTCAGTAGGGCAGCGAGGATCTCACGGTCTGTGGCCTCGTCCCAGGTGTCGCTGTTATCCTTGAATTCGATATAGTAGCTCTTCGGCTTACCATCCTTGCCGTTGATGATAGGTTTGTTGTGTACGCGCAGGGCACGACGGGTCATTTCATCGGTATTTCGGCGTCCAAAGGTCTCGTTATAGAAGGTCAGGGCGCGCATGGCGTTGAAGCGCTTCTGATACAGTCGCTCCAGCAGGTTGAAGTCGAGCTGCCCCTTCAGGTAGCCTGTAGAGTCCTGCCAGTGGCGGATCTGCTGTTCGAAGGCAGCTTTCTGCTGGATGAGTCCGATGGAATCGATACATTTGTTCATACCGATGGAGTTCTTCCAGTAGTTTGAACTCTGTGCATACTTCGAGTCGTACTTGATGCGTACGGCCTCGTCGGCACGCATGTGGCGGATCATCACGTTTTGCTTTACCTCACGTGTCTGGTACATGGGTTTATTACGGGCATCGCGGCGCTCCTTGATACCGTAGCTCGACAGATAGCGGCTTGTAGAACCAGGATAGCCGATGGTCATAGAGAAAGAACCTGGCACATAGCCTTGCAGCGATACGGGAGCCCATTTCTTCGGTTTCATCGGCACATTATCCTTCGAATACTTGGCAGGACCGCCAGTCTTGGGATCAACGTAGATACGGAACACGCTGAAGTCGCAGGTCTGGCGAGGCCACATCCAGTTGTCTGTCTCACCGCCAAACTTACCCATCGACTTAGGCAGGGCAAACACGAGACGCACGTCAGGATAGTCGCGGTAGGTCGTCAGGTAATAGGCATTACCCTCGTAAAAGGGCTTGATCTCCACGCGCAGGGTAGAGTCTTTGGCCTCTATCTCCTTGAGCATCGCATTCTCAAGCGAGTCGATGAAATGGTACTTTTTGTCGTTGCTCATCTGATTGATGCCCAGTGAGTCGAGCAGGGGCGTGATATCCTTCTGCTCCACCATGAAACTCACGAAGAGGTCCTTGTTGGGCAGTTCCTCCTCATACGAGTTCGACACGAAGCCATTGAGCATGTAGTCGTGTTCTACGGTAGAATGCGAGCGGATGGCTTCGAAACCGCAATGGTGGTTCGTGAACACCAGACCGTCGGGTGAAACCACGACGCCCGAGCAGAAGCCGCCGAAGTTGACGACGCAGTTCTTCACTGCATCTTCACCTTGATACAGGGCACCATAGGGCAGTTGATAGTTCTCCTGCTTCATCGTCTCATAGACAGCATTGGGCAGGTTGTAGAGTGTCCACATACCTTCGTCAGCCTTTAAGGGTAAACAAGTAAAAAGGTAAAATGGTAAAACAAATAGAATAAACTTTTTCATATCTGTAGTTTTTTTGTTATTTTCTGAAATACTTTCCAATGATGGGTAGATGACTCAGCGGGAAGTCGCGACGCACGATGAAAACCACGAAGAGAACGATACACATCGTATTGAAAGCCAATGAGGCCATTCCGAGTTGGAATCGTTCCTCGTGCAAATACATCAGAGCGGTGAGGAATGCGGTGATGAGGACGTAGATGGCAATATCCTTCATCGGGTAGGGGATAGGATTCTTCTTCTGTCCTACGATATAGCTCAGCACCATCGCCGTGCCATAGCCTGCCACTCCGCCCCAAGCACAAGCCCAGTAGCTGTATTTGGGGATGAAGAAGATATTGACGGCAAAGAGTACGATGCAGCCTGCCAGCGAGAACCAGGCTCCATAGATGGTCTTGTCGATGAGCTTATACCAGAATGAGAGGTTGAAATAGACGCCCATCATAATCTCTGCTGCCATGACGATGGGTACTACACCCAGACCTTCACGGTAGTCGGCACCGATGATATACTGCAACAGAGGCATCCAGCCCACCACGCAGAGGAATGCCAGCAGCGTGAAGATGAGAAAATACTTCATGGCTGCAGCGTAGTATTCCGTCTTGTCGGCATCTTTGCTCTTCGCGAACACAATAGGCTCATAGGCATAGCGGAAAGCCTGTGTGATCATCGCCATGATCATCGCTATCTTGACGCAGGAACCGTAGATGCCAAGCTGTACGTTGGCCTCTGCCTGATCTGGATAGACCAGCGGGAAGATGATCTTGTCGGCTACCTGGTTCAGGATACCGGCGATACCGAGAATCAGGATAGGCCACGAGTAGCTGAGCATGTTGCGTAACAGACTGCCGTCGAATTTCCAATGGATGCGGAATAGGTCTGGCAGGAAGAAGAAGGTGATGAAGCCTGTGCAGAGCAGATTGATGAAGAATACGTAGAATACGCTGGTCTTGCCGAGTACCACGAAGTAGAGCAGGTTAAGACCGATGTTCAGGATGATGAACAGCATCTTGAGCGAGGCAAAGCGTAAAGGGCGCTTCTGATAGCGCAGATAACTGAAGGGGATGGCCTGCACAGCATCGAGCGCCACTACGACTGCCATCATCAGCAGATAGTCGGGGTGCTCTGTGTAGCCCAGCGCACCACTGATAGGTCCGATGAAACCGAAGATAAGCAACAGAAATACGGCTGTCAGAGAACCTACGACAGCCATTGTGGTCGAGAAGACGGTGTCCGACTTAAACCGTTCGTCGTTGGCAAAGCGGAAGAGTGTCGTCTCCATACCGAAGGTCAGCAGCACCAGGATCAGTGCCACATAGGCATAGACGTTGGTGCTGATGCCATAGTCGCCCGAGTCCTTGGGCATATAGTGCGTGTAGAGCGGCACGAGCAGGTAGTTCAGGAATCTGCCTACGATGCTACTCAGTCCATAGATAGCTGTATCTTTTGCAAGTGATTTCAGATTTGCCATTTTTTTGCCCTTTTCCCTTTTTACTTTTTTACCTTTATCCAAAGAACAAGTATGCGATAGCGATAGCAGCGATGATACCAGCAAGGTCTGCCAGCAGACCGCAGGCAACGGCATGGCGGGTCTTGACGATACCCACACTACCGAAATACACAGCCAGGATATAGAAGGTCGTGTCTGTCGAGCCCTGGAAGATACAGCTCAGACGCCCGATGAATGAGTCAGCGCCATAGGTGGTCATCGCATCGACCATCATACCACGAGCACCACTACCCGAGAGGGGCTTCATCAGCGCCGTTGGCAGGGCACCCACGAAGTCGCTGTTGGCACCTGTGGCCTCCACGCCCCAGCGGATACCGTCTATAAGCATATCCATTGCGCCAGAGGCACGGAACACGCCGATGCCTACGAGGATAGCCACGAGGTAGGGGATGATGCGTACAGCCGTCGTAAAGCCGTCTTTCGCACCCTCGATGAAGGCGTCATACACATTTACTTTCTTCCGCACACCAGCTATGATGAAGGCGATGATAATCATCATCAGCATGATATTGGCAGACGAGGTGCTCACCTTGTTCATCAGGATGGAATCCATCTGTCCGAAGCCCCAGATGATGCCTGCCACGACGGCAGCAGCACCGCCCAGCGTCAGCAGCATGGTACGGTTCAGCAGATTGATCTTCTGATAGAGGCTGGTGAAGATGATACCTGCGAGTGTCGAGAAGAAGGTCGCCAACAGGATAGGGATAAAGATATCCGTAGGCTGGGCGGCTCCCATCTGGGCGCGGTACACCATGATGGAGATAGGTATCAGCGTCAGGCCCGAGGTGTTCAGCACGAGGAACATGATCATCGGGTTCGAGGCCGTATCTTTCTTCGTGTTCAGTTCTTGCAACTGTTCCATCGCCTTCAAGCCGAGCGGTGTTGCCGCATTGTCGAGGCCCAGCATGTTAGCAGCGATATTCATGAAGATGGAACCCGTTACGGGGTGTCCCTTGGGGATATCAGGGAACAGCTTCACGAAGATAGGACTTAGCATGCGTGCCAACACATTCACGACACCGCCCTTCTCGCCAATCTTCATGATACCGAGCCAGAGCGAAAGCACGCCTGTCAGTCCGAGTGAGATCTCAAAAGCCGTCTTCGACGATGAGAACGTCGAATCCATCATTGCCGGGAACACGTCGAAGTCTCCCAGAAACACCAATTTCACCAGCGCAATCACGAATGCGATGATGAAAAATGCAATCCAAATATAATTTAGTACCATATTGTTTGCAAAGGTAGTGTAAATTGAGCGAAATGCAAAATAAATCCAGATTTATTTTCATTTCCGAGATGCAGCCTATCTTCGAGGCGAAGCCTCAAAGGTACGATAATCTTTGCATATAACCAAAGAAAGAGTCCATAAAAAAGAGGCGCCTGCTCCCGCAGACGCCCCTCAAACTTGATTAGTATTTAAGTACTTGATTAAATGTTGTTCTTATTATTTTGAAATCGGCTTACTATTGCGGTAGGTAGCCTGCTTATACCAGAACTTCGTAAGTGTAGCAGGACTCTTGGTGTATAGAGAGAACAGACCCTTAAGGTCGTTGTTCTGCCACCAATCATCAATATCTACGCGCTCATCGCACCAAGGATTATAGTCCGTTCCAACAGCAATCTTGCCAGGAGCTCTTCCCTGTTCGGCATTGATGTCATACCAAACACCGTTCTTTCTTACCTTCACAGGGATGTTGTCTCTTACATCCTCAGCGAAATGGTCTTTTCTGAACGAACCAGTGAACTCAAATGGGTAAGGTGCTACACCATCTTTGTAATTACCAACAGTTGAGTGGGTGTTGATCATCGTAGATTCGCTATAGCCCAGCAAGTAGTGAACTTCGTGCTTTATGTAAGCTTTTGGGTCATTGGGGTCTTCTGTGCCATCCCAGCCTATAGTCAGAGGCAGTGTACCACCAGCGGCAAGAATCGTGATCTTAACCTTGCCCTCTTCAATGTATTCCACATCGAACACCACATCATTGAAGTCGAAGTCGCTGGCCTCCTTGAGACTTTGGTCACCCATATCCTCAGCAATCACACGGATTACTGGATCGGTGTCATCGTCGTCATCGTCGTCGCCACCACCGGTAAAGCCTGGGTTACAATTAGTTGGAGTAATCTTAATACTGCTCAAAGTATTGGCAGAATTTTTGTATGTTCCATCACTCTGTTTGTAATACAAATCTGTGGCAAGCTTGAAATCGTCTTCCTCTCCGATAAACGGATGAGTAGGATCACCATCATGACCTTGCTCGAAATGAGATTCTTCAACTGCAACTGCGAGATTGCCGCCATAGCTTACGACCCAGCCTTGTTTAGCCCAGTTCCAACCTTTTACGATTTTGTTTGCATGCAATACTGCAGGAGCACCTTCTGAGGGTCCGTAAAAACCATAATTGGGTTTTGAAGCGATTACTTGCGCTGTGTTTGTAACTTTAAAAACAGAATTGCTACCCATTTCCACACGGAAAGGGCCGCCAGCATTATAATTGTATTGCGTACCACCACCATAAAAATTCTTGGTTACTACGCCGGATCCAGAATCCATGCGGAAAGCAGAATTACCGTCACCAAAGTTCAGACACATATCTTCATCAACAGTCAGGTGGCAATTGTTTATGACATTTCGACTGCCGGCGCTATAAAAGAAATATTGGGTTCTATATTGACCATTGTTTACCCATGTATTGCTATTACTATTTAAGATAGTCTGGCCAGAAATAGTTGTATTTCCATTGTTTTGGAACAATGCACTTCCTTCTGTTCCAAGATATGTACCTACAAGGTCACCGTCATTTATTAACGTTGATCCCGTTCCGTCATTATTGTAGTTAGTTAACTTAATTTGTCCTGTTGAGGTCATGGTTGCATTGGCTGCATTGTAAATTACACCTGTACCATTAGCCTCAATGTATGTGAACTTGGTATTAACATTTGTATAGAATTTGCCACTGTTACATACTAGTTTGTCATTGGTATCTGCAAATGAACCACCTTCCTGATAATAAATACCTGGAACATTGCTATTAATAGAATTATCATATGCTTGGCCTGCATCTATATCACCGTCAATGTCAACAGTAGTATTGTGTCCATAAAAGTTTGCTCTCTGCAGCTGGAATTTACCACCAACTTTAAATGTGCCCCCTTCGCAAAATACTTCATTGCCACCATTGACAACCATAGAAGACTTGGCCTCAATAGTTCCGCCATTATTATAATAGCTTACATCACCTGTACTAATAGCATTTTCAACACTAAATGTTGCACCATTTGCAATATAAATCTTAGAACCACTATGGAGGCCATTAGAAATTCTCAGGGTAGCACCTTCAAGGAGATAAATGGTCATGTTTGCACCAACATCCCATGTCCTTCCATTTGTGAAATCATGATTTCCTTCGATGTACATTATGCTATTGCCGCTCCAGATTTTTACTTTACCAGTGTAATTCGCATCTATGTAACAATTTCCTGTGGAAAATTCATCTGGTGTATAATTCCAGTTGTTGTCTTTCTGAATTTTTTGACATACCTGTTGATAAGACAAAATTTCACCGGGAATATCAGAAATCTTCGTTAGGAAATTAGTACTTGCCATTTCTGTTGTTGTCGGCTTGGCAATGGCATCATTTGCAAAGTTGTGTTCAGGCTGAATAGTACGTGTGTTTGCACGTGTGCCAGCTTGAGTTGTGCTTGGGCCGAAACCCCAGTCTGCATCTGGAGAAGGTGTGCCGAAACGGCTGATGAATGCTTGCTCGTAGGTCTCTACGACACCAAGATTGGTGCCACCGGCACCAGCATCGGTCTCATGCGTACAGCTCGTAAACATGCCGCTGATAGCTACTGCGGCTAGTCCTGTTACCAAATACTTTTTCATACCAATACAAGTTTAAATAAGCTTATTCGTTAATAAAATGCATTTTATTTTGCAAAAATACACAAAAAAGTTTAAACTTGCAATAAATCGCCCTTTTTTTTAACGCAAATTTACGAAATGAGCCAGAGTCGCATGAGCTGGTCGGCTATTGAATATTCACCCGCTTTGTATGTCAATAGACCGTATTCTGTCAGTTTCTTGATGGCACTCTGTACGCTGCTGGCCGACTTCAGACTGTGGCGTCGGATAAATGTGCCAGAGGTAATCTGACGTGCACGATGGTCTTTAGCAATGGCGTATAGCAGTTCTTTTTGGGGAAGTGAGAGTCTGGCCATAATCTCACTGTAATGCCTCTCAGACTCTTTTGTCATCAACATTACCAGTTGCTCTGCTGTTGTTTTCGTGCAAAGGCCTTCAACAGGTGTACATGCAAATGCTTCTCGCATAGCCTTTTGGTTGTAATAAGTGTTGCCATCGAAAGTTTGGTATATATAGTGTATGGCCTCGTCTTCTATCCGTTTCCCATTGGCAATAAAGTGGTGACGAGCGAAGTCTGCATATTTCTCCTCTTCGATCTCTTCCAGACTCTGGATGTCTGCACTATTGTAGAAAGGCCGTGCTGAGTTGAGGAACATTTCCTCAATCAAATGCCGCTCGCTACCCGCGAAGATAAACTGGGTGTTTGTCATCTTCTGGATATGAGAGCGGAGTTCTGCTTCAATGTTGTTTTCTTGATAGTTGGTTATCTGTTGGAATTCGTCGATGGCTACGATGCATTTCTTTCCGGCATTCTCCAGTGTCTTGAAGATTTCCTCGAGCGAATATGATGGATTTCTGATGTCACCGATGGAGATGCCGAAAGTGGGCAGGGCCGTGACAGGATCAAAGCCGATGTTTCCCGTTAGCGATTGCATGGTCGCCATGAGCAGCTTCTGCATCTTTTTACCTCTGGAGGCCAGTGTGTTGAATACGGCTTTTCCTAGTTCATAAGTAAACTCTTGGAGTGATGTCGTTTTTAGGATATCTATGAAGAAAGTGATATAGTTTTCGCTGATTATTCGCTTATCAAAACAATAGTATATTAATTGGGTTTTTCCCGTTCGGCGTGGTGCCATCAGTACGATATTTGCACCATTGGTCATACTACGTAGGAGTCTTTCCGACTCTTCTTTGCGGTCGCAGAATAGTTCTGTGGGAATTTTTCCAGTTACGATAAACGGATTGATTGCAATCATTTTGAGCTGTTTTTGGCAAATGTAGGTAATTTATTCGAAAGTTACAAGTTATTTGGTGATTAAAATTATTCATTTCAGATTATTTAACTAGCATTATGCGATTTGCATAATTTGTTTTGCATAATATCAACATGTCAGAACAAAAAAGAGGCCCCTGCTCACGCAGAAGCCCCAAATCAGATGTGTGTGTGTAGAAATCTCTCCATCTCTCCCTTTTTTGCTTGAAATCCCTTTAAACACTGGGGATGCTGCACGGGAGAGATTTTTCTAATCTCTCCCTAATCTCTCCCTTCACCCCTTTAGGCATGTTTCTGACCAGAGGTGGAGATAACGGGAGAGATAAGGGAGGGATAAGGGAGAGATGAAGGGAGGGATAATAGCATCTTCGATCGCTTGAATCCCTTTATTTATGGGACTTTTGGAAAATCGAAGGGAGGGATGAGCAGATTTTTGCGACAATTAATAAAAAAGATTGCTACTATTAATAGGAATCGTTGCTACTATTAATACTTAATAAGATTCCCATTAGTGGGACCATTCTAGTCCCAGGCTGGGAATGTTTCGGTCCCAGGCTGGGAACAAATTTAATGCTACAAAGCTTCAATCTCGCCCGCACTGAGGCCAGTAGCTTTTGCAATGTCGTCTGCTGCAAAGATACGATAAGTTTCTGAAACCGCTAAACTTTTGGTGGAGATTTTGTCTGGAAAAACCGTGAGTTAACTCAAACGATCCATCGAGTTAACTCAACTGACGAATCGAGTTAACTCAAACAAAAAAGGGGCCGCTGCTCACGCAGAAGCCCCCCTTCATTAATTTAGTTTATTTAAGTATTTGATGTATTACTTCTTCAGCCACCATTTACCACTAATGACAGGATCCCAACCTCCTTGGACATAGCTTGAGAAGAGTCCCTGTTCATCTCCGATTCCCTGTCTCTCTTGGATTACTTCGAACGAATCGTCCACGAGAATCTTACATGCGGCTTTACCTTGTTCAGCTGTTAATACTATACCATCATCTCCTGTTCCAGGTTTCCATACTCTGATCTCAATATTATTGATTTTCTCAGGAGTATCGTAAGTGCCGTCAATCTCAAATTCAACAGGATCAAGTCCATTAATGTCGGCTTTTGCACCAGTGTTGATCATAGGATACTTACCATCTGTAGCTTGTTGGCCAAACTTCTCATGAACTTCTACACCAGCAACAGTCAACTTGTAGATACCACCGCATGCGATAAGTCTCAAAGTCGTCTTATTGTTTTCAGCCTTAACAACATCGAAAACAACATCATTGAAGTCAAAGTCTGAAGCTTGTTCTGCATTCAGGTCCTCAGCAATTACGCGATAATTGGGCTTATCGGCATTGGTTACTTTGAGAATCCAATCCTCAGCATACTGTAGGCGCTGGTAACCAAGAATCTTCTGACCATTATCGTATTTCTCTCCATAGAGTGAAAGACCTACATAAGTTCCAACTCTTGGTTTTCCATCAGCAAAGCATGTTCCTGGAACTTCGATGTCTGCCATCTTAAAGTACCAATAGTAACCATCACCGTCAGGAGCTGACGCATCGGTCCCCCATGAAGAATGATAACCCCACTGAAGCGCAGAACCATTTGTAATATAAACGATATCCCATGGACCACCAGTCTTAGCATTAAAATCATTAACATGCTCTGTATCATTCTGATGTCTTACGGCTCCTATGTGCAACTTATCCATGCCACCATTATCAGTGAATTCTTCATCCCAATCACGACCATTAGGCTGAGGATTTATGTCATGACGGTGCCATATACCCTTTTTGTTAGTCTGATCACCAGAAACAAATTGAACATAGAAATTCTTCCAGTTTCTACCTTGCTCACTAAGTCCAGGATTCTCTTGGAACCACTTTGTTACATATTCGGCTTCCTTTTCTGTAATCGCTGCGGGCTCATTTTCATAGTCAAATCCTTGTTGAGGATCTTTCTTGTGGATGGTGCGTGTTGCTGCCTTAGAACCGAAGCCCCAATCTACATTAGAACCAACCTTACCAAAGGATTTCTCAAAAGCAGCAGCATAATTAGCTTTTGCTGTTTCGATGTTTTTGTTAATAATCTCTTGTTTCTTCTGCTCTTCCATTTGCTGGACAGCATTCTGATCATAAATGTCGTTGTTCTTCGAACAACTGGTAAAAGCAGCGCATAAGGCGATGGCTGCGATACCTCCCATCAAATACTTCTTCATAATTTGATAATTTTAATTGTTAATATTGGTTATTATAAATTGTTAATCTCTCTTCGGATTTTCGAATTGATTGCACAAAGGTAATAAAAATAATAATAGGTAACAAATAATTGCCGATTAAAAAGTGTTAAATGATGTGTAATCGTTTGCGAAATGGTGGATTTCGTCGTAAAGATATCAAAAAATGCAAAGCTGGAGATGAAGAAAGGGGCATCTGCTCGCGCAGACGCCCCCTCATCAATGCAATGAATCGTATTACTATTTAATGATATCTATTTTCTATAAAACAACAATCTTAGTCAGCGAGAAGTTGCTACCAGAAACCTGAATACCTTGAGAAAGTTTGCTAGCTACATCTGCGTCACGAATTGTAACATCGACAAATCCTGCTTCCATTGAGCCATTGGTGATGACTCCTGTGCCACTACCTGAACCGCAGACAACAGTAATGGTACCTGAGCCAAAGAAACGGAGAGTCTGACCTTGCTTGAAATCGAAGTTATACAAGGTAATTGCAGTGCCATTGTCTGAGACATTACCCTCCCAAACTACATCAACTGTAGAACTAGAAGAAGATTCTGATACGAGTACTGTTGTGCCCTTGACCAAGCCTTTATTAAAATCAGACAGGATCTTAGACTCTGGAGCTTTCTCGTAGAGGTTCAAGCCTACTTGGGTGCTGCTGTTTCCGTAGAATTCAGTACTACCATCTTTTACATAATCGCCGAAGGCAGTGTATGCATCCCTGATATTAACGCGCTCAATAGGCCAGAGTGTACCAACAGGTACGCAAATCTTATATGGTGCGTTGCTCGTAAATATTTTGTTTCCATTTTCATCCACGGATTCTTCTTCGATTTCGTTTTCTAGAGCAACTGACGCAGACTGATAACCATTCTTATACAAGACCTTGATGGGAATAGATTTGATACCAACATTATCTTTATTTAATTTATACTTTTCGACCTGTGCTGGGTCGTTATAATCAAGTGTGTAATAAATGACCTCTTCTTTAGGGTGCATGACATTGGTAGGTGTGTTATACTGGCCAAAAGCTTTTGAATTTTCAGTCCATGTGTTCACCATGAAGGTTAAGCCTACTCCGAAAGCATCATGCACATCCACATTATTTACGCCAACAGTTTCAGGAATGGTACCACCTGCAGCGAGCATGCAGATGTCGTATTGGTATTTAATATTTTTCTTGTCTGATGTAGTTGGAATACCGTTGATGGTTGTTTCATCCTGATCGTAAACCTCCCACACACGAGCATCAAAAACAATATCATTATAATCGACATCGTCCGTGACCTTCATTGCGGCTGTTGCTATATCCTCACAGAAGACACGACCTAAATCAACAATTTCCTTATATGTGCGTGTTATGGTAGTGGTGGTTTCTTGCTTGGCATTTTGACCTTTCCCTGGAATCAGGCGGATTATGAAATCGTTGTAATATCCTAGGGTCTTTTGACCTAAATCAATAACACCGTCAGTTTGTTTAGTGACATCAAGGTCAAATCCTACATAATAGTTTCCTTTATACTCTCGTATGGTAAATTTGGTTGTCCATTTGTCATCCTCTGTTCCGTCAACGTATGATATGTGGGCTCTAAATTTATCTGTATTAACCGTCTCATACATATAGTATGTCGGATAATTGTTACCATTCCAATCCAGAATTTCTTCGTAACCAGAACTATTTGCCGTTGAGGAAACACAAATTTTATCGAATGTAATATCTTGTTGCCACTCTTCTCCAGTGCTTCTACGTTTAGCAGATGTATTAGCCACATTATATACCCATTCAACATAATACTCTGTCCAATTTAAAGTAATCCCACGATCGGAGAACTGGGTAGTGGCAAAATAGTTTGCAACATCAGCGCGTTCAGCTTCAGTCAATGGAGTTGGTTCTGCTAAATCTGCAAAAATTCCACCTTCCTTACCCCAACGATGCTTCTCTTTCTGTGTTGTACGTGTACCGGCAGCTTCCGTCTCTGTAGCCTCGTCTTCCCCTTCTTCAGCAGCAATGGTTTCAAAACCCCAGTTGTGGTTGGGGGCGATAGGGCCATATAACTCTGTGAACATTTCGTTGAAAGACTTAGTCATCTGGTCCACCGTAGCGGTCTGACTAATGTCATCATGCGAGCAACTGACGATAAAACCTCCCACAATGAGGGCCATTGCTCCGTTAATCAAATACTTTTTCATTGCAAATCAAATTTTAATAATGGTGTTACGTAACTTAATTGATCAATCGATTTGGGTGCAAATTTAATTAAAATTTCGCGAACTTGTATCAATAATCATGTTAAAATCTGTAAAACTATGCATTTTATGATATAGGTGTGAGGGATTTTTTGTAATTTTGGCCCAAATTAAAAACATATTTGGAATGAAACAGATAATGTGGAAGGCAATGGCTGCCTTGTGTGCCATGATGGTAGTGGCTTCCTGTGGCAGGAATCTATATGATGTGGATGAGGCTCAGAAGATCTACAATCTTACGAACCCCGTAGATACTATTGAGGCAAACCACCCTTGGCTGCTTACAGCGTCAAAGGTGCTGATGGTGACGCCGCCAGAAGATATGACGACGGAACGTATTCTGGTGCTGACTCAGAACCCGCATGAGAGTGGTGATGCCGAAGTGGTGGGAGCGGCTTTTGTCGGTTCTGGCAATCAGACAGCGGTGAACATCACCTATCCAAGCACCACTCATACGCTCTATGTGGCAGCAGTTGATGCTGAGGATAAATATACCATCGTCAAATATGACGTCAGTAGTTCATCTTCAGTTATCAACTTCAGGAATGCCATTGTTGTAAATGAGCCTATTTCTTATGTGCCCCAGCCCAAGCTGTACACCTACTGCTATGAGGATGAGTTTTATTTTGCGGGCGACTTTGACTACAATGATGTCGTGCTGCGTATCTCCCAGGAGCGTACTGGCGAGAAAGAGGTGCGCTATCATGTGCAACTGGCTGCCGTTGGTACCAGCAAGCAGGTGGCCGCAGGTATCCGTTTGGTGGGTACAAGTTTTGATAACGTTGAGAGCGTAAAGACTGTCGATGATAAGTCATTTAACGTGACAGCCAAAGGTGAGGCCTTCCCAGAGCAGATGATGATTGTGCAGAAGCAGACGGACAATCTGTTAAAGGCTATGACTGGCGATGCCGTGATCAATCTGTTCGTGGATGCCCACTGGGCAACGGGCGATGCCATGAGTACGGATTATGGTATAATGCAGCGTAAGAAATACAATGTGACGAAAGGTACGGATGAGACCCATCAGATGATGGTGCCAAGAGAAATCGTTTATATCGTGACCTTCAAGGATGTAGCCTCGGCAAATGGCATCTCGATGGGGCAGATTGATCCTTTCATCTATACAGAATTCAATGGCGCTATACTTGAGACGCATACCTATACTTACCGTACTGTACAAGCGCTTAACTCCTATCCGCCTTCAGAAATTAAGAGTCTGCCTTGGGCATTTGCCATACCTTACGGGGCTTTCCGCTGGCCTATTGATGGTAGTACGATAGGATTCTATATTAAAGGATCTAACTTCGGCGCCTACAAGGAGCCTGGTCATTCTTTCGGCGAGTGGTCTATGGATCACACGAAAGCGCTTGACTGGTATCTCTATCCGACGGAAAACCAGGTATTCTAATAAGTAATGACTTTAGAGCTGGCGTTCAGCTTGTCGTACCAATCGATATAGCTCTGAACGTTGGAGGCCCAAGTGCTGAACTGTGGGTAGGCAACGCCAATATTGACACCTTCCTTGGGCCAGAACCACTTGCCCTGTTTGTCGCCGTTGATGACGAGATAAAGCGGAGCCTCGGTATAGTCTGTTGAGGGCTTGGAAATCGTGGTGTTGCCCTCCGAATCTTCGCACATGATGGTGAACGGCAACTGATCAATCTTTGTGGTAGCCTCGACGCTGATGCGCTCCAGGCCTCGGAAACTACGTGTGATGCTGGTCGTATTGATGGCGGCAGTAGGAATACCGCCAGCAGCCATGTGTACCTCGGTACCAAAGGGCTCTCCATTATTGAGCACAAGTGTCTTGGTAGTATTACCAACAGCCATTACCTGAATCAGCGAGGTATAGCCGTTACCGTCGTCAGCAGGTGTGTTGACGAATAGCACGACATCGTTGTAGTCAAAATCCCTCAGTGAGTTCTCGGCTGTCTCGAAAGCATAGAAGATGCCGCCAGCCTCAGGGATGGCGTTAGTGCCTTTGTCGAAATGGGCATAGTCGTAGCTGGCAGAGGTGCTGTAGGTGCAAGTCTGGTTGCTGGCGTCAATGCCGCTGGCACCTGTGGGGAGCGAATTGTTCCACACGAGGTTAAGCTTCTTATTAGAGGTATCCCACTGGTAGTTGTCGGGATTCAGCATCTTGCCTTCGTAACCGTTCATCCAGTAGTAGAACATGCGGAGATTATCGTAGCCGACGAAAGCAGGCTGCAGGCTACCGATGCCAACACCCTTAATCGTACCTGCCCAAACGTTGAGGGCATTGGTAGTAAAGACGGTGGGAAAGGTGGAGGGAAGCACCAGCTCGACGTGATCGAGCAGATAGGTGCCTTTTACGCCTTCAGTAGTCGTACACGAAGTGCAGTTCTTCACCTTGAAGATGGCATTGGCGGTAAAGGCGTCGCCTGAAGGACCCCATACGCCGAAGTTGTCGATGGAGATATTGCCTAAGCAGTTCACGCAGGCAGCATTGCCCAGATAGAGCACGCAGCTACCGTCGCTTTTGCCGTTGAGGGTGAGCGAGGCGCACTCGATGTAACTACCGTCGTCGCACTTCATGCTCTTATTGAGTGTCAGATTGCCGCTGGTCTTCAGATAGCCAGCGTTCTCGATATTCAGCTCTTCGCTGTCAACATCTTGCAGGGCGATGGTGGCATTCGGGCCATTGACGAGCAGACTGTTGTCCGCCAGTTCTTCCTCACTGGTAATGGAGGATGTGGGGTTCTCTGGATTGCCGATGGTGCCCGCATTATAGAGTGTGCCGCCATTAATCTGGATGGTCTTAGCCGTGATGGTGCCAGCATTATAGCAGAAGGTACCCTCGGCAGTGACGAACTCAACGGTGCCTTCACCCATAATCTTACCACCAGGCAGCACATAGATGAGGCCGTTGGCTTCTTCGTCGGAAGGAGCTGTGCTCAAGGTGAACATGCGAGGAACAATCAGTGTACCGCCTTCGCCGACGACAATCACATTACCATAGGCCACCTGCTGATTGAAACTCAGTTCCCAAGCGTTGGTGACATAAACCGACTTGTTAGGCTTAAGGCCTAAGCTGGGGACGAAACCGGCATAGGGAGTCGTGATTTTTATATGTAGTTTCTCATCGCCAATCTCCATCTTCTCCGCTTCAGAGGCTTCAACCATCGCCCCCGTCGTGTAGGCACTCAGGTCAGGCATATTGGGGAAATCAACACTCCAGGCATTGCCTGAAGATGTCGGGAAGGTCTCTGACAATACGGGACTCTTGCCATTGAAGCTGATTTCTGTGCCTGTAGCTTTCGCCTGGAATGGCTGGCACATCGCATGGCCGCTGGCGTCGTAACAGGCTGCATAGAGCAGACCACAGTTTGCAGGCTTGGCGACACTGATGGTCTTCGACTCTCCTGACTTGACGAGTGCCATACCGATAAAAGCGGCATTCGACATCAGCACGGGCGGAGCCTGCAGAATATACACACGATAGGTCTGCTCATTGTCGAAATCGACATTGATCTTCACTTGTATGTTGCCTACTGTACTCCAATCTTGGGTAGGATCGATGTCCTTACCTCCCATGACGAGTGCATTGAAATCCTGTGTGAATTCTTGTGTTTTAGAAGTTCCATCAATTTTGGAACAACTGGCAGCCGTTATACAAAGGGCAACAGCAGCCACGCATTTTATCCAGTAGCTCTTTTTCATCATAAAATGGTTGGCTTAAGATGTTGTGGACCAGCCTGGGCTTGAACCAGGGACCTCCAGATTATGAGTCTGTTGCTCTAACCAACTGAGCTACAAGTCCGGGATTTGGGATGCAAAGTTACACGAAAAACCTTAAATATCCAAATTTTTTGAGGGAAAACAACGAAAAATGTGAGTTTTGACCTAAATATTGAATAATTTTGAGTACCTTTGTCGGCTCATGAAGACCATTTTTTTGAATAAACGTCTGGAGAAAGTCCCTGGCAGCGTAGCTACCATCGGTGTGTTCGACGGGGTGCATCTTGGGCATCAGCTGGTGATCAGTAAGGTGCTGGAGCAGGCTCGTCAACGGGGACTTGTCTCTACGGTTATCACCTTTGACCGTTCACCGCGGGAGGTTCTGGATCCGCTATTTCGCCCGCAGCTGCTGACAACACTTGAGGAGAAGTCGGACATCATCGCTTCGCTGGGTGTCGATCAGTTGGTGGTGCTGCCCTTTACTCGAGAGATGGCTTCTCTTTCGGCATGGGACTTCATGCAACAGGTCCTTTCAGACCAGCTTCATGTGAAGGTGCTTTTCACTGGCTATGACAATCGTTTCGGCCACGATCGCACTGAGGGCTTCGACGACTACGTGCGCTATGGTGAACAACTGGGTATGCAGGTTTTGCGTGGTGATGTGGAGCTGATGGACGGCGGCAGTTTGGCGGTGAGTTCTTCGGAAATCCGAAGGCTACTGGCTGATGAGGGGAGGGTGGAACTGATGCCCCGCTATCTGACACGTCGTTACGTCTTGAAGGGAAGGGTGATGCCTGGTGAGCATATCGGCCATAAGATAGGTTATCCAACGGCGAATCTGGAACCTGTGAGTACAGGGAAACTGATTCCTGCCGCAGGTGTCTATGCTGTATGGGCAATGCTTGAGGGAGAACAGTCGCCAAGGGCAGCGATGATGAATATCGGTATGCGCCCGACCTTTGACGGCCATCGTCAGACACTGGAGGTGAATATCCTCGGTTTCGATGGTGATTTGTATGGGCAGACGGTAGAGGTCACTTTTGTAGAGCGGCTGCGTGACGAACGGAAGTTTGACTCGCCCGAAGCATTGGCTGCACAGTTGGAGCAGGATCGGGACAGAGTCAATGAGATATTGGGATTATAATATATAAAGGTAATATGAAGAATGCAATCATTTATACAGTTGTCTTTGCAGCCATCCAAATTATGGCGAGTTTCGGTGTACAGGCTGTCTGGACACTGATATACGGCAAAGATACACCGCTGGGTGCTCTGGGACTGATAGTTACAATGGCGGTGTTCAGCGTCGTGACGCTGGTAGTATTCCTTAGGGCACGATGGGCAGAGGTGTCGCGTCATTGGGTGAGAACGCGTCCTTGGTTCGTGCTGTTCTGGTGTGTGATGGCGGCTTTGGGTGCCCTTATCCCGTCGTCGTGGCTGCAGGAACAGATGCCTGAACTGCCGAATATCGCTGAACAGGAGTTTGATCTTATCCTGAAAGACAGGATGGGCTATCTGGTGGTAGGCCTGCTTGCTCCGTTGGTAGAAGAACTGGTCTTTCGCGGGGCTGTCCTCAAGGCATTGCTCCGCTGGAAACATAATCCTTGGATTGGTATTGCTATCTCTGCTCTGCTCTTTGCGTTGATTCATATGAATCCGGCTCAGATGCCGCATGCTTTCCTGATTGGTCTGCTGTTAGGGTGGATGTACTATCGCACGGATAGCATTGTGCCTGGGGTCGTGTATCACTGGGTGAATAATACGGTGGCTTATATCATGTATAACCTATATCCCAATCCTGATCTGACCCTGCTTGACCTGTTTGGAAGTCAGCGCGTGGTGATAATGGCGCTGGGCTTTTCGTTCTGCATCTTCCTGCCTGCATTGTTCCAACTGAATCTGCGGCTGAAGAAATAGGTGATTATCGTATAGAAATGAAGTGGGCTGCCCGATATCTCGTGGCAGCCCTTTCCTTCCTAGTTAGTATAATTTTAATTTGAGAGAATTGGAAACTTCACAGCTTCCGCCTGTGTTTAAAAAACTTTGATTATTATAAAGAAAGCATAGAAAAAATAGTCTATTCAATGTAGGTGGTTTTCTCCACCGGTGCCTCCTTGATGCTGTTGAGGCTATCAGTGATGTTTTCTGCCTGAATCGTGTTCAGCACGTTCACCGAATCGCCTTTCTCCTTATGGAACTTTGCGTAGGCATCTTTTGGATCATCCCATCCCCACTCCCATGGTGCCTGAGCGGCATTGCCCAGCGTGAGCACAATGGCCACAATGGCTGCAGCTCTGAAGAGCGGCATCAGGCGAGACTTCAGCGTAACGATATTAGCCTTTGGTGTCTCACCAATCTGCTCAAGGATACGGGCATCGAAGTCCTCACCCAATGGCTCCTCTTTCTGGAGCTCGTTTGTGAACAGCGCCTGATACTGACGCAGCGACTCCGGAATATCGGGCTGGCTGAAGAAAGCACGGAGAATGGCTTCCTCCTGCAGTGTGGTCTCACACTGCCAATAGCGCTCGATGAGTTGTTCGATGTATTTATAATCCATATTTTTCTGTTTCAATAAATCGTTGTTTAATAGCCTGACGGGCGCGGAAGATATTCACCTTTACCTGCTCTTCGCTGATGGCCATGATTTCTGCTATTTCCTTATAGCTCTTGCCTTCAAAGTCGCGGAGCTGCATAACGCTTCGCTGTTTCTCTGGCAGTTCATCGATGAGGCGGCGCACTAGTGCAACTCGGTCTTGCTGTACAGCCTGTTCCTCAGGGTTGGATGAGTAACTACGGTCAGGCGTGTCATGCTCTCCTTCGCTAAGACTCTGGCTCTGGTTTGCCATCTTTTTCATCTTGTCGAGCGACAGATTCCGGCAGATGGTCAGGCAGAATGCTTCTATCGAGTCGATGTCGTCCCACTGGTCGCGACGGTTCCAGACCTTGATCATCGTCTCCTGAACGATATCCTCTGCTTCCGCAGGGTTGAGAGTGATGCGAAGGGCGAGCCGGTAGAGTTCGTTCTTCAGCGGTAATATATCGTTTCGGAAACTGATCTTTTTCATCCTCTCTAAAAGTAATGACGATTGTAAAACGGAAAAGTTACAATAAAAGGCGATTTTTTCGCCTTTTATTGTTTTATGATGGTCCCATGCTGTCCGTCGATGGCGGTAGCGAGGGTTATGATAACGCGGGAGACACCTGCGTCGATAGCTGCTAGGGCATTCTCAATCTTTGGCAGCATGCCACCACTGATGGTTCCGTCGGCTTTATATTTAATAAAGTCCGTGCGCGTGATGGTGGGGATGACGCTGTCATCGTCGTCGGGATTGCTGAGTACGCCTTTCTTCTCAAAGGAGAAGATAAGGGTCACGTCGTAATAGGGCGCAAGTGACTTGGCTGTCTCTGAAGCAATGGTGTCGGCATTGGTATTGAGGATATGTCCCATACCGTCGTGAGTCAGAGGAGCCATCACAGGGGTGATGCCTGCCTCGATGAGACGACTGAGCATCTGGCCATCGGCTGTATCGACATCACCGACAAAGCCAAAGTCGATACCATCTTTAAGTGGGCGTTTATGGCTACGGATGACATTGATATCAGCTCCTGTGAGTCCTAAGGCATTTACACCGTTGGCCTGCAGACGGGCGACAAGATTCTTGTTGACCAGACCGCCATAAACCATCGTCACGACGCTGAGCATATCGGCATCAGTGATGCGTCGGCCATTGACCATCTTCGATTCTATACCAAGACTGGCGGCTACTTGAGTAGCGCGACGGCCTCCGCCATGTACCAGCACCTTTCGGCCCTCAATAACACTGAAATCCTTGAGTAATTGTGCCAACTGAACCTCGTCTTCAACGACGGCTCCGCCGACTTTTACTATTGTCAGTTTCTCTTTCATCATGACCCTTTTACTCTTTTACTTTTTTACCTTTATTCCAGATAAGTGTAGCCATAGAGGCCTGAGCGATAATTGGATAGGAACTCCTTGCCTTCCTCAAGGCTGATCTTTCCTTGTTTGACACTCTTGGCCACCCATACTTCCAATTGACGTACAAGCTTCTTTGGATCGTACTGCACATAGTCAAGTACTTCGGCTACGGTTTCGCCATCGATAATCTGGTCAATATGATAAGAACCATCCTTTTCAGAGATATGTACGGCATTCGTGTCGCCAAAGAGATTATGCATATCGCCCAATATTTCCTGGTAGGCACCTACAAGGAATACACCGAGGTAGTAGGGCTCATTCTTGCGCAAGGGGTGGACAGGCAAGGAGTGAGAGTTGTTGCGATTGGTTACGAACGAGGCTATCTTGCCATCGCTGTCGCAGGTAATATCCTGAATAGTGGCGTTGCGTGTAGGCCGTTCGTCAAGTCGCTGGATAGGCATGATGGGGAAGAGCTGGTCGATGGCCCAGCTGTCGGGGAGGCTCTGGAACAGCGAGAAATTGCAGAAATACTTATCTGCTAAGAGCTTGTCGATATTCATCAACTCCTCAGGGATGTGTTTCAGACTCTTAGTAAGGATATTGATCTCGTGGCAGACACTCCAATACATAGCCTCAATCTCGGCGCGAGTCTTCAGGTCAACGATGCCGTGAGAGAACAGGTCGAGCACCTCGTCACGAATCTGCTCTGCATCGTGCCAGTCCTCAAGTACGTTCCGAGGCGACAGATTATCCCAGATCTCATAGAGATCCTTTACCAACTGGTGGGCATTCTCGTCTGGTTCGTATTCCTCTGGCATCTCAGGTAGTGAGGCTGTTTCCAGCACATCGATAACCAGTACAGAGTGATGGGCAGCCAATGAGCGTCCACTTTCTGTAATGATGTTAGGATGGGGGAGGTTGTTCTTGTTGGCTGCATCAACAAAGGTGTAGATACAGTCATTGACGTATTCTTGAATACTGTAGTTGACGGAGCTTTCGCTTGAAGGAGAACGTGTGCCGTCATAGTCAACGCCCAGACCACCACCGCAATCCACAAAATCGACGTTGTAGCCCATCTTGTGAAGTTGGATATAGAACTGCGATGCCTCGCGGAGAGCTGTCTGGATTCTGCGGATCTTGGTAATCTGCGAGCCGATGTGGAAATGAATCAGGCGCAGACAGTCGCGCATATCTTTCTTGTCGAGCATGTCGAGCGCTTCCAGGAGTTCGGCACTGGTCAACCCGAATTTTGAGGCATCACCACCGCTTTCCTCCCACTTGCCGGAACCACTGGAGGCCAGTTTGATGCGGATGCCGATATTAGGACGGATACCCATCTTTTTGGCAACTTTGGCAATGATATCCAGCTCGTTGAGTTTCTCTACAACGATAAAGATACGCTTGCCCATCTTCTGGGCGAGCAACGCCAACTCGATATACCCCTGATCCTTATAACCATTGCAGACGATGATGGAATCGCTTTGGCATTGTACTGCAATGACAGCGTGGAGCTCTGGTTTGGAGCCTGCTTCTACGCCAAGGTTGAATTTCTTTCCATGTGAGATGATTTCCTCAACAACGGGCTGAATCTGATTCACCTTAATTGGATAGACCACATAGTTTTCTCCTTTGTAGTCGTACTCTTCAGCAGCTTTCTTAAAACAACTCCAGGTCTTTTCAATCCGATTGTCCAGGATGTCGGGGAAGCGTAGCAATACGGGTGGCGTGACATCACGTAGGGCCAGTTCATCCATGACTTCACGCAAATCGATTTGCGTGTCGTTCTTGCAAGGCGTAACATAGACATCGCCCTTCTCGTTGATGCCGAAATAGGAAGTGCCCCATCCGTTGATGTTGTAGAGCTCCTTCGAATCCTCAATGGTCCATTTCTTCATAAGGCTTAGGTAATAAAAGTATTAATGCTTAATAGATTTATTATATATTCAGCAACTCGCGAATCTTCCCGACGCTGATTTTGATTTTCTCATAATTATCCATCAGACTGACATCAAGTATGTATTTTGCCTTGGTGTAGTAGGGCTCCCGTTTCTCCAGTTGTTCACGGATGAAGGCTATCAGTTCCTCAGGACTCTTGCCTTTCAGTAACGGGCGCTCCACTTTTGCCATCAGCAAATGTTTGTAGAGTACTTCAGGGTCTGCTTTCAAATAGACCACCTGTCCTTGCTGGTTCAGATAGTCCATGTTGTCAAAGAAACAGGGTGTACCGCCTCCACAACTGATAATGACATTCTCAAACTCAGCCACTTCGTGCAGCATATTGTATTCTATCTTGCGGAATCCCTCTTCACCCCGTTCAGCGAAAATCTGGGGCACAGTCTTATGCATGCGGCTCTCGATATACCAATCGAGGTCATAGAAAATGATGCCTAGTTCTTTTGAGAGTGCCTTGCCGATGGTTGTCTTTCCAGCACCCATATAGCCTATCAGGATAATTCTTTTCATCGATCAGCTCTTCTTCACTGGGGCTTGGATAATCTTCATGCACTCGTCGTAAGTCAACTGCTTGGCCTTCTCATGCAGGTTCTTCGGCAGGCGGTAGTTCTTGCCGTCATAGCTCAGGTAAGGACCATAGCGGCCGTTGAGGATTTCCAGTTTCTCGTCTTCCAGGAAAATCTTCAGGTGCTTCTGGGTGTCCTGCTGGCGTTTCTCCTCAATCAGGGCAATGGCCTCTTCGAGTGTGATGGTCATGGGATCCGTATCTTTGGGGAGTGATGTATATTTGCGATCGTGCAGGACATAAGGACCGAAGCGGCCGGCGCCAATCGTGACGGGCTTATGTTCGTAGTCGCCAAGTTCACGAGGCAGTTTGAAAAGTTCCATTGCCTCCTCAAGGGTGATGGTCTCCATGGACTGCTCTTTCGGCAATTGTGCAAAAAGAGGTTTCTCCTTGTCTTCTGCCGAACCTATCTGTACCACAGGTCCGAAACGTCCGATTTTCACATAAACTGGACGTTTGCTCTTGGGATCAATACCCAGCTGGCGTTCTCCAGCTTTATGCTGTTGACGACTATTCATCGTTTCTTCCACAGAGGGTTCGAAACTCTTGTAGAAGTTATGCATCATATCAGTCCACTTCTCATCGCCCTCAGCAATCTTATCGAAGTCCTGTTCCACTTTAGCGGTGAAGTTGTAGTCCATGATTTCCTTGAAATTGTCCATCAGGAAGTCATTAACCACAATACCGATATCCGTAGGAATCAACTTGCCTTTCTCTGAACCGACAATCTCTTTGCGATTCTTCTGTGTAATCTGCTTGCCCTTCAGCGTGAAGATGCTATAGAGACGTTCCTCACCTTTCTTGTCGCCTTTCTGCACATAGTCGCGCTGCTGTATAGTAGAGATCGTTGGCGCATAGGTTGACGGACGGCCGATACCGAGTTCTTCCATTTTGTGGACGAGGCTGGCTTCGGTATAACGCTGTGGGCCTGCGCTGAATCGTTCTGTTGCGCTGATCTCACGACGTGTCAGTTCCTGACCCTTGTGCAGTGGTGGCAGGATATGGCCGTACTCCTCCTGCTGTTCCTCATCATCTGATGATTCACGGTAGACTTTGATGAAACCGTCAAACTTTACGATCTCACCCTGAGCCACGAATTGTTCGGATGAACTGCTGATGGTGATATTGGCTGTGGTCTTCTCAATCTGGGCATCTGCCATCTGACTGGCAATGGTGCGCTTCCAGATCAGTTCGTACAGACGTTTTTCTTGTTGCGTGCCTTCGATTTCCGTCTGATCCATATAGGTAGGACGGATAGCTTCGTGGGCTTCTTGGGCTCCCTTGGCATTGGTGTGATACTGGCGAGGCTTGCTGTACTCCGCGCCATAGAGACGAGTAATTTCCTCCTTGCTGGCACCAAGACAAAGCTTAGAAAGGTTGACTGAGTCGGTACGCATGTAGGTGATACGTCCATTTTCATAAAGGTGCTGGGCTACCATCATGGTCTGGCTAACAGTAAAGCCGAGTTTACGAGCGGCTTCCTGTTGCAGGGTAGATGTGGTAAAGGGGGGAGCGGGTGTACGCTTAACGGGTTTCTTGGTAATGCTGTCAACCGTATAGCTGGCTTCCTTGCATTTCTCCAAGAATGCCATGATTTCTGCTTCGGTCTTAAAGCGATTGGCTAATTGTGCCTTCACCTCTGTGGCCGAACCGTCTTGATTGGTGATGGCAAAGATTGCACCTACATTATAATAGGGTTCGGTTGTGAATTGCTGTATCTCACGTTCGCGTTCCACTATCAGACGCACAGCCACGCTCTGCACACGTCCTGCGGATAGAGCTGGTTTTACCTTACGCCAGAGTACGGGTGAGAGCTTGAAACCCACAATACGGTCGAGTACACGACGGGCTTGCTGGGCATTCACAAGATTCATGTCCAAATGGCGAGGATGCTCTATAGCCTCCAGAATGGCGGGCTTGGTAATCTCGTGGAAAACAATACGGTTGGTTTTTTGCTTGTCAAGTCCCAATACTTCACACAAATGCCAAGATATGGCTTCTCCCTCACGGTCTTCATCGGATGCGAGCCATACTTTCTCGGCCTTGTCAGCCTTGGCGCGCAGGTCTGCTACGAGCTTGGCTTTCTCTTCGGGGATTTCGTATTCTGGTTCGAGCGTCTTATCATCGATGCTCAACTCCTTTTTCTTCAAGTCACGAATGTGGCCATAGCTTGACATTACCTTGAAGTCCTTTCCGAGGAACTTCTCTATCGTCTTCGCCTTGGCAGGAGACTCAACAATCACTAAGTTCTTTTGCATACTTTGTCTCGTTTTTAATCTTACGGGCTGCAAAAGTAAGCAAAAAACTCTCTCACACCTTATTTATATAGAGGTTTTTTTAATTTCTTAACACTTCCGTTGTAGGAAACGATGTACGGCCTCGCGTATCGAGCGTAATCCAAAACGCTCGACATACACTTCATGCAGTGGGACCCAGCTACATTCTGCCACATCATCGGCAGGCTTGACCGTTTCGACTTCAGTATGACAGAGGAAGAACATGTCGAGTGTATGGATGTCCATTCCAGAGTAACGATAGATGTTCGGAATCGAGAAGAGATATTCCACTTTGCTGATATCAAGTCCAGTCTCTTCTTTGATCTCCCGGATCATCCCCTGTTCGGCAGTCTCCTCATTGTCAACAAACCCTCCGGGCAAGTCGAGTGTACCCTTTGCTGGTTCTTTACCACGACGTACGACAAGCAACTCCTCCTTACTATTCAGGATGAAGGCAGCCGTTGACGAACTGGGGTTCTGATAATAGGTGAACCCACAGTTCGAGCAATGCTTGCTTTTGAAATTATGTTCTTCGAACAATTCGCTGCCACATTTTGGGCAGTACTTGAAGATTTCAAGTGGATGATGTGTCATGTCTTACCAGTTGTCAGTACGGAATGGGAATAGTGGCAGTCCTCCGGCATTTTTTACATTGCCGAGTTGGAAATTCTTAAAACAATAACGAACGGCAACAGGCTTCTTCACTTCGGGCGAACTAATCTTGATGGCCTCGTCCCAATAGCCGCCACCTTCTTGCCAGAAGTGTTGAGCCGTAGCTGGATGGAAAACTTTGTTCTCACCTGCAATCTCAAAACCTTCAATATCCTCGAAAGGCGCATCGGTATGGTAGTTGTCTTGCAGATGGATATAGACGGCATCTTCCTTGATGGTCATATCTTTATACGACGGACTCTTGTACAGAAGTCCTTCGAAGCCGTAGTCGCGGTTCAGTGCTGTATATGCCAGTCGCTCGCCAACTTCGCATTTCTGAGTGGGGTGAATCTGGGAGAACTCATAGGGATAGACCAAGTCATTGGTGCAGACAAGGCTACTGTTGGGAATAATCTGAGAAGCCTTGAACTGTTGTTCACGAAGTTTGGCTCCGCTGATACCGTCAAGACCATCACCATATGCATAAGGGGCAATCTGTACAAAATAGAAAGGAATCTCACCCAATCCGAATTGTCCTCGCCATTGGTCAACAAGCAGTTTCATGCGTTCTGAGTATTGGTCACCAGGATCGCCTACGTTCGAGCAACCCTGATAGTAGAGGATGCCTTTGACGGTGAAGTTTAGGATGGGATTGAAGGTGCCGTTACCCCAAAGCAGTGAACGATGATAGTCCCATTTGTCCCATTTCTTGCAGATTTCAACAGAATCTGTCGGGTCGTTGGTGTATTTTTCCAGATTCTCCTTGGTCAGCCAGCTTTCCACGCGTGATCCTCCTTTGTTCGCCTCGATGAGACCAATAGGGATGTTCAAGGCCTGATGTATCGTGCGAGCAAAGAAATAACCAGTAGCAGAGAACTCGCCGACAGTGTTAGGGGAGCAGGTACGCCACTCGCACTGGGCATCGTTGAGCGGTTTTGATGACATCACACTGGGAATCTTCACCGAACGGACACCCGTGTGGTTGGCTGCGTCGATGACGACTTTATTATAGTCTTTGACGGGGCACATCCAGAATCCTTTAACAGGCATCTCCATATTCGACTGCCCTGCACATACCCATACCTCACCCGCGAGTACATTATTAATTGTGAGAGGCTCACCATCGTCGAAGGTAATTGATAATGGGGCGTAGGAAGCTTCGGGTGTCTTCACTTTTACGAGCCACTGTCCATCTTTATCGGCCTTAGTGCTTACAGCCTGATTGTTCCACGAGGTGGTAACCTTAATTGTCTTACCAGGTTTTGCCCATCCCCAGAGCCGGGCTTCTGTCTGTTGTTGAAGTACCATGTTGTCGCCGATAATATGCGGCAGCCTTACTTTTGCTTGTGTACTGATTGTTAGTGTGGCGAGTGCCAGGATAGTTAGAATTTTCTTCATATTGAGTCGTTGTCTTAAGTTTTCTGCCTGCAAAGATACGAAAAAGTTGGGCGTAAAACAAAAAAATAAAAATAAAATAATTATCTTTGCAGCAAAAATATGGATATTGTATTAATGAAAAATCTGAAATTACTACCAACACTCTTGCTGCTGATGGTTTCGGCAGTGAGTCTTGCACAGAAAGGGACAAACATGGAACTATGGCCCAAAGGGGCACCAAATTCAAACGGCGATGACAAAGACAGGGCGGAATTGACTGTCTATCTTCCAGACGCAAAGAAGGCGACGGGAAGAGCTGTGGTATGCTGCCCTGGTGGTGGCTATAGCCATTTGGCTATGGATCATGAGGGGCATCAGTGGGCAACGTTCTTCAACAATCAGGGAATTGCCCTTGTCGTGTTGAAATATCGTATGCCTCATGGTAATCCTATGATTCCAATCTCTGATGCTGAGGAGGCTATGAAGACAGTGCGCCGTCATGCTGTGGAATGGCATATTGATCGTAATAATGTCGGTATCATGGGATTCTCTGCTGGTGGTCATCTGGCTTCTACTATTGCCACTCATTCCACTGGTGAGGCAGCTCCGAATTTCCAGATTCTTTTCTATCCTGTTATCACGATGGATTTGGGATTTACGCATAAGGGTTCACACGACAATTTCCTTGGAGAAGGTCATTCGAAGAAAGAATTGCGTAAATTGGAGACAGAGTATAGTAACGATCTTCAGGTGAATCGTACGACACCTCGTGCGTTCCTTGCCTTAAGTGACGATGACAAGGCGGTGCCTGCTGCAAATGGCTTTGGATATTATCAACAGCTTTACAAACATGATGTGCCAGCCTCGATTCATATCTATCCTACTGGTGGTCATGGCTGGGGCTATCGTGAGTCGTTTACCTATCACTATCAGATGGTATTTGAGTTGAAGGGTTGGCTTGAAAGCTTTTGAGGAAGATCGGGTATCGACACAAAAAGAGGCAACTTCATTGTTGCCTCTTTTTGTGTCGACACTTGGATTCGGACCAAGGACCCCCACCATGTCAAGGTGATACTCTAACCAGCTGAGCTATGCCGACTTTTCATTTGCGGTTGCAAAGGTAAGAAGAAAAAGTGATATATGCAAGAATTTCACGGATTTTCTTGCATATATCACTCGTTTTGTGTCTATAGCAGTTGTTTGATCTCTGCCTCCAAATCTTTGATTTGAATGGCGCGTTTTACAAGGTTGTTACCTCTGTCGATGATGAAAAAGTCGGGTACAGCCTGAATGTTATATAACATCAGTCGCTGTGAATTCACACCATCTGCATCGCGGACGCTAATCCAAGGAAGTGCCGCAGTCTGCTGTTTCCAGAAATGCTCGTCAGGATCGAGTGATACTTGATAGATCTCAAGTCCCTGCTGATGGTATTTGTTATAAAGCTCGCGGAGCATAATGATACGTGCAGGAGAATCGTTCATGGCGAAAATATGGAAATCGAGGAGTACAACCTGACCTTTCAAATCAGTCAGATGGCGTTCTTGTCCGTGGTTGTCGGGTAGGGCGATATCGAGTACGCCTGCTTCATTTACTTTATTGGCCTCAACCTGGAACTGAGAATTCTGGGCATCTACAATACGCTGGTTTTTCATGCCCTCAATAGCGATGTTGTGTAGGTTTTGGCCGCGTTCTGCATGTGGGTAATATGTGTCCCAGCTTGTGGCAACGGCAGCAAAAGCCTTGATATCGTCTTTGTTGGTGCGAGGGTTGAAGATAAGATAATTGCCAATAGCCTGGAAAAGTGCGAAATAAGAATAAGCCTTCATGGGCTCTTTGTAGATGTAATTGTGCTTTACTTCTTCCTTATAGGCATTGATAAGCTCTTGGATACTGTCATTGGCCTCGTCCACACCGATGGCTGTATTACGCTGAATGGCGATGGCACGGCTCTGCAAGTCCATTTGTTTTAAGGTAAGTTCCTTGATTTTCTCACAGTTGTCAGAGCCACTAACGGTGTAGTTAGAAGCCATTCCCGGATATTGTCCCTTGAACTGTACGGTTTCAGTGGAGTCGATGCTGACGTTGATAATCTGGTCGGCGATACGCAGACGATAGAATTCAGGAGAACCGGGAGCAGCTTCGCTGAAAGAGAAGTTGCCGTTATTGTCAAGTGTGATGGAGTCAAGTACATTGATACCTTCTAGACCGACATTCTCAAAGTAAAGTACAGAATCTTTGGCGTTTTCGATCTGTCCCTCTACTGTAAATTTCCCTTCATTGCACGATGCAATGGTCAATGCGGTTGCAACGAAGGCCGCCGCTTTCCAAATATGTCTCATTGTCGTTGTTTGTTTATTTTTGGCTGCAAAGGTACGAATAAGTGCGCAAAATACCAAAAAAAACGAAAAATATTCCCGATTTCTTCGTTTATTTATATTATAATGTGTAACTTTGCGCCGTTTTTGCGACAGGACAGCGCTCTTGTTGCTGTGAAGTTTTTATTTTTAGATGTTTTAAATTCAAGATGAACGTAATTACAAAAACCCTTCAATTGGCTGATGGACGTACCATCACCATTGAAACCGGGAAAGTGGCAAAACAGACCGACGGCTCTGTTGTTCTCCGTATGAACAACACCGTATTGCTCGCCACCGTTTGTGCCGCAAAAGATGCAGTTCCCGGAACAGATTTCATGCCTTTGCAGGTAGATTATCGTGAACAGTACAGTGCAGCCGGTCGTTTCCCCGGCGGATTTACCAAGCGCGAAGGCAAAGCCAGCGACAACGAAATCCTGACATCAAGACTGGTGGACCGTGTGCTCCGCCCGCTCTTCCCTTCAAACTACCATGCTGAGGTATTTGTGAATGTGATGTTGCTCTCTGCCGATGGTGTGGATCAGCCCGATGCATTGGCTGGCTTTGCAGCTTCTGCTGCTCTGGCCTGCTCTGACATTCCTTTCGAGTGTCCCATCAGCGAGGTTCGTGTAGCCCGCATCAACGGAGAGTATGTCATTAATCCTACCTTTGAGCAAATGAAGGAAGCCGACATGGATATCATGGTTGGCGCTTCTGCTGAGAACATCATGATGGTGGAGGGTGAGATGAAAGAGGTGTCGGAACAAGATATGATCGGTGCCTTGAAGGCTGCTATGGCTGCTATCAAACCTATGTGCGAACTCCAGACCGAACTTTCAAAGGAACTGGGTAAGGATGTCAAGCGTGAGTACGACCACGAGGTGAACGATGAGGAGCTGCGTGAGCGTATGAACAAGGAACTGTATCAGCCTGCCTACGACGTTACAAAACAGGCTCTCGAGAAGCAGGCTCGTGCTGAGGCTTTCGAGAAGATCCTGGCTGATTTCAAGGAGAAATATGCTGCTGAGCATGCTGATTTAACTGAGGATGAGCTTGAGGAAAAGTACGCTATGATGGAGCGCTACTATCACGATGTAGAGCGCGATGCTATGCGTCGTTGTATCCTCGATGAGGGTATCCGTCTTGATGGTCGTAAGACCGATGAGATTCGCCCGATCTGGTGCGAGGTTTCTCCTCTGCCAATGCCTCACGGAAGCTCCATTTTTACTCGTGGTGAGACACAGTCTCTGAGTACATGTACCTTAGGTACTAAACTTGATGAGAAGATGGTTGACGATGTGCTTGACAAGAGCTATCAGCGCTTCCTTCTCCATTATAACTTCCCCCCATTCTGTACTGGTGAGGCTAAGGCTCAGCGCGGTGTAGGTCGTCGTGAGATTGGCCATGGTCATCTGGCATGGCGCGGGCTGAAGGGTCAGATTCCTGAGGACTTCCCTTATACGGTTCGTCTGGTTAGCCAGATTCTCGAGTCTAATGGTTCTTCTTCAATGGCTACTGTATGTGCTGGTACCCTCGCTCTGATGGATGCTGGTGTTCCTATGAAGAAGCCTGTTTCTGGTATCGCCATGGGTCTGATTAAGAATCCAGGAGAAGATAAATATGCTGTGTTGAGTGATATCCTTGGTGACGAGGATCACTTGGGTGATATGGACTTCAAGACCACTGGTACGAAAGATGGTCTGACCGCTACCCAGATGGATATCAAGTGCGACGGTCTGAGCTTTGAGATTCTTGAGAAGGCTCTGATGCAGGCTAAGGCCGGTCGTGAGCACATCTTGAAGTGCCTGACAGACACGATAGCTGAGCCACGTGCCGAGATGAAGCCTCAGGTTCCTCGTATTGTTGCCTTTGATATTCCTAAGGAGTTCATTGGTGCTGTGATTGGCCCTGGTGGTAAGATTATCCAGCAGATGCAGGAGGATACAGGTGCTACTATCACTATCGATGAGACCGAAGGCGTTGGTAAGGTGCAGGTTAGCGCTCCAAATAAGGATAGCATTGATGCTGCTATTGCCAAGATTAAGGCTATCGTTGCCATCCCTGAGGTAGGCGAGATATATGAGGGTACCGTACGCTCAATTATGCCTTATGGCTGTTTCGTTGAGATTATGCCTGGCAAGGACGGCTTGCTTCATATTTCAGAAATCGACTGGAAGCGCCTTGAGACTGTCGAGGAAGCTGGTATCAAGGAAGGTGACAAGATTAAGGTGAAGTTGCTGGAAATTGATCCGAAGACAGGCAAGTACAAGCTGTCTCATCGTGTTCTGATTGAGAAGCCTGCCGACTATGTAGAGCGTCCCGTACGCGGTGAGCGTCGTGAGCGCCCTGAGCGCGGTGAGCGTCGTGACCGTCGTCCTGATCGTGGAGACCGTCGTGATCGTCGCGATCGTGGTGAGCATCGCCCACATCCTGAGCATCAGGAAGAGGCGCCAAAGGATTTTAGCGATTCGCTCGACAACATGGACTTTTAAGAAGTGAAAAGCGAAGAGTGAAAAATTTGCTTGCGCTCAAATAAAGACTGCATAAGAGCACAAAGGGTTTGACCCCTTGTGCTCTTTGCTGATAACAATGGTATAAGAACATGAAGGTAAGTCTGATAGAGTTATTTGAAGAAACGGTTAAGAAGTATCCGCAGAAGGTGGCTGTGATTGATAAGGACAGGGAGATTGTTTTCTCTGACCTACACAGGAAATCCCTTCAACTGGCTTCTGCGCTGATGGCCTTGGGCATTGGTCAGAACAGAGCAGTGGGCGTCTTCCTCGACAAGTCCATAGAGAGTGTTTATGCCGATTTGGGAATTCTTTATGCTGGGGACTTCTACATGAACCTCGATATCAAGACGCCAGCAGAGCGTATCCGCAATATCCTGCAGCTGGTGGAGCCTGCTGCCATCATTTCTACAACCCGTCAGATCAAGTCCATCGAAGGTATCATTCCCTCCACGATGAAGGTTATCCTGCTTGATGAGGCTGGTGGGACAGCAGATGTGGACTCCGCAGACATCATCGGGCGACTGTCGACGATTATCGACACTGATCCTTCATGTATCATTAACACTTCTGGTTCTACAGGAACGCCTAAGGGTGTGGTTCTCAATCATAAGAGTTTCTTCGATTTTATCGACTGGGCTATTGACACATTCCATTTTGACGATGACCTCGTAATGGGATCCCTCTCTCCGATTGTGTTTGATATCTACAGTTTCGAACTCTGCATGCTGATGGCAAAGGCCAGCACACTCGTGGTGCTCCCTGCCCATCTGGCTGCCTTCCCGGCGAAGATCCTCGAGGTGCTCGAGCAGCACAAGGTGAACTTTCTCTTCTGGGTGCCCACCATCATGGTAAACATTGCCAATATGGATCTGCTCTCTGCCTTCAAGCTCAAAAGTCTGCGCACGGTGTGGTTTGCAGGCGAGGTGTTCCCCACGAAACAATTCAACTATTGGCATCACCATCTGTCTGAGGTGACCTTCGCCAATCTCTATGGCCCGATAGAGATTACCCTCGACTGCACCTATTATATTATTAATAAGGAGATACCTGACGAAGAGCCGCTGCCCATCGGCTATCCCTGTCGCAATACTAACATTCTGATTCTTGACGATGAAGATCATGTTGTGACAGAGCCAGGTGTGGAGGGCGAACTCTGTGTGCGTGGTACGTCGCTGGCGATGGGTTATTACAATAATCCAGAGAAGACGGCTGCCGTGTTCGTGCAGAATCCGTTGAACAAGGCCTATCCAGAATTGATCTATCGCACGGGTGATATAGTCTGTCTGAACGATGAGGGACTGATCGTGTTCAAGGGACGCAAGGATAATATTGTAAAGCACATGGGTTATCGCACCGATCTTGGTGAGATTGAGCATGTGATTATCAACACTCTGAAATTGGTGAAGAACGGCTGCATCGTCTACAACCAGCGTGATAAGCAGATTACACTTTTTTATGAGGCTGCTGAGGAGATTCCCGTTTCTGAGTTCCGCTTGCAGATTGGAAAAGTGTTGCCTAAGTATATGATCCCTACGGCTTTCCATCATTTGGAGCAGTTGCAGCGTAATGCTAATGGTAAGATCGACCGTCTCTTCTACAAGAAGCAGGTCAATGAATAAGCAAGAAGATTATGAAAGAAAAGATATTAGAGATTCTGTCCACCATTCGTCCTGAGTGCGATTTTACTGAAGATGTGGACTTTATGGAAGCAGGTTTGCTCGATTCCTATGATATCGTGAGTCTGGTGACCAACCTGGAGATTACTTTTAATTTCAGGATTAATGGTGTTGATGTCGTTCCTGAGAATTTTACCTCTGTGGATACCATCATCGCCATGCTCGGAAAGTATGGCGTACATTAGTTATCTGGATCTGCCGAAACACTGGGGACTCAAGCGGGGCGACGTCGTACTGCTTACCTCCGACATCATGCAGCTGATGTTCACAGCCTTGCGCAATGGCGAGCGTTTCGACCGTGATGCTTTCCTTCATGCTGTCCTCGAAGTGATAGGACAGGAGGGTACGTTGCTGATTCCTACATTCAACTGGGATTTCTGTCATGGTGTTGCCTTCGATTATCATAAGACGCCCTGCAAGACGGGTGCTTTGGGAGGTTTTGCCCTTGGTCGTGCCGATTTCCGCCGCACCCAGCATCCGCTTTATTCCTTTGCCGTAGCAGGTAAGGATCAGCAGATCCTCTGCGATATGCAGAACATTAGCTCTTTCGGGGCTGACTCTCCCTTTGGCTATCTTGAACGCTCTCATGCCAAGAATGTCATCATCGGTATCCATTATACCGACTGCTTTACCTTCGTCCATCACTGTGAGGAAATCTGTGGCGTCAGCACCTACCGCTTCCAGAAGTCGTTTACGGGCCAGTATGTCGATGCAGAGGGCCGCGTGACTACCCGCAGCTATTCGATGCTGGTACGCTCTTACGAACTTTATCTCGAAACCGACCTCACGCTTATCGGTGAAAAGATGGAAGAGGCAGGTGTTGCCAAGCTGATTTACCTGAATGAAGTTCCTTATCGCATCGTCGATTTGGCTGCTGCTGCGCCAGTCATCTGTGATGATATCCTGCACAATGCCAGCCGCGGAATATGCAAGTACAAAGGCCAATAAAAGGTTAAAAAAATATAAATCTTTACTTTTTGGACTGCAAAGGCACACGCGTATGGATAAAAAGGTGTACCTTTGCAGTCCGATTATTGGGGAGAGACTTAGAATCCCCGTGGATTGGGGTGTGAATAGCGGCGTCTTTGGCCGGGCGCAGTGGTTCGTGAATCGTCAGTCCAGCAAAGGAATCGCAAGGTTCCAGCGCATTCGTTAGACTTGCAGCCGGGAGTTAGACCCTGGATGTGGGTTTGTGTGCGTACATATTTAATTAAGTTAAACTGTTTTTTAGTAGTAAATTTAAAATGAACACTTTAAGTTACAAGACTATTTCCGTGAACAAGGAAACAGCAAAGAAGGAGTGGGTGGTAATCGATGCCACAGACCAGGTTGTTGGTCGTCTCGCTTCTAAAGTAGCAAAGCTGATTCGCGGAAAGTACAAGCCAACTTTCACTCCGCACGTTGATTGCGGTGACAACGTAATCCTTATCAATGCCGATAAGGTGGTATTCACTGGTAAGAAAGAGACAGACAAGGTCTATACTCGCTACACGGGTTATCCTGGTGGACAGCGCTTCCAGACGCCTGCTGAACTTCGCAAGCGTAACGGTGGTGTAGAGAAGTTCCTTCGTCATGCCGTAAAGGGTATGCTGCCAAAGGGTCCTCTCGGACGCAGCCTGCTGAACAACCTCTATATTTATGAGGGCACCGAGCATCCACATGCCGCTCAGCAGCCAAAGACTATTGATATTAACCAGTATAAATAATAAGGAAAGATGGAAGTAATTAACGCAATAGGTCGTCGTAAGAGCTCTGTAGCCCGCGTATATGTTTCTGAGGGTACTGGCAAGATCACGATCAACAAAAAGGATTTAGAGGTATATTTCCCTTCAGCTATCCTGCAGTATGTGGTGAAGCAGCCGCTGAACCTGCTTGAAGTAGCTGAGAAGTATGACATCAAGGTGAACCTCGACGGTGGTGGTTTCACAGGTCAGAGTCAGGCACTTCGCCTTGCTATCGCTCGTGCACTTGTGAAAATCAACGAGGAGGATAAGAAGCAGCTTAAGGATGCAGGTTTCCTGACACGTGACAGCCGTGAGGTTGAGCGTAAGAAGCCAGGTCGTCCTAAGGCACGTCGTCGCTTCCAGTTCAGTAAGCGTTAATCCGACGAGGAGACTGAACAGTTTAGTATCTAAACCGTTGGGATTCCTATGGACTACCCTTCGGCTGATTCTAACAAACAATAGAATTAAAAAGAAAGTAAACAATTTAAAAAGATTCAAGCAAAAATGGCAAGAACTAATTTTGATCAGTTGCTTCAGGCCGGTTGTCACTTCGGCCACTTGAAGCGTAAGTGGAACCCAGCCATGGCTCCCTACATCTATACCGAGCGTAACGGTATCCATATTATCGACCTGCACAAGACCGCAGTAAAGATTGACGAGGCTGCTGATGCCCTGAAGCAGATTGCCAAGAGTGGCAAGAAGATTCTGTTCGTCGCTACTAAAAAACAGACAAAGGAAGTGATTGCAGAGAAGGCTACTAGCGTAAACATGCCTTATGTTATCGAGCGCTGGCCCGGTGGTATGCTCACCAACTTCCCTACAATCCGCAAGGCCGTGAAGAAAATGGCGAACATCGATAAGCTGATGGCTGATGGTACCTATTCAAACCTCTCTAAGCGCGAGCTGCTGCAGATTACCCGTCAGCGTGCAAAGTTGGAGAAGAACCTTGGTTCTATCGCTGACCTGACTCGTCTGCCGAGCGCACTCTTCGTTGTTGACGTGCTGAAGGAGCAGATTGCTGTTCGTGAGGCTAACCGTCTGGGTATCCCCGTGTTCGGTATCGTTGACACCAACTCTGATCCTAACAATATCGACTTCGTCATTCCCGCTAACGATGATGCTAAGGATAGTGTTGAGGTAATTCTTAACGCTTGCTGCGCTGCTATCGCTGAGGGTATTGAGGAGCGTAAGGCTGAGAAGGCTGACGAGAAGGCTGCTGATGCACAGGAAGGCGAGGGTGAAGAGGTTAAGCCTAAGCGTGCTGCCCGCAAGCCCCGTAAGGAAGAGGCTCCTGCTGTAGAAGAAGCTGCTCCTGTTGCTGAGGAAGAGGCTCCTGCTGCAGAATAATAACATTGTAACAATTTAAAAATTTAAAAGATAATGGCAATTTCAATTGACGATATCAAGAAGCTTCGCGCAATGACCGGTGCTGGTCTGGCCGACGTTAAGAAGGCTCTGACTGAGGCTGAGGGCGACTTCGACAAGGCTAAGGAGCTCCTCCGTGAGCGTGGCCTCGCTATCGCTGCTAAGCGTAGCGACCGTGAGACTTCTAATGGTTGTGTACTCGTAAAGAGCGTTAATGGCTTTGCTGCCATGCTCGCCCTGAAGTGCGAGACCGACTTCGTGGCCAACGGTGCCGACTTTATCGCTCTGACTCAGAGCATCCTCGACGCTGCTATCGCTGCTAAGGCTAAGGATATTGAGGCTGTAAAGGCGCTCAACATCAATGGCCAGACCGCTCAGGAGGCTGTGACACAGCGCTCTGGTATCACTGGTGAGAAGATGGAGCTCGACGGCTACCTGACACTTGAGGGTGATAACATCGAGGTTTACAACCACATGGGCAAGAACACGCTCTGCACGATGGTACAGACCAATAAGCCCGCTGCCGAGCAGGGTCACCTTGTAGCTATGCAGGTTGCAGCTATGAAGCCTGTAGCTCTCGATAAGGAGAGCGTAGAGCAGAAGATTCTCGATGAGGAGTACAAGACCGCAGTTGAGAAGACTAAGCTGGAGCAGGTTGAGAAGTTTGTAGAGATGAAGCTTAAGAAGGCTGGTCTGAACCCCAACCTTGTTGACTCTGAGGATCATATCGAGAGTAATATGGCCAAGGGCTGGCTCACTCAGGCTCAGGCTGACGAGGCTCGCAAGATCATTGCTGATGCAAAGGTCGAGGGTGAGGCTCAGCTGAAGATGCCTATGATTGAGAACATCGCCAAGGGTCGTGTTCAGAAGTTCCTGAAAGAGAACTGCCTGGTAGACCAGGAGTTCCAGTTCGGTGATGGCGACAAGGCTACTGTTGCTCAGTGGCTCGCTAAGCAGGATAAGGATCTGAAGATTGTTGCTTTCAAGCGCTTCACACTCGTAGCTGACTAATCATTAGTCAAATATAAAAAAGAATCGGCATTGCTTGTGCGGTGCCGATTTTTTTTGTATCTTTGCCTGCAAAGTTTACTGTTATGAAGATATTTGCTATTGGCATGAACTATGCCGCACATAATCAGGAATTACATGGGACGCTGAAGCGTCCTGATGAACCTGTGATCTTTACAAAGGCTGACTCAGCGATTCTGAGCCAAGGCAAGCCTTTCTTTATACCAGACCACCTGGGTCGCATTGATTACGAGACAGAGGTGGTAGTGCGCATCTGTCGCTTAGGGAAGAATATCCCAGAGCGGTTTGCTCATCGCTATTATGATGCGCTTACCATCGGCATCGATTTCACGGCACGCGATATCCAGAAGAAAGCTTCGGAGGCAGGTCAGCCTTGGACTATCTGCAAAGGTTTCGATGGCTCTGCTGCTATTGGGGATTGGGTCCCAAAGGAAAAGTTGCTGAAAGATCCAGATAATGTCTGTGAGGAGTCGGGTTTGCAGCGGCTTCATTTCCATCTCGACATCAATGGGAAGACTGTTCAGGAAGGCTGCACGTCAGACATGCTTTATAAGGTAGACGAGATTATAGCCTATATCTCACAGTTCTTTACCTTAAAGACGGGAGATATCCTTTATACTGGCACTCCTGCAGGGGTTGGTCCCGTCCACATCGACGATCATCTGGAAGGATGGCTTGAAGAACGTAAGGTGTTGTCGTTTAATTGTAAGTAACGCAATAAAGCGGCCCTTATTACGTTTATATTTCAGTGAAACGTATTAAAAGGCTAATAATCTGTCTCATGCTTCTGTCTCTCTGCATCTCTGCAGAGGCACAGGAGTTCTTCAACTTGACCGCAGCGCAAGTCAAGATAGATTCATTGTTGCCAGTCTTCACGTGGCAAAAAGCACTCGGCCCTCATTATGCAGACTCTGTCTATACCGTTAGTATCGAATACCCGGAATTTATCGAGATGAGCAAGGCGGATATCCGTCGATATCAGGATGTTAGCGGCGTGCCATTGTCAGAGTTACCTGTCGTTACACAGCACGTTGGCGTGGCAAGGAAACAGGGCATACTGGATGTGTCATTGGTGCCGTTGGCATTCCGTAATGGGAGGTATTACAAACTTGTCAGTTTTAAGCTGAACGTGCAGGCCACCTCAAAATCATCTCACCGGAGTTCTACTCGAGCCGGGAGTGGTGATGAGCGTTATGCCGCTCATTCAGTACTGAAGGAGGGCGTATGGGCGAAGGTACGTGTCTCGGAGAGTGGCATTTACCAATTGACTGACGCACTACTGAGGAAAGTTGGTTTCTCTGATGCCTCGAAGGTGAAGGTCTATGGGTATGGTGGTGCTTTGCAGCCAGAAAGCCTAACTGGTGATTATCTGAAGGAGACTGATGATCTGCAGGAAGTGCCTGTTTGTCTGGTTAATGGAAAAAGGTTCTTTTATGCGGTTGGCTCAGTCACATGGGAATCACCGGAGGCGGTTACCCGTCAGCGTAATCCTTATTCTAATTATGGCCATTATTTCCTGACAGAAACCGAGGAGCCCCCACTCTATATAAGTAAGGATGATTTTCTTGCTACCTATTATCCATTAGCTTCCGACTATCATGTCCTCTATGAAGTAGATGATTATGCGTGGTATCATGGTGGTCGCAACCTCTTCGACAAGACACTCTATAAAGTGGGAACACCACAGATTTATAGACTGCCAGCTAGTGGCACTACTGGTACCTTGTCGGTGGCGCTTACCTATGATGGAAGTTTCGAGGCAACTGTTGCCGTGAATGACTCTGTGGTTGGAACCATATCACGCAATGTATCTTTAGATACTTATACTGAGGCAGCAGAAACAGTAGTTGATTTTCAGCTGCTGAATTGCCTGAAGGCGGAGAACTCAATTAAGATTACGCAACTCTTTGGTGCGAATCTCCGCCTTGATTATCTTTCTTTCCGCCTGAATACCCCCAAGCCAATGCCTGATTTAGAGACAGCAAGCTTTCCTGAACCGGAATATCTCTATCATATCACTAATCAAGATTATCATGCAGACGGGCCTGCAGATATGATCATTGTCATCCCAACTTCACAGGCTTTTCTTTCTCAGGCTGAGCGTCTGAAAGCATGGCATGAAGAACATGATGGGCTTCGTGTCAGGATTGTGCCTGCCGATGAACTTTATAACGAGTTTTCCAGTGGCACACCGGACGCAACTGCCTATAAACGCTATCTAAAAATGCTCTACGACCGTGCAGAAACCGAGGCCGACATGCCCCGCTTCTTACTCCTTTTCGGTGATGGGGCGTGGGATAATCGGATGCTAAGTGCTGACTGGAAGGGGTATGACCCTGACGAGTTCTTACTCTGCTATGAAAGCGAGAACTCCTTCAGTCATGTGAACTGTTATGTGAGCGACGATTTCTTCTGCTTGCTTGATGATGAAGAACAGATTCAACAACAGAGTGGTACTATTATAACTTATCAGGGCAAACCAGATGTGGCTGTAGGCCGCTTTCCGGTACGTACTCAGGAGGAAGCGAATATATTGGTGGATAAGACCTTGGACTATGCAGCCAACACGCATGCAGGTGCATGGCAGAATGTCATTTGCATGATGGGAGACGATGGTAATAACAATACTCACATGGCTACGGCTGACAAGGTTGCAACACTTGTGGAGACAGAACATCCTAGCTATCGGATCAATAAGATATACTGGGATGCATACAAGCGTGAGTCGTCTGCAACGGGCTATTCCTATCCTGATGTTACGCGTCTGATCAAGCAGCAGATGTCAAATGGCGCTCTGATGATGAATTATTCGGGCCATGGTGCTGCCTATGCCCTCTCACACGAACTTGTCATGAAACTCGACGATTTCTCGTCCTCTGTCTCTGATGCTCTGCCCCTTTGGATAACGGCATCTTGTGACATCATGCCTTTCGACGGGCAGGAAGACAATATCGGTGAGACTGTTATGCTCAATAAACAGGGTGGTGGCATAGCCTTCTTTGGCACTACCCGTACGGTCTATGCAACCTATAATGAGCAGATGAATCTGACTTTCACCGACTATGTGCTGAGAGCGGGCTATGCTATTGGTGAAGCGGTGCGGCAGGCTAAGTGTGATTTGGTGAGTGAGGGCCGTGATACATCACCGAACAAGCTGCAATATACGCTTCTTGGTGATCCTGCACTTTGTCTTGCCTGTCCTCAGTCGGATGTGGTAATTGATAGTATCAATGGTCTGTCTGTTGCAGAGAGTCAGAAGTTGCCCGCTGGCTCGGTGGTCAAGGTTCGTGGACATGTGGAGAATGGGCAATGCCTTCTGAGTGACTATAATGGTGTCGTTACAGCAACTGTGCGTGATGCAGAAGAACTGATCGTCTGTCAGTTGAACGATTCGTCTGACGAGGGGGCAGATGAGCCGTTTGTCTATAAAGACCGTACAAAGACGATTTATCAGGGATCTGATCGTATCCGTAACGGGGTGTTCAATCTGACATTTGCCGTTCCTAAGGATATCAGTTACGCGGAAGGAAACGGTATGATGAACCTCTACGCGGTCGATGATGAACGTACAGAGGCAGCACATGGTATGAACGGCAGTTTTGTGCTGAATGGTAATT
This sequence comes from uncultured Prevotella sp., assembly GCA_900315525.1. GTDB lineage: Bacteria > Bacteroidota > Bacteroidia > Bacteroidales > Bacteroidaceae > Prevotella. Next base: position 73,383 of record OMZO01000001.1, on the reverse strand, counting down.
CGGAGGTCCGCAATGACTCTGTCGGTCCGTCTATCTATTGTTATCTTAACACAAAGTCGTTTGTCAATGGCGGCATTGTGAATGCAACGCCCTATTTCCGGGCAGAACTCTATGATGATAGTGGTATTAATGCATCTGGCAGTTCTGTGGGGCATGATTTAGAGTTGATAATTGATGGACTTTTGTCAAAGACCTATAATCTTAATGATTATTTTACTTATGACTTCGGTGACTATCGCAGTGGTTCTGTAGGGTTCACTATACCAGAGCTCTCTATTGGCCAACATAAGCTACTCTTCCGAGCTTGGGATGTGCTTAATAATTCATCTACGTCAGAGTTGTCGTTTAATGTAGCTAGAAATGTCGGTGAGGGTGAAATCAGTGTTATCTGTACGAAGAATCCAGCAACGACCACAACCTCGTTTATCATTACACATGACCGTAGCAATAGTGAAGTGGATCTGACAATTGATCTTTATGATATGTCCGGACGACAGTTGTGGAATACGGTACGTACTGCTGTGCCTACAGAAGGAACGGTTACCGTGGATTGGGATCTGAAAATCGGAGGAGGTTGTCGTCTGCGTACGGGTGTTTATATCTACCGTATCCAACTTTCCGGCAATGGGGGTACAAATGCCTCTTGTGCCAATAAATTGATTATACTTGGCAATAATTAGACCATATAAACGTTATAAGAAATGATGAGTAAGAAAAATCATATATCCCAGATGGCAGTAAGGATGACGGTGATGCTGTTCGTATTTCACTGTTTTCTGGCGACTGTCTCGGCTCAGGATGATAAGACAGTGATGTTCAATCCAGTTGAGCATGCCGTTGTCTCGCAGACCATAGCGCCTGATGCCCGTGGTGCGGGTATGGGTGATGTCGGCGTGGCTACCGATCCTGATGTGAACTCTCAATATTGGAATCCGGCAAAATACCCATTCTGTATCAGCCGCTCAGGGATCGCTCTGAACTATACGCCGTGGCTTCGTCGATTGGTTAATGACATCGATCTGGCTTATCTTGCAGGCTATTATCGGATTGGCGACTACTCTGCAGTCTCCGGTTCGCTTCGTTATTTCTCCCTTGGTGAGGTGTTTGCTGATGATGGAATGTCAGTGAAACCCTATGAGATGTCGCTCGACGTCGCCTATTCACTGATGTTGAGTGAGAAGTTCTCACTGGCAGCAGCTATCCGTTGGATTCACAGTGACTTGCGCTATGACTATAGCGAGGACTCGAAGCCTGCTTCAGCCTTTGCTGCAGATCTGGCCATGTACTATAATAACTATCTGATGATGGGTAGTCGTGAGTGTCAGTTGGGTATTGGCCTGAATCTCTCTAATATCGGTAGTAAAATCTCCTTCTATGGTGATGATGAGAGCCAGTTCCTGCCAGCAAATATGCGCTTAGGCGCATCTTTGATGATACCCATTGACGAATATAACCGTTTTTCAATTGCTGCCGATGCTAATAAGCTGTTGGTACCGACCGTCCCTAAGCAGAAGGAAGGCGAATCAAACAGCGATTATCAGGATCGTGTTCGTCGTGAGTACAGTGATGTGAGTTCTATTAGTGGCATATTCAAGAGCTTTAGCGATGCGCCCGGAGGTTTCAAGGAGGAGTTGGAGGAAATCCAGTGGAGTGTGGGTGCGGAGTATGTCTATCACGACCAGTTCTCGCTGCGTGCAGGTTATCACCATCAGGCAGAGTCAAAAGGTAATCTTAAGTATTTCACGGTTGGTGGTGGTTTCCGCATGAGTGTCTTCTCACTCGACGTGGGCTATGTCATCTCTACAGCCCGAAGCAACCCGCTTGACCAGACACTACGTTTCACCCTTGCCTTCGATATGGATGGCATTAAGGATCTATTTAAAAGGTAAAAAAGTAAAAAGGTAAAACAATTTAGATATGAAGATTAGGGTAGGGATGGGCTACGATGTCCATCAATTAGTTGAAGGCCGTGATCTTTGGATGGGCGGCATCAAGATTGAACATAGTAAAGGACTGTTGGGCCACAGCGATGCCGACGTGCTGTTGCATGCCATCTGCGACGCCCTGCTCGGAGCCGCCAACATGCGCGATATTGGCTATCACTTTCCTGATACCGCAGCCTTTACTGACGGGATGGATAGTAAGGTGATTCTGAAAAAGACTATCGAACTGATTGCCACTAAGGGTTACCGGTTGGTGAATATCGATGCGACCATCTGTGCCGAACGTCCGAAGATGAATCCCCATATCCCCGCTATGAAAGCCTGTATGGCACAGATTTGCGGTTGTGATGAGGATGATATTTCCATCAAGGCTACCACGACGGAGAAGCTGGGCTTTACAGGTCGTGAAGAAGGCATCTCCGCCTATGCGGTTGCCTTGATAGAGAAAGATTAATTCTGGTATTTGTACATAGGCAGTATCTCTTTTATTTTGTGATTCTTATCCAGTCGGCGTCTATCCAGCCACGGTCGCACTTGGGATCGGTTTCAACGGCTACGAAGCCGAACTTGGCACCAATCCATTTGCCTTCCTTCATCTGGAACTCGTCGCCGCAATCCTGATACTTTTTGCCATCCAGACTCCAGTCGAACGTCATTTTCGAATCATTCACTTTCAGGCGTAAGTAGATATCTTCGTGGATGCCTGGCTTATACTCTGTTTTATCCTCAGCTGTCGGCTTCAGCGTAGCAATGATTCGCTCTGTATGAGAGTTGCCCTTGTCGGCTGCCTTGCAAGTTAATAGTACCAACTGGAATGTTTTTCCCGTCCGGCGCACCATGAGAGCGCTATAGTCGAGCCCCATCATGATGAGTCCCCCCATCTGTCCATCGGCCTTTGAGGTAAATCGCATCTTTGTGGTGACGGTGAAGTGATCGGCAGGCGTTTTCTGTAGCAGCATATTGGGTACTTCCCAGAAGTTTTTCCATCCCTCTGATAGTTTATAAGTGTAGATGCGGAAGGTGCCAAAGGCGGTGGGCACACCAAATTTCTCGTCGTAATTGCCGTGCCACTGCCACTGCATACCTACAGTGGGCTTGTTGAACTCGTCGCTCTCAACGGGATTTACGATAGTCGTACTCGATGACTTGGGCTTTCTGTAGGTTGTTACAGGCTCGCCCTTCTTGCCCATGACGGGCCAGCCTGAAGACCAGTCCACAGGATTCAGATGAACTACGCGACCATAGGCTTCCTTATCTTGAAAATGAAGGAACCAGTCTTCACCGTATTTTGTATGTATCCAGCCGCCCTGATGAGGGCCGTTGATGTCGGTCTTGCCTTGAGCCAATACAATCTTGTGCTCGTAGGGACCGTAGGGCGATTTACTGCGCATAGCCAGCTGAAATCCTGTTGGCACACCGCCGGCCGGACACATGATCCAGTACCAGCCATCGCGTTTGTAGAACTTTGGACCTTCGCAGGTGCGGTTCTCTGTACCGTTGCCGTCGAACACGATGACGGGCTGTCCGATAGCACGTGTACCATCTGCTGACAACTCGCGGACCGTCAGCACCGATGCGAACTTGCTACGCGAGTTAGCCCAACCGTTTACAAGATAACAACGCCCGTCTTCGTCCCAAAGTGGAGTGGTGTCGATATAGCCCTGTCCCTCAATCACGCAGATGGGATCTTCCCACTCACCGGCAGGATCGCCGTTCTTGGTCTTCACCATCATCACGCCGAAGTCGGGGTCGCCCCAGTAGATGTAGTACTGTCCGTTGTGGTAGCGGATGCTGGGGGCCCACACGCCATTACCGTGCTGCGGCTTACTGCCGAAGTGGCGCAGCAGCACCTTGTTGCCTGTGTAGAGATTCTTCAGCGCATAGCCCACTATCTGCCAGTTCACCAAGTCCTTGGAGTGCAGAATGGGCAGTCCGGGTGTGCAGTGAAAGCTCGATGCCGTCAGATAGTAGTCGTCGCCGCTGGGCCCTACACACACGTCGGGGTCGGAGTAGTCGGCATTAATCACGGGGTTGGTATAGGTGCCATCACCATTGTCGGGGCACCATACTTGCGAGTGGTATTGTGCTTGTGCTGCCAATGTCAGTGACATGAGAGATAAGCTTAATAGTAGTTTTTTGTTCATGACGTTATTTTTGTTGCTTAGGTATTTACTTGATGCTGACGAAGATCTTCTGCAGGTCGCTGTCGGCGCTTGAGTGACCTACCATTACTTCGTACTTTCCAGGTACCACACACATGGTGTTGGTGCTGGCATCCCAGCCCTCAAAACTGTTGCGGGGTAGTGCTATGCTGATGGTTTTTGTCTCGCCTGGAGCTAGCTGTACTTGTTGGTAGGCTCGCAGTGACTTGAGTGGCCCCTCTGTGTCGGCTACACGGCGGATATAGACTTGTACGGTTTCCAGTCCCTGGCGGTTTCCTATATTGCTTACTTTCACTTGCAATTTATCATTCTTATAGACAGGTTTTGATACACTGAAGGTGGTATAACTAAGCCCGAAACCGAAGGGGAAAAGCGGTTGCCCTTGGAAATAGCGATAGGTGCGGCCCTTCATGGTATAGTCGAGAAAGTCGGGCAGCTCGTCGGTGCTGCGATAGAAGGTGACAGGTAGTTTACCGCTGGGGTTATACTGTCCGAAGAGCACGTCGGCCAGAGCCGTGCCGCCCTGTTCGCCACCATACCACCACTGCAGGATGGCATCGCACGACTCAAGTTCGGGTACCATGGCAATAGCAGAGCCGGAGCAGTTGACGAATATGACGTGTTTGCCAGCCTGGTGGAGCGTAGACAGCAACTGTCGCTGCACCTGTGGCAGTTCGATGCTGGTGCGGTCGCCTCCCTTGAATCCCGGTTCGTTCACACGCATCTCCTCTCCTTCGAGACTGGACGAGATACCGCCAACGAATATTACGGTCTCTGCTGGACCTATCTGTGCTAGCAGTTCGGTAGTGGTGGGATTGAGTTTCTTCTTGATGTCGAAGTTCAAGGCACCGTAGCCAGTTTCCTGTACATAGTCGATTTGTATGCGGTAGTGATGCCCCGCTTTGACATTTAGCTGTGGCATGGCTCCTTGAATACGCTGGCGTCCTTTCCAGATGTTCACGAGTGTGTCGCCATTCACGATGAGGCGCAGCTTGTCGTCGCCGCTGATGGCGAAGTGCAGTGTCTCGTCGGTCTGTGCCATGAGGGTAGCATCGAGTCGTGCCGAGCAGTTCTCCAGGTTTACGCCAGGTGCAAAGACCGTGTTCCCACCATTGCTCAGGTTGATGGCCTGACGGGTATTCTGCACCGTAACAGGGGTACCTTGCATCTCGGTATTGTTCCAATAGGTAATTTGCATACCGCTATTGCCGAGCGGGTCTTTGAGCAGGCCAAAGCGGCTCTCATAGACCTCGTTGCGTGTGAGAGCACAGCTAGGGATATAGCGTGCCTGAGGCACATAGTGCCTAATTCCGTCGAGGGCGGTGATGGTATGTGTGGGATAGCCTGCATAGTTGCCCCACATCATCACCGAGTCGTTGGCATTAGGACCCATCACCACCACATTGGTTGTCTCGGCGGCTAGTGGCAGCACACCATTGTTCTTAAGCAGCACAATGCTCTTGCGGGCCATATCGAGTGCCAGCTGTTTATGTTCAGGAGAGGCAATGATACTTTCGGGGAGGGCTGTCCAAGGATTCATGGTGTCTGGGTCGAAGTCGCCAAGCTCGAAACGGGCTATGAGCAGTCGGCGCAGACTGCGGTCCAGATCAGCCTCTTTGATATCACCGCGCCGCACAGCTTCGGGCAAGTGCTTGTATTCTGATCCGCACTCCACATCGGTGCCAGCCAGTACTGCTTTTGCTGATGCTTCGGCTCCATCCTCAGCCACATGGTGCCAGCGGGGCAGAAAGTCGCGAATGGCACCGCAGTCGCTGGTGATTAGTCCGTCGAAACCCCATTCGTCACGCAGTATCTGCTGTTCGTAGCGTGTCTGGGCGCAGCATGCCTGTCCGTCTATGCGCTGGTAAGCGCACATCACCTCGGCCACCTTTCCTTCCTGCACCAGTGTCTTGAAGGCTGGCAGATATGTCTCCCAGAGGTCGCGTTCTGGCAGGTTCTCGATGTTAAACTCATGACGGTTCCATTCTGGACCGCTGTGCACGGCAAAGTGTTTGGCACAGGCCAGCAACTTGCGATATGGGCTTACACCCAGGTCTTCGCCGTTGTAGCCCACACCCTGCAGTCCGCGCACCACTGCCAGTCCCATTTTAGCAGTGAGGTAGGGGTCTTCACCATAGGTCTCCTGTCCGCGTCCCCAACGTGGGTCGCGGAAGATGTTGATGTTTGGCGTCCAGAACGACAGACTCTGATAGCGCTTGATGTCGCCCGAACGCTTGGCTTGCTGTGCTTTCACGCGGGCCTCATCGCTCACCGCGGTGAACACTTGGTGCAGTAGGGCATCGTCCCACGAGGCTGCCATCGCCATAGTGATGGGGAATACGGTGGCAAAGCCGTTGCGCCCCACACCATGCAGTGCCTCGTTCCACCATTGGAACTGAGGTATGCCCAGTCGAGGGATGGCAGGCGAGGTGTCCATCATCAGATTGACTTTCTCGTCGATGGTAAGACGCTTCAGCAGGTCGTCGGCACGTTGTGCAGCAGGGAGCTGAGAGTTCTGATAAGGCAATTGTTGAGCGCTAACGGGCAGCATGCCGAGGCTCATTACGAAGAGTGAAATAATCTTTGTTCGCATGAGTTCTTATTGTTTTAAATGCTTATTGAAGAATTCAAGTACACGTTGCTGCGATTTCTTGCCACAGCTATGGGGCATGTCCCAGAGTTCTGTCTCCAACTGCGAGGCAGCTCCCTGACTCTCCCATGTGGTATGCATCGTGCGGAAAGCCTTTTCTACGCCAGCCACAGGGAATAGTTTGTCCTGCGTGCCATTGATGAATAGCATCGCCTTGGGACAGGCTATGCTGGCTATGTGCGGATAGTCCAACCAGCGGCGCAGTCCTGGCAGACAGTTGGCAAAACCGCCGTTCTCCGTGCGGTTGTATTTGAATCCCATCTGCTCGTCGGCAGTTACCATCCAGCACACGGCAGCACCCGCCTTGATGCGGTCCGAGAGTGCTGCCAGCATCCAGGTTCGGTAAGCGCCCATCGACCAACCTGTGCAGCCGATGTTGTTGGCATCCACTTCGGGCATTTGTGCCAAATACTCAGTTCCGGCGATATCGTCATAGGTCATATAGGCCGAGAGATCGATGCCGTACATCATCATGTTGCCGGCTATCATATCATAGAGATTACGTTTCATGCCTTCTTTCAGTCCACGCTCACCCCACATCGGGGCATCGGCAGAGAAAACTACGTAGCCTTGTTTGGCCAGATAGTCGCCGAAGAACTGCCCGTCGTAGCCTTTTGACCAGCCGATGGCATCCTTAATGACGGTGGAATCCTCACAGGCTAGCGGATAGATACACTTCTCCTTGCCGATAAAGAAATGGCCACCGTGGTCGTGAAGCATATTGATGGCAGGAAATGGTCCCTTGCCATCGGGGATGAGTACGTAGGCAGGAACCGTATAGTAACGGCTCAGACGAATCTCTATTTTACGGGCCTTGTAGCCATCGCGCTGCTCCTCAAAAAGAATTTTGGCTTCGTAGCCATGCTCTGGGGCAGGGGGCGGTGTTAGCATACAGTCGAACACTTTCTGTCTTGCAGCCGCCTTCCAAGCATTGAAATCTTTGATGTCACTGTTGCCCCAGGCCAGCGGGTAGTCAAGGTCAGCAATCAATGAATCGGCATAGACCGGCAGGTTGCGCATGAACTCATATTTCTCGCGCTGCTGGGCGTTGATGATGTTCAGCGCACAGATGGCGCAGACAAACAAGCAAATTCTTTTCATCATTCCTCTATTTGATTTGTTTCTTCAGCCAAAGCATTTGGTTATAGTTTGTTTCGTTGGAAGTCCAATGTTCATTCACTGGGGTAATCAGCGACTCTTTCGGTGCTGTAATGACATTCCACACGATGTAGCTCGTGGTAGGCGGGCAAACATCGTCGTTGTAGCCCCACGTCAGATAGACGGGACAGGTAATGCGGCGGGCAAAATTCACGACATCATAATATTGCAGCGTCTCTACTTTCTGGGGCGTTAGCATCTTGTGCATGCGGTTCATGTGCGGCCAGCCGCCGGCACGCCCATCCAAATAGCCTGCCACATCGCTCAAGGCTGGATGATTGGCGACACAGGCCGTCACACGACGATCGAGGGCTGCCGTTATCAGCGAGAGTGCTCCACCCTGACTGCCACCTTGTACAAAGACATTCTTACCGTCCCATTCTGGCAGTGAGCAGAGATAGTCAAGTGCCCGCACGCAACCCGTATAGACATGTTTCATATAGTAGTTGTCTCTGTCGTCGAGCCCATTCTCCACATAGCCGTTCTCACCAGAAAAGGCCGTAGAGATTTCCTGGAACTGCTCGTCAGTCATCTCGGGATTTAGACCATGGATTTCTATCTCAAGACGGATGAAACCGTTTTTCACATAGTGGGTCTGGCGCATCGGTTCCTTGATGGTCTTGATGCCAGCACCTGGCGGACAGAGCACCACAGGGTATTTACCGTCGGCCTTCGGCTTTGTAAGGTAGCCATATACGCTGTGACGGCTGTCGGTCTTGATTTTTAACAGGTAGCAGTCGAAGTCCTCGGTGGAATAATTATCCACCTTTCTGCAACTGACAGCGACTGGCGTCTTTCTTGCTTCCTCTAAATTTGCCATCCAGAAAGTATCGAAATCAGCGGGATTCTTTGTGTAAGGCTTTAGCTGTTCAGGGGAAAAGCCAACCTTAACATGGTGACGATATTTTGTTTCACCAATGTTAGCCGTTAGTCTCAGGTCGAGAAATCCCGGCTGTTTCATGGTCCCCATATCTATGACGGCACGGCCATTCTTTAACTTCACTTTGCCATGATTGGTGGCAGGCATCTCGTCGGGACCAATTTCGTAAACCACCTCTGCATTCTGAGGGATGCCATACTTACAGAAGGAAACTTCGACCTTCGCCTTCTCACCGACCATATAAAGCCAGTCGGCATGATCAGGAATCGTCAGCCAGAGGTAGTCGCTGCGATACGGATAGTTTTCTACAGCCAGAGCAAGCAACGTACTCCAGGCTATACCGATTAATAGGATATACTTCTTCATGTTCGTGTAGTTTGTTGCAAAGTTACAATGTATTCTTCTTTCTTCCAATTTTTTTAAGAATTTTATACTAATCAATGGGATTCCAGCCATCTAATCCCCTCAAAACCTCATGGATGTCGTAGTCTCTGATGTCCGAGAGCTGATGGGCCCAGGCGGCACGACGAGAGGTGTCGGCTCCGTCGCCATAGCAATGGTATTCCGCATAATATGCAGTCTGCTCATTGCTGGCCTTGCCCCAGTTGTTCCAGCCTTCAGGATGTATATGGCGGCCCATCTCACAGCGGATGAACACTGCCTTGCCGTATGGGCGCCAGGGGCGCGAGAGCCAGACGCTGCCATCCTTCACATCAGGTGCGGCCGTCAGCTTACAGTCATAGAGCACGTAGCCATACTTGCAGTCCTTCGGTGTGGCAGGTGCCGTCAGATACCCAGCCCCGAGGCTGTGGAGCTCGCAGCGGTTGAACACGGATGAAGCCTTGCCGAAAATGAAGTCCACCGTACCCTCAATATAGCAATCCTCGTAATATTCACGGGTATCCTCGCCAAAGGTATAGAGCGTATCCTGAAAGCCGAGGAACCGACAACGACGGAACACCGCACGGTCTGCCCCGACATGGCAGGCTACGGCTTGGCCTACGGGACCCGATGAATTCTCGAACGTGATGTTCTCCGCCAGGAAGTCGGGCCCGAAGATATAAATGCTGCCAGAGCCGCTGGTTCCTTTACCCTCACCGAAGATGTTCGGTTTGCTGGCGTAGTCATCGTAGGTAATGACGGCTCCGTCCTCACCAATCAACTGTACCTTTTCCTTGCATTGTGCAATGACCACTTTCTCTTTGTAAGTGCCTTTGTGGACGAGGATGCGTGTCGGTCCTGCCTTGCGATAGTCGGGCACGGCATTGACGGCAGCCTGGATGGTGGTGTAATCTCCACTACCATCAGCAGCCACGACAAAGTCATAGTTTCGTTTTTCTGCCTGAGTTGATAGAACTAGACATAAGGATGCCACGATTAATAATATGATTCTATTCATCTGCTGTCTCTTTTTGAAAGGGGAGCACATTATGTACTCCCCCTTTCCGCATAACTAACCAATAATATATAACTAAAACGTATGAATCAGATTTAATAACCTTTATTCTGCTGGAACTCTGCCTTGTTGGTAAGTGCATCAATCTCTGACTGTGGTATTGGCCGTAGTTGATGATACTCTTGTATAACGTCTGCAACATCGGGATTCATCTTCTTAATGCGTTCTAGGAACTTTCCGGTACGTTTCAGGTCGAAGAAGCGCTGCTGCTCCATAGAGAGTTCACGTCCACGCTCGTCAAGGATGAAGTCAATATTAAGATCGGAAGATGATATTCGCATATCTGTCTCATGTCCGGGAATGGCACGTTTCTCACGCAGAACATTCATCAGTCGCACAGCTTCAGCCTGATTGCCTAGATTCATTTCTGCTTCAGAAGCGATGAGATACATTTCTGCCAGGCGCAATACGAACCAGTCTCGTTTGCTAAAGTACTCCCATCCGGTAGGATTGGTGTAGTCGTGGAATTTATAGACGCTAATAAAATAGTCACGTGTACCAAAACTTTTATGCGTCACTGGGTCAAAGACGTCGTTCGCATCATAGATCTTATAGTGATGTTTAGCACGTTCTGCATCGCTATAGACATATTTTGAGACGATGAAAGCTGTGTCGCCGATTTCCAATGGGCCTGGGGCACCATACGTAGGACCATAATTGGGATCATAGTTAGATGAAGTAGTATTAACTAACCATACGCCTTTAAATGTGGCATCATAGCGTTGGTCGATATGCTCATCAAATGTGTGCAGATAAGCGAGGGTGGGCATGCTCTGTACCCAGGGAGCGTGTGTGTCTGGTGTCACCCATACACCGCAGCCACTGACCATCCAGTATGACATACAGGAGAAGATAGGTGACTGGTTACCATAACGATTACCCAGCGTGGGTGATGCCTCATCGTATTTGGCAAAGGCCGGGAAGAGTGTTTGGTCGTCTGCACTTCCTTCGTAGTTTACCCACCAGATACACTCTTTATTGTTTTGACCAGCCTCGTTGGCCATGTCAAAAGTCTCGGCATAGGTGTCATAGAAGCTATATGAGCCAGAGTTTATAAGTTCTTCTGCCAGTGAAGCTGCCGTTTTCCAGTCCTCGCGATAGAGGGCGAGACGAGCCTTGAGTGCCTTGACGGCATTGAGTGTCACGCGTCCGTTCTCCTTTGCCTGTGTGTCGCTTAGCAGTTTGGCTGCCATATCTAGATCGTCGAATATCTGTTTGTAGATATCAGCTTGAGACGTACGGGTTGCTGTAGTCTGTGGTGTCTGAATCTCCTCTGTATAGAGGACGGCATCACCCCAGATCTCTGTGATAAGGTGCAAATAGAGTGCACGGAGGAAGTGGACTTCGCCTAAGCGGTGGTTCTTCGTACTAGCATCAAGACCTGCATTGTCAGCACGACCAATGGCGGCATTACAACAGTTTAGACCGCTATAAAGAATGTTCCACATATAGCGGAAGGGTTTGTAAGTTGGGTTTAGGTCGATACCATAGTATGCGAGAGCTGGTACATTGCCAGAGCTGCTACCGGCACCTGTAAAGCAGTCTGTTCCCATCTCTGTAAGGGAATAGCCGTCAGTATTGCCCATAAAGGCCTTTGTGTAGGCATAGCAGGCATTCACAAGGTTCTCATAGCCGTCGGGGGTACTATAAAGCACGTCGGCTGTCACGGCATTGCGGTTGGTCTCGTCAAGATAGTCTGAACATGATGTCAGGCCGAGCGTTAATGCCAATCCTATTATTGATATATTTTTTTTCATAATTGAGCGTTAATTGTTGTATTTCGTTTGTTGACTTGGTTGTTATTAGAAAGCAATGTTGACACCAAACACCAGTTCCTTTGTAATAGGGTAATAGATGGAACCACTTCCTTCCGGGTCATAGTCTTCGACGCCTGTAAAGGTGAAGAAGTTCTTCATTGTTCCATAGATGCGCAGACGGGTCATGCCAATCTTGCTAATCCATTTCAGGGGAACGTTATATGCCAGCGTTACATCCTTGATTTTCACAAAGTCTCCCTTCTCGTAACCCAATGTGCTGAAATAAAGCATGTTCTGGTCGCGGTTGAAGTTCGGACGTGGCATATCATTCGTTGGATTGCTGGGTGTCCAATAGTCATAGACAGCCTGATTCTGCCAGCCGCTTGGCAGGAAGCCAAGTTTATTGTTATTACGGATCATATGTCCAAAGCGACCATAGAGGAACAGGTCGAGTTCCCAATTCTTATATTGCAGTTTGTTGTTGAAGCCGAGGGTTAATTTCGGTGTCTGCTGACCAAGAATGACACGGTCGTCTTCTGGTGTGATCTTGCCATCGCTGTTCTGGTCTTTTACCTTGATATCGCCAGGTACCTGACCATATTTCTCAGCCTCTGCAGCCTCGTAAGTCTGCCAGATTCCAATCTTTTCATAGTCGTAATAGATTTTTGAAGGCTCACCGATGAACCACCCGTTGGCCTCGTCATTCTGGTCAGAGTTGATGCTGACAATCTTTTCTTTATTGTGTCCGAGGGTCAAATCGGCATTCCATTTAAAGTCTGGCTTGTCAAAAATAACGCCAGAGATGGTGACATCAATACCGCGCGTCTCAGTCTTGCCTACGTTACTGATAACTTCTGTAAATCCAGTGTGTCCAGGAATGATCATTGGGAGCAGCAGGTCACTCGTCCATGTCTTGTATATATCAATGGTTGCGTAAAGGCGGTTGTTAAACATGCCATAGTCGATACCGAAGTTAAGTACCTTAGTTTTCTCCCATTTCAGGTCTTTGTTTGCAAGATTATATGGGCGATATCCATAGGCTGCTGTACCGTTCCAGTCATAGTAAGTCCCACTGAGTCCTCCTGTTGTCTGATAGGCACTCACAGCACTGTTGCCGGAAAGACCATACGAGAGACGAAGCTTCAAATCGCTTATTGCATCTACATTTTTTAGGAAACTCTCCTCTTTTACGCGCCATGCTGCCGCTATCGATGGGAAATATCCCCATTTGTTTCCTTCTGCGAGTACAGAACTTCCATCGGCGCGCACTGTCAGTGTCAGCATGTACTTATCGAGCAGCTTGTAATAGATACGACCAAAGAAAGAGAGCATCGACGACTCTGTCAGCGAACTGGCGATATTCTTGTCTGCTTGTGCACTGGTCAGGTTATGATACTGAACGGCATCGAACGCAAATCCCTTGCCATTGGCAGAAAGATTTTCGAAATGGTTCTTTGTCATGCTGTGTCCAGCCATTGCTGTCAGATGATGAATACCGAAGTCATTGCTGTATGTAAGGATGTTCTCCCATGTGTAGCTGTTGTTATGGGCTTCAGTCTTTGAAGCATAGGCGCGACCACTATTACTCTGTGAAGATGAAGAGTTGACACCCTGGAATAGTCCTGTGGTTGTTGATTGCAAATCGACACCGAGGTTTGTGCGGTAGTTCAACCCCTTTATGATGTTCCACGACAAGTAGCCTGTGCCAAAAAGCCGGTAAGCTTTTGTTTCATTCAGGTAATTTGCCTCATCTTGATCCACTAGCAGGTTTACGGATGTCGAGCCACTACCGAAAAGCGGCAGACGGTTGACAGAGCCGTCTTCATTGAATGGCTTGGCCAGAGGAGAATAGGTACGCGCGTAATGGTAGGCACCACTCGGCGATGACTGTTGGTCGCGATAGTTAAGATGCATCGAAGCACCTACCTCTAAGGCCGAGCCCAATTTATGTGTAACGTTCAGACGCCCGCCATAGCGGTTCATCTTATCACCACGCAGCAGTCCCTTTTCGTTTTGATAGTCAAGCGAGAAGCTGGCTTGGGTCTTTTCCGTACCACCACTGATACTGGCCTGATAGTTTTGTGTGAAACCGCTCTGCATCACAAGGTCGAGCCAGTCAACGCTAACACCGCTATTCAGCAGGGCCATTTCTTCAGAACTAAGGAAAGCAGAGTCATCAGTGTAGTTATTGACGGCACGGAGTGCTTCCCGTCGGAACTCTACGTTTTGCTGGGCGTTCATGATGTCTGGCATGCGAGTCTTCATGACAGGACCTGCGTAGGCATTAAACTCCACTTTAGCCTTACCTTCCTTTCCCTTCTTGGTTGTAATCATAATAACGCCGTTTGCACCACGACTACCATAGATAGCTGTGGTAGAGGCGTCTTTAAGCACTTCGATTGACTCTATGTCATTTGGGTTGATAGTGATATCTGAGCCGTAGGCAATACCATCAACAAGAATCAGAGGCGCATTGGATGCTGTCAGTGAGCGGTTTCCGCGTACATTGAAATTAAATCCAGAGCCAACGGCACCACTTGTCGGTGTCATGTCTAAACCCGCGATTTTTCCTTGAAGACTTTCTAGTACATTTGTAGTAGGAACGGCTGTAATATCCTTTGCCTTCAGTTGTGAGATGGAGCCAGAGAGGTCGCGTTTCTTCATCACACCGTAACCAACCACTACCACTTCATCAAGTGATTCGTAGCTCGATTTCATGACGATGTTCACAACAGAAAGGTTTCCAACTTTTGTTTCCTGGGTTTCATAACCCACATAAGAGAATTTTAAGATAGTGGATGCACTCACATTGCTTAATGAGAAATTACCATCCACATCGGTTACAGTGCCATTGCTACCACCTGCAGAGATACTGACTCCGATGAGAGGTTCGCCATTGGCATCCTTCACACTACCGGTAATCGCCTTTTGGGCGAAACTCATTGTCCATAACATTAAGAATGTAAGGACGAATGACAGTCTTTTAGATTTTTGCTTCATTGCCAGTTAAAGTTTTAATAATTAGTAATTTTTTGTTTTGATTGATTGTGCTGCAAAGGTATGGCAAAGAAACAAAATATGAGGGTAAATTTGTCCCATTAGGGGTGTGAATTTAGGTCAAATGGCTTTTTTGACAGAATTTTCCACCTCAGTTGGCAGAATTTTCCACCTTGTATTCTGTAGGCGTCATCTCCATGTCGGCCTTAAAACACTTCGCAAAGTATTTGGGGTCAGAAAAGCCACAGCTATATGCAACGTCATTTATCGATGCACCTTCTTTCAGCATTTGACAGGCTTTACGGATACGGGCTTCACGGATAAATTCAAGAGGTGTGACACCTAAGAGTGACTTCATCTTACGATTCAGCCCTGAACGGCTGGTAGCTGTGGCTGCGGCCATGTCGCCAATATTAATGTCGGCATCGCCCAAATGCTCTTCAATGAATTTCATGGCATGCTGCATAAAGGCTTTGTCCTCTGGCTTTATTTTTGTCTTAGCCGGAATGTCTTCAGTCATAGCCAAGGCTTGTGAAGGTTTTTGGGCATTTAGGAGGGCCAAATAGGCTTCGTGCAGTTCTTTTTGATGCCGTTTGAGATTTATTATATAACGTCGTGTGAAGATGATGCCAGAGACAACCAGTAACAAGATCAGCGTATAGAGTAGCAGTGCCCAGCCAGTCTCCCAGAAAGTTGGTTTTACGATGATGGTTAATGTCCGTATGTTGTCCACCCAAACCCCATCGTGATTTGTTGAGCGGATTTGCAGTTGATAACTGTCTGGTTTCAAGTCAAGCAGTGGGATAGAGTGGTCTCTGCCTATGCGGTTCCAGGCTTGATCGCCTGTGCCAAGTCTGAAAGCATAGTCAATTGTGCCGTCTGCGGCATAGTCAAGTGCTGAAAATTGGAGGAAAATGTTCCGTTGTAGAGGTGTAAGTATCAGTGTGTCTTGTTTGTTTATAGCATAGTCGAAAAGTCCATTCTCAATAGATAACTTTGTCAAGACAAGCGGTGGTACGAAATCGCTTTTCAGCATCTCTGTGCTATTTAGTGTGATGGCACCATTTTGCAGTCCGAAAATGCTACGCCCGTCAGGAAGTTGCATAGGGGCGGCATCTGAGAAACGCAATCTATCGTGTCCTAAAAAAGTATCATAGTTCAGGGATTTCGTCTCGTCAGGTCTTAGCAACACTATCTGATTGTTACTGACCACTATCAGGCTGTCATTATATGGTACAGCAGATAGGACTACATCCGATGGGAAGCCTGTTGAGAGATTGAAATGGCGGAACTCGAGGTGCTCCGTTAATAGGTCTTCTGACATAATCTGGTTTAGGCCACCGCTCTCAGTACAGACATAGACCCGCTGCTTAGAGTCTTCTGCTACGTACATGGTTGCATTATTACTCAGACTGTTGCTGCGATGTATATCCTTAGTATGTAGTTTGAAATTCAGGTGGCGAACATCCTTTCCTGCGATGTCGGCTACTATCAGGCCTGTAGTTGTAGCTCCCATAAGGATGTGCTGGCGAGTGATGTGAAGTTGGCGAACACGCAGTCCTGAATCTTTTGGATATCGTAGACCATTGTTTAAATGGATGAAGACAGGTTTTGGTACATGGGGATTTGGTATGCAGTTAATACCATTTCCAAAGGTTGCGATCCATATTCTTCCTTGTTGGTCTTCTACAGCGTAATAAAGTTCATTATAGTTTAGCGAATTGATATCCTGATCGTCGTGGACGAAATGCGCTAAAGCGAACTCTCCTTCCCTTGTCTCATGCAAACGATAAAGGCCGTCGGGCTTGCTACATAGCCAGAAATAGCCTTTGGAGTCTTGCATAAGATGGTAAATGGGAGAACCGAAGGAGGTATATTGTGAATGAAGTTGCCCGTCGCGGCCCAGATAGCCAAGCAGCTGGTTCTGACTGTCATAAACTCTGATGGTGGCTCCATCGCGCGTACTTATCCAATAGCGGTTCTTATGGTCTTTGAAGAAGCAACGCACCTGACCAGGCTTTTCCTGTTCAAAGAATTTGTATGGCTTTCGATTGAAAGATAACTTAAAGACACCATAGCTGCTAGTAAACCAGGCATTTCCTTCCTTATCCGATGTACAAAAGCGGATTCTGTTGCTGTTATTCCAGTTTGCTGGATAGTCGATAGACTGACCAGATGAAGGGTGTTCATACATCAATCTTCCCTGCTGGCTGATAGTCCACATCGTTCCATATATATCTCTATAATAATTCAGCTTGTTTTCCTGTTCAAAGATCAGACCTTCTTGATAACGCCGATTAAACTCTTTTCTCAGTTGATTTTCTTTTGAGATAGGAATCTTGAAGAACTTGCACGTTTTAGTAGAAAAACCGAAAATTTTGTTCTCGACAGAACAATACATGCTGTCGTTCTCTGCCAAGATTAAATCACTGATACGGTCTGACGGCATGTCGATACCATCACCTACACGACTTTTGAAATTCACAAACTCATAACCATCGTAGCGGTTCAGGCCGTTCCATGTGGCGAACCACATCATGCCCTGCTTGTCTTGGACGATTTGTGTGACATACCATTGCGCCATGCCGCTGAACTCATCGTAGTGAGTCACCGTACACTGGGGCTGGGCGGTAATGGTCAATGCCCATTTGATTGCCATTATCAATGTCAACAAAATGGCTTTCCGCATTGGTGGTTATATTAGTTAGTTGAATGACGTTGCAAAAGTACAGTTTTTCTGCAAGACCGCCAAATAATTGTCATACTTTTTTTATCTGAAAGGATAGTAGGTGAGGCCGAGGGTCAGTGCTCGGTTTTTATATGATTGCATCATATAGAGAGTTGAAGCATCAGGCTGCCCGGCTATATCGTGGAAGTCTGCAAATACATTGCAGCGTCTTCCTAAGTCCTTGTTCACTTTTATAGAAGCATAGAGGTGGGCATGATCTTCAGTCATCTTTTTTTTGCTGTTGAAGAGCAATACAGACGACAGCCTGAAACCCTTGCCCAAAAGTAGGGTAGGGGCGAATTTCAGGGTGAAGTAGTTGTCATAGACCGACTCTAATAGTTCATAATGATGGTGGTAGGCATTTACACCTCCTGTTATTCTGAGAGGACCCTTGTTCCAGGTGACAGTTGTCCCTAAACCTATCAGCGACTCATCTGCCAAAGGCATATCTGTTAATAGTGTGTGTGTCGCACTGCAAGTTGCCACAATCTGTTCTGCTTGATAGGTATAGCGCAACTCAGACCGCCAGGCGAGGCGAGTCTTCTGGTCGGTATTGTATCGTGTGGGTCCCTCTTCCTGATAGTCAATGAAGATATTGACGGAAGGGTTGAAATACGAGCGGTTGAAAATGCCTTGTACGAAGTGGTGCCCTTTCTTATATCCTGCACTGGCAAAGAATGCATGGTCGCTGCGATTGTATGACCAAAGGCTCTCGCCTTCCTTTTCATATGGCTTATTCCAGAACGTGTTGTTTCTGAAACGGTCACCAAGAGTGATAATCCATGGGCCCTTCTTGTAGTCAAACTGCACATACAAGTCGTTATTGAGATATTGTTCGCGGTTAATGTCTTGATACCAGACGTTTGAATAGCCGCCCTCGTAGCCTGCTGTCATCCAAAGTGTCTGATTAAAGAACGGAATACTACATTCCGCAATCCACCAAGGCCATGCATTTCGCTCTTTAACATCCCCCAAGGTGCTGTTTGTATAGTTCATGCCAGCCTCGAAATAAAGGCCAGCTTCCTGTTCGTTGAGAGTACGCTCGTAGGTGGCGACAAGCTCGCCCCACCGTTGTCTTGAGAGCATATCATCTGTACTCCCATTATTGTGCAGACGGTCATTCTGCTCACCATAGCCTTGTGAGAGCTTAAGCTTCAACAGGTCTTTCTCTGTTAGCTGCCAGTCCATGAAGACCATCGCGTTTTCTATACCGTTACGCGAGGTGATTCCTGTTTCTGATGTATTGGCCTTCCCATATTGTAAGTTAGTCTGAGCAAAAGCACGTAAGGTGAAGTTTTCGCTTTTGCTGGTGATATCGGCATAAGCCTTACCGTTGCCGTAAGTGCTGCCATTCAGGGCTAACTTGCCATAAAGATCCTTGCTTTCTTCCTTAAACTGTAGGTCGATACTGCCAGAGGTACCATCCGTTGCGTTATTGACGGCACCGTAAGTGCAGACGATAACCTGATGGAGGTCACAAGCTTTGATACCTTCTAACATGGGCTCAAAATCGACACTGAGCATGATGTCGTCAACTGACAAGACGTAGTCGGCTGTGAGCTTTCTGCCATCGTCGGAGATAAGCTCTGGGCACATGTGAAGCACATCCATCAGTGTCATCTCACTGTCAGGATTCAGTTTCTCTACATTGATGATGTATTTATTGCCTTCGTGCTCTATGATTTCGTCCTGAGCGCTCACTTTGCTGATGCAACTGCCGAGTATTGCGATCAGAAACATGATGAAAAGTCTTGTTTTTGTCATTAAATCAGTAATTTGGGTGCAAAGTTAATCATTTTTTTCCAATTAAAAGAAAGATGCCGCGACTCTCGCGAGCCTCGGCATCAAAAAAAGCCTATGTTTAACTAAAAATCCTTTTCTCTAAAAGAAATTTTCAGCTCACAAGAGCTAAAAATTTGAAAGTTTAAAAGGGAGCTTCGCAGCGACCTCCTGTTATCCTACAGTTGAAAACTTTCTTTTACCAATAACTAAAAACCTAAAACTATAAATATTACTACTAACCTAAAACAATCTATTAACCTTTTGACACTGCAAAGGTACGACGAAAAATTGCTTTTTGCAAGACTTATGATATATTTCGTGCATAAATACCCATCATTCTTGATGTAAATCAAGCGGTGTGTGCGCAAACAACAAATAAAAATGCTTTTTTACTCGAATTTTTTTGTTTTTCGGCTAACTTACTGTATCTTTGCAATATGAGAGTACTGATAGTCAATACAAGTGAGCGGACAGGGGGCGCTGCCGTTGCGGCTAATCGTCTGATGAAGGCACTTAATAATAATGGTGTCAAGGCAAAAATGCTGGTTCGCGACAAAGAGACCGATTCGCTGACGGTTGTTGGTCTGCCGGAGTCTGTATGGCTTAGATGGCATTTCCTCTGGGAACGCTTTGTTATCTTTTGCAAGCTCCATTTTAATCGTGGACATCTTTTTGATATTGACATTGCCAATACAGGCACGGATATTACCCGGCTACGAGAATTCCAGGAGGCAGATGTCATACATTTGCACTGGATCAATCAGGGCATGCTCTCATTGGGTGACATCCGGCGGATTCTCCAGAGTGGAAAACCGGTCGTCTGGACGATGCATGATATCTGGCCGGCTACTGCCATCTGCCATGTTACGTTGGGCTGTCGTAATTTCCTAAGCCAGTGTCATAACTGTCGTCTGCTACCCTCCGGTGGTTCGGCGAAAGACTTTTCAACTCGTATTTGGCAGAAGAAACTGCAGATGCTTAATGATGAGACTATCTATTTCGTGGCTTGCAGTCGTTGGCTTGAGTTGGAGGCAAAGAGGAGTGCACTACTGAAAGGGCAGAAGATAACCAATATACCTAATCCGATAGATACCCATATATATAAAAGAGGTGATAAGCAAGAAGCCAGGAAACGATTGGGGCTACCGCTTGATAAGAAACTGATTCTTTTTGCCTCTCAGCGGGTTACCAATGAGAATAAAGGCATGAGCTATTTGATGGAGGCCTGCCGTCTGTTGACAGATATTCCCCAATTGGGCGTTGTTATTCTTGGAGGGCATGCCGAAGAAGTTGTAACCCAACTGCCGTTGGAGGCTTTTCCTTTGGGCTATGTGAATGATGAGCAGCGTATCGTTGATGTCTATCAAGCAAGTGATGTTTTTGTACTACCTTCACTCTCGGAGAATCTGCCCAATACCATCATGGAGGCGATGGCATGTGGTGTGCCTTGTGTAGGTTTTAAGGTAGGGGGCATACCAGAGGAGATTGACCACCGTCGAAATGGCTATGTTGCAGAATACCGTAGTGCCGAAGACCTGGCTCAGGGTATCCGCTGGATCTTGACTGAGGCCGACTATGCGTCACTGAGCCAAAATGCCGTTCATAAGGTTGCTCAGCGTTATTCACAGCAAAGTGTCGCTATGCAATATCTCGATGTCTATCATCAGGCTCAGGCTTTCAAGCACTACAAACTATGATAAGGATCACTTATATTACTATTACATACAATGCTGAAGCTGTATTGAAGCGTACACTCGATAGTGTACTCTGCCAAGACTATCCTAAGATCAGTCATTTTATCATAGATGGAGCCTCTACGGATGGTACGATGGCAATTATTGATGACTATGTCAGGCGTTCCAATGAGGCAGACAATGGTCATCGTGTCCAGGTGACTTCTGAACCCGATAAGGGCATCTATGACGCGATGAATAAGGGGTTACGCTCGATTGACGGTAGTTATGTATGCTTCCTCAATGCTGGTGATTTCCTACCGGCCCCTGATATCGTCAGTAGGATTGTTGAACAGATCAGTGAGAAGGATTCCCCTGCCGTACTCTATGGTGATACGGATATTGTTGACAGCGAAGGGCGTTTCCTGCATCATCGTCGTCTGTCACCGCCCGAACATCTTACGTGGAAGTCGTTCCGTCAGGGAATGCTTGTCTGTCATCAGGCCTTCTATGCACGTACAGACTTTGCCATAGCTACACCCTACGACATGCAGTATCGTTACTCTGCCGATGTCGATTGGTGTATCCGCGTGATGAAGGCTGCAGCCAAGGAACGAGTACCGCTATTGAATTTAAAGATGGTCGTGGTCAATTATACAGAAGAGGGACAAACAACGCTCCATCACCGTGAGTCGCTCTGGGAGCGCTATCATGTGATGGAGCATCATTACGGGCGCATTCAGACGTTTTTGCTACATTGCTGGTTCGTCGTCCGCGCTGTGTTCAATTAACTATAATTATTTAAGTACGAATTTGCACGATGTGCGAGTTCATTCATGTTCGGAAGAATTTGAGCGCACTCAATTCTTCTCTCACTTAATCACGAACTTTTTCCCGTTGACGATATAGATGCCGCTCTTCAAAGGACTTTTGGTCGTACCCACCTTACGTCCCTGAAGGTCGAAGACGGCATATTCAGTATTCTGGTCAGTTACGTCTATGTTGCGGATAGCCGTAGGTGTCACCGTAGCTTTCAAACCCTCGTTACCAAAGTAGTAGCCGCCATTGGTGAATTTCAAGTTTTCAGTCTGCACGCCTCCACCGCTAAATATGATGAAGTCGGGATTGACTGCGCCAGACACTTTCCACTTCCACACGCTGTTACCATTGTCGGCTGTGCCTAGTTTGGTGGCTGTCACGCCGGGCCAGTTTGTGCCAAGATAGTCTTCGCCCTTGCCACCGTTCATCCAGGCCCATACAAATATCTGGCTGCCCCATGATACAGGTGCCTCGAAGAATGAACATCTCTCGCCCTCTTCCATCGTGCAGAACGCAGGCACACCTGCATATTTGCCGTCCTCTTCTTCCTCAGTATTTATCTCTGGATATTTAATGTTGGCAGGGTCGATACCGCTGACGTAATAGACGTAGTGATAACCGCTGATGGCTTTTTTCCAATCACCATCAGGCTTATAGCCTGCGGCCTTCGTGCCTACTACAGCGAGCAGTTTGCCTTTGGTGCCTGTTGTCTCCACAGCATAGTAGTCTTTGTTCGATGCCACATTTGCCGTAGCACTCGTATTGGTGATACCCACAGCCTTGCGCACGGTTATCATATTGGCAATTTCCTGCCTATAAGCTTTCCAGTGGGTCAGGAACACACATGGAGTGCCGGGCATAGCCAGCAGATAGGCGTTTGCTGCCAATGTGTCCTTTTTGATAGGATCCTGAGCAGCATTGGCACGTTTCTCAGTATCATGGTTCTCAACAAAGGTTACAGCATACTGACGATAGCTACCATCTTGGTAGTTATTGCTAACTAATGGCCAATTACCATCATTCTGTTTGTCCAGATAGGTCCAGTCGCCCTTATTAATGGCATTGCGAACCGTATAGCGGAACTGGAAATCGAAGGCAGCACTGGTCTTTCCAGCACCATCAATCCAGTTCTTGATGGTATTGCTACTATCCCAGCACTCACCTACAGAGAACTGAGGTTTCGAGTCTTCATTATACATCTTGGTATAAGAGGCACTATAGCCTTTCACCATATCATAGCGGAATCCTGTATATCCAAGATCTTTGAGCAGGAAATTCAGATAGGCTTTGACGGCAGTCTGCACATTTTCGCTCTTATGGTCCAAGTCGCGCAATCCGTCCCAGCCTTCACCGGTATCCTTATTTTTACCCACCTTGTATCCATTCTTAGCCGCTTCGTCATCGGAGCAGATATCTTCGTAGGTCAGACTGTATGTTACGCCCTTATAGGTTTCTGAGGGGAAATCATTCCAGGTGGTCAGTGTACCACGATGGTTGATAACCACATCGGCTATGGTACCGATACCTTTTGCCTTGAAAGTGGTAATCAGTGAGCGCAACTCATCTTCTGTCCCAAAAGAGCTATTATAATCCGTAAACCAATACAATGGGTCGTATCCCATTGACGGGTTGTAGGTGCCCTTGCCGCTCTGTGGAATCCATACCAGATCGAACACCTTCGAGAGATCATCAGCTTGTTTTTCCAGACGTGTCCACTGGGTGTCGGCAAAAGAGTCCCAAAAGAATCCCTGAAGCATGACACCATTATAATCTTTTGGCCAACCCTGAGCCATTGAGACTACTGATACGAGTGACAGGATAAGTGTTGAGTAGAGTTTTCTCATACGCTTTTAGTTTTTTGATTGTTGTTTACTGCTGCAAAGATAAGAAAAAAGCCGCTTGGTTGTTCCCAAGTGGCTAAAAAACTGTTAGTTGCATTGCGCAAACGGTTGCACGCTTGCATGTAAACCACTCACGGTTTTCGGACGAATCGACTGAATTCTTTCATGGCTGGGAGTGTTTTGCCTGTGTGATTGTCGAAAAGCCCTCGGTTCAGCCAGCCCTTCGTCACTTCGTTGCCGAAGCCATTCTCCTCAGGGAACCACCAGAAGAGTCCTGTCACATTGTGGTGCTTGTTTAATTCCGTCACAAGTTCGCGGGTGAACTGAGTCTGACCCTCCACGCTGATAGGATAGAACTCCGCATATTGGTCGCCCTTGGCCCAGGGATCACGTTCGTGACTATAATAGGCGGCGGTTTCCACAATCATCACGGGCTTTTCAGGGAAGAGCCAGTTTAGCTTGTCGAGCGTACGTCCGAGGTTGGGGATGGTGCCTTGCCACATGGGGTAGTAACTGAGTCCGATGATATCGTAGTCAACCTGACGATAGCGCAACTGTTGGTAATAGTTTCGGGTGATATCCCAGTCGCCGGTCTTTTCCGTATGGATAATAATCAGTGATTTCGGACATATCTCACGACACGCCTTACAGCCAGCCTTGAGGAAGTTGCATAAGATATCAAAGCCCTCACTGCCTGATGGGTCAATCTTGCCTGTTGGCCAGAGCATGCCGTTGGTTATCTCATTGCCTACCTGTATCATCTCTGGCACGACGCCAGCCCGTTTCATCGCTTGTAGCGAAGCGCGAGTGTAGGCATAGATACTGTCAGCAAGCTGTTGCTTGTTGCAGCCTTCCCAGCGTTTTGGCGTGAACTGCTTGCCAGGATCGGCCCATGTGTCGCTGTAGTGGAAGTCAAGCATCACCTGCATACCGGCCTTCTTGATCTGCTGGCATAGACCTATGACATAATTCAGATCTTGGCAGACTCCTTCGCCCTTATGTCCTTCAGGTGCATTCTGCGGGTCCACGAAGAGCCGGACGCGGATCATGTTCCATCCCTGTTGCTTGACAAATGGCAGAAATTTGATCTTGTGACCATTAAAATCTTTATAGACCGTACCTTTTTCCTGATACGACGGTAGCAGGGAAGCATCTCCGCCAAGATACTTCTTGGTTTGTGCATTGGCAGTAAATGCCATTACCACCAGTAGCATCAATAAGCATTTTCTGTTAGACATATGTTTGATCTTTATAACAACGCTGCAAAAATACAAAAAACACTTTAGATGTGCAAGGATTCTATATGTAAAAAGCTCTTTTATCCTATTCTTTAACTTCGCTGCTCATTCCATCCTCCCCTCCTCCCTTCAGGAGGCCAGAACCTTTTATATACAATGCTTCCAGAGACGGGAGGTGTTGCTTCAACACCTCCCTATCACCTCCAGATCTCCTCATTTGTAAAATATCTTCCAAGCCTTGTTTTTGTTACTATACTAGGAAAAACTATTTCCCTAGGCAGGGAACAATTTTTTCCTAGTTAGGTTGCAAAAACTACTCCGAAAGGCTGTCAGGATAATTCATTCTATTCGACTGTCAATTAGGAGTTTCCCGCTAAAAACGCTTTGTCAAAAGTGCTTTTTTAAGTGCTTTTTTTAGCGATAAATTTGGAACCGCCATTTATATTTTGTACCTTTGCACATTGAAAGTTGCAAGCTGTCAAAAGCCTCTGCCTTTCTAAAACAATTTATTAACCATTAAGATTTAAACAAATGAAGGAAAAATTACTTATCCAAGGCGAAAGCCTTCAAAAGCCTGTGGGCAAGACACTTGCTGCAGAACTGTTTCTAAACACTCGTTACCACTTGCGTCGCAATGTGCTGAACGGCAAACTGGAGTTTGCTCCCAAGACAGCAGACGAACCGTCATTCCGTCCGCTTACGCAACTGGCCCTGAACAGCATCATCCTCCAAGCCAAGCGCGAGGCAATCTGTGGTGATGAGAACCCTAAGGCCGACATTGTGGAGTATGTCAACTCCGAAGATGTCATTCCCTACAATCCCATTCAGGAGTACCTGAACGACTTGCCCCAATGGGACGGCCAGAACCATGTGGCTGCCCTTTTCAATCGGATTCCAGGTGTCACCTCCGAACAGCTCTCCTTCCTGAGTGTCTGGTTTCGTTCTGCCGTAGCCCATTGGCTCCAGATGGACCATCTTCACGGCAACGAGTGTGTACCTACTTTAATAGGTGCTCAGGGTTGTGGCAAAACCACCTTCCTGCGTCGCATGCTGCCTCCTCATCTGCGTCAGTACTATCTCGATCATCTCAATCTCTCCAACAAGTTCGACAAGGAGATGGCTCTGACAAACAATCTGCTGGTCAATCTCGATGAGCTCGAAGCCATCCGACCTTCACAGCAAGCAGCTCTGAAGCAGACGTTGTCGAAGAGTAAAGTCAATGGACGACCTATCTATGGAGCCTCTCAAGAAGATCGTCCTCGTTATGCTTCGTTTGTCGCTACTACCAACAATCGTCATCCGTTGAAGGATATCACAGGTTCCCGTCGTTATATCTGCCTCTCAATTCCAGATGGCCAGATCATCGACAATGCGGGTGACATCGACTATTCACAACTCTATGCCCAGGCGGTCTATGAACTGCGCGATCTGCAGGCGCCATTCTGGTTCAACAACGACGAGGTGGCCCGTATTCAGGAACTAAACCTGGAATATATGGAGCAGAAAGACATCGCCGATCTGATTACGGCCTGTTTCCGCAAACCCACAGACGGAGAAGAAGTGAAGACGATGAACAGCACCCAGATACTATCGCTGATGCAGAAGGAATACCCTTCTCTGAAAATCAACCATAGCACTCGTATCCATTTGGGCCAAGCTATGAAGGAGCTTGAATTCGAGCATACCGAGCACAGTCATGTGGCCTTCTACAAAGTCATTCCTATCAAAGCTGCATGAGGTCTTAGGGGAGGTCAACGGGAGGTGTCAGTCAAACACCTCCCGTTCCCCTTTCCCTTTATTGATCGGCCTTTCACCCATTAACGGGAGGAGGGGAGGTCATGTATACTATTAAAGTATGCCGAAGAGTCACAAAACAAAAGGCGGGCCGCAATCACTACGGCCCGCCTTTTTCTATAGATGTGAGATTATTGCTTGGTAATCTTACAATAAGACTTGTTCTGGCAGCGTGGGAAGAGCTGGATGAAGTAAGTGCCAGCTTCAGCAATCTTGATGTTGGCACCGCCTTCCGTCAGGTTTTCTGTGTCGCCACCCCAGTTGATATCCCAACCGTCGTTAGCACGGAACTTGATTTCATCAGCAGCCAGTTCGATGGTTGCCTCCCATGCGCGTGTCTCCTGATTGTAGGTCATATCTGTATCTGTATCCCAACCACCAGTTTGAGCAGGGCCGATGATACCGATGGTGCTAATCGGGGTCATAGCATAGGTCATGGCTGCGAGGTTGATCTCTGCGCGATAGAAACCAGGCTCCACGAGGATGTTACCAGAATCGCCACTGTCAACCAGTGAGCCACTTGTCTCATCACCGCTGGCAAAGCCGTAGTTGCCCTCGTCCCATGTGTTGAAAGCACCCTGGAACTTGAAGGCACCCTTGCCACCAGCCCAGTCTGCACCTGTGCTATAGAAATATCCTACGTAGGTACCCTGGCCATCAGCGCAATAGAGCGGCTGCTCGATAGCACCCCAGTCGTTGTTGGTACCAGCCTCGTAGATATACTCGCCAAAGTTCAGTGGAGAAACCTCGTAGGTCATCTTGTCCATGTCAAGTACGACCTTGATGAACTTGGCACCAGCCTCTATCTTGAACGAACCGTCATCAGAGAGTGCAGAGCGGCGTGCAAGTGTTCCAGATGTACCCTGATTGCCGTTGCCACTGGTTGTACCGAAGAGCTGTTTCCAGTCATTATCATTGGTGATAGCGTCGCATGCCTTGTCATCACCGATAGCAAACCAGGTCTCTCCGCCCTCAACTGCTGGGAATACAATCGTATAGACAGGGATCTCGATGTTAGCCTGGTTGAACTTCAGTGCCTTGCTGGCTGCTGAGCCTGCCCAGTCGTTAGGTCCGCCTACGATGTAGTAGTTCACGGCCTGACGCGTTACCTTGTAAGTCATGTTTTTCGCATCGAGGGTAACCTTGAACTGGCCCTTGCCGCTGATAACCGGTGTTTCTACATTATACTTATCTCCAGACCATACAATCAGTCCAAAATTGTCGGGACAGCCGTTGGTCTTACAACCCATCTGGCCGGCATTTACCTCGTCCCAGCTTTCAGCGCTGTAGTGAGAGCCTTCGTAGAACTTGTACCAGTTGTCGCCGTCGCCAGTGGTATTAACGATAGCGCTATAGGTACCATCGCCGTTGTCGGTCATCCATACAGGTGCTGACAGATCCCAACCATTACCGTTCTCTGCAAAATTGCCAAGCAAGAAATAGCCCTTGGGATCGGCTGCAGGGATGTCCCTCGGGGTGAGGGTAGAGGTGACGGCACCCTTACCAGCTACGGCATCACCATTCTTAAGGATAGCACCATATTCAACTGCTATATCGAGGTTACGGGTCACCTTTGCACGAGACTCATAAATAGAAACTGTAAGGTCCTCTAAATCGTTAGCCGATACAATTACATTATTGCCATTAATGGTATAGTCGATATTCTGATCGTTTATTTTGAGTGAACGAATACCGTATCCATTGACATCCTCGCTGGTGGCAGCGAAAGAGAAGAGCGTCACGTCGTCGTTATCGACAGGCATGGTAACAGAACCGGGCGATAATGTCACGCCATAGGCAGCAGCAGGATCCTCCTGGTTATAGCTCTGTGGCTTTGCCCAGTCGTCGTAGTTGCCGTTGCAGCTGGCGAGTACTAGACCCGCCAAGGCTGCAAAGCTATTTTGAAATATCTTTTTCATATTCATGTACGTTTATTAGTTATTTTACTTCACCAGTGTTCGTGCTAAAGTTTACATAGAGTTTCTGGCCTGCAGAACAAGCTACAGAGTATTCGGGACCTACGTCCTCTGCCCAGTTAGCCGGGATGTTAACTGTACGGAAGTAGAGGTCGCTATTATAGAGCGTGAACTCGGTCTTCCACCAGTCACGTCCGGGTACCTTAATATAGGCGCGGAGCTCGCCACTGGCGGTGAATGCGGGTGACTCCCATGTGCCATCCTCCTTAGGAGCAATCATCAGCCAGTCTGCATTGCTGTCAGTCCAATCGCCACCAGCAGCGTTACCGATGACATAAGCAGCACCCGGATAGATGTGGAAGGTCCATGCTACTTCAGTAGCACCAAGAGCTGTCTCTACATGGATGGTGTACCAACCACCGTTGCTGAACTCGATGTTACCATCGTTGGCAGCCTCGTGAACACCGGCATTGGCCTGGTCATCGAACTTGGCCACACGGTCGAAGCCGCGCCAGTCGTTCTCTGCCTCACCCCACTTGAACTGTCCACCATCGGGCACATAAATCAGCGTGTAGAATTCACCCTCACCGCCATAGACAGGTGCCATCGGCTTCCAGTATGACCAGTAGCCCTTGCTGTCGCCATCGCCGATAGAAGAGCCGACAATATAGCATGAGGTCGGGAAGGTCAGCTCTGGTGCCTTGAAGGTTGCCAGAACGTTAGGCAGTGTAATGATGTTAGAGAAGGCCTCGTCTTGAACGGTATTTGCCATGTTGACGACATTCGCACGCAGACGAATGTACAGCGGACGTGGCTCTGCGGGGTAGTCGATATCGCCATTGATCTCGTGGAACAGATCGATAACGCCAGTATTCAGCTCATAAGCATCAACGCTCATCTTGGCTGTTGTATAAGAGGTCTCCAGTTCCTTGAACGTTGAGAAATCCTCTGAGAGGGCAATCTGCACATGATACTGTGTAACGTATGGTACGCCATTGTAGTTAGGCTGTGTACAAGTCAGTTCCAGACCATTGGCAGATACGAGGTCGTAAGTGTTGTTGCTTGCATTCGCAGGCACATTGAGCGTGAAGCTCGGGCTGGTGGCCTTGAATGTTGGATTGCTCTTGTCATCCTTTTCACAGGCGGTCAGCATGAATGCCACCACAGCAAGGATGGAGAACAAACGTCCTATATTGAATAATTTCTTGTTCATAACTCTTTTCAATTTAGCGATAAATTAATAACCTGCGTTCTGGGTCATATTCTTATTGTTGTTGATGTCATCCATCGGGATGGGATAGTACTTGAAGTGGCTATCCACAGCCTGACCATCAGCAACACCACCCTTCCAGGCCCAGTTGTACTTCTTGCCAGTGAACATGTCAAAGCGGATAAGGTCAGAACGGCGGCGTCCTTCCATATAGAACTCACGGCACCATTCGTCGATGAGGTCCTGCTCGGTCAACTGAGTCAGCGGTGTGGCATTGGCACGGCTACGAAGCACATTCACATCATTGATACCCGTAGCATCGCCGCTACGCCATTTAGCCTCTGCGCGAGTCATGTAAGCCTCAGCCAGACGGAACAGAGGGATATCTGTATCTGGGAACTGAGGATCGCTGCAAGTACCACCATCCACACGGATGTTCTGCCACTTCACGATAGAGATACCATCGAGGAAGTTGTTCAACTTGTCAGTGCGCAGCTTGCGGTTACCACCACCAGCACCAGCATAGAATAGAGCTCGATCATCATCTGCAGCTTCTAGAATTTCTATTGTAGATCCACCGAGGATTTTGTCTGCTTCAATAACTTGTTCTTCAGTGAAGTCTTTTTCGATGCCGTGAGCTTTTTTATACGCGTCTACTTTTTCGCCTTTTTCATCATTCAGCATGGGGATATCATCCTTCGGGAAGAACTTCTCAATGAGGTTCGGGCGAGCGTAGTTACAGCTCCAGCAGTTGGTCGTACCTGCGTATGGCATACCTGCAATACGGCAGGAACTTACCAGATAGTTGGCCGTAGAGTAGTTCGGGGTCTTCACACCGTCCTGACGGATTGGGAAGATAATCTCCTTCATCGCGTCGGTGTTGATATCATTGTCAGCCATGAAGAGCTGTGCGTAACCACTATAGGTCAGACCGTTTGTAGGATTGGTCTTGGCAGTGCTGCTCAGTGCATACGGGCCGGCAATAAGCTTGTCGCAGTAGCTGATAGCCTTGTCGTAGTCAGTCGTTGCACCGTCGGTATAGACCTTGGCGTTGAGTGCCAGACGAGCGTGAAGCATATAGGCTGCACCTGCATCGGCGCGACCGTAATCGGCAGCAGAGTTGAACTGTCCCATAGGAGCCATTTCGCTTTCAATAGCTGTCAGCTCAGTGTCGAGCCAGTCGTAGAGATCCTTGCCGACTTTCTCCGCGGGCAGGTCGTTCATCGAGTTGTTGTCGTCCTTGAACGGAGCCTTGTGCCAGAGGTCGAGGAAGTACCAGTAGTAGAGGGCACGGAGGAAGCGCACCTCTGCGCGGTAGTATTTGTAGTTGGCATCCTCAGCCTTGTCGGCGGTGTTCTGCAGATAGAAGTTGCAGAGCAGCACGTTGAAGCCTAAGCGCTGATAAGCCCACTGAGTGCGGCTACTGTTGGCATTCCAGCTGATACCTGTAATCTGAGGGATGTCGGTATCGGTCTGCCAAGCCCAGTTACACTCATCGGTGGGAAGGGTCTCCAGATTGAAAGTAGTACGGTAGAAACCTGACTCACCCTCGTTGCTGCTAATATCACCAGATCCATCAGGGCCCTTCTGTCCTGTCATGCCCAGGGTACCATAGACCTTTGCCAGCAACTGCATGTCTTCGTAGGAGGTAGAGGTCTGCGGGTCGATAGATGAGATATTCAGGTCATTGGCACAGGAGGTCATGCCCAGCACGAGCAGACCAGCTACAGCCGTTTTTGCAAATATATGTCTCATAATCTTTAATTCTTTTACGTTATTCTTAATTCTGTCTCTTAGAAATTCAGGCTCAGACCAATCTGGAAGCTGCGAGGACGCGGATACGGGTTCTTATCGACACCGTCGGCAATCTCAGGATCGAGTCCCTTGTACTTGGTGATGATGAACGGGTTCTGAACGGTAGCGAAGATACGGCCGTTGAGATGGTTCTTCAGCAAGTTGGGGAATGTGTAGCCCAGCGTGATGTTAGAGCACTTCAGGTAAGAAGCGTTGCGTACATAGTAGTCAGAGAGGTAGTACTCAGTTCCGATACCGGTGAAGCCCAGTTCAACAGCTTCGGGGAAGGTGTTGGTAAAGGCACTGTTGGAATACAGACCGGAAGAGCTGATAGAACCCTTGTCCGACAGATAGTTGTAATAGACGTAATTGCCCAGTGAGGCGTGGAAGGCTGCACTCAGGTCCCAGTTCTTGTAGAGGAACTTGGTGGTGAAGCCCATAATCACATCGGCTGCCGGGCTCTTGTAGAAATAGCGGTCACTCTCATTGATCTGGCCATCGGCGTTACGATCGACATACATACCTTCGATAGGCTTGCCGTTGGCGTCGTATACCTGCTGGTAGACGAAGAAAGAGTTACGGGGCTTACCTACGGTGTTGGCCTGGATCAGTGTGCTGTTACCACGTGAAATGGTTGTACCGGTCTTGATGTAATAATCGTCATCGGCGCCCTCTGTCAGAGAGGTAATCTCATTGTGGTTCCAAGAGATGTTATAGCTGACATCCCAGGTGAAGTCCTTGGTGACGATTGGCTTGGCGTTAATAGAGAACTCAATACCGTAGTTCTTCATAGAACCAATGTTCTTTGTCAGTACGGAACCGAAGTTCGTACCTACAGGGATGGTCACCGTGTTCAGCAGGTCGGTGGTCTTACGATAGTAGCCATCGAGGCTGGCAGAGATGCGGTTGTTGAGGAAACCGAAGTCGAAACCTGCGTTCCATGTAGTCGTTGTCTCCCATTTCAGGTCTGGGTTGTAGGCATTCGGACGCATGGTGTTGTAGTATGTGCTACCGAAGGGGTACTGGGCATACGAGTTACTGATGACATAGAGCGGGGCGTAGCCGAAGTCGCTACCGATATCCTGCTGACCAGTCTTACCCCAGCCGAGGCGGAGCTTGAACTCATTCCACCATGTGAGATCCTTCATGAACTTCTCTTCGTTGATCTTCCAGGCCAGTGCCACAGAGGGGAAGTAGCCCCAGTGGTTGTCCTCAGAGAACTTCGAGGAACCATCGGCACGGAACGTTGCCGTCAGCATGTAGCGGTCGAGCAGCGTGTAGTTCAGACGACCGAAGTAAGAAACCAGCGAGTTGTGAGTAGCCCACTCCTGCTCACTGCGGATGCTGGGCTTGAAGGCCTCGCCATTGTAGGGGTCAGTACCCTGTCCCTCATTGAAACCGTGACGGTGGTAGTGGCTTTCCTCGGCACCGGCCATGATGTCGATGAAGTGAGCGTCGAGCTCCTTCTGATACTGGGCGTATGCGTTGGCGGTGATGCTGTACTTGTAGTAGCGTGTCAGACCGTTCCAGCCATAGTAGTTGTTGGAGTATGAGGTGTTTGCGATATCGTCAGTCTGCTTCGACTCGGTGTATTGTCCGCCGTAGCTGGCGTGGATGTGCAGGTCCTCGAAACCGTGGATCTTATAGTCGGCCTCGAAGTTGCCGGTGAAGTCGCTGGCCTTTGCTTTGGTTTCTTTCAGTTCCAGCAGAGCCAATGGGTTTTGCGGGGCATTGGCATTGCTTGTGAATGCCCAGTCGGGATCACTGAAGTTTGCACTTACATATGGCTGATAGTAGCCACCGAAGAACTTGGAAGTCTCGTCGTTTGTATAGACAGGACGGGTGGGGTCGATGGAAAGGGCTGAGCCGATGGCACCGCCGGCGTCTGCATAGCGGTCTCTCTCATACATGTACTTAGCCGTGATATTCAGGTTCAGGTGGTCGTTCAGAAGGCTGGGAGCCACGTTCAGACCAGCGTTGGCACGCTGCATCGACGAGGTCTTCACGATACCCTGTGAAGAGTTATAGCCAGCACTCACGCGGTAGGGGATATTGCCGATACCGCCAGAGACAGACACGTTGTGACTGGTGCTGACGGCTGTGCGGAAGATCTCGTCCTGCCAGTTGGTGTCGGCATTGCCAAGCTTCGAGGCGTCAAGGCCCTCAATGCTGTTCACAAGGTTCCTGTATTCCGTAGCGTTCAGTGCATCATACTTCTTGGCGACAGTAGAGATGGTCACGTCACCATTGTATGATACACGGGGAGCAGTACCCTTCTTTCCTTTCTTGGTGGTGATGATAATCACACCGTTAGAGGCACGGCTACCATAGATAGCAGTGGCAGAGGCATCCTTCAGCACAGTGAAGGTCTCAATATCGTTCGGGTTGATCATAGCCAGGATGTTCGACATACCGGTAGCAGTGTTGCCGTCGATAGTCAGACCGTCGATGACATAGAGAGGATCGTTGGAGGCGTTCAGTGACGAACCACCACGAATACGTATCTGGGCACCAGCACCCGGTGTACCACCACCTGTTATGACATCGACACCAGCTACCTTACCCACAAGCATATCGGTGGCGTTGTTGGTAATACCCTTACTCATGTCGTCGGGCTTGATAGCGGTAACCGAACCAGTCAGGTCGTTTTTCTTGGCACGACCATAACCGATGACCACGATGTTTTCAAGAACCTGTGCGTCATCCTGCAACGTTACCACGAGGTTGGGGGCTGCCTTGACCGTCTGGTTCTGGTAGCCGACGTACGAAATGGTAATGTTTGCACCCTGATTAGCTTTCAGCACGAAGTTACCGTCGAAATCAGATACAGTGGCCGTCTGTGTACCGTCCACACGTACAGTTGCGCCGATAATGGGTTCGCCTGTAGCATCTTTCACATGGCCTTTTACCTCAATCTGGGCAAAGGCACCTACCGATAGGAATAAGCCTAGCAAAAGGCCTAGCATCCTTAGCGGGATTTGAATGTTTACCTGCTTCATCATTACGTTTAAATTAGAGTTAATTTTGTATATGTTATATTGTCTGTCAGCTATTTAGGCTCTCGTTTTCGTTGCAAAGATAGTGCAGATTTCGATACGTTGTACTTTTTTTGCATTAAATTACACAATTCTGCTGTGCAAACGTTTGCATTGACATATATCAATAATAATAGGTGGGAATATTTGTATATCTAAAGGTTTTTTGTATCTTTGCATCACCGATAGTTAAAAGCTGATGGACGAGAAAGCGCCAATGACAATGAAGGATATCGCTCGGGAGTTCGGAATTTCTGTAGCGACGGTGTCTCGTGCCCTTAAGGATTCGCCTCGTATCAGCGAGGAGCGACGACGGGCCATCCAGCAGTATGCCCGTGAGCATAACTTCTTTCCCAATGCCATCGGAGAGGCTCTTCGACATAGTCGGGTGATGCCCCAGCGCGTCATCGGTGTCATCGTGCCCGAGTTTACGCATTACTATTTCTCGTCTATCCTGACGGGTATCGAGGAGGCGGCGGCAACGCGTGGCTACCGTATCATGGTGGCACTCAGTGGTGAACAGTATGAGCGGGAGGCTCGCATCTGTGAAAACTTCCACCGTTATAAGGTGTGCGGCGTCATCGTCTCTCAGGCTAAGGACACGAAGAACTACGACCACTATCAGAAATTACTCGATGCCGGAATCCCCATGGTGTTCTACGACCGTATCTGTACGGGTGTGAACGCCAGTCGTGTGGTGGTGGATGACTATATGGGCGCCTATAATGCCGTGACACATCTGATTGAGACCGGTTGCAGGCGGATAGCCTTCTACGGCAGTCCGATGCAGCTCGAGATCTCGAAGAACCGCTATAATGGTTATAAGGATGCCCTTCTGAAGCATGGGCTATCGGTAGATGAACAGATTATCCGCGTGTGCGACAATCGGGAGAACGCGGAGGTGATGACGCCAGAAATCATGGCGCTCGACAATCCGCCTGATGGTTTTTTTGCGGTCAATGATGATACAGCCATAGGTATTCTCTACACCGTCAAGCGGGCTGGATACCGTGTGCCAGAGGATATCTCTATCTGCGGCTTTACAAATGGTCAGCGGGCAGTAGCTTGTGACCCGATGCTTACTACTGTGGAGCAGCGTGGTCATCGGGTGGGTGAGGAAGCTGCCGAGATCTTGATGGACAAAGTGGAAGGGCTGGCTCCTATGGAAAAGGTTGAAAAGCGTGTTGTCCGTACCCGTCTGATCATTCGTGGCACAACTCGATAAGTATAAATTTGGTAAAACTTAACAGAAAAGTATATGAAGCAAAAACCAGATCTCTCCTTTTGGAAGTTATGGAACCTGAGTTTCGGGTTCTTCGGCGTACAGATAGCCTATGCCTTACAGAGTGCAAACATCTCGCGTATATTCCGCACACTGGGTGCTGATCCTCACTCTCTGAGCTTCTTCTGGATATTGCCCCCGTTGATGGGTATCCTGGTACAGCCAATTGTGGGTACACTAAGTGATAAGACATGGACCCGCTTTGGTCGTCGCGTACCTTATTTATTTATAGGAGCTGCTGTGGCTGTGGCAGTGATGTGCTTGTTGCCCAATTCCGGCTCATTCGGAATGGCGGTGGGTGCAGCCCTGATCTTCGGACTGGTGGCCCTGATGTTGCTTGATACGAGTATTAACATGGCTATGCAGCCCTTCAAGATGTTGGTGGGCGATATGGTCAACGAGAAGCAGAAAGCCAAAGCCTACTCTATTCAGTCATTCCTCTGTAATGCAGGTTCGGTGGTAGGTTTCCTTTTCCCCTTTGTTTTCACTTGGATCGGACTGAAGAACGTTGCCCCAGAGGGTGTAGTGCCTGATTCAGTTATCTGGTCGTTCTATTGTGGTGCGGCCATCCTCATCCTCTGTGTACTCTACACCACCATGAAGGTTAAAGAGTGGAATCCGCAGGAGTACAAGGAATACAATCCCGTTTCGGAAGAAAAAGAAGACTCTGCCAATTGGATCAGCCTGCTGAAGAATGCGCCTTCCACATTCTGGAAGGTCGGCATTGTACAGTTCTTCTGCTGGGCTGGTATGCTTTATATGTGGACTTATGTGGTGGATGCTGTGTCAGAAACCGTCTGGGGCACCATCGATCCTACTACCGATGCCTATCAGGAGGCTGCCAACTGGACGGGTGTGCTGTATGCCATCCAGGCTCTGGGCTCTGTTGCTTGGGCAGCGATGCTGCCACGCTTCAGCAATACGAAGTTGGCTTACAGCGTCAGTCTGATACTGGGAGGCCTGGGATTTCTGCTCATTCCGTTTATCCCCGATATGTACGGGCAGATTGTACCCTTCCTGCTCATTGGCTGCGGATGGGCTGCTATGCTCGCCATGCCGTTCACCTTTGTCACGAATGCCCTGCAGGGCTACGGACACATGGGTGCCTACCTTGGTCTGTTTAATGGTACTATCTGTGTACCCCAGATTGTGGCTGCTATCTGTGGCGGCACCATCCTGACACTCGTAGGCGGTCACCAGTCATCCATGATGCTTGTGGCAGGTGTCAGTTTCCTGATCGGTGCAGCGTGTGTTTTCGTCATCAATACCAAGAAATAAGTAGAGGGGCAGAGCATCATTCTGCCCCTTTTTTGCACCAAACTACTAACTATTTATATATAATATGTTAAAATTATCATGAATTATTGATTTTGTGCCTATATTATTTGGCGAATTAATTAAAAAACCTTATCTTTGTGGCCGTAAAAGTGTAATTTCTACAATTAATATAACTAATTAACAATTTTCTAACCTAAAAAACGAATTGCATTATGAAGATTAAAAAATCATTCATGGCGTTTGTTGGTATGATTGGACTACTGGCCAGTCTGGCATCTTGCTCGGATTGGGGACAGATGGACCCGGCAGCGGGAACAGATGTTTATCCGACCCGTGAGAAGTTGTCGACTCTCAATTTCAATGAGAGTACTTCGCTCGAAGAACTGGGCTATGTACAATCCTACTCGGCAACAGCGGCAGAGGTCGTTTATGATGACTTCCTCTACAGTCAGGTTCTGCATTTAGGCGGAGGTACTATGACTTTACTAAGTCCTTTTACCGATGTTAAACTGCAGAAGGGTGCAGGATTTACTTTCTGGCTTCAAACGCCAGAGGGAGTTGCTGACGCTACAGTATTAAGCGTCGGTGGTGCGGAGTTGAAACTGAAGGGTAGCCCTGCAGGTTCAACCGATGTGACGACCGATGGAGAGTGGCACTTTGTTGCTTTCCAGGTCTGGGCTAACAATTTCCAGTTGTATGTTGACGGAGAGGCAGTCGGTACTACCGCTGCAGAGAATGCTGCTATTATCGAGGCTATCGATAAGAGTGAGACCATTACGCTCTCTGCCACAGATGACATCTTTGTGGATGACATCACCTTCATCCGTAACCAGATGAACGAGAAGGATTACGCTCGTCCTGAGATTAAGAAGGGTAATGTGCCTGTTCCAGCTCCGGTTTATGTCGCAACCTTCGAGACAGACCTGAGTGACGCGGAGATCGTAGGTGCAGGTTCTTTGACTAAGGATGGCGATCCATTCTTTGGCACGGTGTTCCAGAATGTGGGTGGTGCACTCCGCTCCAATTACCTGAAGCTCCCTGCTGATGCACTTTCACACTCTGCTGAATCACA
Source organism: uncultured Prevotella sp. (assembly GCA_900315525.1). Classification (GTDB taxonomy): domain Bacteria; phylum Bacteroidota; class Bacteroidia; order Bacteroidales; family Bacteroidaceae; genus Prevotella. Next base: position 34,918 of record OMZO01000001.1, on the reverse strand, counting down.
AGAGATGACTATTGGCTTCTGGGTAAACGCTGCCAATGCAGGTGGTTTGAACGACTATACGTATGCACCGTTCTTTACTGCTTATGCAGCAGCTCCTAATCCTACCAATGGTGCGCCGATGTTGGCACTCCAGAGCCGTGGTAATGTTCAGGTGAACAATAATGGTTGGTGTGATTTCACCAGTGCACAGAATGTTGAGGGCAAGAACAATATCTATCATTCCAATGCTTGGGAGGCTTCTAGTCCTGACTTCAATTTTGTGGATAACTGGCTGTCAGATAACAAGTGGCACTATTATTGCGTGACCTTCAAGGCCAATGAAGTGACACAGTACATGGATGGTGAGATTACCAACCAGTGGATACTTGATTCAAGTGCTGACGGACAGAATATTACTGGTCTCTTCAACAATGGTGCCGACTTAAGCTACATTTGTGTAGGTGGTAACCAGGCTTGGGACTGGGGTGATAACGATGGCGGATTTGCCTTTGATGACATTGCTATCTGGGATAAGGCGCTTGCACAGGCTCAGGTACAGCAGATTCTCGTCAACAAAGCCGGAGGCGGTGGCGGTGAAGATGCTGGCAGCAAAGAGTACGTCGTTGTTGGTAGTACAGCTTGTGATGCAGGCTTCTGGACTGTGTTCTCCGAGCCCGTCATGCAGTTGAAAGATGGTGAGACCGCTCATTTCGGCTTCATCAACCATACCGCTGGTGGTAATAACTGGGAGAACTGGGTACTGATCTGTACCAATAATGGTGGTCCTAGCACAGGTGGTGACAGTGAGTACTTCGTACTTCGTGCCGATGCATGGGCATGGGGACAGGGCTTCGAGTCGCCAGGCAATATGACCAGTGACTACAATTGGGATACCTTCAAGGCAGATATGAATGGTGCCTACGTAGATCTGTCTGCTACCAGGAAGGGTGGAACAATCACCGTAACAGCCGTAACAACAACTGCTAGTGGTACAGCATACAATATGCAGTTTGTCTATGAGGGCGCTACGGCTGAGACCTGTGGTCTGTATTTCACTTTGGAGAAGGCTTATCTGGAACTTGATCCGGAGGAATGTTTCGTAGGTAAGCAGTATGAACCTGGTACCTTCGTTGGTAAGGTTGATAATACTTCTGGCTTCTGGCAGGAGTTCACCGATGTGTTCGGTTTCAAGGAAGGTCCAAAGAATGCTAATCCATTTGTGTTCCACTTCATTAACCATAATAAGGGTGCAGGTTCTAACTGGGAGAACTGGGTGTTCATCTGCACTAACAATGGTGGTGCAAGTACCGGTGGTGACAGTGAGAACTTCGTTCTTCGCGCTGATGCATGGGGCTGGGGCTCTAAGTGGGATATCGAAGGTAACCATACACTGAACCAGTCGTTCGTATGGGATACCTATCCCGCCGACATGAACGGTGCTGAGTGCTGGGTTGGCGTATCGCATGAAGGCTCGACAGTCAGAGTCTCTGCTCCGCAGAAGAAGGCTAACGGCGAGTTCTTCCCCGAATACTCGGCGGAGGTTGGCAGTATCGAGGGTCAGATTGGTTGTTACTTCACACTTGAGGGATGCCACCTTGAGATGCTGGATGCGGCTTACTATCCATATTTCGATAAAATCGGAAAAAAAGCTAATTAAAAACCTAGAAGGATATGAACAATAAGATATTCAGATTTTTCCTGCTCGCAGGGTTGATGCTCCTCTCTTTAGGAGCATCCGCCCAGAGCAAGGTTACCGGTAAGGTAGTCGATTCACACGGTGAGGAAGTCATCGGTGCAACGGTTACCGAAGTTGGCACAAAGAATGCGACTGTGACTGATTTCGAAGGTAACTATTCTATTACGGTAGGTGCCAATGCCACCCTGCATATCTCTTATATCGGTTATAAGGATGTGGATGTGAAGGTGAATGGCCGTTCCGTAGTTAACGTGACAATGTCCGACGACGAGACAGCCCTTGAGGAAGTCGTGGTCGTAGGTTATGGTCAGCAGAAGAAGGAGAGTGTGATTGGTGCCATCTCTCAGGTATCGAGCAAGGATCTGCTCTCTACGCCTGCAGCCAACGTCTCTCAAGCCATTGCTGGTAAGATTCCTGGCGTGGTAACCTCTCAGGCTTCTGGTGCTCCTGGTGCCGATGATGCCAAGATCTACATCCGTGGTCGTGCTACTTTCGCTGGTGATGCTCAGCCGCTGATCCTTGTGGATGGTGTCGAGCGTTCATTCTCTCAGATTGCTCCTGATGATATCGAGACGATCTCTGTGCTGAAGGATGCTTCTGCTACAGCTGTTTACGGTGTGCGTGGTGCTAACGGTGTAATGCTGATCACCACTAAGCGCGGTAAGGAGCAGAAACCGGTTGTCAGCCTGACGGCCAACTTCCAGTTCCAGAGCCCGACTCGTAAGAATACTTACCTGAACTCTTACGAAACCGTGAAGTTGCTGAATGAGGCTTATGCTAACGATGGTCTTGGCCAGGCTTATAGCCAGCACGATGTGGATATGTTCCAGAAGAGCGTGAATGGTCAGCTGTCTGGTGCAGATGCCTATCTGTATCCGAATGTGGATTGGTACGATGAGGTGCTTAAGAGCTATGCCCCCGCACAGCGTTATAATGCCAGTGTTCGTGGTGGTACCAAGCGTATGCGCTACTATGCTTCTTTGGAGTATTATAATCAGAAATCATTGCTCAAGAACCTGAGTTCCGACCCTTATGGAAACTCTTCCAGCATGGGCTATAACCGTTATGCTTTCCGTGCCAATGCCGACTTCTTCCTGACGAAGGATATCACCTTCTCGGTGAACTTCGGTACTCGTTTCGAGGAACGTCGTGGCCCGAATGCTTCTGAGACTGAGATTTACTATGAGTTGAATCATGAGCCAGGCTGGATTTATCCTGTTTCCTATCAGATTCCAAATGGTGAGACCACCAAGACACTTTGGGGTGGTAATGCACAGTATCAGAATAACATCGTAGGTCGCTTGACGGACGGTGGTTACTATAAGGGTAACAACACTATCAATGAGACCAACTTCATCGTTGATTATAAGATGGACTGGCTCACCAAAGGTCTCTCTGCAAAGGCCATGGTATCGTTCGACTATGAGAACTACCACCGCGACCGTTTCACACGCGGCTTCGCTACCTATGAGCCGGTAGACCGTGCCAACTACAATGATTCGAACTATCAATTGATGGATTCCTATCATAAGTACAATACCGACACTAACATGACCAATGCTTTTGATACGAGCGATAACAGTGCCGATAAGTATGCTATCTACAAGCTTTACATGGAGGCACAGCTGAACTACGCACGTGTATTTAATGATGTACACGACGTGACGGCTATGGTGCTCTACATGCAGAATGACTACCGTAACAATGCAGCTCTGCCGATGCGTTATCAGGGTATCGTTGGTCGTGTGACCTACGGCTACGACGAGCGTTACTATGCAGAGTTCAATGCTGGTTACAACGGTTCTGAGAACTTTGTCAGCGGTAAGCGTTTCGGTTTCTTCCCTGCTTTCTCACTCGGTTGGCGTATCACCAACGAGAAGTTCATGGAGTCAACCAAGAACTGGCTCACCAATCTGAAACTGCGCGCCAGCTATGGACAGGTAGGTAACGATGTCTATCAGGTGAATGGCGTTCGTCAGCGCTTCCTCTATGAACAGAAATGGACTCAGCAGGCTAACGACTACTATTTCGGTACAACTGGACAGACGGGTATCTACGAGCAGCAGTATCCTAACTACGGCGTGACTTGGGAGCGTGCTCACAAGTACAATGCTGGTCTGGAGTTCAATCTTTGGAACAACCTGCTCTCCGGTAACTTCGACTTCTTCTATGAGAAGCGTAACGACATTCTGACAGAGTATCTCACTCGTCCGCAGTGGGTCGGTGTAACGATGGCTGCTGCCAACCTTGGTGAAACCAAGAACTCTGGTATTGAAATCGAACTTCATCACCGTAACTCTATCGGTAAGGACTTCAACTATAACGTAGGCTTTACCTTCTCTCATGCCAAGAATGAGATCGTCGCTATGGACGAGCCTGCTCTGAAGACGGGTTATCGTAAGCGTGAGGGTCATGCCATTGGCCAGTACTTCGGACTGATTGCCGACGGTTTTGTAACACAGGCTGATATCGATGGCGGTAACCTGCCGAAATCAACCTTCGCTATGCAGGATCTGAAGCCTGGTGACTTGAAGTACCGCGACATGAATGGTGACGGCTTCATCGACGACCGTGATGAGACCTTCATCGGCTATAGCGATGTGCCAGAGAACACTTATGCACTGACACTCGGTGCTGACTATAAGGGCTGGGGTTTCAGCGTAATGTTCCAAGGTGTGGACCACGTAAGCCGCTATTATGATGCTGAGGCTATGTATGCCTTCATCAACGGTGGTAAGGTCAAGGAGCACCATCTGGATCGTTGGAACCCGGCTGTCAGCGAGGCCGAGAACCTGGCCAATGCCAGCTATCCGCTGCTTCACTATGCCAACTACGGTGATCACAACCAGCGTCTGAACTCCTTCTTCTTACAGAATGGTGCCTTCCTGCGTCTGAAGAACATTGAGCTGAGCTACACACTTCCCGAGAATTGGATCAAGCATATCGGAATGTCTCAGTGCCGTCTCTATGTGAATGCGAACAACTTGATTACCTGGGATCACCTCGATGACCTGGTTGACCCTGAGAGTAATGGTTCTAACATGTATCCGATCTGCAAGACTGTCAACTTCGGTCTGAACGTGACATTCTAAACAGAGTAACCATTTAAAGATTTGAAACAATGAAGAAATCTATTATATTTGCATCATTGGCACTGGCCACTGCTCTGACTGGATTCACTTCTTGCGGCGACTTCCTCGACAAGGAGCCGAGTAACGACCTGTCGAAGGAGAAGACTTTCAGCGGATGGGTGAATGCGCAGCAGTTCCACTATGACACCTACAACTTCTTGCTTCATGGTGCCCTGCGTGTGAATAATTCATGGCTCGATGCTGCCACCGACCTGGCAGAGTGTGCTATTCCTACTGGTGGTACACGTACCACATTTAATATTGGTAATTATTATGGTGGTGGCGGTGCTGCTGAGTTCACTTCTGTATGGGAGAGCCGTTACCGTGGCATCCGTAAGTGTAATATGACACTGGCCGAGGTTGATAAGGTGGCTAAACCTGCTGATGAGACTGAAGAGCTGTTTGCCAGTGAAAAGGCTCAGGTGAAGAGCGAGGCTCGCTTCTTCCGTGCATGGTTCTACTGGGAGCTCTTCCTCCGTTACGGAACCGTGCCCATCGTCAAGGAAGTACTTGATCCCGATGGTGACCTGCTGTCTGGTTATACCACTCGTCCTTCCACGAAAGAGTATATCAACTTCATCCTGACAGAGTTGAATGAGTGCGGCTCTGGTATGCTGAGCATCGAGGAGTCGAAGAAGTCTGCTCGTGCCGGTCGTCTGAACCCTGCCGTCCCCGCAGCTTTGAAGAGCCGCATCCTGCTTTATCTGGCCAGTCCACGCTACGCTGCAGAGAGTGGTGTGACATGGCAACAGGCTGTTGATGCTGCTAAGGCGTTCATCGATACCTATGGTGGTGATTACAAGCTTTATAGCGAAGCTGCCAACACACCTGCGCAGAACTACTACTACGCTATTATCCGTACACCGTACTCTGGTGACAATACTGAGACGATTTTCTATCGTAACGACCCGACTATCGGATGGGGTGGTATCAGTAATGATACACCTATCGGTGAAGGTGGTAACGGTGGTAACTGTCCGAGCCAGAACCTCGTAGATATGTACGATATGATTGATGGTACTTCACCGTTCCAGAACTATGATGTAACGGGTGCACCTGTTTATTCAGGAATGGCTCCAGCTGTTAATCCCGCCAGTGGTTATAGTGATGCTGCCATGTGGGCTAACCGTGATCCGCGTTTGGCTGCTACCGTTCTCTATCAGGGACAGGAGTGGAACGGACGTGCTATTGATGTCGTTCTGGGTCATGCAGACAACATGGTGGGTAATGCCAATGCAACACCTACTGGTTATTACATGAGGAAGTATATTCCTGAGACCATCCTTTCGTCGAATCATGGTGGTACGGCCTATCGTCTGTGGACCATCATCCGCTACGCTGAGATCCTGCTGAACTATGCAGAAGCCCTCAACGAAGTTGATTTCGCAGCCAATAAGACCGCAATTTGTTCAATTCTCGACCAGATTCGCCATCGTGCAGGCATCACAGGCAATGTGATCAGCCGTAGTGATTTGAACTCTCAGGAAGCTATGCGTAACTTCATCCATAAGGAGCGCACTGTAGAGTTAGCTTTCGAGGAGCATCGTCCTTGGGACGTCCGTCGCTGGAACTGCGCAGAGCAGGCACTGGCCCGTCCTATCTATGGTGTCAACGTCGCTGTGAATGGAACCATCACTCGTAAGGTGGCTCAGCAGCGTGTCTTCGACAAGCGGATGTACCTCTATCCGATTCCCGAGGGTGAATACTGGAAGACAAATATTCAGCAGAATCCAGGTTGGTAATCTCTAAAACGAATTTCACATTATGAACAAGAGTATATATAAAATATCAAGATGTCTGCTTGCCGTAGCATTGACGGGTCTCTCCCTCACTGCTGCTGCCCAGAACAACGGCCAGATCAAAGGTCGTGTGCTGAATGCAGACGGAGAACCTGTTGTCGGTGCCGTGGTGAACGTGGCTGAGGACAACAAGATCGTGCTGACCGATGAGAACGGTTATTTCACACTGTCAGGTTATAAGGCCGACGACGATGTGTGTGCCGCTGCTCTCGGTTATGAGAATGCTGTTGTGAAGATGGATCCTAACGCCTCTGAGTTCGTCATCACACTGGAGTATGCCCTCCAGCCGATGGATAAGGAGATGCCGATTGCCTTCGCAACCAAGAAAGAGAAGTATATGACGGAGAGTCGCTCAGTGGTATCTGGTACCGATCTGCAGCGCTATCCTGTGACCGTGCTCCAGAATGCCTTCAGTTCTACGCTGCCGGGCGTCGAGACCTACGAGTGGTCTTCAGAGCCGGGATGGACAGAGACACAGATGTACATCCGTGGTATCCGTACCATGAATAGCAGTGCCCGTAACCCGCTGATCATCGTGGATAATGTGGAGCGTGACCTCTCCTTCCTCGATGCCTTCCCCATTGAGAACATCACCGTGCTGAAGGATGCTGCTGCTACCGCTATTTACGGTATGCGTGGTGCCAACGGTGCCATCCTCGTTACTACCAAGCGTGGTGAAAAGGGTAAGACCAAGATTGACTTTACCCAAGAGGTTGGTTTCCAGATGCTGACTGATAAGATGGAGAACCAGAACGCCTATAACATGGCGCTGACTCAGAATCGTGTGCGCTATCTGAATGGGCAGGATCCTCTGTGGACCGAGGAACAGATTGAGAAGTACCGTCGCGTGAGCAATGGCGAGACCCTCGAAGGTATCGACCAGTACAAGTACTTCAACACCAACTGGTTCGAACAGCTCTATCGTGAGGCTGCACCTGTGCTGAAGACTAACTTGCAGATCTCGGGTGGTAACGATATTGCCCGCTACTATGTCAGCTTCTCCTACCTCCGTCAGGAAGGTATGTGGAACAAGACAGCTACGAGCCGTAACGACCACTTCTCTACCGACCATACGCTGAATCGCTGGAACCTGCGTTCTAACATCGATATCAACGTCAGCAAGTACTTGAAGGTTGGTCTCGACCTCGGTGGACGTATCGATAACATCCAGCAGTCTCTGACCTCCGTGTTCGACCTCACCACCTTTGGTGCCGTTGAGGCAACGCCGATGGCTCCAGTATATTGCCCGAACGGAGAAGTCTTTTCTACGGGTGCTTACTCCGGCTCAGCTCGTAACCCGATCCAGCAGATGGCTTCTGGTGGTCTGAACAGAACCCGCCGTCGTAACCTCTATTCAACGTTGAACGTAACGGGTGACCTGCAGAACATCACTCCGGGTTTGAAGGCTAACCTCTTGGTTTCGTTTGATGCTTTCGACGTATTCAGCTCTACACAGACTAATACGTACGATGCTTACACTTACGACTATACAAACCCTGATGTTCAGAATGTGGAGGACTTCACCTATACACGTACGAACTCTTACGTGGAGCTGAGCAATCCGACCGCTCGTGAGCGTGCCAACAGCTACAACCTGAACTTCAACGTAGGTTTCTCTTATGATCGTACCTTTGGAAAGCACCATGTCGATGCTCGTGCCTTCATGCGTGGCTATCGTAACCGTGTGAACACGCTCGACTCTGAGAACCACCAGCCTGCTATGCTGTCATCACGTCGTAACCTTTCTTGGAACGGCTATCTGAACTATGTTTTCGACGATCGCTATATCGTGAATGGTAGCATCTCTTACATGGGTAATGATAACTATGCAAAAGAGGATCGCTGGGATACTTTCTATGGCGTAGGACTCGGCTGGATTCTGAGCAATGAGAAGTTCCTCAAGACTGATTGGCTGAACCTCGCTAAGATTCGTGCCAGCTATGGCCGCACTGGTCAGAGTGAGACAACGGGTGCCGATACAGGCCGTTATCCCTATCAGTCAACCTTCGGTTCAGCTACAGGTTACTCCTTTGGTACCAATGCTACGGGTGTAGGCGGTATGGCTGAGACCTTGGCTGGTAACACCAATAACAAGTGGGAAATCTCACGGATGGTTAACGTCGGTGCTGACTGGCGTCTCTGGAATGGTAAGCTGTATGGTTCGTTCGACTACTTCAAGGAATGGCGTTCGGATATTCTGATCAATCGTAATACGATTCCTACGGGTATCGGTATTGCCGTTGCAAAAGACTCTTATGGTAAGGTTGAGTCTTGGGGTATCGAGGCTGTCCTCGGCCATCAGAACAAGATAGGTGACTTCAAGTACAATATCGAGGCCAGTGTGTCTTGGAATACCAACCGCATCACCGAGATGGACGAGCTGGAACCTAACGTAGAGTGGCAGCGCAAGACCGGTAAGCGTATCTTCGAGCAGACCTCTGTACAGGCTTTGTATGAGAGTGTGTTCAATGGTACTGTCGGTGGTTGGAATCAGTATAAGTTCGTGCAGTGGGCTTCTGATCCCTCCAAGATTGCTACTTCGCAGCAGGATGCTATCGATCACCCCGAGAAGTATCCTTATAACTCTGCTTCTAATGGCAATCAGCCCCTTGGTACTGCTGTCTTTGAGGACCTCAATGGTGACCGTTTGATTGATAACCGTGATATGGTTCCTACCGGCTACACCATTATCCCTGAAATCACGCCGAGTATCTCTATCAGTGCAGAGTACAAGGGCTTCGACCTGAAGGTGGTCGGAACAGCCTACCTGAACCGTTCGGTCTTTGTATCTCCCGCAGCCTCTTTCTCTGGCTGGTCAAACATGTCAACCCACGAGGGTGTGAACTTCTGGGGTTACTACACCGACGATCCTAACGATCCGAGCAACGTCAACGCAAAGTATCCGCGTCCGGTATGGGGTGGTTACAATGCCATCGACTCTGACCGTGGTACAGGTACCTATCAGAACGATATTTGGATTATGAACGGTAACTATTTCTCACTGCGTAATGTAGAGTTTGGCTATAACCTGCCTGCCAAGCTGATTGCCAAGGCTCGTATGACCAAGTGCCGTATCTATGTCTCTGGCTACAACCTGAAGAACTGGAGTGTATTGCCCGATGGCATGGACCCCGAGAAGCCGATGAGCTACTGCTGGTGGTATCCGAAGACCCGTATCTTCAATATTGGTGTAAACATTGGATTCTAAACAAGGAACGAATATGAAAAAGAATATCATTATATCTGCAATGGTGTTTGCCCTGGCTGGAGCCACAACCTCCTGCTCAGACTTCCTCGACAAAGAGGTTGACCTCACGCAGCAGGCTGACAACGTGTTCAGTGATTACGACAACACACGCGGCTTCCTGGCAAATATCTATACTTATCTGCCTGATGCTTTCCATGGCTATACCGATGGACAGTATCTGAATGCCTCCAAGGATGCAATGACGGATAATGCTGTGTCCTATTGGGACGTACACTACTATCATCAGGTACACAATGATGCCTTTGATGCTACCAACCACCAGTTCGCTAACTATTATTACGGACTGGACACCAAGGGTATCCGTGCTTGCAACCAATTCATCAAGAACGCACGTACCGACGTGATCGGTAATGCTGCTAAGAGTGGTGATGATAACAAACTTGGCGACCGCTGGATTGCTGAGGCTCGTGCCATCCGTGCACTCCTCACCTTCGATATGGCCTGCTGGTTTGGTCCGACACCGATCTTCGTGAATGAGGACGGAAGTCCTTACATCATGAATACCAGCGACGCTATGCCTCCTCGTAGTTCTTTCAATCAGGTGGTTGACTGGGTGGTTTCAGAGTGTGATGCTATTAAGGGAAGTCTGCCTTTCCGGTATGCGAATGAGGATGAGAACTGGGGCCGTATCAATGGTGCTGCGGTCATCGCCCTGAAGGGTCGTGCTCTGCTCTACAAGGCATCGCCGCTGAACAACCCCAACAACGACCAGAGCTATTATCAGGCTGCTGCCGCTGCTGCTGAGGAGTTCTTCACAGCAAACAACGCCCTTGGTGCCCGTGCCTATAAACTCTATAGCAATGGCAATCCCAATAGCGATTATTATGACTGTTTCGTGTCGAACCCTGTGCTGAATCCTGAGTATATCCTCTCTCGCTCAGTATGGATTACCGACGCTATTGAGTGGGCTTGCTCACCTTGTGGCTACGGTGGTACGAACAAGGCCTATGGCCGTACTAACCCAACGCAGAATCTGGTGGATGCTTATGAGGTGGTGAAGAACGGTCAGTGGTACACCATCGACGACAGCAATTCTGGCTATAACGATCAGAAGCCTTATGAGAACCGTGACCCACGCTTGGAGCAGACTATCCTGCACCACGGTTCTATCTGGGGTGACCCTGTCAATGGTGAGGACCGTCCTGTTGATGTTCATCCTGAAGGCATGGGTATCAACGACTACATGGACACGCATGGTGGTACCGTAACAGGTTACTATCCTAAGAAGTTCGTCAACAATATGTCGTTCAAGAGCCCAACGTCTTACCGCCACGCTTGTCCAATCTTCCGTTATGGTGAGATTCTGCTGAATGCAGCTGAGGCTTATGCCGGTGCAGGTAACGCATCGAAGGCGATGGAGTATGTCAATCAAGTTCGTGCTCGTGTCGGCATGCCTGCCTATACAGGTCTCTCTGGTGAGAAGCTGATGGAGCGCATCCAGAATGAGCGTCGTATCGAACTCGTATTTGAGGATCACCGTTACTTCGACGAGCGTCGCTGGAAGTTGTTCGAAGGCAAGACTGCCAATAGTGAGAAGATGCTGCCTTATTACAAGCAGGTATATAACCTCTATGGCGTGGATCCGAGTGACGTGCCCAATAAGGACGGAAGCTTCAATGGTACTTATAGCTATCGTAATAGTGCTAAGGATCCTGTTCGTGCGTTCAACTCTCCGAAGAACTACTACTTCCCGATTCCTGACAATGAGGTGAAGGCCACTGGCTGGGCTCAGAATCCTGGATGGGAGCTCTCTGCTGCCAAGAAGAGCGAGGATAGTTCGTCAGCAACGGAATAACCAATCTCTCTTGTTATAGCGGTCACACGGTTACAGCAGTAATCATGTGACCGCTTTCTATTGAATCTTATAGTTTCATTCTGCTTTTCTTGCAGGTATCGGATAAAAATATTATCTTTGCAGTCGAAACTTAATATTTTGGGAAAAACTTAAAATTATAGATGATGAAGAAACTCTTTACTTTTTTTCTATTGAGCTTGGCCCTGACATTACAAGCGGCAGACAAAGTCTGGTGCATGGTGACTGATGATGGGACAAAGATAGCGCTAAGTCGCATTGGATTCTTGCTGGTCTCCGATCAGTCGGATGCCTTCAGTATCGTCTGCAACGACGGTGAAGTCATCTATCAGGTGGCCAGTGTTAGTTTTGCGCAGGGCGAGCCAACAGGCATCTCATCAGCTACAACAGAGGCGCAGCGGACCCTGCAGTTGAATGTGGCCTCTTCTTCCTTGCAGCTCAGAGACTGTCAACCCGGTACCGACATCACGATCTACGATGTGAGCGGAAAGACGGTGCGTCAGGAGGTGCTGCCGTCAGATGGTACGATCTCTATTGTTGGCCTGCCTGCTGGTATCTATGTCCTGAAGGCTGGTTCGGCAAGTGTGAAGTTCTTGAAGAAGTAACCCTTTATACAGAAAATCATGATGAAAAAGAGATATCTATTGATGATAGCCTTTATGGCGGTTTCCTTTGTGGCACGGTCACAGTTCATAATAGAGCAGACAGATGGTAACAAGTTCGACTGGAACTATGGCCTGAATGTCGTTCAGGATAAGGCGACAGGCAACTTCAGTCTTTCGCGCGATGGTAATTATAATCCCTCACTCGACATTACCACGGTTAAGGCGGTGAGCGTGCAGACTATGGAGAATCGCCTGAGCAACTATCATGCGCCAGCCTATGTGGATGACTATCGCAGCATCAGTAGTTGGGAGAAACGTTCGCAGTGGAATCTGTCGAATGTACATGACCCAAGTGTGATGCGGGCTGAAGACGGCTATTATTATATGTATTGCACAGATGCCGGTTTTGGTGACCCCCAGAAGGGGCATGGTCATTTCCATTGTCGTCGCTCCCAGAATCTCATTGATTGGGAATATCTTGGTGCCACCATGCCGGAGTTACCATCTTGGGTGAAACCTAAGTTGAATGAGATCCGTAAGGCAATGGGACTGGGCGAGTCGACGGCGAATTTCAATAATTGTGGTTACTGGGCTCCTTGTGTCCGTAAGGTGAAGAATGGACTGTACCGTATGTACTATGTCATCACGATTGAAGGTACGATTGATGGCCCCAATACCTGGGGTGAACGTGCTTTCATCGGTTTGATGGAGACTTCGAACCCTGCCGATGTCAGTAGCTGGGAGGACAAGGGCTACGTGATTACCAACTACTCGGATAAGGAGCTGAACTACAAAATAGCCCCTAACGACTGGGCCAACTGCTATTTCCTATGGAATGCCATCGACCCGTCGTACATCATTACGCCAGAAGGTGAACACTGGCTGGCCTACGGTTCTTGGCATAGCGGATTCCCTATCATTCAGATAAATCCGGAGACGGGTAAACCATTGAAGGAACTGGGAAACCCGTGGGGTGACGGTAATGCAGAGGCCTATGGCAAGCGCATCTTTACCCGTCAGGCCGGCAATCGTTGGCAGGGAGCCGAGGCACCCGAAATCATCTACCGTGACGGCTACTATTACTTATTCCTGGCTTATGATGGACTCGATGTACCTTACAATACGCGTGTCGTACGCTCGGAACATGTCGATGGCCCTTATTTGGGTATTGACGGTACTGACGTGTCGCGCTTTGGCGGTGACGCATTCCCTATTGTTACCCATCCTTATAAGTTCGGTACCGATCCTGGTTGGGTGGGTATCAGCCACTGTGCTATCTTTGATGATGGCGAGGGCAATTGGTTCTATGCTTCGCAGGCTCGTTTTCCAACGGACTATCCTGTCCAGAAAGATTGGGCACCGAATGCCGTTATGCTCGGTCATGTGCGCAGCATCCGTTGGACTTCTACGGGCTGGCCTGTGGTGATGCCAGAGCGCTATGGTGCTACACCGCAGGCACCGATTACGGAGGAAGATATTGTAGGTACTTGGGATCACATCGATCTTGGGTATAGCTATGGAAAGCAGAAAGTATCTTCGGAAATGGTATTCAGTGCTGATCATAAGATTACCTCTGGCACGTGGAAGGGCGGCGAGTGGAGTTTCGATGCGAAGACCAATACGTTGACAGCTAATGGCGTAGAACTGCTATTGCAGAGAGAATGTGACTGGGAGGCCAGTCCTCGTAAGGCAACAATCGTTTATGCCGGTATCAACGGCAAAAAGACTTATTGGGGAAAAAAGCAATTTTAGTTAGCCAGCGATAGTGCGACGCTCAATATCAGGTTGAGGTTAGCCAGCGTTCCGCTCACATCCCAGTCTTCACGATATTCGTCGCATGGTTTGTGATACCATACGGGCATTGGGTATTTGTTGGGCTTACTCATATCCACGGGATGCTGACCATTCTCGAGCACCACGGCTGGCACACCCTTCTTCACGAAGTTGTAATGATCGGAACGGAAGAACCAGCCGTCAGAGTTGTCATCGTCGAAGTAGATATATCTGCCTTGAGCAGCAGCTGCAGCGGTGTAATACTTGTCCAGAGGGCTCTCTCCACCACCCAGTATCACCACATCGTGTGTTAACTCGGCCGGACCGATACTCTCAAAATTCAGGCAAGCCACCGTCTTTTTCAGCTCTACGGCAGGATGTGCACAGTAGAACTCCGAACCGAATAGTCCGCTCTCTTCCGACGAGGGGAAGAGGAAGAGTAGGCTTCTGCTGGTTGGGGGTAACTCCTTCATCTTTTTGGCTGTAAGCAGCGCACCAGCCATACCAGAGGCATTGTCGGCAGCACCATTATAGATGGTGTCGCCATGCTCGTCGGGCTTCCCTATACCTAGATGATCCCAATGGGCACTCAGCACCACGGCCTCTCCGTCTGTCTGCGACCCTCGCAGCATGCCACCTACGTTTTGTGTCTGCTTGATATTGTATGTAGCATGCATCTTCATGTCGCCTTTCACGTTCAGCGAGAAGCTTTTGAATCCTGGTCTTTTGGCTTCTGCTATTGCCTTGTCCATATCCATCCCGGCAGCATCAAACAGTTTTCGGGCTCCATGCTCATGCAACCAACCTTTGACGGCCAACTCATCAGCGTTTCGGGTGTCGGGGTTATACAGGGCAAGATTATCCGTCAAGTGACCATTCACGCAGACATGCCATCCGTAGCTGGCAGCCTCCGTGTTGTGGAGCACCAGACAACCTGCAGCCCCTTGTCGGCGAGCCTCCTCAAACTTATAGACCCATCGTCCGTAATAGGTCATGTTTCGTCCCCTGAACAACTGACTGTCGTAATAGCCGGGGTCGTTCACCATCGCGATGACGATCTTCCCCTTCACGTCAATCCCTGCATAGTCGTTCCATCCATACTCTGGAGCATGGATGCCAAAACCGCAGAACACGTATTCAGCCTGCCTCAGGTCAATCTTTTCCGTAGCACGGGCTGTCCACACCACTGCATCGTCGGGATAGCGCAGCTCAGCCTTTCTGCGGCCTTTTACAGAGAACTTATTGCCCATTGGCTTAGCAGTAACCGCAATCAGGTTGAACGGTTGAAACCAACTCCCGTCAAAGGCAGGCTCCAGACCCATTTCTTCCAATTGTCTGGCAAGGTAGTTCACCGTCTTGTCTTCATAGGTCGTCATGGGCTTGCGTCCGCCAAACTCATCTGACGCCAAAACCTTGACCCACTCTCTCAACAATTGCTCATCGCTATTAGTTTTCAGTTGCGACTGCGGTATCTGTGCATGGACGGCTGTAAAGCTCATTACCACAACCGCCATTGCCACCATCATTCTTTTCATATAGGTATAGCTTTTACACATCTTGTCTGCAAAGATAGTGAATTTTTTTAATAAGTTTATCTTGTATTGTGGTTTTTCCAAAAAAATGTTGTATCTTTGCCCACAACTAAATGACTGACGAATGAAAAGGTTACAACTATGGCTATGTGTCGCCTTTCTACTCTGTGGCATAGGTATCACAAAAGCCCAAAAGCTGGTGTTCACTCCGCAGTGGACTGCTCAGGCGCAGTTCGTGGGCTATTATGTGGCCAGTAGCAAAGGCTTCTATCAGGAAGCTGGGCTTGATGTGACCATTAAGCATCCTTCCGCCTCGAAGGCGAGCAGTGACTATCTGTTGGAGGGCGAAAGCCAGTTTGCCACACTGAACCTGGTGACGGCGATGACGCTGATCGACAAGGGTGCTAAATTGGTGAATATCCTGCAGGTGTCGCAGCAGAACAATCTATTGATCGTTTCTCACACTCCGCTGAATGGCAAGGAGAGCCTGAAAGGCAAAAAGGTGGGCTATTGGCGGGTTGGTTTCGGTGAGCTTCCAATAGCTATGGATAAGAAATACGAACTTGGCATCGAGTGGATCCCTTTCCTCTCGAGCATCAATCTTTTCATCTCCAAGGCCATCGATGCGACGTTGGCGATGAGCTATAATGAACTTTTCCAACTGAGGATGGCTGGACAGCGCATCAAGGATAATCAGCTCTTGTATATGCGTGATATCGGTTATAACGTGCCAGAAGACGGGGTGTATGTGACAGCCGACTTCTATCATAAGAATAAGGACACCGTGATGAAGTTTGTAGAGGCTAGCCGTAAGGGCTGGGAGTGGGCTGTGGAGCATCCGGAGGAAGCGCTCGATATCGTGATGCTTACGATGAAGCAGAATGGTACTAGCAGCAACATCATCTCACAGGAGTGGATGATGAAGGAAATTCTGAAACAGGTGGCTGATAAGGATACAGGCAAACGTTCCTATAGGTTGGAGCAGCACTCGTTGGATCTGGCCAATCGCATCTTGTTGGAGAGTGGACTTATCAAAAAGGGAATCACTTATAGGCAGATAACACAATTATGATCATATCAAGATTGCATAAAATATCACATTCGCTACATGCGAGGCTGACGCTGTGGGTCATGCTGACGGTAGTGGCTGTTTTCACAATCGTTACCCTCGTCATTACCAATGTCACGCGTAAGGCGTTCCTGAACAGCTCAGAGGAGAATGCGAAGAGCAGGATAGAGATTGCCAACCAACGCATTAACAGTGTGCTTGTAGGTGTGGAGGGTGCTATCGAAAATGTGGCTCCTGAGGTGTTGGATCACTTGGATAAACCTGACTTGTTATATGGCGTGGTACGTCAAGTACTGGAACGTAACCCTAGCATCATAGGTTCTGCGATAGCTTTTGAGCCCAACTACTTTCCTCAGAAGGGTAAACTTTTCTCACCTTATGCCTACCGGACCGTGAACGGTACTATCGCTACGAAACAGTTGGGGACATCAGAGTATGAATATCATAGTATGGACTGGTATCAGATTCCGAAGTTGTTGAAGAAGAACTACTGGAGTGAACCTTATTACGACACGGGTGGTGGTGAGCAGATGATGACCACCTATTCGTACCCTGTGTATGATAAGGCTGGTAACATGATAGCTGTCCTTACAGCTGATGTGTCGCTGAACTGGCTGAGAGAACTGGTGAGGAAGAGTGACATCGAATTGAACAGTAAACTTCTAGGCGAGCAGGTCGAAGATACGGTCGGCGTGGAGATGGGAGAGGAGTTCTTATCGAATCATGCCTACTCGTTTATTATCGGCCGGGGAGCTAGCTATATCACACATCCCATGAGTGAGCGTATCCTCAGTGATACCTATTTCACCTATTCGATGGAGAACAACGACTCGGTGGATATGCAGATTGGTTATGATATGGTGGATGGTCTGTCGGGTATGCGTGAAATTAATCGAGACGGTATCAATTTCCTTATCTGTTATGCGCCCATCGAGCGAACAGGGTGGTCGATGGCGACAGTGATGCCGGCCAGTATTATTTATGGTAGTTCGCGTCTCCTCACCTTCCTGATTATTTTCATTATGCTGGCCGGACTGGTGGTGCTCTTCTTGATCTGTAACTCAGTGGTGAAACGTATTACAAGACCGTTGGCTCGTTTTGCCATTTCTGCCGACGAGGTCGCAAAGGGTAATCTTAATGCAACATTGCCTGATATTAAGACCAAAGATGAAATGGTCCGTCTTAGGCAGTCATTCTCCTTGATGCAGGTCTCGTTGCGTGAACAAATGGAAGAGCTGCGACAGACCACATCCTCAAAGGCGGCTATCGAGAGTGAGCTGAAGGTTGCCAGTGACATTCAGATGTCGATGCTGCCGAAGATTTTCCCCGCCTATCCGGAGCGTGACGATATTGACATCTATGGTCAGCTGACACCGGCGAAGGCGGTGGGTGGTGACCTCTTTGATTTCTTCATCCGCGACGAGAAATTGTTCTTCTGTATCGGTGACGTCTCGGGTAAGGGAGTGCCTGCGGCCCTGGTGATGGCTGTCACACGTGCGCAATTCCGTACGGTCTCTGCTCATGAGTCACAGCCAGAACGTATTGTCGCTCGTTTGAATGAGACGATGAGTGAAGGCAATGACTCAAATATGTTTGTGACGCTCTTCTTAGGTGTGCTTGATTTGCCGACGGGGCGCCTGCGCTATTGTAATGCTGGTCATGACTCGCCATTGCTGATTGGTTCGAACATGGGTATGCTACCGTGTGAATCAAATCTGCCTCTCGGCGTGATGGATGACTGGAAGTTCGTTGCACAGGAAACGCTGATCGACCCGAATACCACCATCTTCCTCTATACCGACGGACTGACCGAGGCAGAGAATCTTGACCATGCCCTGTTTGCGGAGGAGCGGATTATTGAAGTCACGCGTAAGGCATTGGAGGCGAACCATCACACGCCAGCCCGTCTTGTGGAGGACATGACAAAGGCGGTAAAAGAGTTTGTGAATGGGGCAGAGCAGAGCGATGACCTGACGTTGCTCGCCATTCAATATACGAAGCACCAACTTGATGTGCGTTATCAGCGGAGTATCACTCTGAGCAATGATATCGAGGAAGTGCCGCAGCTGGCAGAATTCGTCGATCATGTGTGTGAGGCCATGGGTTTCGACGAGGCCACTAGTATGCAGATGAACCTTGCCATAGAAGAGGCTGTAGTAAACGTGATGAACTATGCTTATCCGGAGGGAACGAAGGGTAATGTGAATATTGAAGTGCAGGCGAATGATGTCAGACTGAAGTTTGTCATCTCCGACAATGGTAAACGCTTTGATCCCACAACGGTAGCTGCCGTTGACACGACATTGTCTGCAGAGGAGCGTTCAATCGGTGGTCTTGGTATCTTCCTCGTGCGCCAGTTGATGGATAGTGTGAACTATGAGCGCATAGGTGGTTTTAACGTCTTGACCCTGCGCAAGAAACTAGTTCAGGCCAACCATCAGCCGTCCAACTGATAGGTCGCTGGATGAGGATGGCAGCTCCCTTATGGGCAGTGCTATAGCCGTGACAGATGAAGATGTCCTCTTTGTTGATGGTATAGGCTGCACAGTGACCTGCTGCTTCAAACGTCTTCTTGTCGCCTTCGATGAAAAGCGTTCCACCACCGTTAGCCATGTCTTTGCCTTCACGGTCGAGATAGGGTCCATCGACAGTCTTGCTTCGCCCTACGGCAACCCGGTAGGTGCTTTTCTCACCTCGGCAGCAATAGTCCCACGATACAAACAGATAATACCAGCCACCATGCTTGAAGATAAACGGTGCCTCGATGGCATTTGTACCCGCATATTTTGAGGTTGGATTAGGCTCTGCAGGCTTATAGCTCGGGTCATAGCGACGGGCAATCGTACGAGGCTTCTCGCCCTTGGCGATATGCATCGTCGTGTCGAGGCGAGCCAATTGGATACCATCCCAGAAGGATCCCCAGACAAGCCAAGGTTGATCCTGATCATCAACGACGAAGTTAGGATCGATGGCATTCCAGTTGTCTCGTTTCTCGCGAGACGTAACGATGCAACCCTCATCCTCCCAAACGGGGGATGACAGTGAACGATTACTCAGCAGACCGATGGCAGAACCGTTTTTGCCAAAGGTCGAACAACTGTAGGCGAGCCACCACTTGCCGTGATACTTAATTACGTCGGGTGCCCAAACGTGCAGACGGAAGCCTGGCACAGAGTCCATAGCCCACTTCGGAATAACACTCATCACAGGCTCGGCCTTCACCGTCCAGGTCTTTCTGTCCTTTGAGGTCATGTGAGAGATGCCCATGCCAGTGGCATAGATATGGTAGGTACTATCTTCGTATGCCATGACTGGATCGTGTACCATCGGTGTCTCAGTGGTGAATGACTCGTGTTTGAAATGGCGAGGCTGTGCCTCTGCGCACAGTGAGATGCATAGACAAAA
This sequence comes from uncultured Prevotella sp., assembly GCA_900315525.1. Classification (GTDB taxonomy): domain Bacteria; phylum Bacteroidota; class Bacteroidia; order Bacteroidales; family Bacteroidaceae; genus Prevotella. Next base: position 14,848 of record OMZO01000001.1, on the reverse strand, counting down.
TGTTGCCAATAAAAAGAACCTATTCATTTCCATAATTAGTTTTTGTTTATCGGTTGCAAAATTACAAAAAAAACTTGATATCAGTCACATTAATGCTGATATTTCAAAACGGGTAGTTTCGGTGAGCAATACCACCCTTATGGCAAACCCAAAAGTCCCTTTTACAATAAATGTACTAGTCAATTATAATAAAGAGGTAGTGTGTGCGTTATAATATACAACGATATTTACGTGATATTAGAACAGATGACAATGAGACAACTACTATTTTTTATGCTGATGGCATGTAGCCTGACAGGCCTGGCGCAGTCCAAGTCGTGGACCGCTGACAATGGTAACGGAACCTTTACAAATCCGCTCTTCTACGACGAGTTCTCTGACCCAGATATCCTGCGCGTGGGTGATGACTACTATCTGGCCGGTACTACGATGCATGCCGTACCGGGACTCGTTATCCTCCATTCCAAGGACCTGGTGAACTGGGAGAATATCAGCTATTGCTTTGACCGCTTCGATTTCGACGACGATGCCTTTTCGCTGAAGAACCATCAGGAGATCTACGGTCAGGGAGTCTGGGCACCTGCTATTCGCTATGCGAATGGGCAGTTCTATGTGTTTACAAATATCAACGGCAAGGGCTTGCAATGCTATACTGCCAAGGATATTCGGGGTCCATGGAAGCACCATAACATGCAAGGACGTATCTATGATCTTAGCGTACTTTTCGATGACGATGGGAAAATATATGCCATTCACGGCTATGGTGAAGTGAAATGTACGGAGCTGAAGTCAGATATGAGCGGTCCTATCGAGGAGACGGAGCGCACGATTATCCCTGAGGGCAATGCAGTGGGAGAGGGTCATCACATGTATAAGATCAATGGGATGTACTACCTGATATCTACCGACTATCGGCCCAACGGACGTACGCTTTGTTCTCGTTCGAAGAGTATCTGGGGTCCCTACGAGACCATCACCATTACTGCCGACGAGACTTTCGGCTATCATCAGGCGCCGTTGACACAGGTGCCTAGAGGTGAGCAGTATCGCATCGGACATGATGGTACGAAGTTCGGTATCCCTGAAGTGGATAAGGATGCCACGGCTTGTACCAATATCCATCAGGGTGGCATCGTCGAAGACCAGAGCGGACAATGGTGGGCACTGTTGATGATGGATTTCCATTCCATCGGTCGGACAGTCACCCTTGCACCGATTACCTGGAAAGACGGTTGGCCTATGTTGGGACTAGAAGGAAATCTTGGTCGTGCACCTCGCACTTGGATGAAACCGAATATTCCTGGAAGCGTTGCTGATGCCAGTCAGTCTAAGGCTCCCTATGAGCGCAGCGAGAACTTCAACGGGAAGGCACTTGGTCGCGTATGGCAGTGGAATCATAATCCCGACGACACGAAGTGGAGTTTGAAGAATGGTCGTCTTCGCCTGCTGTCGATGCCTGCCGAACAGCTGATGTGGGCTCGGAATTCGCTAACACAGCGCGTCATCGGCCCTACCTCTATCACCACTGTTGAATTGTACACGAAGGGACTGAAAGACGGCGATGTGGCTGGACTGGGTAATATCAATGTACCCTGCTCGTGGATTGGCATCGTGAAGGATGGCAGGCAATCGACCCTGCGCTGTTTCGAGCAGGCCACCAACGACACCATTGATACCCCATTCAACGGTGATAAGATCTTCCTTCGTATGGTGGGTGACTACGATCACGACCGTGCGCATTACGAATATTCACTTAATGGTACAGATTTCAAGCAGCTGGGGCGTGAGATGCCCTTGAGTTATCAGTTGATATCTTTTCAAGGCTCTCGCCATGCGCTGTTTACTTTCAATCATAAGGGTGCGAAAGGCGGATATGCCGAATTCGATAACTTTACGGTCGAGGAGCCGATGGCCGACCGTAGCAGCAATATCCCCTATGGCAAGTCATTCCGCATCATCAACCTCGCTACCGGCAAGCCTGCCATTGCCATGGAGCATGGGCTGCTCTATGATACAGATGTCAAGGACCACTCTAAACTGACCCGCTTCCGTATCATTGACAAAGGACAGGGTAAGGTCATCCTGCGGTGCGAAGATGGTCGTTATGTCTTCAGTGCTGGTTATGGTATTGCTGGTGATGTGCGCCTGACAGCGGATGAATCGAAGGCCGAGGTGTTCCTTTGGCAAGACTATCTGAACCACGAGTTCATGCTCATGTCGATGCGCACGCATAAGTATATCGGTAAGAGTCCTACCACGGGTAGCCCCTATTCGATGGATTTCGTTGGTGCTGACCCCGCACGTCGGAACGGTGCAGTCCTGCGCTGGGAAGAATGATGAAAGAAAATAAAGGCTTCGGAATCTCCGAAGCCTTTATCGTTAATATAGCAGTAGTAGTCCCGCTAAGCCTGCATAGCAGATCATGCGAATGGGGTTGATTTTCAAGTAGCCTGTGCCAAAGGCGGTAGCTATGAGTAGGGCACAACTGATGAAGAACTGCCATGGATTTTCCATCGGGGTGGAAAAATTCTCCTTGTTGCAGAGTAGCAAGGTCGAAGCTGCCAGGAGTCCCACAACAGCAGGGCGGAGTCCGATAAAGATAGATTGTACCAGATGGGTGTTCATATACTTCATGAACATCTTACTGATGAGTATCATCAAGATAAGTGATGGCAGCACCAAAGCGAAAGTAGAGGTGGCAGAGCCGAGGATGGCCATCATATTGCCATAACCCGCATTATGGATGGCCGTATAACCGCAGTAGGTGGCGGAGTTGATGCCGATGGGGCCAGGAGTCATCTGTGAGATGGCCACAATGTCTGTGAATTCTGCTGTAGAGAGCCAGTGGTGTGTCTCAACAGTCTCATGCTGAATGAGCGAGAGCATGCCATAGCCACCACCGAAACCAAAGAGTCCTATCTCAAAGAAGGTAATGAACAACGATAGAAAAATCATGTCTCTGTAGGTTTAATGTACATGCCATAGATGTAGCCAGCTACGGCTGCAATGATAATAATATAAATAGGTGAGACGCCAAGTGCCCAGATGGCGAGGGCACAAGCGACGGGAATCCAACAGTTGGCCCATCCGATTTTTGCGCTCTGGGCGAGGCGAAAAGTGGGCACGGCAATCAAGGCTACTACGGCTGGACGAATGCCGCGGAAGACGGCTGCCACAATCTTGTTATCCTCAAACTGCTTAAAAAAGATGGCGATGGCCAGGATGATGAGAAAAGAGGGCAGTGCCGTGCCTAGCGCCGTAGCGATGGCACCGCGAATCTTTCTCAGTTTGTAACCGATGAAGATGGCGATATTGATGGCAAATACGCCCGGACAACTTTGGGCAATGGCAATCAAATCAAGCATTTCCTTTTTCTCCACCCACTTATGGCGGTTGACCACCTCTTCCTCTATCAAAGGAATCATGGCATATCCACCACCGAGGGTGAATATGCCAATCTTAAAGAAGGTCTTAAATGATTCCCAGTAAATGTTACTCACTTTTACCTTTTTACTTTTTTACCTTTTTACCTTTTCTCAATCCACTTACGGGCATTAACAAAGGCCTCAATCCATGGCGTTACTTCATCCTGGCGACGGTCGGCAGGATACCAGGCGTTCTGCCATGGGAATACGGCACGCTCCAGATGAGGCATCATGCAGAGATGACGACCATCAGCTGAGCAGATACCGGCTACATCGTAATCAGAGCCGTTGGGGTTAGCAGGGTAGCCGTGATAGTTGTACTTAGCAATCACGTTATAGCTATTCTCTGCTTCTGGCAGAGAGAACTTACCCTCACCGTGAGCTACCCATAGGCCAAGTTTAGAACCACTTAGGCTACCAAACATCACACTGTTGTTCTGAGGAATGCTCAGGCTGATGAACTCACTCTCGAACTTATGAGAGTCGTTGTGGAGCATCTTTGCGCCTGCTGCGCCTGTTAAACCGAGCTCAACCATTAGCTGACAACCATTGCAGATACCCAACGAGAGGGTGTCTTCGCGGGCATAGAACTTATCCAGAGCCTCTTTAGCCTTGGGGTTGAAGAGGAAGGCCCCAGCCCAACCTTTGGCCGAACCTAGTACGTCGGAGTTAGAGAAACCGCCGCAGAACACAATCATGTTGATATCCTCGAGTGTCTCGCGACCAGAAATCAGGTCGGTCATCATCACGTCCTTCACGTCGAAGCCAGCGAGGTACAGACAGTAAGCCATCTCGCGCTCACCGTTGGTACCCTTTTCACGAATGATGGCTGCCTTCACACCTGTGCGTTCACGACGGTCGGCAGAGATGCCATATTGAGCAAGTTGGCCAGTAAAGTTCTTCGGGAACTTCATCTCGATGGGTTGTTGTTTGTAGTTGGCGAAGCGCTCAGCAGCCTTGCCGTTGAAGCTCTGCTTGCGGTCGAGCAGGTATGAGGTCTTATACCAGATATCGCGGAGCGCATCAATGTCGAAGGTCAGTTCCTTCTCACCAGCCTTCACAACGATACTACGGCTCTCTGGTACAGAGTAGCCAATCTTTGCAAAGCCTACGCCCTGCTCCTCCATGAACTCCTTGAATACATCTTTGTGTTCATCGCTGATCTCAATTACCACACCAGGATTCTCTGCGAAGAGTGTCTTCACGATGTCGCCATTCTTGCAGATATCGTGGAGATTGATGTGCAGACCACCCTTTTGGTTGGCAAAGCACATCTCGAGCAGGGTGGTAATGAGACCACCGGCAGAGATATCATGACCAGCCATAATCCAGCCCTTCTCAATCATCTGCTGAACAGCCATAAAGGCATCAGCGAAGTATTCGGGATTCTTCACTGTCGGCACATCGTCGCCTACCTTGCCTAAGCTTTGGGCAAAAGCAGAACCACCAAGGCGCTGCTCGTCGAACGAGAAGTCGATATGATAGAGTGATGCATTCTTATCGTTAACCAATACGGGGCTTACTACCTTCTTGATATCACTGACTTCACCACCGGCACTGACGATGACGGTTCCCGGGGAGATGATCTTTTCACCGTTAGGATACTGCTGAGAGAGCGACAGCGAGTCTTTACCAGTTGGTACATTGATGTGCAGGTCGCAGCAGAAATCAGAGAGTGCCTTCACACCAGCATACAGACGGGCATCCTCACCCTCCTGAGAGCGACAAGGCCACATCCAGTTAGCAGAGAGGGAGATACTGTCCATACCCTCAGCCATAGGTGCCCAGACGATGTTAGTCAGAGCCTCTGCGACAGAGAGTACACTGCCTGCAGCAGGATTTGCCAGTCCAGCCTGTGGTGCATGACCGAGGGCTGTTGCAATACCCTTCTTGCCACGATAGTCGAGGGCTACTACACCACAGTCGCTTAGCGGCAACTGGATTTCACCCTGACACTGCTGACGGGCTATCTTACCGGTCACAGAACGGTCCACCTTATTGGTCAACCAGTCCTTACATGCCACAGCCTCTAACTGAAGCACACGGTTGAGATATTCATTAATCTTATCTTGACTGTAGGTTACGTCTTCATAATGACGCTCTACAGTATTGTCTCTCATGATAGTCTTCGGCGAGTGTCCGAACATCTGAGCCACATCGAGGTCGAAAGGCTTCACACCGTCGCCCTGCTTGAACGAGAAGTGGGCATCACCAGTAGTCTCGCCAACCACATACAGTGGGGCACGCTCGCGCTCAGCGATCTTACGTACATGTTCAATATGCTTCTCGTCGATGAGCAAGCCCATACGCTCCTGACTCTCGTTGGCGATGATTTCCTTAGAACTCAGAGTCTTGTCGCCGATAGGTAGCTTGGTCATATCGATCTCGCCACCGCACTCCTCTACAAGTTCTGAGAGACAGTTCAGGTGACCAGCAGAACCGTGGTCGTGGATAGAAACAACGGGGTTCACATCCTCCTCACAGAGGGCACGCACCAGATTGTAGGCACGCTTCTGCATCTCTGGGTTGGCACGCTGAACGGCATTCAACTCGATACCGTTGCTATAGCGGCCTGTATCTACAGACGATACAGAACCACCGCCAAGACCGATGCGGTAGTTGTCACCACCAACGACGACTACCTTGTTACCTTTCTGGGGCTCCTTCTTCAGACAGTCGCGCTTGGTACCGTAACCTACACCACCAGCCAGCATGATGACTTTGTCGTAGGCATATTTCTCCTTGCCCTCCTGATGCTCGAAGGTCAGTACAGAACCGCAAATCAGTGGCTGGCCGAACTTGTTACCGAAATCAGAGGCACCATTAGAAGCCTTGGTCAGAATCTGCTGTGGTGTCTGATATAGCCATTGGCGTACAGGTAGGATATCCTCCCAGTCACGGGCTGCACCCTCATCGTCGTGCAGACGGGGGTAGGCTGTCATATACACAGCGGTACCCGCAATAGGCCATGAACCAACACCACCGCCCATACGGTCGCGAATCTCCCCACCCGTACCGGTAGCAGCACCATTGAATGGTTCAACGGTTGTGGGGAAGTTATGTGTCTCAGCCTTCAGCGAGATGACACTCTCGATGTCCTTCACCTGGAAGTAGTCGCTGGTGCTCTGATCCTTTGGAGCAAACTGCTCCACCACAGGACCCTGTGCAAAAGCTACGTTATCCTTATAAGCAGAGAGAATCTTGTTGGGGTTCTCTTGAGTGGTCTTCTTGATCATCGCAAAGAGGCTTGACTCCATCTCTTTGCCATCGATGATAAAGGTACCGCCGAAGATCTTATGACGGCAGTGCTCGGAGTTAATCTGGGCGAAGCCGAAGATCTCAGAGTCGGTCAAAGGACGACCGTTCTGTTTCTCCAGTCCATGGAGGTATTCAATCTCTTCAGGACTGAGGGCCAAACCCTCCTGTTCGTTGTATTCCTCGAGGTTATCTACATACTTGATCGGCTCGGGCTTGATGTTAATTGTAAAGATATCCTGATTAAGACCATTGTACATACGTTGCAACATCTCGTCGTATTCAGCATCTTTTGAAGCAACGGGGAAATATTCCTCGATGCGGCTGATGCCCTGTAGTCCCATGTTCTGGGTGATTTCTACGGCGTTGGTGGACCATGGGGTCACCATTTCGCGACGTGGTCCTACGTAGTACCCGTCAAGATGGTCGGCATCCAGTAGTGTTGCCTCGCCATAAAGCCATGTTAGTTCTTTTATTTCCTGTTCACTGAGTGCGTGGTCCACTTCAGTGGCAATCACCGAACGACTATTGCTATCCGTCGTTTTTTGTGGTGTCTGAAAGAAGCGTATCATATCTTAATTGTTTATTATGTTTTTATTTCTTTTTTGTAGTAGCAGGCTTGGCGGGTTCTACGTATGGCACCTGTTTCATCAGTATCCATGAGGCTTCGAGCACCTTGTTCTTGAGATTTGCGGGATAGTTGGGGTTGGCTTTCATGAAACTGTCGATGATCTGAACGGCTTCTCTGCTCTTATGACCTGCCATCAGTGCTTTCATCCATTTGCCAGGGAAGAAGATGTCGCTGGTCTGCTGAATATATTCCAATGATTTCAGACTGGATTCGATATAGCTATTGCTTTGCGGCTCGAAAACGTCGGAGTTGAGAAGCTGCAGCATAGTGATGGCCCAAGGTTCCTGCTGACGGTTTTCTGGACGCAGCAGGTCATTGAACAATTGGAGTCTCTGACTGTCATTCGGGTTGCAGGCACGACTGATATAGTCGAACTCGTTTCTCAAATCGTCTGTGGTGAGTCTTGCGCGCTGAGTGCTCAGGATCTCCTGCCACTGTTGGGGATGCATGATGGCCAAACGGTAGGCCATATCCATGTAGTCGTGCTCATTGAGCAATGGGTCATTATGGTTCCTCCAGATAGATTCAATCTGATCGAGAACCTCTGGAGAGGAGGCGCAGGTGCTCATCCTGCGGATGACATACTGATGGCATTCGTTGGTACGGTTTTCGTTAAGCAGGTCCATGACGCAGAGTTCAAGGGCTGCGCGCTGATCTTCGTTCACGTCTTCCAGAATCTTGAACATGTGCTCAATGGCGGTTGACATGATTTGCGGATTCCTTTCTTTCACCATCAGCCTGAACAGTTCTGCGAAGTAGGATGGTGATATCTTACCCATAAGATAGTTGTCATGGATGACTTGTAGTAGTGCATAACGGTTCAAGTCGTTGCGGGTTGTTATAAGGCGCTTAGACATCAGACTGGTGTAGTTGTCATCAAGGGTAAAGCGACCGTAGCCTTTTCCGTTGGAATTGGGGATGATGTAGTCAGGACGGCCTGGAATCTTGAACGTCATAGTCGGTTTCTGCATATCAACGGTCAGTGTCTGGCTCTTACCGAGGTCATAGATGACTCTTACCTCGAATTTCTGCGGCCAGAAGATACCGCGGTGGTAGGGGTCGGACTGTGTGACGACTATCTGTCCATTCTTGTAGCTTGTATGGATGTCGGGCATGCCTTTCTGCTTTACCCAGATGTCGCTGAATTTTTTGACACCGGCACTGGGAGCAGCTTTGTCAAGGGTCTTGATAAGGTCATCCCAGCTGGCGTTGTCGAACTGATGCTCTATCAGGAATCTGCTCAGACCATTCTGCATAGCAGGAGCTCCCATCACTTGTTCTAACATCCGCATCATGACAGGTGCCTTGTCGTAGATAATGTTGTCGTAGAGCAGGCTGGCATGATTCAGGTTGGTCAGTTCCTGTGCGATAGGGTGGGTGCCGTCGGTGCGGTCGATGGCAATAGCGGCGGTCTGGAATGTCTTGTGGAAGTTCAGGTCGTGGTCTATGCCTCTGTACTGACGTCGCGTGATTTTGGAGGCCATGAAGTTGGCAAGCACCTCTTTGGTCCAAACGTCCTCAAACCATTTCAGTGAGACGAGGTCACCAAACCAGAGGTGGGCAATCTCGTGTGCAATCAGTTCTGTGCGATAGAGTTCTTCCTCCTGTGTGGCATTCTTCTCAAGGAAGATACGGCGGTCGCTGAATTGGATAGCACCTGGATGTTCCATGCCACCAAACTGATAGTTAGGTAGAATGACCATGCCATATTCTTTGAAGGGGCAGGCAATAGATGTATAGCCTTCCATCCATTTTATGGCCTGTCCAGTCTCGTCGAACACCTTATCGAGTTGGGCAACTTTTGCAGGGTCGGTCTCGCGATAGAGGGCTCTCATCAGCCTTCCGTCACGAGTGCCGGTCTTCTCCTGAAAGTCTCCAGCCACGAATGAATATAAATAAGTAGGCAGCTGACAGCTATTGTCGCTCGTCATCGTCTTCCAGCCCGAAGGCGTGTGGAGAGTTGTCACAAAGACAGCTCTCAGGTCAGGTTGGTCGAAACAAGGGAATACTGAACGTGCCAAGTCTGGTACAAACAAAGTATAGACATAGTCCTTATTACGGTTCAGGGCCTTGTCTTGACAGGTGAAGTTTAGCTCAATCTTGTTCTTGCCGGCTTGCAACTGCTTCATAGGAATGATGATATGCTCGTCCTCGTAGAGTGCTTCAAAGGAACGGCGCTTGTTTTTCTTGCCGTAATAGACGTAAGCTGTGCCGTTGAACTCTCCCTGGAAATCCAGTATAAGGTCTTCCTGTTCTTTCAGTTCAAAACTGATAATCGCAGTACCTGTCACCTTATGGCTCGGATTCGACGGGATGTTGAATGTAAGGTCATAGACTACATTGCTGATATTTACTTTTCGGTGGTCCGCAAGTTCCTTGGACACACCTTTTGAAAGCATCTGGGCATGTGTGCTTAACACCATCATACTCAGAAGGATCATGAGTAGGATTTTGATATTTTTCATCTCTTGTTTGGTTTTTGTCTGCAAATTTAATTAAAATAATTCTAATACCCGTCATTTTTTCATTGTTTTTTGCAGCATATCACTAAATTTGCAGTCGTAAAATCTATTTTGAACAGAATAAGGTATGAAAAAGAATGTGATTTTTATGGCAATTGCCGTCAGTCTGATGACGACGGGCTGTGCCAGTAAGAAAGATCTGGAGAACTGCCAGACAGAGAATAAATCGCTCACAGAGAGCTTGCAGACAGCGCGTGAAGACCTGGCTGCCAAGAATGCTCGTGTTGCTAGTTTGGAAGAGCAGCTCACTGCCCAGAAACAGGCATTGGCAGAGCAGAAGAGGGCTTATATTGCCCTGCAGCAGTCACTCGACAAGAGTCTGACAAATGCTAGTCAGAATAACGTTTCTATCGAGAAACTTGTCGATCAGATCAACGAGTCAAACCAGTATATCCGTCACTTGGTAGAGGTTAAGTCGAAGAGCGATTCTCTGAACATGGTGCTGACGAACAACCTCACCCGTTCTCTTTCCAAGGAAGAGCTGAAGGAGGTCGATGTGCAGGTGCTCAAGGGTGTGGTCTATATCTCGCTGGCTGATAACATGCTCTATAAGAGCGGTTCCTATGAGATTAACAGCCGTGCCGCTGAAACCCTGTCGAAGATAGCCAAGATTATCAAGGATTATAAGGATTATGATGTGCTCATCGAGGGTAACACAGACAATGTGCCCATCAAGAAGACAAACATCCGTAATAACTGGGATCTCTCCACGCTGCGTGCCTCTTCAGTGGTTCAGGCCCTGCAGAATGACTATGGCGTTGATCCAAAACGCCTGACAGCAGGTGGCCGTGGCGAATATAATCCCGTCGCAAGCAATGATACTGAGGTTGGCAAGCAGCGCAACCGCCGTACCCAGATTATTATTACGCCGAAGCTCGATGAGTTTATGGACTTAATCGGTCAGGCACCAGAAAATGACAAGTAATTGTTGGATGGCATGACCTGCGGAGGAACTCTCCGTCTCCGCATGATTTCAATATGCATGGCAGCAGTGGCTTTTTCCGTTGCTGCCCATGCTATTTCTGAAGATAGTGCTACCATTCACCGTATAGAAGTCGAGGTTGTTCCGGGGCGGCTTCTCCATACCAATGATTTCCTAAAAGGCTTTAATACAGAGGTGCGCACCATGAACCACTCTTTCGTGGCGCGTCTGAAATATGCATTTGCACCGCCAGAGGGCTCTGAGCAGGCTTTAATATATAAAGGTGTCTATCAGGGAGCAGGTCTTGCTTTTCATAGTTTCAATCCCCAGTTGGGTAATCCCGTTTCTCTCTATCTGTTTCAGGGCGCTACCGTCAAGACGTTGTCACAGCGGTTGTCTCTGAACTATGAGTGGGACTTTGGCTTGACTTATGGTTGGAAGACCTATGACAGGGATACGAATCCAGAGAATCGTGTGATTGGTTCAAAACTGACGGCCTATATCGATTTGGGCTTCTACCTGCGCTGGATGTTGTCGCGGAATTGGGACCTGAATATTGGTGCTTCTGTTTCTCATTATAGTAATGGTAATACTTCCATTCCCAATGCGGGACTCAATGCTGTGGGGGCAAAGGCGAGTGTGGCCTATTATATTAATCGTGAGGAAAAGCACCACTCATCTGGGGAGTTGCCAGCTTTTGACAGGCACTGGGGGTGGGATTTGACCTTGTATGGAGCTTGGAAGCGTCGCGGGATGGATACCAGTACTGGTACCTACGCTCTTCCCGGAGTCTATGGGGTGGCAGGTTTCACGCTCAATCCCCTTTATCATGTTAACCACTGGCTGAATGTCGGTGCTTCGCTCGATGGTTCTTACGATAGTAGTGCGAACATGGAAGTAAAGACTACAACGGTAGGTGATCAGGAGCAAGAACCAACGAAAGATGATGTCATCCTATCGCCTTGGTACCAAAGGGTGGCTCTTGGCCTTTCAGCTCGTGCAGAGTTTGTGATGCCTTATTTCACTATCAACTTTGGCATTGGTCATAATTTCGTCAATGCCCATACGGAGGACATGAAGGGCTTCTATGAGATCCTTGCACTCAAGATCAAGCTCTTGCGTCAATCCTATCTCCATATCGGTTATAGCCTCTATGACTTCTATTATCCTAACAACCTGATGCTGGGTATAGGATTTCACTTATAAAAAACGTAAGACTCCCGCTCAAATCGAGCGGGAGTCTTTTCGTTGATGCTTTTGCTTGTATTATCTCAGTTTGGTGTAGCCGTACTTAGCCTGATCACCGAGCTGCTCCTCAATGCGAATCAGTTGGTTATACTTAGCCATACGGTCGGTACGAGAGAGGGATCCAGTCTTGATCTGACCGCTGTTGGTGGCGACGGCGATGTCGGCGATGGTGGTGTCCTCCGTCTCACCTGAGCGGTGGCTGGTAACGGTGGTGTAACCATGACGATGAGCCATCTCGATAGCATCGAGGGTCTCAGAAAGAGAACCAATCTGGTTGACCTTGATTAAAATAGAGTTGGCAGCTCCCATCTTGATGCCCTTTTCCAAGAATTTCACGTTAGTGACGAACAAGTCATCACCGACAAGCTGGCAACGGTCACCGATCTTCTCGGTCAGCTTCACCCAGTTGTCCCAATCGTTCTCATCGAGACCATCTTCGATAGAGTCGATAGGATACTTTGTGATAAGTTCTTCAAGGTATGCAATCTGCTCAGCTGCAGAAAGTTTTTTGCCGTTAGGATCCTTCTTCTTGCCGTTCTTTAGCTGGCGATAGTCGTAGAACCACTCGCCGTTCTCCTGTACAGCGAATTCAGAAGCAGCACAGTCCATTGCAATTCTTATGTCTTTGCCCGGCTCGTAACCGGCAGCCCTGATAGCCTCGATGATAGTGTCCAGCGCGTCTTCGATACCATTGAAGTTAGGAGCAAAACCACCCTCGTCACCTACGGCAGTAGAGAGACCGCGTGCCTTCAGGAGCTTGGCCAAGTTGTGGAATACCTCGGCACCCATGCGGATGCCTTCTTTCTCGGAAGTAGCACCAACCGGACGGATCATGAACTCCTGAAAAGCGATGGGAGCGTCAGAGTGAGCACCACCATTGACGATGTTCATCATAGGGACAGGGAGCGTATAGGTGTTAGTACCACCGAGGTAGCGGTAGAGAGGAATCTGCAGGTAGGCAGCAGCGGCGTGAGCCACAGCCAGTGAAACACCGAGGATGGCGTTTGCCCCAAGATTCTTCTTCGTGGGGGTGCCGTCAAGCTCTATCATCTTAGCATCAATCTTGCGCTGCTCCAGAGCACTCATACCGATGATGGCGGGAGCTATTATCTTGTTGACGTTTTCAACTGCCTTCAGAACGCCTTTGCCAAGATAACGACCTTTGTCACCATCACGGAGTTCTAAAGCCTCGTTTTCACCAGTAGATGCGCCAGAAGGAACGGAAGCGCGGCCAGCAAAGCCACTTTCTAACATGACCTCAACCTCTACAGTAGGATTACCACGCGAATCAAGGATTTCTCTTGCGTGTACATTTTCAATTGTCATATGTCTGAATATTAAGTGTGAATCAATCTTTCTTCTTGAGATATTCGGCAAAGATACGGGCAGCACTCTCAACCTTTGCTGCACAAGGGCGTGTCTTATAGTATTCTGCCGTGCGTGGCGATGCCTGATAGCTATTGACAGCTTTCTCGTAGCCTTTCAGACCTAAGATCTCTGCACAGATCAGGCTTCCGTTTTCTTGTTTTGACTGAGCCAGCAGGTCCTGAACAACCTTATAGCAAGCAGACTTACCCTCACGATCACTACCCTCTGTCTGCCCGCAGTCAAGGCCTGTAAGCATGACGATACCTGAGACGGCTCCACACATCATGCGCATCCTTCCCACACCGCCTCCAAAACCTGCGGCAATCTTCTTTGCTAAGTTGTCGTCGAGACCATACAGATCCGCAAATGCGGCCACTACGCTCTGGCAACAACCATAACCTGCCATGAAATTCTCTACGGCACGTTCTACTCGTTTGTCTATCTCTTGCTCTTCCATAATTGCTATTTCGAGTTGCAAAAATACAAAAAAATCGAGATAATATTTTGACCTAAAGCGATTTTTGATGTTAATTATTTCTAAATAGACTGGAGAACACTTGGATGGTTCGTGAAAATCGAGTAATTTTGTAGGCTACAATATGGCATAAGATAAAAATGGCTAAATAAATACTTTTGTTTAACAACTTATTTATATTTATCAATGATTTATTCTAAAGAAGTAGAAAACATGTGTAGCGTTTGCAAAGGCGCTTATCATGGACCTGCACCAATCCCCGAGGAGGGCAAATGGGTAGCAGTGAAGGAAATCAAGGAAATTTCTGGTTACACACACGGTATTGGCTGGTGCGCACCTCAGCAGGGTGCTTGCAAGCTGAGTCTGAACGTGAAAGACGGTGTGATCCAGGAGGCTCTGGTAGAGACCATCGGATGTACTGGTATGACTCACTCTGCTGCTATGGCTTCTGAGATTCTGCCTGGTAAGACCATCCTCGAGGCTCTGAACACTGACCTCGTTTGCGATGCTATCAACACCGCAATGCGCGAGCTCTTCCTGCAGATTGTCTATGGTCGTACACAGAGTGCATTCTCTGAGGGCGGTCTGGCTATCGGTGCTGGTCTTGAGGACTTGGGTAAGGGTCTTCGCTCACAGACTGGTACACTTTATGGTACTGTTGCCAAGGGTACCCGCTACCTTGAGCTCACCGAGGGTTACATCACTAAGATGTATCTCGATGCCAACAACGAGGTTTGTGGTTACGAGTACGTACACCTCGGCAAGATGATGGAGGCTATCAAGAACGGCATGGATGCCAATGAGGCCCTGAAGAAGTTCACCGGCTCTTATGGTCGCACAAGCGAGGAGCAGGGTGCAGTTAAGGCTATTGACCCACGTAAAGAATAATAGGAGGATACGACAATGATTAGAAAAGTACAGTTTGAGAGTCAGGAGCGCCGTATCAACCAGGTTCTTGCTGCTCTGAAGGAGAATGGCATCAACTCTATCGAGGAGGCCAAT